>JAGABT010000019.1 GCA_017614505.1 Selenomonadaceae bacterium | reverse complement strand
TACTTTCTTTTGGCGCAAAAGAAAGTAGCAAAGAAAACATGCCCGCTTCGCTCGCATCCATGCGAGCTGGCGGGCGGGGCGCGCCGTCCATGGCGCGCTTCAAATTCGCGTTTAGGGTGCGCTTTAAATTCGCATTTATGGCGCGCCTCAAGATTCTCGTTTATGGGCGCTTTAAATTCGCATTTTTTTCTTGATAAAATTTCGCTGGCGTGGTAATATTCTCTCGCCCTTAACTTGATATGTATGAGCAAAAATTTTAGACAGGTTCAAGGGGGAATTTCACGTGAAGAATTGGAAAAAGTTTCTGGTAATGTCGCTGACGAGCGCGGCTTTGCTCGGTACGGCGTCAACTACGCACGGCGCGTACCAGCTCAACGAGGAAGTTGCAAATCCGCCCGCCGCTCTGCAAATGGCAACGCAAATCGGTCTGCTTGAGTACGAAAATCCCGCCATGCGCTACGCCGCCAACAAGGACGCTATCGTCGTTCTCAGCTTCGGCACGACCTACAAAGACACCCGCGCCAAAACTATCGACGCTACGGTTAAGGCGATTCAGAATGCGCACAAAAATGCCAGGGTCGTCACCGCGTTTACCAGCCATATCGTCATTAAGCACATTATCGAGAACGAAGGCGCCAGCGATTACATGACGCCCGAAGAAACGCTTGAACAGCTCCGCCGCGAAGGCTACACGCGCATCGCACTCGTGCCGCTGGCAGTCATTCCTGGAATGGAATACAAATACGACGTGGCGCTCTTCCACCAGTACAAATCTGAGTTCAAGAAAATGACGCTGGCAACGCCGCTCATGTACTGGATGGGGCAGGAGGAACAGCCGGACGACGTACTGGAGGCAATGTCCGCGCTCGACCTGCCGAAGTACAAAAAAGGCACCGCGATTATGCTCATGGCGCACGGCACGCCCGACCCGTCCAACGCGTATTATTCCGTCATGCAGGCGAAACTTAAGGCGCTCAAGCGCAACGACGTTCACATTTACACCGTCGAAGGATACCCCAGCCTCAATGACTGGATTGGCAAGCTCAAAATGCACAAGGTCGAAAATATTATTCTCATGCCGCTTATGCTGGTTGCCGGCGACCACGCCAATAACGATATGGCGGGCGACGAGGAAGATTCGCACAAAGTCATTCTCCAGAACGAAGGCTTTAACGTTTCCGTCCGCATGAAACCGCTCGGCGAAAATAAAAAAATCCGCCAGATGTTCGTCAATCACGCTAACGAGGCGTGGGACGCGCTTACTAAATGATTTAATTTTATTATCAGCATTTCTTTTAAAAAAAGAAACGCTGGCAAAGAAAATTGCCCGCTGCATTCGCATCCGGCGAATGGCGCGGGCAGCCGCTCGTCCTTGGGCGGCTTCTTTTTTTGTTGCGAAAAATTTTTTAAAGTAATATAATTAATTGCTTTAAAATTTTTGAAGGGGGAAGATTTCTCATGAAAGTTATTCTGCAGGAAGATGTTAAAAAAGTTGGCGCGAAGGGCGATATTGTTGACGTGGCGGACGGCTACGGGCGAAACTTTCTCTTACCGCGCAAGCTCGCTGTTATCGCTAACGAAGCAAATTTGCACGTCGCTAAAACTAAGGCTGAAAATAAAGCTCGCCGTGAGCAGCAGGAAGCGGACGAAGCGAAACTCCTCGGCGCCCAGCTCGAAAAAGTCAGCGTCAAAATTCCCATTAAAATTGGCAAGGACGGCAAACTTTTCGGCTCGGTAAGCGGCTCCGACGTGGCTAAGGCGCTCAAAAACGAACGCAGCGTCAACGTCGACAAGCGCAAAATCACGATTCAGGGCGAAGTCACCGGCATTGGCACTTATGACGCCATTATTAAGCTCCACCCCGAAACTGTCACGAAAATTAAAATCGTCGTCGTCGAGGCGTGATTGACTGTGCTTAAAAAATTTTTCGGCGCAATCAAACGGACTTTCTCCCCGAAAAAACGTCTTACCGTGCCGCCTCCGCCGCGCGAAGTTACCGACCTCGACCGTGAAATCAATTCGCTGTACAATATCGTTATCGACGCCATGGGTTCCGACCGGCTTGTCCTTCAGGCTGGCAAAATGGACGCGCTCAAACTTCTGCGCTCCAATGACCCTGGCGAAAGGATTCTGGCACTGCGCCGCATTCTCGAAGAAAATCCCAACGCCAGTCCGCCGCCGTCCAAAGCGGAAATTCCAGCTGAACTTGCCCGCATTTCCGAACTCATGGCTGACATAATCGCGCGGCGGCAGGTTGAAGATAGAATCGACCGCAAAGTTTCCGAGAAACTTGAGCATGACCATCAGGAATACGTCAGGGATATTCGCATGCAGATTCTGCGCGACGAAAAGGCGGAAGAGGAAACGCCGCACGAAATTAAAAAGCGCGAACAGCTTGAAAAGCTCGAATCGGTTAAGCTCACGCAGTCGGTAATGGAACTGCTGCGCCCGAAATCGCTGGAAGAAATTGTCGGGCAGGAACGCGCCGTCAAATCCCTGCGCGCAAAGCTGGCGTCGCCGTATCCGCAGCATTTAATCCTGTACGGTCCGCCAGGCGTCGGGAAAACTACAGCCGCGCGATTAGTGCTGGAAGCCGTCAAGTCGCTGGACTACAGCCCGTTCGAGGAAGATGCGCCGTTCGTAGAAACTGACGGCACAACTTTGCGCTGGGATCCGCGCGATATGACAAACCCGCTGCTGGGTTCGGTACACGACCCGATTTATCAGGGCGCGCAGAAATCGCTGGCGGAAAGCGGCGTACCAGAGCCGAAACCTGGACTTGTCACGGACGCGCACGGCGGAATTTTATTCATAGACGAAATTGGCGAAATGGATTTAATGCTCCAGAACAAGCTGCTGAAGGTGCTGGAAGACAAGCGCGCTTACTTCGAATCTGCGTACTACGACCCGACGAATGAACACGTACCGCCGTATGTCCGCATGCTCTTCGAGAACGGCGCTCCGGCTGACTTCGTGCTGATTGGCGCTACGACCCGCGATGCCAGTTCGATAAATCCCGCTCTGCGTTCGCGCTGCGCCGAAATTTATTTTGAGCCTCTGACGCCCGCGCATATCGTTCAAATTGTCAACAACGCCGCCGAAAAACTTGAAGTCGACCTTGAACAAGGCGTCGCCGAACTTATCAGCGAGTACACGATTGAAGGGCGCAAGGCGATTAACATTCTGGCGGACGCGTTCAGCATCGCGCTCGAAAGCGGCTCCGACGATAAAATTTCTAAGGAACAGATTTACGAAGTCGCGCAGGTCAGCCGCCTGTTTCAGTTCGTCACGAAAAAAGCCAGCTCCAAAGCCACGGTAGGACACATTTTCGGTCTGGGCGTGAGCGGGTTCCTCGGCTCGGTTATCGAGATTGAGGCGGTGGTTTTTACGGCAGAAAAGGGCAAGGGCACGATTCGTTTCAACGAAACTGCCGGTTCGATGGCGAAGGATTCGGTTTTCAATGCGGCGAGCGTCCTGCGCGCGGTGACTGGCAGGGACATTCACGATTTCGACGTACACATAAATGTTATAGGTGGCGGAAATATTGACGGTCCCAGCGCTGGCACGGCGATTCTCAGCGCGCTTGTGAGTGCGGTTACCGGCGCGAAAATCCGGCAGGACGTTGCGGTTACCGGCGAAATTTCTCTGCAGGGCAAAGTTCGACCTGTCGGCGGTGTATTCGAGAAGGCTTACGGCGCCAGGCAGGCTGGAATTAAAACGCTGGTCATTCCCAAAGAAAATTCCAAAGACATTCCAAGCGGACATCTGGGCTTGAAAATTCACGCCGTCGAGACCGCCGAGGAAGCCTTCAAATGGATTTTCGCCGATAAAATCGAAACTGCTGACGCTATGCAAAAATTGAATACTGAAAACGTTTAGATTTATTTCAGCCGCTCCAGCGAGGGCGGTTTTATTTTTATCAAGAGTCAGTTTAGGCGTCAAAAAAATTTTCCGAATTTTTACGTCAAAAGTACTTGCCATTTTTGAAAGCTTGTATTAAAATTTCCTAGGAATTATCCAGCAAGGAAGGTGTTGCGGAAAGTTTTTAGCAGGCGCACGATAGCAGATATTGAATTTATTTTTGTCCTTTATAATATGCGAGGTGCGTCTAAATTGTTGCGGATTATTCCGCGCGCCGTAATTCACTCGTGTATTTTTTAAAGGAGGGTCAACATGGAAAACTCGCCACTTTTTAATAAGTTTATTGAGTTCATGGCAAGTTTCGCCGAAATCAAAGTTGTCGGGGCTCTGCGCGACGGCTTCATCATGACTACGCCGTTCACAATCGTCGGCTCGGTATTTTTGCTTTTAGCTAACCTGCCGTTCCCAGGCTACAACGAAATGATGGTCGCTAAATTCGGTTACGAGTGGGCTGCTCCGCTCTACGCGGTTTTCGGCGGCACATTCAACGTTCTCGGTATCATCTGCTGTCTTTGCGTCGCTTACAAGTACACCGAAGCTGAAGGCTGCAACGCTATCATGGCGTCCTGCCTTGCTTTTTGTACGTTCGTTATGGTTATGCCTTCCACGCAGGCTGTCGGCACCGAAGGCGTCGCCACTGAAGTTATCCCGAAACTCTGGGCTGGCAGTAACGGTATCATTTCTGGTATGTTGATTGCGATTTACAGCGGTATTGTCTGCTGCTACTGCGAAAAAAATCACCTCGGTCTGAAAATGCCGCCGTCGGTTCCTTCCGGCGTTACCCGCGCATTTGAGGCTCTTACCCCTGGCGCTATCCTCTTCACCTCCGCCGCCGTTGTCTTCGGTGTCTGCAAATTCGCCGGCGACACGACTTTCCCGAATCTGCTGTTCGATATGATTCAGTCCCCGCTGCAGGGCGTTTCTGACTCCGTTATCGGCGGTACAGTTTTCTCGCTGCTGCAGACGGTTCTGTTCTGGGCTGGTATTCACGGTCCGAACGTCGTCGGCGGCGTTATGAACCCGATTATGCTTGCTAACGCGCTCGAAAATCAGGCTCTTATCGAACAGGGCGTCAACCTCGCGTCCGACCCGCGCGCTCATACCCTCACCATTCAGGTTTTCGACGTGTTCATGAAACCCGCAGGCTGCGGCGCAACAGTTGGCTTGCTCATTTCCGGCTGGCTCTTCGCGAAATCTGAACAGGTTCGCGCTATTATCAAACTCGGCACCGTTCCTGGCATTTTCAACATCAACGAACCGATAATTTTCGGTCTGCCGATTGTTTTCAACCCCTACATGCTCGTTCCGTTCAGCCTCGCAATGTGGGCGGCTATGCTTATCACGTATTTCTCAATCAGCTTAGGCTTCATGACGCCGTTTGGCGCGGTACAGGTACCCTGGACAACGCCGACAATTATTTCCGGCTTGCTGCTGCAGGGCTTGCCTGGCGCTATCGTCCAGATAGTTATCGCGGCGGTCTCGACGATTATTTATCTGCCTTTCATGAAGGCTCAGGATAACGCGGCGCTCAAGGAAGAACAGGAAGAAGCTGCTTAATCGCCAAAATTAGCTGGCGCTCCGGCGACGGCTATGAAGATATTAACCAATTTTTTAAAGGGGGATGTTTCTTTATGAAGAAAATTATTCTGCTCTGCGCCGGCGGTATGTCCACAAGCATGCTCGTCAAAAATATGCAGAAAGCCGCTGCTGACGAAGGCTTTGAATGCTCCATCGCGGCGTTCCCGCAGGCTGACGCGAAAGACAAAGCTTCTGACGCCGACTGCATTCTTCTCGGACCGCAGATCCGCTTCGCAAAAGCAAAAGTCGCCGAGGCTTGCCCGGGCGTTCCGATTGACGCTATCGACATGAAAATCTACGGACGCATGGACGGCAAAGGCGCTCTCGGCGTTGCGAAGAAGCTCATGGGAATTTAATTCGGAGGCAGCGACATGGAAGGTCTTGAACTCACTGCATTTGAGATCATCTCGGCAGTAGGCACGGCGCGCAGCTCGTACATCGAAGCCATTCAGCGGGCTAAAGCGGGCGATTTCGAGGAAGCCAAAAAGATGATCGCGGAAGGCGACGAAATGTTCGTTCAGGGACATCACGCACACGCCGGTCTTCTTCAGGTCGAAGCCGAACAGGGTCAGGGCAGCGCGGTTTCTCTGATTATCCTTCACGCGGAAGATCAGCTTATGAGCGCGGAAGGTTTCAAAACCATCGCTCTGGAATTTATCGATCTCTACCAGCGTCTCGAAAAAATCGAAAAGAAATAATCCGGCAGTAACTACTTAACAAAAGGGGTGGGCAGTTGATTTAATCGCTGCCCGCTTTTTGGTTTAGGAAGGAGGCGTCCTTGTGTATAAAATTGTGGCTTGCGACCTTGATGAAACTTTGCTCAGCACCGACCGTTCAATTTCGGAAGGGAACAAGAAAGCTATCGCCGAAGCCGCGAAACTCGGCGTGAAGTTCGTACCGGCGAGCGGCAGGAACTTCACCAGCATTGACGCGCAGCTGAAGGAACTTGGCACGTTCGACGCGGAAAATGAATACGTCATTTCGTTCAACGGCGGCGCGATTACTGAAAATAAAAATCATCGGCTGCTGCACTTCGAGGGTATTCCATTTGAGCTGGCGGAAGAATTTTGGCGGCGCGGGCAGAATTACGACGTTTGCATTCACGTCTACACGCTCGACAACGTTTACGCGTACAATTTTTTCCAGAACGAAAAAGATTATGTTGCCGGTCGAATGGAAGTGCAGGAAGTTTTCGACAAAACGCTGGACTTCATTCGCGGGCAGGAAATTGTTAAGTGCCTGTACACGAACACCGACCGCGCGTACCTGCAGAAAATCGCTGACGATTTGAAGGATATTACCGGCGACGTTGACGTTAGCTATTCGTCGAATCGTTATCTGGAGTTCAACAAGCTCGGCGTGAACAAGGGCGCCGGACTTCGCAGGCTGGCGGAAATTCTCGGCGTCGACATGAAGGATACCATTGCGATTGGCGATAACTTCAACGATCTGGCGATGATTCGCGCGGCGGGCTTGGGCGTCGGCGTGGCGAATGTTGTAGCAGATATGCGCGGCGACTGCGATTATATTTGCGAGCGCGACTGCAACCATGACGCGATTGCTGAAGTTCTGCACAAATTTATTCTGGACAGGATTTGAAAAATGGCAGATGATTTTGTTCGCGGAATTATTGGCGATGGATTTGGTACGGAAATTCTTTTGACGGCGCTGGGCAAGCAGGTTGGAGTAAACCCGTCAGAAATGTACGTGGCGTGCCGCAGTCAAAAGCGCTGCATTCAGCTTCGGGAGCAGTACAATGCCCGCGCGGTCGTTGACGCAATGGAATTTTTGCCGGACGTTAAAATTCTGATACTGGCGCTGCAGGTAGACGACGACGCTGATAAAATGCTCGACGGGCTGAATAAAAAAATTCCAGCCGACGCGCTGATTATTTCATGCACTTACGGAATGAAAATTAAAACGGTTGAGAAATATTTTCCGGCGCACCCCGTCATTCGCCTTATTATGAACCCGATGATTGTTACCGGCGCCGGCGTTTGCGCTTACGCGGTCGGCTCAGTCGATTCGACTGATTCTGAAAATATCGCGCAGTTTCTGCTCAACAGCATTGGCGAGACGATAAAAACTTCCTCCGAGGCAGAGCTTGAAACCGTGGGGGATTTGGCGCTTGCCAGTACGATTTTTTCTTTCATGACGGCGAATACTTTTATTGAACTTGGCGCGAAAAAAGGTCTAAGCGTTGACAAGTCGTGGGAAATTGTTTCGCAGGTTATCGGCGGCGTGACGAAAACGCTTATTCACTCAGACGCCGTTATCGACAATCTGATTCAGGAAAGCAAGAGGCAGAAGAAACTTTTTGAACACGGCAAGGAAATTCTGGAGAAGGTTGGCTTTATCGACGCAATGAAGAAAAGATTCGCGTCGGCTGAAGTTACTGAAGTTGTGAAATTCCGCTACAATTACTGGCGGTAAAATATTTTGAAGGAGGATTTTAAAAATGGCATTCCCGAAGGGATTTTTATGGGGCGGCGCGGTAGCTGCTCACCAGCTCGAAGGCGGCTGGCAGGAAGGCGGCAAGGGCGTCAGCGTGGCTGATGTCATGACGGCGGGAGCTTACGGCGTTCCGCGCAGAATTACTATCGAAGGCGTTCTGCCTGGCGAAAATTATCCTAACCACGAGGCGATTGATTTTTATCACCGTTTCAAGGAAGACATTGCGCTCCTCGGCGAAATGGGCTTCAAATGCTTCCGCACGTCGATTGCCTGGACGCGCATTTTCCCGAATGGCGACGACGCTGAACCGAATGAAGAGGGCTTGAAATTCTACGACGAAATGTTTGACGCGATGCGCGCGCACGGTATCGAGCCGGTTATCACGCTCTGCCACTTCGAGCTGCCGCTGAACATTGCCAAAAAGTACGGCGGATTCCGCGATCGCCGCGTCGTTGACATGTTCGTCAAATTCGCCGTCACCTGCTTCGAGCGCTACAAGAACAAAGTCAAGTACTGGATGACGTTCAACGAGATTAACAACCAGCGCGACGTTCGCAACCCGTTTTTCGCGTTCACAAATTCCGGCGTGACCTACGCGGAGGGCGAAGACCGCCTCGCCGTCATGTACCAGGTTGCCATGAACGAACTCGTTGCCAGCGCGAAGGCGATTATCGAAGGGCACAAGATTAATCCTGAGTTCAAAATCGGCTGTATGCTGGCGTTCGGTCCGACTTATCCCGAAACCTGCCGCCCAGAAGACCAGATTGAGGCGCTCAAGGATATGGACAGAACGTATTTCTTCGGCGACGTTCACGTTCGCGGGCACATTCCCAGCTACGCCAAAAAGCTCTGGGAGAACAACGGCTGGGACATCAAGCTTGAGCCAGGCGACGAGGAAATTCTGGCGAAAGGCGTCGTCGATTACGTCAGCTTCAGCTACTACATGAGCTACACCGTGTCTTCGCTCAAGGACAATCCCAACGCCGTCAAGGACGAATTTTTCAGCGGCGTCAAGAATCCGTACATTAAGACCACCGACTGGGGCTGGGCGATTGACCCCGTCGGCTTGCGCTACATGCTCAACCTGCTTTACGAGCGCTACGAAATTCCGCTGATGATTTCCGAAAACGGCATTGGCCTGCACGAAGAACCCGACGCCGAAGGCAAGATTAACGATACCGCCCGCATGGATTATTTCCGCGCCCACATTCAGGAAATGAAGAAGGCGATTGAGATTGACGGCGTTGACCTGTTTGCGTACTGCCCGTGGGGTCCGATTGACCTCGTTTCCGCTGGCACCGGCGAAATGGAAAAACGCTACGGCTTTATCTACGTCGACAAAAACAACAAGGGCGAGGGCACGCTCAACCGCTCCCGCAAAAATTCTTTCTACTGGTACCAGAAGGTTATCGCGTCCAACGGCGAAGACCTCGCGTAAGTTTTAGTTTTTATTGTCACTTTATTTCTGTCACTTTCTTTCGAGAAAGAAAGTAACCAAAGAAAGCTGGGCCGCATAGGTCGCTTCCGGCGACCTGTGACGGCCCGCGCGCCGTCCATGGCGCGCTTCTTTTTTTTGCGCAAAATCGGTGAATCTGGTATAATGGCGGAAAATATCTGGAGGGATTTTGATGGGAAGAATAGCCGTAGAAATTCTGCCGCAGAGTCGCGAATCGCTCCTGCGCGACGTGGCAGTTCTGAAAAAATATCCGCGCGTCGACTGCGTGAACATACCTGACATTTTGCGCCACGAAATACGCCCGTGGCAGGCGGCGGAACTCACTCAGCCACAGCTGCCGACAATCCCGCACGTGCGGGCGATGGATATAGATTTGTCGAAGCCGCTGCCAATGCGCGAGGCGTTCATAAAATTCGGCGTGAAGGAAGCGCTGGTGATAGTCGGCGATCCGCCGCAGAGCATGACGCATAACGTTTACCCGACTGAATCAATCGACGTTATCAGAAAGTTTCGCGAGGAACTGCCGGACGTGAAAGTTTACGCCGGAGTTGACCAGTACCGCAGCGGTATTCGCGACGAACTTTACCGCGTGGAAAGGAAACTGCAGGCGGGTGCGGCAGGATTATTTACTCAGCCATTTTTCGACATGAGATTTCTGGAAATGTACGCAGATTTTCTCAGCGGCGTCGACGTTTACTGGGGCGTATCGCCGGTCTTAAGCGCGCGCTCGAAAGGTTACTGGGAGCGCAAGGACAAAGCCGTTTTCCCGCCGGATTTTCAGCCGACGATGGAATGGAACGTAAAATTCGCGCATAAAGTCATGGAGTTCATTTCAAAATCGAGCGGCGGACTTTACTTCATGCCGATAACGATTGACATAGCGGACTTCCTGCCGGAAATTTTCACGGAATCATAAGAATTTTCAAAGGTCATTTTAATTTTCGCGGTGTATCATCAGGCTGAAATATTTCAACAGGGAAGTGAGGTTTTCGCCATGAGACTGATAAAAATTCTGCCGCTGATTTTGCTGCTGCTGATAGCTCCCGCGCGAAGTTTCGCCGCCATGCCGGATATTACCGCCGGCGAAATGTACTTCGACGTTTTCAAGGGCTACTACGTGCTGAAGGATAACGTTCACGTCGTCATGAACAACCACGGCGTGACTGCGACGATTACTGCGGACGGCGCGAAAGTCAACGTCATTACGCAGAAATGCTGGGCGGAAGGCTCGGTCAAATTCACGCACGATACCGCCATTTTCAGCTGCGATAACGCCTTCCTGCAGTGGAAAACCAAGACCGCCGAAGTCGTCGGCTCCATCAAATTCTCAAGCCCGAATAATCTCGCCGTGACTTCCCGCACTGCTATTTTCAACTGGGGTACGAAAATTGTTGACTTTTATGGCGGCGTCAGCGTTAAGGCTGAACAGAACCTGCAGTTTGAAAGCGGCGTCACGCTCGAAAATAAAATTTATGAACACGTCCGCTACAGCGTCACCGAGAATAAAATTCTGGCTCTTGACGAAAATTTCAGCTCTCCGCAAATCGTAATTCCCAATCCTGACAGCGAGGCGAATTAATTGGAAAAATACATTGGCGCGCGCGGCGTTCTTGACAAAAAGAAAAAATTTATCATGCCGTGCCTTGGACATTTTTACTCCGACCCGCCGGAATTTGTACGCGGGCAAATGCAATACCTTTTCGACGACGCCGGTAAAAAATATCTCGACCTCTACGCCGGAGTTTCCGTCATAAACTGCGGGCACTGCAACCCCTTTATCACTGAAAAAATTATCGCGCAGATTCAGAATCTCCAGCACGTCTGCAACATTTACCTGACTGAGAATTTCGTCAACCTTGCGGAAAAACTCGCTGACGTTACGCCAGGCGATTTGCAGAAAAGTTTCTTCTGCTCGACCGGCACTGAGGCAAATGAAGGCGCATTACTGCTGGCGACGGTTTACACGCGCAGTTCAGAATTTATCGCGCTGCAGAACGGCTTGCACGGGCGCACGAAACTTACCATGAGCCTGACTGGAATTGGAATGTGGCGTACCGACCCCAATCCCGTCGGCGGTATTCATTTCGCGCCCAATCCCTACTGCTACCGCTGCCCGCTCGGCAGAAAGTTCCCAGAATGCGATTTGGAATGCGCCAACAAAATCGAAACGGTTATTCAGACTTCGACTTCCGGCAAACCCGCCGCGCTTATCGCCGAACCGATTCAGGGCAACGCCGGTATCGTTGTGCCGCCGAAAAATTATTTCAAACGCGTCAAGGAAATTCTGGAGAAGTACGGCGCGCTGCTGATTGATGACGAAGTTCAGACCGGCTTTGCGCGTACCGGCAAAATGTTCGCCATTGAAAATTTCGACGTGGTGCCGGATATTATGAGCGTGGCGAAGGCGCTCGGCAACGGACAGCCAATCAGCGCGTTCATTTCCAGCGCGAAAATCGCTGACACGTACACGCGTCCAGGCGCTTCGACGCTCGGCGGCAACCCCGTTTCTTCGACGGCAGGTCTCGCCGTGCTTGAGTACATCGCGCAGAATAATCTGGCTGAAAATGCGCGGGAGCGAGGCGATCAGCTGAAGGCGGGGCTTGAAACTCTGCAAAAAAAATATCCAATCATCGGCGACGTGCGCGGGATTGGATTAATGGTCGGCGCGGAATTTGTTCACGCGGATAAATCGCCCGCCGCGAAGGAACTTGACGAAGTGCTTGAAATTCTCAAAGACAGGGGCTTTATCGTCGGGAAGGGCGGAGTAGGGCGAAATGTTATGGCGTTCCAGCCGCCGCTCGTCATAACTGCACAAAACGTGGACGAGGTATTGAACGCGCTGGATTTGGTTTTAGCTCAAAAAGAATATTTCTCCTGAATCTGCTGCTTAACGGTTTCGTTAGCGAGAAAATCCTCGTAGCCGGAAATTCTGTCGACGGTGCCGTTAGGCGTAACGTCAATGACACGGCTGGCGATAGCTTCGATGAAAAAGCGGTCGTCCTCCGAAAAAATAATCGTGCCGTTGAAACTTTTCAGCGCGCGTTCAAGTTCCTCGATTGTCGGAAGGTCCAGGCAGGAAGTTGGAGCGTCGAGCAAAAGGAGATTCGCGCGGGATTTCTGCAGATTGTCAAGTTCGATTTTCGCCGCAGCGCTTGAGTAAACACGTGGCATGTAAGCGACGCTCAAGCCTTCGGCGAATTTTATTGTGCCGCGTTCGATACCGCCATTCACGTCGTGATTCGTCCAGGCGTTGAACAGGGCTTTCAAAAGTTTGGAGCGACCGAGTTCGTTCCTGCCGACCAGCGCGACTTTCTGACCCTGACGAATGGTAAAGCCGACGTGTTTGAAAAGGGATTCGCCGCGATAAATTTTACGCAGGCTGTTGACTTCGACTACGGCGGTACCGGCAGGAGCTGGCGTGCAGTCGAGGCTGATTGGCGCGGCTTGAATGTTGCCGAGGCGGATAATTCTTTTGCAGGTGCTGTTCAAAAAATACCTGTCGCTGCTGACGATAACGGTAGTGAGCTGGGGGCGTTCGCGCAGAAAATCTATCAGCCATTCGATACCGGCGGCGTCGAGATTTTTGGTAGGCTCGTCCAGCTGGAGAATAATTTTGGCGTCATTGAGCCCGCGCAGGGTACGCTTGAGCTTGTCGATAGCGGACATTTCAGCCATGCGCAGTTCGGAAAAATCTGCGGAAATGTTGCCGGTGACGGTAACGACTTCGCCTGAAATTTCAACTTCGCCGGAGGTTTGAATCAGCCTGCCGGCGATAATATCAAGCAGGGAAGATTTGCCAGCACCTTCGCCGCCGACGATACCAATTTTTTCGCCGTTCTGCACTTCAAGACTGAAGCCGGTGAAAATTTCCTTCTGCGCCAGCTCCAAGCCCAAATTTTTTATCTGAATCAAGGTATCGCTTCTTTCTAAAGTAAAATCACGGACTGCATTTCGTGCAGGGCTTGTCTAAAAATAAAATTGCTGCCGCGAGAAATGCGGCTAATATTTTTCGCAAGCCAATCACCTCCGCCGAAATGATAGCGGCTGAAACTTTGTTTGTCAACGCGGGCGGCGCGTGGTATAATCCTGCGCGAGAAATTTTTTGGAGGGTGTTCAATGTTATCGAAAATGGGGAGGGCTTACCGCGAAACGGCGCTGATAAAGCTAATCGCGATAGGTCTGGTCGTTGGAATTGTCTTAGCGTTATTCGTGCCTTTCGTCATTCCAGTCATAGCGGTATTCGGCAAGCTGTTCGTGAACGCGCTGAAGGGCGTGGCGCCGATTCTGGTCTTCGTGCTGGTCATGAACGCGCTGTCGCAGAAATCCGAGTCGAGCTCGTCAATGAAGCCGATAATCCAGCTGTACGTGATAGGCACATTCTGCGCGTCGCTGGTGGCGGTCACGGCGTCATTTTTATTCCCGACGACGCTGAATCTGCAGACGGAGGGCTCGACAATCACGCCGCCTTCGGGAATCGTGGAAGTTCTGCAAAACGTCATAATGAACGTGGTGGACAACCCAATTCACGCGCTGACGAACGCGAATTACATAGGAATTTTGGCGTGGGGCGTAATCATGGGTCTGGCGCTGCGGCAGTGCGGCGACGAAGTTCACGCAGTAATTTCGGATTTGGCGAAGGCAGTCACGCAGGTCGTGCAGTGGGTTATCAGATTTGCGCCGTTCGGAATCATGGGGCTGGTAGCAGACGCGATAGGAACTTCCGGCGTCGACGCGCTTTTAGGCTACGCGAAACTGCTGGCGGTATTGCTGGGCGCATTTTTCAGCGTGGCGCTTATCATGAATCCGCTGATTGTCTGGTTCAAGCTGAGAATGAATCCGTACCCGCTGGTTTGGGCGACGCTCAGGGAAAGCGGATTGTACGCATTTTTCACGCGCAGTTCGGCGGCGAATATTCCAGTGAACATGAGCCTTTGCAAGCGCTTGCGGCTGGACGAAAACATTTACTCGGTATCGATACCGCTGGGCGCAACGATAAACATGGCGGGCGCGTCGATAACAATCGCAGTGCTGAGCCTTGCGACGGCGCACACGCTGGGAATTTCGGTAGACATGCCGACGGCGCTTTTGCTTTGCATAATTGCGACGGTTGGCGCGTGCGGAGCGTCGGGCGTAGCGGGCGGCTCGCTGCTGCTGATACCTGTTGCCTGTTCGAGCTTCGGAATTTCAAGCGATATTTCGATGCAGGTTGTCGGCGTAGGATTTATAATCGGCGTGCTGCAGGATTCGTGCGAAACGGCGTTAAATTCTTCGAGCGACGTGCTGTTCACGGCGACGGCGGAATTTTCACAGCGCACGAATTTGAAGGCGGAAGATTTAGTTCCGAGGCTGACGCGCTGACATAATTTTTCTGAGCAATTCCATATTGAGATTTTCGCGGACGATTCTGGCGAGTCGTTCGTAATTTTTCTGCCGTTCAGCGCGAAGGTTGCGAGTAACTTCAAGCGGCGGCAGATTTTTTTTGCGGCGGACGGCGTTGACAATCTGGCGGCGGAAACTGTCATTGTCGAAAATCCCGTGGACGTATGTGCCAAAAACATTTCCGGCGGCAATAATTTTTTCAGCGATATTGGTAACTCCGGCGTGAATTTCGTAGCCTTCGAGATTTTCCGCGTGAATGCGGCTGCCGAGGAACTCAAAATCTACCGCGTCAAGAGTAACCTGCTTAGTGAACTTTTCGGCGGCAAAAGTAGTTTCAAGCGGCAGGAGATTCAAGCCGTCAAGTTCGACGTGGGAAGATTCGGTTCGCGCAGTGTCGAAGATTTTCCGTCCAAGCATTTGAAAGCCGCCGCAAATTCCAATAACCGGCTTGCTCAAAATCTGCGCGACGAAATTATTTTCGCGGAGCCAGAGCAAATCTTCGGAAGTATTCTTGCTGCCTGGAATGATAATCAAATCGGCGGCGTCAAGCTCGGCGGGCGTTTTCGCGTAGAAAAGATTCACGTCCGGCTCACCGGCAAGGCTGTCGAAATCCGTGAAGTTGGAAAGCTTGTTGAGCCGAATCACGCCAATGTTAATCTCGCCGCCGGTCGCAGTCTTATCGTCGAGCGAAACCGAATCTTCGTCGTCAATGCCGAGGCGGTCGATATACGGCAGGACGCCCAGCACGGGCTTGCCGGTTTTGGCTTCGAGAAAGTCGACGGCTGGCAGAAAAAGTTTCACGTCGCCGCGAAATTTGTTAATGACAATGCCCTTGACTAAATCGCGCTCGTCATCGTCGAGAAGTTCGAGCGTGCCTACAACTGCCGCCAGCGCGCCGCCACGGTCTATGTCCGCAACCAGAATCACCGGCGCGTTGAGATATTTTGCGACGCGCATGTTCACAATGTCGTTGGCTTTGAGGTTGACTTCGGCGGGCGAACCGGCGCCTTCGATAACAATCACGTCGAACTCGGCGGAGAGTTTCGCCAGCGCAGATTTAACCGCGTCGAACGCCTTGAGCGAATAGCCGCCGTGATATTCAGCCGCGCTCATGACGCCGACCGGCTTGCCGTTGATTATCACCTGCGAAGTCTGATTGCCCGTCGGTTTTAAAAGCACTGGGTTCATTTCGACGCGCGGCGCTAAATTTGCCGCCTCAGCCTGCGCGACCTGAGCCCTGCCCATTTCCAGACCGTCCGCCGTCACGAAAGAGTTGAGAGCCATGTTCTGACTTTTGAATGGCGCCACGCGCAAGCCTTCACGAAAAAAAATTCGGCACAGCGCCGTTGTCAGAATGCTTTTTCCGACGTGCGACGCGGTGCCTTGAAACATCAAAAATTTTGCCATTAGTATCTCCAATCTAATCGACATTTCTATAGGATTTTCGATGAATTACTCTCATCATACTCGAAAAACTCATATTGAATTTTTTAGCGAGCGCTACTCCGCCAAATTCTTTGTCGCGCGGCTTATAGACTCTGCGAATATATCGAACCTGTTCATCGGTGAGTTTGGCGTCCCGAAATTTTGAACCCGCTCTGTGCAAGCCCATTTTTACAGAATGCCGCTTATTTTCGAGACCAGTAACCCATTTTAAATTGCTGACGTGATTATTCATTTTGCAGCCGTCTTCGTGATTAATTTCCGGCTTGCCATCAGGATATCTTTCCAAATCTCGTCGGCGATATTTTTCAAATCAAACGGATAGCATTTCATAAGCGCGTCATGCGCTAGTTTGGCTTTTTCATATCGCGCCGCAACCCAGGGTTTCATTTTCGCCATTAAAGTTTTACAACGACCTTTCCTTTGCGCCGGTATTCTGGATTGCTCAAAACTTCCGGCAGTTCCTCCAGCGGGACGACGTTTGTAATAATTCCGTCGAAATTCAGTCTGCCGCTCGCTATCAGCTCAACCGCGCGATAGAACGTGTACGGATTGATAAACGACGAGGTTACGTGCAGTTCCTTTTTGAAAATCACGTCCGGCTTGATTTTAATTTCAGCGTCAGGACCAACGAGACCGAAAAACATAACCGTGGCGCCCTTGCCAGCGACGCGTATCGCATCTTCCTGAGTGCGGGTGTTGCCTACGCATTCAATGACGCAGTTCACGTTGCGCGTGACGCCCGCCAGAAATTCGTCAAGATTCTGTTCGATTGGATTGACTGTCAAATCCGCGCCGAGTTTCAGCGCCAGCGCGCGTTTTTCTTCAACAGGCTCGGACAGGATAACTTTCGCCGCGCCGGAAATTTTCGCCAGCTGAACTGCTATCATACCGATTGGTCCGCCGCCCATAACCAGCACGGTATCGCCAGCCTTAATGTTGCAAAGGTCAATGCCGTGGACGCAGCAGGAAACCGGCTCGCTCATCGCCGCGTAAAGCAGGTCAACATTTTTGGGAACGGCGAAAACGTGGCTGGCTTTCATGGCGACGTATTCCGCAAAGCCGCCGTCAACCGTCGTGCCGACGCCAATGTTATTCGTGCAGAAATGCTCCATCTTGTTGCGGCAGAAATAGCACTTGCCGCACATAATGTTGGGGTCGCCGCTCACGTGGTCGCCCACCTGCACATTTTTAACACCAGCGCCAATTTTCTCAACTATGCCGGAAAATTCGTGACCTGGAATCAGCGGAGGAGTTACGGCGAACGCGCCGCCCTCCGCGTTGTAAATGTGAACGTCCGTGCCGCAAACGCCGCAGTACGCAACGCGAATCAAAACTTCGTCGTCGCAAATTTCTCGAACTGGAACGTCTTCGACGCGAATATCATTTTTCCCGTGGTAAACCGCTGCCTTCATAGAATCGCCTCCAATTTATCTGACATTGACAATCACGCGCTGATAGGATTTGAGCGTATGGTTGCCGTCGTCCTGCACTTCGCAAATTATGTGAATCGTGTCGCCGCGTTCAGCGTCCGCCGGCACGGTGAAAGTGAGCGTGGGCGTATTGACGCCTTTGAGTATGATTGAGTCAAGAATTTCGCCAGGGAGCAGTTCGCGCGTGAAATTCATGACAAAATCGGTGGTGCCTGGGAAAAATTCCCTCTGCATGGCGGGCTTAACGCGCCTATCGTCCTGATAGGTATCCGCCTCGAAGTATCTCCACCAGCGGTAGAAAATATTGTCGCCGTCTGGGTCCTGAGCAACGGCGTGGAGCATGACAGTTTCACCGGCGCTGGCGAAAATGCTGTTGCCTTCCTGAATGAAAACGCTCGGCGCGTGATTTGCCTTCCAGTATTCGTCGGCGACGCACCAGTCAGCGCGGGCGGCGAAATCGTTTTGCATATCGTCGAACCAGCGCGACAGCGAATAGACCGACTCGAATCGATTGTTGACGGGATTGTAATCGAGGGCGTCATTAATCGCACGGTTGCCGCTGAATGCGCCGAAACGTCCGCCCCAGCCGCCGTAGCTCGGATTTTCGTAACTGCGCAAGCCGTTCTGCGCGAGGTACAGGAACGACGGCGAATCGCCCTCGGAAATGAAATCGTACTGGTCATAGCTGGGGTTGCGCTCAATGTAGCCGACGCCGCGCTGTTCCTCTGGAAGTTCGCCGTCAATCCAGCGCCCGTCGCCCATAAGCGCGTAATTATCCATCAGCGCGCCCTTGTTCAAAAGATTGTCGATATTCCACGACGCGTGCAGAGCCGTGTTGACATCGTTTTCGTGCAACTGCCACGCGTAGGCGAAGTGCCAGAAATCGCAGCGGTCGTTGACAACCGTCAGATTCGACCAGTTCCTTGCAATGTAATTGTTGTAGCTGTCGTCCTGGTCAAGAATTATGTACAGGAAAAGTTTTTTCTGGAGCTTCTGGCGAATCGCGTTCCATTGCGGCGTATTGCTGTACTCATCCTCGATAGACTTCAGCGCGCGCGCCGTGGTATTAGTTCCGCCCCACGTCTGCACGTACAAAACGCGCGGGTCGTCGTCAAGGAAAAGCTGCTTCAGAAATTCGGAGCCATCCGTAATTCTGTCCATTTCGCCGACGTTCGTGATATTGCCAATGTGCGTGCGGGCGCGGTAGTAACTCGCCGGACGATAATTGCCGTCGTGCTTGACGAGGTTGGGGTAAACTTTTTCGTAATCGTTGAGGAATTTGTAAACCCAGTTTGTACCAGTCCAGCGGAAAGGCGCGATACCGGCGGCGGGGTCGCCCGCGTAGTGGTAAACCGAGCTGGTAATGACAATGCCGGCAATGTCCATTTCGTTGGAGTACAAAAGCGCGCGAATCACCGAGTTCATGTCGTCGACTTCGCCGTCGGTGGTGATAACGGTTCGCGGAAGGGTATCGTAGACCGTTGCAGCGCTCGCCACGTTGAAAATTCCGGCGGCGGCAAGTCCCAGCGCAAGGGCGGATTTTCGCATAAAAAACACCTCCAAAGTTTGCGGATTTGTTGACAGTTTATCAATTCGTGCGGTTACCGTCAAGAAAAATTTCCGCAACTTCGGAGGTAAAAAATTATTTATCGGCTCAGTGCGTCTGAATCATATTTTCCAGAATCGTGGCGGCATCTTCGACGCAGCCGACGCACGGGCGGAGGCGCTTACTGCGAATTTCGCGGCAGTTCATTGCGCCGACCTTATCCTGGAATTTTTTGTCAATTTCTTCGACGAGCGGGGTATCTTCGCCGTACTTCGCCTTCAGGACCAGTTCACCGGCGTAAAGCGCGCCGCATTTTACCGCTCTGCCGCCGGAATAGGGCGCCGCGAATTTCGCCGCCTCGTCGTGGCTCATACCGGCTTCGTCGCAGAACGCGCACATAACCGCCTGCGAGCAGCTGTACGGACCATTCATGTACTCGACAGCCTTAGCAACTTTCGGACTCATGTTAAACTCTCCTCAAAAATTTCAGCCGCCGTAAACCAGCTGTTTGTTAATGTTATCCGTGAAGAACATAATCAGCGGACCAGTTCCGAGCGCCATAATCAGCGTGCCGATACCGACGATACTGCCGAAGAGGAAACCTACGAGGGTCGCCGTGCCGTCAAGCGCCATACGAGCATATTTGAATGGAACTTTTTTCTTCGTGAGCTTCTCAATAATCCAGCCAATCGCGTCGTAAGGTCCCATGCCCAGATTCGTCACCATGTACATCGAGGCGCCGAAGCAGCAGATAATCACGCCGAGAATCAGACAGATAATTCGCGGCAACAGCGTAATGTAGCCAAAGTCGGGATAAACCAGCGCAATAACCATGTACCACACGTCGACGATTAGCCCGAACAGGAACATGTTAATCAGCGTGCCGATTTGAATGTAGCTGCGGTCGATTATGAAAATCGGGATAATCGCAATCAGGTTGAAAACAATCACGCAGGTGCCGTAGCTGGCGTTGAAAAATTTGCTGAAGCCCAGCTGCATACACGAAAACGGGTCGTTGCCGAAAAGCGCGATTCGCATTAAATTTACCGCCAGAGCGATAATGACGTGTGCCAGCAGTATGAAAAATAGCCGCCGCTGAAGTAGTTTGTCCTTCTTGAGACGTTGAACAAATCCCATAAAAAATTCCGCCTTCCATCATTTTTCTAAATTTTACTAATTAAAATTCAAGCAGTCAAGGAAGGGTTGAAAAATTTTCAGGAAATTCAGCGGAGATTTTTCCCAGCCTCCTCAAGAATTTTCATCTGCGCCATAGTCTGAGCCTCAGTCACAAGCTGGGGCTTGCCGTTGACAATCGTTTCGTACAGCGCGTCGTAGAATCTGGCGTAATCGCCGCGCTCGCTGGGAACTTTTTCCTCGTGGTAATTTCCGGCATCATCGTAGTAAATAATCGTGCCGTAATTTTCCGGCGCGTCGAGACCGAAATCCGCGTGACCGGCGGGCAGATAAAATTTTTTCAAATCAGCCTCCTGCCTGTCCTGTTCAGCCTTGACGAACGTACCGCGCAAGCCGTAAACTTCAAAGCTCGGACGAATTTTCGCGCGGAAATAGCTGGACTGCACAGTAACTTTCAAGCCGTCGTAGAAAAAGTCAAGGTCGAAGTAGTCATTCATTCTGCCTTCGCCGAGGAGCTGGCGCACGTCGGAGCGGACTTCCTTCGGCTCACCGAAATACGAAACAACCTGGTCGACGGTATGGCAGGCGTGCGTATAAATGAACGCGTGGTCGCGGTTGTAGGTCTTTTCGCCTTCGGGCGTAGCGGCGCGGTAGTAGTCGTAGTGCATGCAGACTTCAAAAATTTTGCCGAGCCTTCCGGACTCGATAACTTTTTGCACAGTAAGAAAGTCGCTGTCGAAGCGGCGGTTCTGGTAGCACTGAACGATAACGCCCTTCGCCTTAGCCGTTGCAAACAAATCCGCCGCGTCAGCCACGCTCGTGCAGAAAGGTTTTTCGACGACGCAGTTTTTACCCGCCTCCAAAACTTTTTTCGCGCTGGAATAATGCGCCTCGCTGGGCGTGTTGACTTCAACCACGTCGACTTCGGGGTCGCTCAAAATTTTGTCAAGGTTATCGGTGTACTCAACGCCTGGAATTGCCGCCCACGGACTGGGACGGAGCGTGCGCTGGTAAATGTACTTGACTTTGATTTTATCGGGGCGATTGAGCGAATAGGGCAGGTGATAGCGGTTAGTGCTCTTGCCGTTGCCAATGTAGGCGATAACTATTTTTCCGTCCAACATGAGAATCCCTCCAAATCAATCGTTCGCAAATTTGATACCGACCTGCTCGCGCCCTTCATGCAGAATCTTCGAGACAATCCCGCTGGTTTCAAGCAGTTTGTTCGCGCGGGCGAAATCTTTGCCGTCGATAATGTCGATGAAAGTTTTGAACTCGTGAATCATGCGGTGCGCGCCGTCGTCGAAATTTTTAACTTCGCGCTCGGTCTCGCTGTAATTTCCGGCGCTGAACGCTATCGAATATTCGCTGATTCTGTTCGTCGGAATTTGAATGACGATATTGCCCTTGTCGCCCTGAATCGTGGAAAAAGTTGGCGCCTGACAGTCTTTCGCGCCGACGCAGACAGCCTTAAAGTTGCCGTAGTCAAGCACCATAACGCCGCTGGTATCAATTCCGCGCTCGATATTCGCGCTGTAGCTGAAAGATTTGGGCGCGCCGAAAAGTCCAATCACGAAGTGCAGATTGTAAACGTTAATGTCCATGAGCGCGCCGCCGGCTTTTTTGGGGTCGAAGGCGGGCAGAATTTCACCGGCTTTGAATTTGTCGTAGCGGCTGGAATACTGGCTGTAGTTCATGCTGACAATTTTAATATCGCCGAGCTTTGCCAAATCCGCGCGAATGCTGAGGTAAGCTGGCAGGTAGTGAACAGTCATTGCTTCGAGGAGAATTTTGCCGCGCGCGTCGGCGATAGACTTCAAGTCGGTGAACTCTTCGTAGTTGGTGACAACTGGCTTTTCGACGATAACGTTTTTGTCGGCGAGCAGTGCCTTTTTCGCGAAAGGATAATGCAGGAAATTCGGCAGCGCGACGTAAATCGTGTCAAGATTTTCATCGGCAAGCAGCTCGTCGTAGTCGTAGTAAGTTTTCTGCAAGCCGTACTTCGACGCAAGCCCTTCGACGTGTTCCCGCGAACGCTCCGTGCCGAGAATTGCCGTGTACTCAAGGTTGAGCCGGTCGATTGTCGTCAGCAAATCCTGCACAATCATTCCAGAGCCCAAAATTCCCATGCGCATAAAAATCACTCCCAAAATTCATTTGTAAAGATTATAATTTTCGCGCAGGCTTTTAGCAATAAAAAAAATGTTTTCGACGTAAAAATTTTTGCAAAAATCTTTCTGCTAGCGTATAATATGGAACACTTTATTTTTCGGGAGAGAATGACGCATGACATGCAATTATAAAAAATTTTTAGCAGCAGCGGCAGTAACGATTGCGATAAATTCTACAAACTTCGCCAAAACGGAAAGTGCTCCAGCGAATACAACTTTAAAGGTAGGCTACGTCGTCAACACGAGTTTTATGTCCGAAGACCGCCCTGGGCATACCGTCGGCTACGGATATGAGTACATGGAATTTCTGAAAAATTACGTTCCCTGCCAGTTTGAGTACATTGTTTTCGACGACTGGACTGACCTTCTGGATAAGCTGAACACCGGCGAAATTGACCTTGTGCCGAATCTTCCTGGCGACCACAAATTTCTGGTAAATGCAAAGTCCACCGACCACGTTGTTGGACGTTTTCCAATGGAGCTTGTCATCAGGCAGGAGCAGATTAAGCCGAAGATAAATCTGGCGCGCGTCATAACGAATTACGATACGCCCGGGCTTGACGAAATTGCCAGAGTTGAGGGCTTTGAATACACGTTCACCGGCTACAGAACTTATCAGGAAGTCATTGACGCCTATTCGCGCGGCGACGTTGACGGCTACGTGGACGCCATGCTTTTTTATAACAAGACCAAGCCGACCTACGCGGTATTTGACAGGCAGAATTACCGGCTTTCCGTTCGGGAAGACCGCACGGAGCTTTTGAACCGGATGAATTGGGCGATGGATCAGCTTTTGCTTGACCAGTCAGATATTCGTGACACGCTCAAGCGCAAGTACAGCCTCAAGGAAGGATTTCCGCTGCTGCTCAGCCGCCTTGAAAGAGAATATCTGGCGGACCGCGGGAAACTTCGCACGGCAATTTTCGTTTACCAGCAGCCTTACGCCTACCGCGACAGCAATGGCAAGCTCGTCGGCGTCATGCCGGACATTATCAAAAGAATTTCCGAAGACCTCAATATTGAAATTGAGATTGTCGAAACGCATTCGCCCGAGGAAACCAGAAATTTGATGCTGAACGATGAAATTGACTTCGTTGCGGACACGGTCTGCGACTTCAGCTGGGCGGATAAAGCCAATATCAGCCCGACGCAGCATTATCTGATGATAGATTATGTGCCGGTGACGCGCGAAAATTACAGCGGGGAAAATCCTGTCGTAGCCTGCTGCAATGATTATCTTTACACGCACAATTTTATTGAGATGAACTTTCCGGCGGAAAAAATTATCTACCTGCCGACGATTGAGGAGGCTCTGAAGGCGGTAAGCGACGGGCGCGCGGACGTTGCCTATGTCAGCCGCGATACCGCGCATTCGCTCATAGAATCCGCCGGAACGTACAACCTTGAAGCCAGCGCGACTTCCGCGTACAACGAACTTATCAGCCTGGCTACCTGCCTTGACGGCGATTTGAGGCTCTGGCACATTCTCAACAAGGAAATTAATCATATCGACGCGAGCTGGGTTCGCGATATGCTCAACAAGCACCAGCAAATTTCGTCGAGTTTCAATCTTAAGAAATTTGTCTACCGAAATACGATTGGAATTGTTCTGTTTATAGCGCTGCTGATTTTCATGATTGGCGCGTTGATTTATCGCCGCAGGATTAACAGGAAAAATTTTGAAATGGTTCAGCACATGGCGTACACGGACTTCCGCTACGACCTGCCGAATGTCCCGTGGCTTGAGCTTAACGTTCCGAAATTTAAGGAAGAAAATCCCGACGTGCCGACTTTCATTACGGTTTTCTCGATGATGAGCGACGCGGTTATGATGGAAAACATGGGACACAAAATCATTGACGACCAGTTCCACGCGCTGATAGACGGCTTGAAAAAATCTGAGCCGGTGATTTTCACGGCGGCGGGAATTGACGTTGGTCACCTTATCTGTCTTTGCAAGGCGGAGAGCGCGGAGAAACTCGCGAAATGGGCGGCAAAAATTATCGACGAGTACAGGTACATGCACACGGCGGACGCCAACGCGAAGATTGTCATTCACACGAAAGCCGGAATAAGCCGCTACGATACAGACCTTGACGTTCAGCAGGCGATTGGGCGCGCGGTTAATGCCTGCCAGAAAAATTCCAGCACCGGCGTGACGATTTTCGATGACAAAATGGAAGAAGTTATGACGACGGAACATAACATTGAAAATCGAATGGTTGACGCGCTGAAAAATGACGAGTTCAAGGCGTGGTATCAGCCGAAGTACGATATTAAGACGCGGAAAATTATCGGCGCGGAGGCGCTGGTTCGCTGGATTAGCCCAGTAACCGGCTTCATGCCGCCAGGCAAATTCATTCCGCTTTTTGAGCAGAACGGATTCGTAATTCAGGTCGATTACTACATTCTGGAAAAGACGTGCCAGCTGCAAATGGACAGGCTCAACGCCGGTCTGGAAGTCGTGCCAATTTCCGTGAATCAGTCGCGCCTCCACATGACGGAGGAAGGCTACCTTGACAAAATGCGCGCCATTGTCGATAAGTACAAGCTGCCGCCGAATCTGATTGAGCTGGAAATTACCGAGACGATGTTCGGCGACTTCGATAAAAAGACCGCCAGACAAAACGCGGAGCGCATAATCAACGGACTCAAGGAAATGGACTTTATGATTGCCGTGGACGATTTCGGCGCGGGCTATTCTTCGTTAAGCCTCCTCAGCAGTCTGCCAATGGATATTATGAAAATCGACAGGTCCGTTTTGACGGGCGCAGATTCTTCGCTGAAAATGAAAAAAATCCTCGGCAACGTCATCGAGCTCGGCAATTCGCTGGGTATGTCCGTAATTTGCGAAGGGATAGAGACGGTTGAGGAGGAAAATTTACTGCTCAGCCTCGGCTGCCGCTACGGGCAGGGCTACCTTAACGCTAAGCCCATGCCGGTCAACGATTTTATTGCCTTCTTTGAAAAAAGGAACGCCGAAGTTGCGGAAGCGGCGTTAAGATGAAAGTTTTTTAATGTCGACGGCGATACCGGCAACCGTCAGATAAACCTGCGCGGCAGCGGCGGCGATTCGCTGATTAGCAAGACCGGCGAAGTCTCTGAACACGCGCGCCAGCTTATTCTCCGGCACAATCCCCGCGCCAACTTCATTGCTCACAAAAATAACCGTCGCGCTGGAATTTCTCGCGGCGGCTATTAATTTTTCAATCCAATTTTCAAATTCGCTGTGCAGATTTTTATCGTCAAGATTCTGCGTCAAAAGCCAGTTCGTCAGGTAAATCGTCACGCAGTCGAATAAAACTACGCCGCCGACTTCAGCCAGAATTTTTTCCGCGTCGAAGGGCGCTTCAAAATTCGTCCAGTTTTTATCACGGCGGGCTTTGTGCATTTCAACGCGCTGAGCCATTTCGTCATCAAAAATCTGGGCGGTTGCAATGTACGCCGCGCGACCTTCGCCAATTTTCAGCGCGAGTTTTTCCGCGAAAGTACTCTTACCGCTCCGCGCGCCGCCCGTCACCAGAATTATCTCAGCCATTGCCGAGCATTTCCTTCACGGCGTCCAGCAGATTTTTCCCGTCGAACAGGTAGCCCTTACAGCCAGCGTTCAAACCGGCGTCAACGTCGCGCTGCTTGTCGCCAATCATGTAGCTCTGCTTCGGGTCAATGTCAAAATCTTCGCAGGCGCGCAGAATCAAGCCAGGCTTCGGCTTGCGGCAGTCGCATTCGATATTGTACGGCTCAACCGTGCCTTCGACGTGGTGCGGGCAAATGTAAATCCCGTCCAGATGCGCGCCGACTTTTTTCAGTTCAGCCTGAACGAAATTATGAAGTTTGTCAACGTCGGCTTCGGTAAACAAACCGCGCGCAATTCCGCTCTGATTCGTGATTATAATCGCCAGCCAGCCGTTGTCGTTGCAGTATTTGATAGCCTCGCGCGCGCCGTCAATCCAGACCCAGTCCTCGATTTTGTACAGATTAATTGTGTCGATATTCAGCACACCGTCTCTGTCGAAAAATACAGCCCTGTTCATTTTGCCCGCCTCCTCAATTCGTCGTACCTTTGCAGCAAATCCACTACCATTGATTCTTCGTCCATATCGTAATCGTAGCCGTAAGCCTCCAGCACCGCCTTATCGTTCGCGCGGTGCGCCGCCCGCAGTTCCGCCGGCATCGCCAGTTCGTCGTACAAATCCGCCAGCGACGCTTCTGGAAATTTCGCCCGCGCGTCTAAAATCGCCTGCGCCGCCGCTGATATTTTCGCCCGCTGCCGTTCGCTCACTTCTACGAACGGAAAATTATTATAAACCAGCGTCCCAGAATATCTGTAATCAGCTCTAAGCCGACCGGCAACCACGCGCATCCAGTTCATGTGCACAGAACTTTCCAGCATTCCAAAAAGAAAAATATCCGCGTTCGGAATAACTGAACAGGCGTCGCCAGCGATAATATCCGGCGTCATGAAAGCCATTGGAACGTAGCGGCGGCGTTCAGAACTGACGCGCGGCACGCAAATATAATTCGTGGTTGGCTGACGAATTTCAGTGAACAGCGTCGGATTTTCAGCGGCTTTACGGGTTGCGGCTTTCGTGCTGGTTAAACGAAATTCGCGGACGGCTTTGACGCGTTCATAAACTAATTTCATTGAGCGAAGTTCATTGGGCGGACAATCGACGAGCCAGAGGCAGTAGCGCATTTTGTTGTAGAGAAATTCGTCGGCGCCGATAAATCTGCGGATATATTTTTTAGCGGCGGGTTCGCGCTGAATAAAATTTTCGTAGTCTTTAGCTTCGATAATTAAGTTGCCGCCGTCGGTAGGCTGACTGCCTTTAATCATTGGCGGGACATTGCAGAGCGGCTTGGCGCGTTTTTCGACGTAAATATCTGGACCGGCGATAAGATAGCCGTTGATATGGTCGACTTCGCGCCTGCTGAAGGTGCCGTCGGGATTTTCTTCGTAAATGAATGGCATGATAAAAACTCCTTTGGCGGCAGGCGATCGTTAAGCCGAATTTTGTATGTGGCAATCATTTATCTGGACCAGCTGTTACCAACTGGCTCTAGCGCTCTACCCGAGAGGTCCGCGAGCAACATCAACCCTCTCCTATCTGAGTTTGCTCCGCGTGAGGTTTTCAAAGCCTGGCTGTTACCAGCCAGCTGGTGCGCTCTTACCGCACCTTTCCACCCTTACCAGAAAATTTCTGGCGGTTTCCGTTTCTATAGCACTGTCTTGAGGATTACTCCCACCGGACGTTATCCGGCACGCCGCTCTGTGGAGTTCGGACTTTCCTCAGCTGAAAAAACAGCCGCGACTGCCTCGACCACCTGCCGGAAGAATTTTAACATTTGGGAAAAAGGCTGTCAATTTTCCCAGAAAAATTTTGACATGGCGGCAATTTCCTGCTACAGTATTAATCCCGATAGAAATTCGGGCTTGATTGGAGGAATTTTTATGACGAATGAAGATAGGAAGGCGCTGGAACTTTTCGCCGTGACGGTGCGCGAAGACATAGTTCGCAGTACGACGGCGGCAGGCAGCGGTCACCCAGGCGGCTCACTTTCCGCCGCTGATTATCTCGCTTACCTCTACGAAAAAGAAATTCGCGTCGATCCGAAAAATCCGCGCGACCCTAAGCGTGACAGATTTGTTTTGTCGAAAGGACACGCGGCGCCGGCGCTTTACGCAGTACTTGCGCACAAAGGCTTTTTCCCAGTTGAAGATTTAATCACGCTCCGCAAAATCAATTCGCACCTGCAGGGGCATCCGAATATGACTACCACGCCAGGCGTTGACATGTCGACCGGCAGTTTGGGGCAGGGAATTTCCGCCGCAGTCGGTATGGCGAAGGGCTCGAAGGTGCTGAAAATCGACGCGAATGTTTACTGCCTGAACGGCGACGGCGAGCTGGCTGAAGGCGAAGTCTGGGAAGCGATGATGTTCGCGGCGCATTACAAGCTGGACAATCTTTGCGTGGCGGTTGACGTGAACGGTCTGCAGATTGACGGCAAAACGTCCGACGTTATGAATACCGAGCCGCTGGATAAAAAGTTCGAGGCATTCGGCGCCCGCGTGATAAAAATTAACGGGCATGACTTCGACGAAATTGAACGCGCGCTGAAATTCTTCCACGAAAATATTGGCAGCGGTCAGCCGACGGTGGTTCTGCTCAGCACGATTAAGGGCAAGGGCGTTTCGTTCATGGAAAACGCGGTTGGCTGGCACGGCAAGGCGGCTAAGCCCGCTGAATGCGAACAGGCGCTGGCTGAGCTTGAAACTGCGCGCAGGAAAATTTTGGAGGCGTAAATTATGGCTGAAGTTAAAAAAATTGCGACCCGCGAGAGTTACGGCGCAACGCTCCTCGAACTGGGTCGGCTTGACGATAAAATTGTTGTAATGGACGCGGATTTGGCTGGCTCGACTAAAAGCGGCGTGTTCGGCAAGGAATTTCCCGACAGATTTTTCAACTGCGGTATCGCCGAGCAGAATATGATTGGCGTGGCGGCTGGACTGGCGACGATGGGGCTCAAGCCTTTCGTTTCGACTTTCGCAATGTTCGCGGTCTGCCGTCCCTATGAACAGATTCGCAGTCTCATTGGATACCCGCGGCTTAACGTGAAAATCTGCGCGAGCCATGGCGGAGTTTCTGTCGGCGCGGACGGCGCCTCGCACCAGTGCTGTGAAGATTTCGCGCTGATGCGGACAATTCCTGGAATGCTGGTAATGTGTCCCTCGGACGACGTAGAGGCGCGGCAGATGGTTAAGGCGGCGTACAACTACGACGGACCTGTTTACATTCGATTCGCGCGGGCGGCGACGCCGGTTTACCATGACGCGGATTACAAATTTGAAGTTGGCAAGGGCGAAATTGTCAGCGACGGCAACGACGTGGCGATAATTGCCAACGGGATTGTGCTGCCGGAAGTTGTCAAGGCGGCGGCGATTCTCAAGGCTGAAGGAATTTCGGCGCGCGTTATCAACATGGGCACGATTAAGCCTGTCGACAAGGAACTGGTGATTGATTCGGCGAAGGCTTGCGGGAAAATTATCACGGTCGAGGAGCATACGATTATCGGCGGTTTGGGCGAGGCGGTCTGCAGCGTGCTGGCTGAAAATTATCCGGCGCCGGTCAAGCGGATTGGTATCAACGACGAGTTCGGCTATTCGGCGGAGGCTGAGGAACTGCTGAAGGCGTTCGGGCTTTGCGCTGAGGAAATTTCCGCCACGGCGCGCGCGTTCGTTAATGGAAAATAAAATACTGCGGAGCCGCGCTTACCTGTATGCGACGGAATTTTTCGCGGGAATGTCGGTAATGGCGGTGGAACTGGGCGCCAGCAGATTGTTGGCGCCCTATTTCAGTTCCTCGCAAATCGTGTGGACGATAATCATCGGCACGATAATGATAGCGCTGGCGCTGGGGAATGTATTCGGCGGGCGGTGGGCGGATTCGGACGCAAATCCTGCGCGACTATACCGGCGGATAATTTTCGCGGCGATTTGGATAGCGCTGATACCCGTGCTCGGCAAATTCGTAATCGTGGCGGTTGCGGGAATTTTAATCGTGACGGTTGACGTGAATTTATTAATCTGGGCGGCGTTTTTCTCGTGCATGGCGATATTCGTGCTGCCGCTGTTCCTGCTGGGGACGGTCACGCCGTCGCTGGTGAAATACGCCACGGACAGCCTTGAGCATAACGGGCGGGTGGTAGGAAACCTGAACGCGTTCAACACGGTCGGCAGTATCATTGGAACGTTTCTGCCGACGTTCGTGACGATACCGGCGGTCGGTACGGCGGTGACGTTTCTGATATTTTCGGGGATACTGTTTGCGATAGGGCTGGCGTATTTTCTGAGCGCGGGCGGACAGAAATTTTTATGCGCGGTGGCGGCGGGAATATTTTTGCTGGCGAGCGTGCTTGGAAGCGGGAACAGCTTTGCGTTCTGGAAAAAGGATTTAGCCTACGAGGGCGAATCGATTTACAATTATTTGCAGGTGAGGGACGACGCGCGGGCGACGGTTTTGTCGACGAACGTTTTGATAGGCGTGCAGTCGATACGCGTTAAAAGCGGCGGGCTGACGGGAATGTATTATGACTACGCGCTGGCGGCGCCGGTGCTGACGGGCGGCGGCGATGTTTTGGTGCTGGGAATGGGCACAGGGACATTCGCGCAGGCGTGCCAGAAATATTTTCCGGCGTCGAAAGTTGCGGGCGTGGAGATAGACGAAAAGATAACGGCGCTGGCGCATGAATATTTCGCGCTGGCGGAGGAAATACCAGTGGCGACGTACGACGGGCGGGCGTATCTGGCGGCGGATAAAAAACTGTACGACGTGATAATGGTGGACGCGTATCAGGATATAACGATACCGTTCCAGATGAGCTCGGTGGAATTTTTCGCGCTGGTGCGGGCGCATTTGAAGGCGGGCGGCGTGATGGTCGTCAACATGAACATGCGCGGCGAGATTAATGACTGGCTGACTGACACGATTGGAGAGGTATTTCCGGCGGTGCGGGCGGTAGACGTGGGCGGCAACCGTGAAGTTTTTGCGGCGGCTGACGAGGCAGTTTTTAATAATTTTGAGCGTCGCGCGGATTTGCTGAGCGATAAAGATTTGCGCGGCTTAATGGAAAAAATCGCGCGGAGCTGGCGAGTTCCGAGTACTGGCGGAAATATTTTGACTGACGATAAGGCGCCGGTTGAGCTGCTGGGAATGCGCTCGCTGGATAGAATCATTCAGCGCGAACTGAAAAATTATAAGCAGCTGGATTTTCGCAGGTTTTTCGATTAGCGTCACAGAAACTCTTGTCTGAACCACATGATATTCGTGATTCGTATTATCGGGGTCATTTTAAAAAATCCTCCCTTCGACGCGAATATTTTAACAGAAAAAATTTTTTCAGGCGAGAGGATGGGACTGGTTGAGAAAAAGCGCGGAGTGCCGCCATTTTCCGGCTTTATGAATTTATAATGAACTTTTAAAATTTCCGAAAATTTTGTTGACAGTTTAAAAAAATTGGTGTAACATAGCTACAGTTTTAGAGTTAATCATAGAGTTTCTTAAATATAAGGAGGTATTCTTAAATGGCAGTAAAAGTTGCTATTAATGGTTTTGGTCGTATCGGTCGTCTTGCGTTCCGTCAGATGTTCGCCGCTGAGGGTTATGAAGTCGTCGCTATCAACGATCTCACCAGCCCGAAGATGCTCGCTCACCTTCTCAAATATGATACCGCACAGGGCGGCTACTGCGGCAAAATCGGCGAAGGCAAACACACCGTCGAAGCAAAAGAAAACTCCATCGTCGTTGACGGCAAAGAAATTATCATTTACGCTGTAAAAGATGCAAAGGAAATTCCCTGGGGCAAACATGACGTCGATGTCGTCCTTGAGTGCACGGGCTTCTATACCAGCAAAGAGAAAGCATCCGCTCATCTGGCCGCAGGCGCAAAGAAAGTTGTTATTTCCGCCCCCGCAGGCAATGACCTTCCGACAATCGTTTACAACGTCAACCATGAAACTCTTACGCCGGACGTGAAAGTTCTCTCGGCAGCTTCCTGCACGACCAACTGCCTTGCTCCGATGACGCAGGCTCTGCATAAGCTCGCCCCGATTCAGAGCGGCATTATGGCAACAATCCACGCCTATACTGGCGATCAAATGATTCTTGATGGACCGCAGCGTAAAGGCGATCTCCGTCGCAGCCGCGCAGGCGCATGCAATATCGTTCCGAACAGCACCGGCGCAGCAAAAGCTATCGGTCTGGTTATCCCCGAACTCAAAGGCAAACTCATTGGCGCGGCACAGCGCGTTCCTACCCCGACTGGCTCCACGACCCTTCTTTTCGCGGTTGTCAAAGGCGAAGTTACCAAAGAACAGATTAATGACGCAATGAAAGCAGCGGCTAACGAGTCCTTCGGCTACAACGAAGAAGAAATCGTCTCCAGCGACATTATCGGCATGCGCTACGGCTCGCTCTTCGATGCTACCCAGACGATGGTCAGCCCAATCGGCGATGGCAACACCCTCGTTCAGGTCGTTTCCTGGTATGACAACGAAAACTCCTACACCAGCCAGATGGTTCGCACCATTAAATACTTCGCAGAACTCAAGTAATTTAAGCGCGCGAATATCGGCGGTAAGTCGGCGCAGGTTTTACCCGTCGGCAATAACTAATTGAACACGATTAAAAATGACGGCTCGGCTCTTCGTCAAATGTTGAGCTGAGCCGTTTGCAGTTTAACGGTAAATTTTTTCTGGGAGGAAATATCTGTGAACAAAAAGAACATCAAGGATCTCAATCTCAAAGGCAAAAAAGTATTCCTGCGCGTCGATTACAACGTTCCTATGGACGAAAATCTGAAAATCACCAACACCAAGCGCATTGACGCAACGCTCGAAACCTTGAAATACCTGCTCGGACAGGGCGCCGCTGTCATTATCGGCTGCCACCTCGGCAGACCTACCGAAGCGCGCGAGCCGAAATTCTCCACCAAACCTATCGCGGCAAAGCTCGGCGAAATTCTCGGTCAGGAAGTAAAATGGGTTGAAGACTGCGTTGGCGAAGTCGCTGAAAAAGCCGCCGCCGCTCTCCAGCCTGGCGAAATTCTCCTGCTCGAAAACCTCCGCTACCACAAGGAAGAAAAGAAAAACAATCCGAAGTTCGCGAAACAGCTCGCCGCGCTTGCTGACGTTGCCGTTAATGACGCGTTCGGTATGGCTCACCGCGCCCACGCCTCCAACGTCGGTATCACCCACTTCCTCGAAACCGCGTCCGGCTTCCTCATGGAAAAAGAAATTAACTACATTGGCAAGACGCTCGAAAATCCGCAGCGCCCGTTCGTCGGCATTATCGGCGGCGCCAAAGTTTCCGACAAAATCGGCGTCATTTCCAACATGATTGATAAAGTCGACACGATTATCATCGGCGGCGGCATGGCTCATACCTTCGACGCGGCGAAAGGCTACGGCGTCGGCAAATCCCTGCTCGAAGCTGACAAAATCGAACTCGCTAAACAGCTCCTTGAAAAAGCCGAGAAGAAGGGCGTCAAAGTCGTTCTGCCTATCGACATCGTTGTTGCTGACAAATTCGCGGCTGACGCTCAGTTCAAAACCGTCCCCGTCGACCAGTGTCCTGAAGACTGGATGGGTCTCGACAGCGGCGAAAAAACTTCCGAAGAATACGTCAAAGCCCTCGAAGGCGCCAAAACCATTATCTGGAATGGACCTATGGGCGTTTTTGAATTTGAAAACTTCGCGAAAGGCACGCTCGCGGTTGCTAAAGCCGTTGCGGACGCCACGGACAAAGGCGCTATCTCAATCGTCGGCGGCGGCGACTCCATTGCTGCTTTGAAGAAAACCGGTCTCGATAAGAAAATTTCCCACATTTCCACCGGCGGCGGCGCAACCCTTGAATACCTCGAAGGCAAAGTTCTTCCTGGTATCGACGCGATTGACGGCGTAGGCCGCACCCCCATTATCGCCGGCAACTGGAAGATGAACAACACGATTAAGGAAGGCGAAGCGCTCGTTACCGAACTCATTCCGCTCGTCGCCAATGCTAACTGCCGCGTCGTTGTCTGCCCGACCGCTACCGCCCTTGCCGCTGTTGCCAAGGCTGTCAAAGGCACGAATATTCACGTTGGCGCTCAGAACGTTCACTGGGAACCCAAAGGCGCTTACACCGGCGAAATTTCCACCGGCATGCTTAACGAAATTGGCGTAGACTACGTTGTCCTCGGTCACAGCGAACGCCGCGACTATTTCGGCGAGACTGACGAAGGCGTCAACAAGCGCGCGAAGGCTGCGTTCAACGCTGGCATTACTCCGATTATCTGCTGCGGCGAATCCCTCGAAATTCGCGAAGCCGGCAACTACATTGAACACGTCGTCAACCAGATTAACGCCGCGCTCGAAGGTTTCACGGCGCGCGAAGTTAAGAAACTCGTTATCGCTTACGAGCCGATTTGGGCGATTGGCACCGGCAAGACCGCGACGTTTGAACAGGCTGAGGAAGTCTGCAAGGCTATCCGCGAAGCCGTTGCGAAGAAATTCGATCAGGAAGCAGCGGACGCCATTCGCATTCAGTACGGCGGCAGCGTCAAACCCAGCACGATTAAAGACCTCATGCAGCAGCCCAACGTTGACGGCGCACTCGTCGGCGGCGCGTCCCTCAAGGCTCCCGATTTCAGCGCGATTGTCAACTTCTAAGATAAAAATTTTTTCGGTCAGATAATTTGAGCCGCCTCTGTTGGTCGTGACACGGGCGGCTTTTTTCAAAGGAGAGATTCAATGATGGCTACAATTAAGCACGCGCCGATTTGTCTGATTATCATGGACGGCTGGGGAATTGGCGACCCGATGGATAAGTACAACGCCATTCAGATTGGCAAGACGCCCGTTCTCGACGAGCTCGCTAAAAAATATCCCAACGCGCAGTTGCAGGCGTCCGGCGAATACGTTGGTCTTCCTGACGGGCAGATGGGCAATTCCGAAGTCGGTCACATGAACATTGGCGCGGGGCGCGTCATTTATCAGCCGCTTACGAAAATTACCAAAGCGATTCGCGACGGCGATTTCTTCACGAACAAAGCGCTTGTCGGCGTCACGGATAAAGTCGTTGCCAGCGGCGGCGCGCTTCACCTTTTCGGACTGCTTTCCCCAGGCGGCGTTCACAGTCACACCGACCACCTTTACGGCTTGCTGAAACTTGCCAAAGACAAGGGCGTTAAAAAAGTTTACGTCCACGTGTTCCTTGACGGACGCGACGTTCCTCCGAGTTCTGCCGCTGAATACCTCGCCACCCTCGAAGAAAAATTCAAAGAGATTGGAATTGGGCAGACCGCCACGATTTCCGGTCGCTACTACGCAATGGACCGCGATAAGCGCTGGGATCGCGTCAGCAAAGCCTACGACGCCATTGCCAAGGCTGACGCGCCGAAAAAGGCTGATTCCGCCACGGCGATTAAAGAATCCTACGACAACAAGGTTACTGACGAATTTGTCATTCCCGTCGTGATTGGCGATTATCCTGGCATCAAGCCCGAAGACGGAATTATTTTCTTCAACTTCCGCCCCGACCGCGCCCGCGAAATTACTCACGCGTTCACTGACGATAAATTTGACGGCTTCCCGCGCGTCGAAGAACTCAAAGCCGTGCCTTACGTCACTATGACGCAGTACGAGGAAGGCTTGAACGTCGAAGTTGCGTACCCGCCGGAAAGCGTCAGCAACGGGCTCGGCGAAACTATCAGCAAAGCCGGTCTTACCCAGCTCAGAATCGCTGAAACTGAAAAATATGCGCACGTCACGTTCTTCTTTAACGGCGGCGTCGAGGAACCCTACGCGGGCGAAGACAGAATCCTCGTTCCCAGCCCGAAAGTTGCAACCTACGATCTCAAGCCCGAAATGAGCGCGCCGACCGTTACGCTGAAAGTCGCCGAGGCGATTCTGTCCGAGAAGTATGACTTTATCATTCTGAACTACGCGAACGGCGATATGGTTGGTCATACCGGCGTTATGAAGGCGGCTGTTCAGGCTGTCGAGACTGTTGATGTCTGCGTCGGAATTTTCGTCGAATGCATGAAGAAAGTCGGCGGCGAAGTCGTCATTATCGCTGACCACGGCAACGCGGATAAAATGTTCGACTACGATTTGAAGGAGCCGTTCACCGCGCATACCACTAATCCCGTGCCGATTATCGTCGTTTCTGACCGCGTGGCTTCCGTCGAAAATGGCGCCCTCTGCGACGTTGCGCCGACCCTTTTGAAACTCGCTGGCATGGAAGTTCCTGCAGAAATGACTGGCAAGTGCCTCGTTACGTTGAAATAAATGTGTTTCAGCATTTCTTTCTGCGAGAAAGAAACGCTGGCAAAGAAAGACGGTCCGCTGCATTCGCATCCAGCGAATGGCGCGGACGGGCGCCCGTCCATGGGCGCCCTCTTTTTAGTTGCAAATAAATTTTTTTATGGTATAATAATTTTCGCGAAATGCCGTATAATTTGAAGAAAAGCTTTTTGGAGGTGTTCGCGATGAATATTTCCAAGACAACAATTTTAATGGCGCTGCTGACGGGCTTAATGGTTGCGATTGGCGGCGCGATAAATGGCAGTACCGGCGCGATGATTATGCTCGTCATTTCAATCGGTATGAATTTTTTCAGCTACTGGTTCAGCGATTCGATGGTTTTGAAAGCCTACGACGCGCAGGAAATTTCCGAGGCAGATTCGCCCCAGCTCTACGGTATCGTTAAAAATCTCGCGCAGAAAGCAGATTTGCCAATGCCGCGCGTTTACATTATCGACAGCGACGTTCCCAACGCGTTTGCAACCGGCAGGAACCCCAGCCACGCCGCTGTTGCCGTCACTACGGGGATTATGCGCGCGCTCGACTACAACGAAATTTCCGGCGTTCTCGGTCACGAACTGGCGCACGTCAAGCACCGCGACATTCTGACGGGCACTATTGCCGCGTCCATGGCTGGCGTGATTTCCATGGTTGCCAGTATCGTGCAGTGGGGAGCGATTCTCGGCACGCGCTCCGAAGACGATAACGGCGGGATTTTGGGTACGCTGGCGACGATTATTCTGGCGCCGCTCGCCGCAAGTCTGATTCAAATGGCGATTTCCCGTTCGCGCGAATATGACGCTGACAAAACCGGCGGCGAACTTTGCGGAGACCCGCGTTACCTTGCCAGCGCGCTGGAAAAAATTGAATACTACGCGCAGAGGAATACACTCGACCACGCGTCAACTTCGACGGCGCACATGTTCATAATCAACCCGCTCGAAGGCTCGACGCGAATGCTGAAAAATTTGTTCTCGACGCACCCCGATACTGACGACAGAATCGCGCGGCTGCAGGAACAGGCAAGGAAAATGCGGCTGCTGAATTAACTGGCGGTCGGAAAAATTTTGTGATAAGATTTGGCGGAACTCTCGGTTTCGTCAATTTTTTTATTGGAGGGATTTTCGTGCTGAAAAATTTCTGGCTCGACGTGGCGCTTTTCGTCAGCGGTATTATTTGCATTGTGACCGGTGTCATGCTCGATTTTCATCTTCTGCCGTCGGGCGATATGGATATTCGGCGGCTCGTCAGAAAAATTCACACCTACAGCGGCTACGTCATGGCGGTCGCGCTGATTTTCCACGTTGCGTGGCACGGCGGCTGGCTCAAGGCGGCGGCTAAACAGATTTTTACTAAAAATTAAGCAGGAAATTTTCAAATTGGCGATAATATTATCAGTACTAAAAATTTTTGAGGAGGGATTCATATGAGCTCGCTGAGCATTCGCGAGAAATTATTTTTCGTCTTCATTCTGCTGATAATCGCGTTCATTGGCAACGGCGTTTACTCGACAGTCAGTCTTTCGTCGATTAATGACGGCGCGCTGAGAATTGCTACAGAACATCTTCAGGGCGTAATTTCCGCGTCCGAATCGAGCCGCGCGATGAGTGACTACCGGCAGGGTGAATTTGCCGTCATTGACGCTACAACGCTGCCAGGCAAAATTTACGCCGCGCAGTCTACCCGCAAACTTGCGGATCAGATTGACATTACTTTTGACAGCATTCAGCCGCAGCTTGAAGGGCAAATCGCCAACGAATTTACCGACATGCGCAGCACGTGGAACCAGTACAAGGCAAATTCCAAACGCATTATCGAAATGGTGAAAAGCGGCAACAGTCGCGAGGGCGCGCGCCTTCTGGAAAGTTCCAGCGACCAGTACACCTACATTGTCGCGAAACTCAACCGCATTCTCGACAACCGCAAGGATTTTATTCACGCGGAAGTTGTCGAATCTGAGAACCAGTACAATCGCACGCGCATGATTCTGATTATCACGATAATCGTCGTCGTGGCGTTTTCAGTTTTCATGGCGATTTCGCTGAGCCGCACGATTCTCAATTCGATTGACTACCTTTCGGAAGTGTCGAAGGAAATGGCGGCGGGCAACCTGAAGGTTGAAGCAAAGCCGCAGTCCAACGACGAATTTGGACAGCTGATTTCGATTTACGCGGATACGATTCAGAAATTGCGCCATCTTATCTCGAACATTCAGCGCAACGCCGGAGACGCCGCTACATTTGCCTCGCAGCTGAACGAAAACGCCAGTCAGAGCGCGCTTGCCACGCAGCAGGTTGCTGTTTCTATTGGCAACGTCGCTGAAAATGCCATTAAGCAGGGCGACGCAGTTTCGCAGTCCACCGATGATATTCGCGCCTTCGCTGAACTTCTGCAGGAATTTGAAAGTAAGGCGGACGCGTCTTTGAAGGCTTCGCAGAACGTTGAAAAAATTGCTGAAGACGGGCGTGCGGCAGTCAGTGGCGCCGTCGATCAGATGTCCGCCGTGGCTGAAAGCGTCGATAAGTCCGCCGAGGTTATCAAGCAGCTTGCCGACCGTTCCGCGCAGATTGGAAATATCAGCTCGACTATCGCCAATATCGCTGAGCAAACCAATCTGCTTGCGCTGAACGCCGCGATTGAGGCCGCTCGCGCGGGTAATGCCGGACGCGGTTTCGCAGTTGTCGCAGACGAAGTTCGCAAGCTGGCTGAAAGTTCAAGCAGCGCCGCTTCGCAAATCGCCGACCTTATCAGCACGATTCAGGACGAAATGAGCCAGGCGCTCACGCAGATGGAGCAGGGCAACCACGAAGTTGAAAGCGGCAAAGTTGTCGTGGCGGCGGCGGGCGATTCGTTTAAAAATATTACCGACGCCGTTGTTCAGCTAACGCACCACGCCGAGGAAATTCAACACAATGCACAGGTTGCCTCCACGCGCGTCGACAAGCTTGTTGAATCTATGGACGAACTCAACCGCTCCAGTAAGGATGTCAGCGCCGAAACTGAATCCGTCAGCGCCGCTACCGAGGAACAATCCGCGTCGATTGACGAAGTTGCCAGCGCCAGCAAGAAACTTTCCGAGCTCGCCGACGAACTTACCGCGTCGACTTCCAAGTTTAAGATTTAAGGCGGTGATTCAAATGAAGTTAGCAAAAATTTTCTGCGCGATGATGCTGGCAGTTTTCGCGGCGGCGCTCAGCGGCTGCGGCAGTTCGGCTTTGAGCCTTGATAATTCAGTCAGAAAATCCGTCGCAGTTTGTTTCCCGAACCTTACGCCGAGCTGGCAACGTAACGGCGCCGCTATGCAGCAACTGTTGGAGGAAGAGGGCTTTACCGTCGACATTTATTACACTGGCAAGGCGGAAGAGCAGGCTGAACAGCTCAGAAGTGCCATAGCCAAAAAGCCTGGCTGTATCGTGATTGGCGCGCTGGGTACGGACGACCAGTATGTTGACGTGCTGGCGGAGGCGAAAAAGCTTAAAGTGCCAGTCATAGCCTTCGACAGGGTTATCACGAGCAGTGACGCCGTAAGTTACTACGCCAGCTTCGACAACGGCGCTATCGGCGAGGGCATGGGCGAATACCTTGAGACGGCTCTGGGCTTGAAGAGCGGCAGCGGTCCCTACAACATTGAGCTTTTCGCTGGCGGACAGGACGACAACAACGCGCATGTCTTTTTCGAGAAGACGATGGCGGTTCTTGAGCCGTACTTCAGGAGCGGGCAGCTGGTTTGCCGTTCAGGGCAGACGACCTTTGACAAGGTTTACGTTGCGGACTGGGTTTCTGAAAACGCCCGCCCGCGCATTAAACAGCTTTTGAGCCAGTACTACACCGACACGCCGCTTCAGGTTGTGCTCAGCCCGAATGACGATATTGCTGGAGTCATTTTGTCAGAGTTCAGCGCAGCAGGTAAGCCCGCGCCCGTCATTTCCGGTCTCGACGGCGACCCCGCCGCTTATCAGCGCATTCGCGAAGGCACGCAGACTTTCACAATCGCCAAGGACGCGAACGTTTTAACCGCGAAGTGCGTTCGCATGATTAAAGCCGTCGTCGAAGGCACCCAGCCGGATATTAACGACGTGACGACCTACAAGAATGGCGACCGCGTCATTCCGGCTTACCTTTGCACGCCGCAGATTGTCGACAAAACTAACGTTGACATCGTGGCGAAATGAGAAAATCCCGCCGCGCCGATTGCGGTACGTCGTAAAGAGTCTCGCGCAGATCTGTTGCTCGCAGGTCGAACGCGAGATTTTTTTTGTACGGCTCCAGATTTTCAGCGCATAAAATTTCTTTCGACGTTATGTGTTGTGAAACTTTCGTCACGACTGGCAGGCTGGACGCCGCGCGGATTTTTTTCAGCAAAGCCTGCCCGCGCTCATTGAACGCCAGCACCCTGACATAATCTGCCAGCACCGGCTTTTTAAAATTCAGCAGGAAGTGCAACAATAATCTTTTGACGCGGCTTATCGGGAAGCGCCGGTTCACTACGCCCAAAACTAATTCGTCGAAGGTTCGCGCCGTTCGCGCAGATTCTGCCAGCCGAAATTCTATCCCCTCCGCCATTCCATAAATTTCGCGCAGGTCTGCCGCTGAGCTCGTCAGCAGTTTCGCTAAGACTGGGCGCAGTAAAAATTCCTCGCGCACAAGTTCTGCAGACTTTAACGCGTCAAGCACGAACGGCGGCACTGAAATTTTTTCCCACAGCGCAGGATTTTGGTAGAGCGCCGCTCGAATTGCCGTCGCGCTGGATTGAACTTCCCCGCGCGGTATCAGCAGCGGCTCGACTGACTCCGGCAGCGCCCGCAGATATTCTACCGCCAAAATTGTATTCGGCTGGCGCATGTCAACCGGCAATAATATTTTTGAGACTGCCGCCGCGTAGGAAAGCCCCGAGGAAATTTCTGCGCGAAGTTTCCGCTGGAAAGATTTTTCCTCGAACGCCGCCGCCGCTGATTTTAATCCCTGCAAATCTGAAGTTTCCGCGCCGAAAGCCAGCGTGTCGACAATTCCCAGCGCTGATAATAATCTGACGCCGCCAGTTGCAAAATCCTGCGCGCTCCGTACCGCCGAAGTGAACGGCAGTTCCAAAACTAAATCTACGCCGCCCGTAACTGCCAGCTTCGCGCGCGTCCACTTGTCAAGAATCGCCGGAGTGCCGCGCTGAGTAAAACTGCCGCTCATTACCGCCACAATTTCCTCGCAAGGAATTTTCCTGCGAATTTCGCCAATCTGATACGCGTGTCCGTCGTGAAACGGATTGAACTCGGCGATAATCCCGACAGCCATTATTTCTGCACTGCCTCCAGCGACGCTATCGCCACTTCAATCATCGAATCGTCCGGCTCGCGCGTCGTCAGATACTGCAGCCATAAGCCAGGCAGAATCGCCGCGTGAACCAGCGGGTTTGTCGAACGCCCCGCGAATCGGATTATTTCATACGCTATTCCAGCCACGACCGGCAGCAAAAGTATCCGCGACAAAATTCTCAGCCACAAGTCCGGCCAGCCTAAGAATGCGAAAACGAATATGCTGACAATCATCACAATCAGCAGGAACGCCGTCCCACAGCGCGGGTGCAAGCGCGGGAATTTTTTTACATTTTCCACAGTCAGCGGCAGGTCGGCTTCGTAGCAGAAAATTGTTTTGTGCTCGGCGCCGTGGTACTGGAAAACCCGCTGAATGTCTGACATCTGCGAAATGGCGAAAATGTACAGCACGAATATCGCCAGCCGCAAAAATCCTTCCGCCAGATTGAACCAGAACGGGTCGTCCGTCAGCGCGTGCAAAAATTTCGCCGCGAAGGTCGGTACCGCTATGAACAGCCCGCACGCAACCACCATCGCCAAAACTATCGACGCCGCCAGCTCCGAATCCGAAATTTGCTCATCTTCCTCGCCCGCCGCCTGCGCAGAAAATGACAGCGAGCGTATTCCCAGTACCAGACTTTCGATAAGCGTCACCGAGCCGCGCAGGAATGGCAGCTTTAAGACTGGATATTTTTCCGCGATTGAGCGCACCGGCTTAACCTGCACGTTAATATTTCCTGACGGTTCGCGGACAGCCGTTGCAACTTTTCCGAATCCGCGCATCATGACGCCTTCGATTACAGCCTGCCCGCCGACGACTGGTTTTTCCATTGAATCACCTCTGAAAATTTTTCCAGCCAAAGTTTATCACAGCGCGAAAAATTTTTCCATTGGCAGGATAAAAATCATTCGCGGCGAAATGTAAAACGAAATTGGAAAGAAACTCATTGGGGGCGATTTGATGGCTAACGATAAGGCTCGCAAGGGCGACGAGACCGCCGGCGATAAGAAGGGTATACTGCTTGAAACCGGCACGAACGAATTTGAAATTGTCGAGTTCAGCATTGGCAAGGTCAATTACGGGATAAATGTTGCGAAGGTTCGCGAAGTCATTCAGCGCGCGCCGGTTACCGCAATGCCGCAGGCTCATCCGTACATTGACGGGCTGTTCACGCTGCGCGGCAAGGCTATTCCGCTGGTAAATCTTCCGCGCTGTCTGAACGTGGCGTCCGGCGAAGAGGCGAAAAATATTATCGTCACGGAAATTAACAATTACGGTATCGGCTTTCTGGTTGAGAACGTTTCGCGCATTCACAGAATTTCATGGAAGGACATGGAGCCCGCCCCTGAAGTTGGCGACCAGTCGCGCGTTGTCGGTATCATCAAAATGAGCGACCGCATTGTCCTGCTGCTCGACTTCGAGACGATTATCGCCGAGATTAATCCGGAAATTAACGCGAAACTCACCACGGTTGAGGACGCAACGGAAGACGTTCGTTCACTGCGCGCAAATGTTCACGTCGTCGTTGCAGAAGATTCGGCGATGCTGCGCGATTTGCTGGTTACCACGCTGCACGATTCCGGCTACAGATTTGTCCGCGATTTCGGCAACGGTATGGACGCCTGGGATTATCTGCGCAACCTTTCCGTGAAAGACGGTCCTATTAACATGCACGTCGGGATTATCGTTTCCGATGTCGAAATGCCGAAAATGGACGGGCACCGCCTGCTGAAACTCGTCCGCGACAACGACCGGCTCAAGGAATTACCGTTCGTGCTGTTCTCGTCATTAATCAGCGAGGAAATGCGGCTCAAGGGCGAATCGCTCGGCGCCAGCGCGCAAATTTCAAAGCCGGAGATAAATCAGCTGATCAGCATTTTGGACAAACTGATTTTCGGCAAAACTTTTAAGAGTCCGAACGAATAAAATTTTTCACAGCCTGCGAACAGCGCGGGCGTTTTTGTTTAGGAGGAGTTTGAATGAGCATACAAGCCGCCGTTGTCGTACCGCACCCGCCGATTATTCTGCCGGAAGTCGGGCGCGGCGAGGAAGAAAAAATCAGCGCGACTTCCAGCGCCTACATGGAGATTTCGCGCAGAATCGTCGAACTTGCGCCGGACACGATTATTATCACCAGCCCGCATTCGATGATGTACGCGGATTACTTCCACATTTCGCCAGGCGAGACCGCCGAAGGTAACATGTCACGTTTCCGCGCGCCGGAAGTCGATTTGACGATTAACTATGACGCCGAATTTGCTGACAGGCTCGGCGAAAATGCCATGGCGGAAAATATTCCTGCCGGTAAAATGGGCGAGCGCGAAAAAACTCTTGACCACGGCACGCTTATTCCGATTTACTTTCTGGAGAAGGCCGGACTGGATTTGAGCGCGGTAAAATTCGTGCGCATTGGGCTTTCCGGCTTGTCGAACGATGTGCATTACAAATTCGGGCAGACAATTTCTCGGACTGTCGATGAACTCAGCCGGCGCGTGGTATTCATTGCCAGCGGAGATTTGTCGCACAAGCTCAAAGCTGACGGTCCTTACGGCTACGTTGAGGAAGGTCCGAAGTTCGACGCGGAAGTTATGGATAATCTTGGCGGCGCGGATTTTCTCAGGCTGCTGACGATGGATAATGCCATGTGCAACCGCGCGGCTGAATGCGGCTTGCGGAGCTTCTGGATTATGGCGGGCGCGCTCGATAAAAAATCTGTCGCGGCGGAAAAACTTTCCTACGAGGGGACTTTCGGCGTCGGCTATGGCGTTGTCTGGTTTGAAGTTGGCGGCGAGGATACCGGCAGGAATTTTGACGTTCAGCTGAAAAATTTCAAGCTTGAAAAATCTGCTGAGCGCAAAAGTCACGAAGACGCTTACGTTAAGCTGGCGCGGCTCAGCCTTGAGACTTTCGTTAAGACGCACAAGCCCGCTGAGATGCCGAAAGATTTGCCCGCTGAAATGACTGACAATCGCGCAGGAACTTTTGTCAGCCTGCACAAGGACGGCGAACTTCGCGGCTGTATTGGAACTTTCCTGCCGACGACTGATTCTATCGCGCAGGAAATTCTGCAGAACGCCATTTCCGCCTGCTCAAGAGACCCGCGCTTTTCGCCCGTCGAAGTTTCCGAGCTTGACGACATTGAATACAGCGTCGACGTGCTGGCGGAGCCGGAGCGCGTTTTCGATATTAAAGATTTGGACGCAAAAAAATACGGCGTCATCGTCGAAAATAACGGTCGCCGTGGTTTGTTACTGCCGGATTTGGAAGGCATCAATACGCCGCTGGAGCAAATCGCTATTGCCAAGCGCAAAGCCAGCATTCCGGCTAACGAAAAAGTTCACGTCTGGCGCTTTGAGGTCATTCGCCATCATTGAGCGGTCTGAAAAATTCACGAATCAATTCTATCTGCACTTCAAGTCTTGACAAAATGTCCGCGTGAATTGAATCGGTCAGCTCAATCAGCAATAACGAGAACTCAGTCCTGCGCGAATTTTCTCGCTGCGGGATTAATTTTTCCAGAAATACAATCGCATTTTCGCCGTGGAAAATATGCCGCCCGAATGCGTAAACCGTCAGACCGAACGCTACCAGCGCCGAAATTGCCCACGGTACTGCAACCGCCAGATGTTTCGCCACGAACGGCACCAGCTGCCGGAGCACCATGTAAATCAGCGCCGCCAGCACGCCGAAAAATATGCAGATTAGCTTGAACGCGAAAACCACGGCGGTTATGAAAAATTGCCCGACCAGCCGCAAAATTCCCGCGCCGAAAATCAGAAAAAGTATGACCGCAATTATCGCGCCCAACATTTCAATCACTCCCCGTACCAAAAATTCTGTCGCCCGCGTCGCCCAAGCCAGGCACAATGTAGCATTTTTCGTTCAGATGGTCGTCAATCGCCGCCGTGTAAATCGGAATTTCCGAATGCTCGTCGGCGATTTTTTTAATGCCTTCAGGCGCCGCGATTATGTTCACGAAAATAATTTTCCGCGCGCCGTGTTCCTTGAGAATTTTCAGCGCCGCCGAGGTACTGCCGCCGGTTGCCAGCATCGGGTCGACGACGAGTACAGTTTTTTCAGCCAGATTCGCCGGAATTTTCCTGTAGTACTCAACCGGCTTGTGCGTAGTTTCGTCGCGTACCAAGCCAATGTGTCCAACCGCCGCGTCCGGCAGAATTTTCAGCGCGCCCGCAACCATCGCCAGTCCCGCGCGAAGTATCGGCACTATCACGAATTTTTCTTCCGCCAGCACTTGCGCCGTGCAACGAGTTATCGGCGTTTCAATTTCAGTTTCGCGCAGTGCCAGTTCACGCGTCGCCTCGTACGTCAAAAGTTCCGACAGTTCCTCGACCGTCGCGCGGAAAACTTTCGACGGCGTTTCCTTTCTGCGGAGCAGTGTCAGCTTGTGCGTCAAAACTGGGTGCTGAATTAATTTAATCATCGGCGTAAACTTCCTTAGCGTAGCCGAACGCCGCCCATGCCTTAGGCCAGCCCGCGTAAAAACCCAGCTGCGTGATAATCTCGACCATTTCCGCTTTGGTGACGCCGTGAGCCTTCGCGTTGGCAATGTGATTCTTGAGCGCGCTGGTGAAAATCCCCGCGCCAATCAGCGCCGAAACCGTGACGATACTGCGGTCGTGCAGGCTCAAAATGTTATTGCGCGTCCAGACTTCGCCGAAAAGAATATCGTCATTGTACCGCGCGAAATCCGGCGCGAAATCGCCAATCCTGTCCCTGCCAGCCGTCTGATTCTGGAAAACGCCTTCGCCCTCCGGCTCAACATAAGCGTCGCCGCCGTAAACTTCCTTCGCCATTGGGAAGACCGCCCACGCCTTAGGCCAGCCCGCGTAGAAGCCGAGCTGCGTCACAATCTCAACCATTTCCGCGCGCGTCACGCTGTGATTTTTCGCCGTCTGAATGTGAAATTTCAGCGAGCTGTCCAGAATCCCGCTGCCAACCAGCGCCGAAACCGTGACGATACTCCTGTCGTGGAGCGAAAGAATATCGTTGCGGCTCCAGACTTCGCCAAAAAGAATGTCGTCGTTGTAGCGCGCAAATTCCGGCGCGAACTCTCCCAGTCTGTCTCTGCCCGCCGTCTGCACAATTTTTTTACCTGCCATTGCTGTCGCCTCCGTTCCAGTTACCAACAAAATTCCAGCCAATGCCGCCGCTAAAAATTTTTTCACGCACACCACCTCAGCTAAGCTCAGTCAAGAATTCCTCGAACGGCAGACCGTAATTCCACGGCAGATTCAGATTTTCCGCGTGCAAAATGCATCTGGTCACGAACTCCGCCGCCCTGCTTACGGCTGCCGTCAGATTTTCGCCATTCATAATCGACGCCGCCACAATCGCAAAGAAAACATCGCCGGTGCCGGAGCGGTCGCTGCCCAGCTTTTTCGCCGTCACAAAATCAATCGCGCCGTTATCATAAACGAAATTCGTAATGTTCGAGCCGTCGTCCGCGTTAAGCGTCACGCCGGTAATGACAACCTGCCCGCCGCGCGTCCGAGCCGCAATGTTCGCCGCCATCGTCGCCAAATCTGAATCCGAAATGACGCCGCCGCTGGGAAATGGCACGTTCAAAAGTTCGCACGCCTCGGTTAAATTTGGCGTCACCAAATCTGCAAAGCGCAGGAGCTTGCGCATTTCCACGCACATTTCGCGCGTGTACGACGCATAAATTTTACCGTGGTCGCCCATAACGGGGTCTATCAAAACCTGCGCGTCGAACTCCTTCAGAAAATCGCTGACAATTTCAATCTGCGCCGCCGAGCCGAGAAATCCCGTGGCAATTCCGTCAAAAGTCAAATTGTTCAGCCGCCAACTGTCGATATAATTTTTCATGCGGTCGGTGTAATCGTCCATGAAATAATTTTTAAAGCCGGTGTGGACTGCAAGAATCGCCGTTGGCAGGGGGCAGCACTGGATTTTCAGCGCGGAAATTATCGGCAGTTCCACCGCCACTGAACAGCGTCCGAATCCCGTTAGGTCGTTTATCAGCGCCAGTCTTTTCTGGTTCATTTGTGTTCAGCCAGCCGCGTTTTAGCCAGCTCCTCAAATTCTCCGCGCCCGTAGTTCACGAAAGGTTCAATCGCAATCCCGCCGCGAACTCTGAACAGCCCCTCAATCTCAAGGTAGCGCGGCGCCAAAAGTTTAATCAAATCGTCAGCAATGCGGTTTACAACGTCCTCGTGGAAAGTTCCCGTGTTGCGGAAACTCGTCAGGTAAAGTTTCAAACTCTTGCTCTCGACAAGCTTTTCATCGGGAATGTAGCGGATTATCAGCGTGGCGAAATCGGGCTGGTGCGTAATTGGGCAGACGCAGGTAAATTCCTCGCAGTTCAACTTGACGAAATAATTTCGCGCAGAATTTTTATTGGGAATCGCCTCCAGAAAATTGGGCGAATAGTCAAAAGTGTAGTCAACCTTCCTGCCGAGGCTTTTAAGTTCGCTCATTGTGCGGCTCCTTTGAAATTTAAATTTGGGACGGCGTTCAGCGTCAGCGGCGCGAAATCTTCCGCCAGCGACTGGTAGTAACCGCGACAGGCAATCATCGCCGCGTTGTCCGTGCAGAGAATTTTCGTCGGGTAGAAAAATTTCAAGCCGCGTTTATCGCACGCCGCGCGAAGGCTGGATTCAAGCGCAGAGTTTGCCGCCACGCCGCCAGCTAAAACTATTTTGCTCAGACCGAAATTTTCCGCCGCGTCGATAGTTTTATCAATCAGCGAATCGACAACCGCGCGCTGAAAACTCGCCGCCACGTCCGCATTGTTGACGGTCTCGCCGCGCATGCTGGTGCTGTTGAGATAATTCAGCACGGAAGATTTGAGCCCGCTGAAACTGAAGTCGAAGTCAGCAACTTTCGGGTGCGGAAAATCAATCGCGTCGGGGTTGCCGGTCTTAGCGAGCCTGTCAATTTCGGGACCGCCTGGGTACGGCAGATTCATAACGCGGGCGATTTTGTCGAAGGCTTCACCGGCGGCGTCGTCGCGCGTCTGCCCAAGCAGTTCAAATTCGTTGTAAGTGTTCATTTTAATCAGCGCGGTGTGTCCGCCAGAAACCACCAGCGATAAAAATGGCGGCTCAAGTTCCGGCGCGCTCAGGAAATTCACGAAGATGTGCCCTTCCAGATGATTCACGGCGACCAGCGGCACTTTCAGCGCGAACGCCAGCGTTTTAGCCGCCGCCACGCCAACTAAAAGCGCTCCAACCAATCCTGGTCCGTATGTCACGGCGATTTGATTTATCTGCGAAAGTTCGACGCCCGCCGTGCGTATCGCTTCGTCGACGACCGGCATTATGTTCACGATGTGTTTGCGCGAGGCAAGTTCAGGCACGACGCCGCCAAATTTCTGGTGCAGCGGGATTTGCGTTGAGATGACGTTCGAGAGTATTTCCCGCCCGTCGCGCAGGACTGCCGCCGCCGTTTCGTCGCAGCTCGTTTCTATTCCTAAAGTCAAAATTTTTTCCATAATCAATCCTTCAAGTTTGTGTTCCACATAATCAGCGCGTCCTCGCCGTTGTCGACGTAATATTTCGGACGCCGCCCGACGCTTTTGAGCCCGAAACTCTCGTAAATCTTAATCGCCGCGGTATTGCTCGGACGAACTTCCAGAGTGACAGCCGTAGCGCCGCGTTCCCTGCAGATTTTTAAAAGCTCGGCGAAAAGTTTCCTGCCGTAGCCGCGCCCGCGAAATTCCGGCGCAACAGCCACGCTCATAACTTCAGCCTCGCCGAAAGCCAGCCACGCGCCGGCGTAAGCGATAACTTTACCGTCGAGCTCGCCGACAACGTAGGCGGTATTTTCGCGCTGGACAACTTCATAGAAAGTATCGCGCTTCCACGGCAGGGCGAAAGACCGAATCTCAATTTCGGAAACGTCGTCAGCGTCGGCGGGCGTCATAGCGCGAAAGGCAATTTCCGCCATTTAAATTTCCCCGCCCATCGTCAGGGCGTCTTCGCTGTCGTAGTAATAATTTTTAATTCGCCCGATTTTCCGAAAACCGAATTTCTGGTAAACGTGCAGCGCAGGAATGTTACTGCAGCGAACCTCGAAAATCATGGAAGTGGCGCCGAATTTTTTTGCGAGGCAAATCGTTTCCTCAAGCAGTCTTTTACCAAGACCGCGCCCCTGAAATTCCGGCGCAACCGCGAAAGTCGTCATTTCAGCTTCGTCAGAAAAAATCTCAATTCCGGCGCAGGCGATAATTTTGCCGTCGACCTCGCCAACAAGATACTTGCAGTGCGGATTTTTAACTTCGCTGATAAGAAAAGCCAGGCTCCACGCGTCGCCGCCGAAACACTTTTCGTCCAGCTTGTTCACGGCGTCAACGTCAGCAGGTATCATTTTTCTGAAGACAATTTCTGTCGGCGTTCCCACAATTCCTCAGCCTCCGATCTCCTAACGTACAGCGGTTCCAGATTCATGACGTTTGAAATTTCGCCCGCGTCGAGTAAAAATTTTCCGCAAAGCGCCACGTTTACCGCGCGTGGCATTCGCAGATTTACCGGCGCAATTTTTACGTTTGGTGGCAGTGGTACTTTGATTTTTCCAAGCACGTCGCCGCATAAAAAAACTTCGCCGTCGATTGAGCCAGCGGAAGTTGCAATTTCGTCGACTGGTTTTACTTCCAGTTTTGAAACCGGCGCGCCCGCTCTGAACGCCTGCACGTACGCACGATTTTTCTGCGCGTCGAGCATTGGCAGGACTGTCGCTGAGCTTGTCGGGAAGTGGTAAGCGATTGCCTGCAAAGTTGGCACGCCGAGAATTTTTATCTGCCACGCGTAAGCCAGCGCCTTCGCAGTGGCTAAGCCGATTCGCAAGCCCGTGAACGAGCCTGGTCCCAGGCTTACTGCAACCGCGTCAACTCTTTCGACGCCGGCGATTTTCAAAACCTGTTCTATTTGCGGCAGGAGCGTTTCCGAATGCGTGAGCCGCGCTTCCTGCGAAATTTCCGCCAAAATTTTTTCTTCAGATATGACGGCGACGCTGGCGACTCTGGTTGCCGCTTCAATTCCTAAAATCAGCAAATTTCCACCCCTAATCGTCCTTGCTGACAAATTCTTCAAGTTCCTTGATAAAATCCTCGTGTTCCTCGCCGACGCACGAAAAATTAATCCTACGCATATTTCTGGCGTCCTTAATGCGCTCGATTTCAATCCTCACGTAATTTTCGGGCAGCGCTTCAGGAAATTTTTCGCCCCACTCGATGAAAACAATCCCTTCGGGAAAATCCGTGTACTCGTAAAAGCCAATGTCTTCGAGCTCGTCTTCGGTATGCAGCCGGTAAAGGTCGAAGTGGACGATTTGGCAGAAACCTTCGTAAATGTTCATGAGATTGAAGGTCGGGCTGGTAACTTCGCCCTGCACGCCCAAAGTCCGAGCCATGCTCTGCACGAATAAAGTTTTGCCCGCGCCTAAGCCGCCTTCGAGGCAAATGACTGTACCTTCTCGGACGCGCTGCGCAACTTTCGACGCCAATGTTACCGTCCCGTAAGGGGACTGCGTTATGTGCGTAAACAAAAATTTTTACACTCCTTATGCAAACAAAATATTCGACACTGTTAAATTTATGATAGCGGTATTTTAGCACGTTGTCAACGATAACGCCAGCGTCGGGCGCGGCGCGAATTTCTAATCTGATTTTAATTTTTCTCGAAGGAATTTCAAAGACTGGCGGCGTATCATACAGACAATCAAAGATAAAGGAGTTGTCGAAGATGAAAGCGAAGACCCTGGCGGCGACGGCGGTGACCTGCATAGCGGCGATTTTTGGAACGAGCGTGCCGGTTGTTTCTGCGGAGCCGATGACCTACGATTTACAGGCGACAGAAATTACGAGCGAAGTTGAGACGCAGGACCTCAGCGCAGCAGTTCGTAACCGCAACAGGATTATTGGCGCGATTATTGGCGCGGCGGCTATCGGCGCGATTATCAACCATAACAAAAAGAACCGCGACAGCTACGACGACGATTACGAACGCAACGGCGGCGGCGACTACCACGACAGGAGTAACCGCCGTGAGAGCGGCAGACGCAATGCTCCGCCCCCTCCGCCTATGCCGAGTCAGCACAGATAAATTTTAGCCGGTTGAACGCCGGCTTTTTTTTATTGGGGCAATGTTGCAGGTTAAAAATTTTCGGCGTAGAATTATGACAACCATTGATTTTAATTTGGAGAGATTTTACAATGGCTGAAGAGAAATTAAATCGCGGCTTAAAAAACCGCCACCTGCAGATGATAGCGCTGGGAACGGCGGTCGGCACGGGGCTTTTCTACGGCTCGACTTCGACGATAGCAATGGCGGGACCGGCGGTCGCGCTGAGCTACTTAATCGACGGGATAATAATTTTTTTGATAGTGCGAATGCTGGGCGAAATGTCGGTTGAAGAGCCGGTTTCGGGTTCGTTCAGCCACTACGCGGCGAAATACTGGGGGCGGTTCGCGGGATTTTTAGTCGGCTGGAACTATTGGTTCGTGTACGTGGTCATGAGCATGGCGGAGCTGACGGCGGTCTCAATTTATCTGGCGTACTGGTTTCCGGATTTGCCGCAGTGGATTGGCACGCTCGTCTGTCTTGTCATAATCACGGCGATAAATTTAATCACGGTCAGCGCGTATGGCGAAATCGAATTTTGGCTGGCGCTGATAAAAATCTCGGCGATAATTTTCATGATAGTGCTGGGCTCGTATCTGATTTTCACGGACGGGCGGGCGTTCCCTGAAAATTTCAGCAACCTTTGGGTGAACGGCGGATTTTTCCCGAACGGCGTCGAAGGAATGATAATGGCGATGGTGCCGGTGCTGTTCAGTTTCGGCGGGATTGAGCTGATTGGAATCACGGCGGGCGAGGCGGAAAATCCCGACAAAACAATTCCCCGCGCGATTAATCAGGTTATCTACCGCATACTGATTTTCTACGTTGGAACGATGGTCGTCTTAATGACGCTGTGGCCGTGGAACGAAGTCGGGACGGAAGCGAGCCCGTTCGTTCAGATTTTCGATAACGTTGGCGTGAAGGCGGCGGCGAACATTTTAAATTTCGTAGTGCTGACGGCGGCGGTCTCGGTGTACAACTCAGCAATTTACAGCGAATCGAGAATGCTGTTCGGTATGGCGGAAAATTCCAACGCGCCGAAATTCCTGGCGAAACTTTCCGCGCGAAAAGTTCCTGTCAACGGAATTTTGGTATCGTCGGGAATAACGCTGCTGGCAGTTTTTCTGAATTATTTTTTCCCTGGCGAAGTGTTCATGTACCTGCTGGCAATCGTGACCGGCGCGATAGTCGTGACGTGGACGATAATCGTAATCACGCATTTAAAATTCCGCGAGCATTGCAAGGCGGCGGGAATTGTGCCGAAATTCAAGGCGCTGGGTTTTCCGTTCGCAAATTATTTGTGTCTGGCGTTTCTGGCGGGCGTGATAATTTTAATGCTGACGATGGATTCAATGCGCGCCGCCGCAGTTTCAATCCCGCTGTGGCTGGGAGCGATTTGGCTGTTCTACAAATATAAATCGTGAAGATTGACAGCCGGTTTGAGCAATGCTAAAGTTATGGCTAGGTGATTGTTATGGCTGAAAAAAGTTTTTCCGCTGTCGCAGATATTCAGGGACTCGCGGCTACTCTGAAATTGAACATTATCGGAGAGGCGCGCCGCAAGCTCGATGAATATTTCGACCCCAAAACGACGCAGTACGTTCTTAGTGAAACGTATGACCCCGAAAGTGGAAGTCGCGGCTTGATGCTTGAAGTTCACACTAATCTTAGCTGCAAAGAAGCAATGGCGGCGCTTGAAAAATTTGATGACGAATATTGGCTTGATGTTATGCCCGCCGATACTTCGATCGTTGTGGATGTGTTTCCAACATGAATAACTTCAACTGGCAGGAGTTCCTGCGTACGGCTAAAGAAATTTTCGAGAGCGTTAAAAATCTGCAGCAAATTGAAATGAGCGACGAGGCACTTTGCCGAACTGGAATAAGCCGTGCGTATTACGCCGTGTTTCATCACGCCGCACCGCTCGTCGATTCGGATTTACAAAAAGGCGGTACTCACGAAAAATTGATTAAAGCTCTGAGCTTTGAAATATCGCAGCGTCCTGCGGGACGCTTTTTTTATTGGCAGGATTAAAATTTATACCGACACTTGACAAATGGGGGGGGGTGATATAATTAATCAAATATAGAAATTTTTGTGCAGGATTTTTTTTGGAAAGGAGCGGATTTTTATGGCGAATATCAGTAACGGCGCGGGTAATACCGTCATCACTGGCACGGCGAATAGCGACACAATAAAAAATGCTGGCGATAGAGTTACAATTCAATCTGGCAATGGCAATGATATTATCAGTAGTTCAAACGGAATGGCTTCTGCCAGCTCTGTTTCCATTGACGCAGGGCTTGGTAATGACAGCATTTATAATGTCGGGTGGTATGATACTGTGTACGCAGGAGGCGGTAACGACACAATTGATGATTATAGCGCACGCTCTTTTATAAACGGTGGCAGTGGGGACGATAGAATTTCGCTTAAAACTTCTGATGGTGGAAATACAGTAATTGGCGGAACCGGTAACGATACTGTTTATTTGAGCAGTATTACTGCTATTGGAATGGGTAATATCTATCAGTACACTTACGGGGATGGCAATGACGTTATATACAATATCCAAGGTCTTGACAGTATTTCAATTAGTGGCTCAGCTTACAGCACAACTACCAGCGGATCAGATTTAATCATCAAAGTTGGCGAAGGTGCAATGACGCTTGTCGGCGCAGCAGATACCGCTGTTAATATCGTCGGCGAATACGGCGAAAATCTGCCCGCCGGTCTCTCACTCAGCGGCGATATTCTCTCAATCGGCACGGCGTATGCTGATAATTCCCTCCGCGCCAGCGATTATGACGTTACCAAAGTCGACGCAACAGCCCTTTCGCGCGGCTTGAAAATTTACGGCAGCACCAACGCTGAATGTATAGCAGGCGGCAGCGGCAATGACACGGTTTACGGTAGCAACGGCGCTGATACAATTTTCGGAAACGCGGGCAATGACTGCCTGAACGGCGGCAACGGTGCGGACATTTTGTACGGCGGCGAAGGCGCTGACAAACTGAACGGAGGCAACGGCGACGATACGCTTTACGGTGGCGCTGGTAACGACACTCTCACCGGCGGCAATGGGCGTGACGTTTTCTTCTACGAATCTGGCAACGATTTAATCACTGACTATCGCGCGGGTTACGACAAAATCAAGCTCGCCAGCGGCACAATCAGCCGAAGTTCAATCAGCGGTACCAATGTGATTCTCACGACAGACAGCGGCACGCTTACCGTGCGCGGCGGAAGGGGTAAAAATATCACCGTGATTGACGCCAGCGGCAACGAAACTACTCAGAAATATTCCAACGCGGTCTATGGCAGTTCGGCTTTGCTCGCGGACGATAATTTTATCAGCGACGAAATGAATCTTGACGCTATCACCGAAAGCAAATCCGTCGTCACCAGCTTTGAAAATTTCGCGCAGGAACAGATTCAAATTCCATACAGCTCGATAACTTCGTCGGCGAAATCCACCAACGCCTGACGGTGCGTCGCAATTATAATCGTCCGGCGCAACGCATATTTTTTCAGCACTGCCAGAACTTTCGCCTCGGTTTCCAAATCCAAGCCTGCAGTCGGCTCGTCCAGAATCAAAACCGGCGAATCCTTCAGCAGCGTGCGTATCAATCCCAGCCGTTGGAGCTGTCCTCGGCTGATTTTTTTTGTCGAAGCTAAATCCAGCGGCAGGTTCAGCGCGACCATTAATTCTGGCAGTTTCGCAACGTCTAACTGCCCAAACACTGAGAAATTTTCCGCCAGCGTCGCCTCGAACAAATGCGGCGCCTGAGGCACATACGCTACCTTCGACCAGAACGATTCGCGCTGGATTTTCGACGCCGCTATTCCGCTGAAAAATATTTCCCCGCGCGTCGGCAGTATCAATCCCGCCAGCAGTTTCAAAAGCGTCGACTTCCCGCAACCCGATTCGCCCACGACCGCCGTGATTTTCCCTGCCGGTATCGTAAGCGTCAAACCTTCCAGCACCGGCACTTTTTTATAAGCAAAGCTCACGCCCTTAACCAGAATTTCCGGCGGCACCCGCATTTTTCCAATCGACGCGCTCAGCTCAACCGGCTCCGCTAAAAATATTTTCAGCCGCTCCAGCGCCTGCCGCGCCGAAATTAGCACGTGGAACATAACGCCAAGTTTCCGCACCGGCGCGAAAATTTCCGGCGTCACCAGCAGCAAAAACAGCGCCGCCTCGAACTCCACCGCGCCCGCCACTAATCGCAGTCCCAGCGTCACCGCAACCAGCGCGATTGACAGCGTTGTTATCAGCTCCAGCGCGAACGACGACACGAACGCCAGCTTCAAAACTTCCAGCGTCGCTGCCGAGGATTTTTCAGACGTGGCTTTTAACCTGCCAGCCGCCGCGTCGATTCGCCCGAACATTTTCAGCGTCGTTATCGCCGACAGGATTTCCTTGAACGCGCCGTTTAGTTTCTGCAGTTCCGCCCACGCCCGCGCGTTGCGTTCAGCCGTCGCCCTGCCTATCAGCCACAACAGCACCGGCGCTACCGGCAGCGTCGCCAGCAATATCGCCGCCGTTATCCAGTCAACCGCCAGCGCGCTTATCAAAAACATCGGCAGCAGAATCAGCGTCGACGCGACCTGCGGCAGTATCTTCACGAAAAATTCGCCCAGCGTCCCTGCCGCCTCGAACGTCAGCGCTAACAGCTCTCCCGTGGCAATTTCGCGACGGAATATTTCTGCGTGAAGTTTTTGTCGTACCGCCAGCTGGAATTTCTCCGCCAGCTGCAAAAATTTTTTCGCGCAGATTGATTCGACTGCAAACCGCGCCGCTAAAAATCCGAATACCGGCAGGAACTCGAACTGTACCAGAAATTTCGCCGCCAGCAAAATCGCCGCGCCTTCGAGTAACTTGCACGCCGCAAGTTCGACGAGCGCTTTTTTATTTTGCGCCAGAAATATTTTAACCGTGGCAATTCAACTCTTTTCTGAAAATTATAGCACGCGAATGAATACCTTGCCAAAGGAAAATTTTGGTGTTACAATTCCCGCGAAAAATCGAAGGAGGGACGCTAATGGTACGCGAATTTGCGCGGGCGAAGATAAATCTGACGCTGGACATTCTGGGAACGCGCGCCGACGGATTTCACGAAGTCGAAATGATAATGCAGGCGCTGGAACTGGCAGACGCACTCACGCTTGAAAAAATTTCGCGCGGCGTCGAACTCACGGTAACTGGCGGCGAAAATATTCCCACCGACGAAAAAAATCTGGCGCATCGCGCAGCGGTCGAAGTTTCCAAAGCGCTCGGAAAAAATCTCGGCGTGTCAATCAGTCTCGCTAAGAAAATTCCGGCGGCGGCAGGCTTAGGCGGCGGCTCCAGCGACGCGGCGGCTGTCATTCGCGGTATCAATCGCCTGTACGCTTTGAATCTTAGCGTCAAGGAAATGTGCGAAATTGGCGCGCGCGTTGGCTCGGACGTGCCTTTCTGCGTTACCGGCGGGACGTGTCTGGCTAAAGGGCGCGGTGAAATTCTGACGCGGCTCAAGCCTTTGAAAACTTTCAGCGTGATTCTGATTAAACCGCGCGGCGAAATTTCTACTGCCTGGGCGTACAAAACCTACGACGAAAAGCCCGCAACAGTTCACCCGCCGACCGCTGAAATTATCCAGCTCCTCGACGCCGAAAATTACAGCGCCGCTTTCCCTAAATTCGCAAACGTGCTTGAACCCGTCGCCACTGAAAAAATTCCGGCGATTGCAACTTACAGGAAATTTCTGCAGGATTGCGGCGTTGAAGTTGCGCTGATGAGCGGCAGTGGTCCGACGGTTTTCGCGCTGGCTGACGCTGTGACTGCCGAGAAAGTTGCGGCGAATTTCAGCGGAGACGCGCAGATTTTTATTACAAAGACAAGGATTGATTGAAATGGCAAGGCTACAGCCGATAAATTTTGACACGTACCAGCCGCTGAGGGAGGCGGTGTGCGAGACCCTGCGCGACGCAATTCGGCGCGGAATTTTGGAGCCAGGCGAAAGGCTGATGGAAGTGCAGCTGGCGGACGAACTGGGAATAAGCCGGACGCCGGTGCGCGAGGCGATTCGCAAGCTCGAACAGGAAGGCTACGTTATCATGATGCCGCGGCGCGGCACCTACGTTTCAGACGTTTCGGTCAGCGACGTGAAGGAAATTTTTGAAATACGCTCGGCGCTCGAATCGCTGGCAACCGGCTTAGCCGCGCGCCGCATTGAGCAGGACGAACTCGAAACGCTTCAAAGTTTGTTAATCGAAATCGAAGGCTACATCGCCAAAAATGACATAGATAAAATCGTTGAGACCGATATAAAATTTCACGAGCTGCTTTACAAAGTCAGCCGCAACGACCGGCTTGTAGCGATTATCAGCAACCTCAAGGAACAGCTGGCGCGCTTTAGGACGCTCTCAATGTCTTATCCTGGGCGTCTGCAGGAAACGCTGGAGGAACATTCGGACATGGTTGAGGCGATAGCCAACGGCGACGTTTCAGCCGCCCGTGACGCTGCTGAACATCACATGGAGCGCGCCGAAAAAACTCTGCTCAAGGCTATGCGTAAAGCTAAACAAATTTGAAAGGCTGGTTTTCATGAACTGGAAAAAAATCTCGAAGTTGGCGTTAGGTTTCCTCGCGGCAGGAATTTTTATGACTGGCTGCGGCTCTGACGCTTCGGAAACTGATTCGCCGGATGAGCGCATTGGAATAATCGCCAAGCTCAACGCCAGCGAAGAGGCGTTCAACGAACAGATGAAAAAGCTCGAAGAATCTGCCCGCCGCAAAGGTATTTCGCTCGCGCATAATCACATTTATTTCAACGGTCTGAACGAAATGCAGATGGCGCTTGACGCCGGACAGATTGACGAAATCAGCACCTATCACTGCGTGGCGAATTATATGACGGCGCGCAATCCCCAGCTGAAGATTCTTGACCACACTAATGACATGTTCGATTCTTTCTGCTGCGCAATGCGCACCGAGGATAAAGCCTTGCGCGATGAATTTAATTCTGCGATTCAGTCCATGAAAAGCGACGGCACGCTGGAAAATCTCGTCAAAACTTACATAACCGATTTGACCGGCACTGAAGACCCGCCAGCCGTTGCGCTTGAAACTTTCGACGGCGCCGAGACGATTAAAGTTGGCGTGACGGGCGATTTGCCGCCGCTGGATTTGATTCGCGCTGATGGAACGCCCGCCGGTTTTAATACTGCGATGATTTCTGAAATTGGCAGACGCACTGGCAAAAATATCGAGCTGGTGCAGATTGACAGCAATGCGCGCGCGGCGGCGCTTACTTCGGAGCAGATTGACGTTGTTTTCTGGGTAACAGTCCCCGACGACGAAAATCTTGACAAAAATTTCGACAAATCGGACTCAATGGATACAACTTCCCCTTATTACAGGGATGAAATTGTTCACGTGGATTTGAAAAAATAATCGAAGGGCGGAATGAATTTGGAAACAATAATATTGGCGGCGGGTAAAGGCACCCGAATGAAAAGCAGACTGCCGAAAGTTCTGCACAAAGTCGGCGGCAAACCGATGCTCCAGCACGTGATTGACGCGGCTAAGGCTGCCGGTTCAACGCGAGAAGTCGTAGTCATTGGCTCCGGCGCTGAACTGGTTGAACAGCAAATTTCCGGCGTCGAGTTCGTCACGCAGACCGAACAGCTCGGCACAGGTCATGCCGTCCTTTGCGCCAAAGATAAATTTGTAAACTTCACCGGCACGCTCATGGTGCTTTGCGGCGATACGCCGCTTTTCACCGGCGAGCTGCTTAAAAATTTCGCCGCCGAGCATAAAAAGTCCAAAGCCGCCGCTACGGTTCTTACCGCCGAAATGCCTAACGCTACCGGCTACGGCAGGATTATCCGCGAGGACGACGGCACTTTCAAAAAAATCGTCGAGCACAAGGACGCCAACAGCTACGAGCGACAGATTCGCGAAGTCAACGCCGGTATCTACTGCTTCGACGCCGCCAAACTCTTCGACGCCCTCGCCAGCGTCAAAAATGAAAATGCGCAGGGCGAATATTATCTGCCGGACGTGCTTACGATTCTCAAAAACGCCAGCGAGAAAATTAACGCCGTGCTGGTTGACGATTACACGCAGACGCTCGGTATCAATTCCCGCGCGCAGTTAGCCGAGGCTGACAGAGTTCTCCGCCAGCGCAAAAATCTTGAACTCATGAACAGCGGCGTTACCATTATCGACCCCGCCACAACTTTTATCGACGCCGAAGTTACGGTCGGTATCGACACGATTATTTATCCGAACACGTACCTCGAAGGCGCGACGCGGATTGGCGAAAACTGCGCGATTGGTCCCAATTCCAGATTCACGAACATGAAGGTTGGCGACGGCGTTACCGCGCAATTCTGCTACTGCCACGACGCCGAAATTGGCGACGCCGTTACGCTCGGACCTTACGTTCACATTCGCCCAGGCACAAAAATTTCCAGCCGCGTCAAAATCGGCAACTTCGTCGAAATTAAAAATTCCAATATCGGCGAAGGCTCCAAACTTCCGCACCTGCAGTACCTCGGCGATACCGACATGGGCGCGAACTGCAACGTCGGCTGCGGCAGCGTGACCTGCAACTACGACGGCAAGAAAAAGTACCGCACCACGATTGGCGATAACGTTTTCGTCGGCTGTAACACAAACCTCGTGGCGCCGGTAACGCTGGAAAATGGCGCGTACACAGCCGCCGGTTCGACGATAACTAAAGACGTTCCGGCTGATAATCTGGCTGTCGCTCGCGCGCGGCAGACGAATATCGCTGACTGGAACGATAAACGCAAATAAATTGAAATTGGGGGAGTTTCACGAATGGATACCAACAGCGTCAACACGGGCAATCTCTGTCTGATGACGGGCAACGCCAATCCGGCGCTTGCAAAAAAAATCGCCGAATACATTGGCGTCGACCTTTTTGATACCTACGTTGGGCACTTCAACAACGGCGAGACGCAGGTCATGATTGGCGACAGCATTCGCGGCAAGGATATTTTTATCATTCAGCCGACTTCGCAGCCGGTCAACGATAATCTTATGGAGCTGCTGATAATGACGGACGCCTGCAAGCGCGCCTCTGCGGGAAGTATCACAGCGGTTGTGCCGTACTACGCCTACGCGCGGCAGGACAGAAAAACTCGCGGGCGTGAGCCAATTTCCGCTAAGCTGGTTGCGAATCTTATGGTTGCCGCCGGTATGAGCCGCGTTTTAACGGTAGACCTGCACGCGGGGCAGATTCAGGGCTTTTTCGATATTCCGGTTGACCATTTGGCGGCGGCGCCGGTTTTCGCTGACTACTTCAACGGGCACGACTTCGGCGGCGAGCTGGTAGTTGTATCGCCGGATTTGGGCGGCGTAACCCGCGCGAGGATTCTGGCTGATTTTCTCAAGGCGCCAATCGCCATTATCGAGAAACGGCGTCCGCGCCCAGGCGAAGCGGAAGTCATGAGCATTATCGGCGACGTTGTCGGCAAGGTTGCGCTGATGATTGACGATATTGTTGACACGGCTGGCAGTCTCTGTGAAGGCGCGAAGGCGCTCAAAAAACTCGGCGCGAAATCTGTACTCGCCGCCTGTTCTCACGCGGTCTTGAGTAAAAACGCCGTCGAAAAAATTAACAACTCCGACATTGAAAAGCTCGTGATAACCGACACAATCGCGCTGCCGCCGGAAAAAGAATCGCCGAAAATCGTCGTGCTGTCAATGGCGAAATCGATTGGCGACGTAATTCTCAGGATACAGGCGCGGCGTTCGGTCAGCCAGCTCTTCAGATAAATTTTAGATGCAGTAAAACTTTTGGGCGGCGTAGGTTTATGCCGCTCGTTTTTGTTAGGAGGAATATTTTTGCTGACGGTTTTAATGGTCTTGGACGCGATAGTTTCAATCGCGCTGATACTGGCGGTGCTTGGGCAGGAGGCGAAATCCGGCGGTATGGGCGGAATGGACGGCTCGTCGGACGCGGTATTTTCCGGCAAGGCGCGCGGTATGGACGCACTTTTAGCGCGCGTGACGGTCGTGTTGGGGATTTTGTTCGCGGTTATCACGATTGTAATTGCGCGCATGACTTCCTGACGGGGGCGGTAACTTGATAATCGAAGGCGCGGAGCCGTTTTTAATGCGCGGCGGCTCGACTGGAATTTTGCTGGTACACGGGTTCACTGGCTCACCGGCGGAACTTTTACTGCTTGGAGAATTTTTAAATCGCGCAGGTTTCACAGTTTTGGGCGTAAGATTGGCAGGGCACGCCACGAACGAAATGAATTTGCAGTTGACGACGCGAGCAGACTGGTTTCGTTCGGTACTGGACGGCTACGCGTTACTGCGAGGAGTCTGCGATAAAATTTTCGTCATAGGACATTCTATGGGCGCACTGCTGAGCTTAAAACTTTCGACGCTGAAAAAAGTTGACCGACTGGTTACAATCTCGCCGCCAATTTTCTTAGACGAATCGCAGCACGCAGAATTACTGCCGCCGCGCGAAAAATGTGATGGCTTGTTCGTGAAAAAGTCGCACCGAAAATTACCGAACGTGCCATCCGCCGTCAATCAGACTTATCGGCAAATGCCGCTGCTGAGCGTCCACGAACTTGTTGCGCTGATAGAGGAAGTCAAAAAAATTTTGCCGCAGGTAAAAGTTCCGCTGTTGATTTTGCATGGCACGGAAGATCACACGGCTAAAATTTCGAGCGCGGAATTTGTATTAAACTCGGTAGCGTCGAGCGTCAAAAAGTTTTTGGCGGTGGAAGGCGGCGGGCATTTGATTCCGCTGACGGAATTTCGGGAACAGGTTTTCGAGGAAGCTTTAGAATTTTGTTCGAGGGATTGAACTTTGCGGGCGGCGGCACGGTTATCAACGTGGCGGCGATTTTAGCTGGCGGGATTATCGGGCTGACTGGCGGAAAATTTTTAACTGAGCGCATTCAGCAGACTTTGCAGATGGCTTGCGCGGTGGCGGTTATTTTTATCGGGATTAGCGGCACGCTGGAAAATTACAGCACGATGCTCCTGATAGCCAGTCTGATTGGCGGCGGCTTAGTTGGCGAGATTATTGATATTGACGGCGCTTTTGAAAAATTCGGCGTGTGGCTGCGTGGGAAATCTGGCAATGACGGCGACGCGAAATTTGTAGACGCATTCGTAACGGCGTCGCTGACGGTTTGCATTGGCGCAATGGCGGTGATTGGCGCGATAAACGACCGGCTGCTCCACGACCAGACGATTTTGATAGCGAAAGCGGCGCTGGACTTGATAATAATTCTGGTGATGACGGCGAGTCTGGGCAAAGGCTGTGTATTTTCGTGCGTGTCGGTAGGAATTTTCCAGGGCGCGATAACGATTTTCGCGGGCTTGCTTGAGCCGTTCATGACGGAAGCCGCGCTGAAAAATTTATCGTGCGTTGGCAGTGCGCTGATATTCTGCGTGGGCGTGAACTTGATGTTCGGGCAGAAAATCCGCGTGGCGAATCTTTTACCGGCGCTGGTTGTAGCGATTTTGTGGGAGTGATTGAAATGCCTTATGGCGGCGACGATTATTGTTTTGGTTGCGGAACGAAAAATCCGATTGGGCTGCACCTGCATTTTGAGCAGGACGGCGAAAATTTTGTAGCGAAGAAAACTCTGGCGCGCGAATACGAAGGCTACGATAACGTTGCGCACGGCGGGATTGTAATGACAATGCTGGACGAGGCGATGGCGGATTACGTGCAGACGGTGTATCACGAAGTAGCGATGACAGGGCGGCTGGAAATTCGGTACCGGCACCCGACGCCAATCGAGCAGGAGCTGACAATTTCAGCGTGGCGGGAATCACAGCGGCGGAATATCGTCACAATGCGCGCGGCGATACAGACGGCGGACGGCGCAGTCACGGCGGAAGCGACGGCGAAATTCGCGCTGGTAGCAAGGTGATAATTTTGGAAGAGGCGAAGGCACTTTTAGATTTTGGCGAAACCGAAATGGCGATTCGGCGTCTGCAGGTGGTCGCCGACAGGATTGACGCTGAAAACGAATGGCGTCTGCACGAATTATTTGGGCGGGCGTTCCACGATTTGGGCGAGGCTAACGGCGCGGCGAAGGCGTATTTTGCGGCGGCGAATACCGATACGATTTTGAGGAAACAGCGCGAGCACTGGTCGAATTATATTTTCGCGCTGCATTATTTGCCGGAAACTACCGCCGAGAATTTGTACGACGCGGCGAAAGTTTACAATTCGCTGTACCGCGATTTGGAGCCGCTGAAATTGCTGCCGCGCAGAGCCGGAAAAATGCACGTGGCGTACATTGCGCCGAACTTTTTGGATTCATCGGCGTCGAGATTTTTTGAGGCTTTGCTGGCGGATTATGACCGCGAAAAATTTTTTGTGACGGCGTGGGATATGTCGGAGTTCAGGGACAGTTTCACGGCGAAAATTCGGCGGAGCGTCGACGGCTACTTCAACATTTCGGCGACGAGTTTTGAGGAGGCGGCGCAGACTATTCGTGACGCTGGCGCGGATATTCTGTTCGATTTGGGCGGACACACGGCGGGCGGCGTGACGCTGCAGGTTGCGGCTTACAGACCGGCGCGCGTTCAAATTTCTGGTATCGGCTACTTCGACACGACGGGGCTTGACGCCATGGATTATTTTCTGACGGACGATTTTCTGGCTGATTCGCAGAGCCGGTTCACTGAAAAAATTTTGACTGTCTACAACGCCTTTGCCTTCACGCTGACCGAAAAAATAATTCGTGCTAAAAAAAATCTCAACCGCCGCGTGAAAAATTTTGCTTACGGCTGTCTGAATAACTTTATGAAAATCACCGACGATTATTTGAGCGGCGTGAAAAAAATTTTGGCGGAAAATCCTGGCGCGAAGATTTTTTTCCGCGACACGGTGCCGCTTGCGAGCCGCAGGGACTATCTGCTTCGGCGGATTTATGCGGCGGGTATCGACCTTGACTGCGTGGAAGTCAACTACGCCGAGAAAAATTATTTGGACGATTACTCGGCGGTTGAAACGATTCTGGACACGCGCCCTTATAATGGAGGCTTTATGACAGCGCTGGCGTTATTTATGGGCGTGGCTGTTTCGACGCGCGCTGGCGATTTTCACCACAGCAGGATTGGCGCTGACCTTGTGCGAATTAATGAGCTCGGCGCGCTGTTTGACACGAAAAATTTTGTTGCGAAGGTGTACGATAAATTTGCGGAAATTGTATGAGCTGTTGCGATTCGTGCCGCCGAATTTTTCGAGCGACGCGGCGGTATTGCTGATTGACGCGCCGGAATTTGAAGCGGGCGTGCGGGAACTGATGCCGAACGCGCGGATTTTTTCACTGACGCTGGAAGATGAACTGCCGGTTGAGCCGAAAATTTTCGACGTGATAATCGCGGGAACCTGCCTGACGTTCGCGCAGAATTGTTATCGCAGGCTGCTGGAGTTCAATCACCTGCTGAAAGATTCGGGTTTTTTGCTGACGCAGTTTTTAAACGTGCGATTTGTGGAAGTGCTGGAAGGGTTAAAGCGCGGGGTATTTCCAGCGGGCGAGCGTCGGTTCTGGGCGAAGCGCGACGTGGTAAAAATTCTGGACGACGCCACGTTCAAGGAGATAAGATTCTTGCCAGGCGAACGGGTGGAAGTTTCAGCGGCGGCGTGGGAAGATTTTGGATTCGACAATTTCAGCGAAGATTTGGCGACGCGCGTCTGGCTGGTAAAGGCGCGCAAGTGTACGGCGGAAGTGGCGGCGTTGAAGGAATTTTATACGCCGGAGGTTCGCGCAGAACTTTCGCGGCTTTTGCACAGAATCGAGTACGGAATTGACGCGGAAGAAAATTTACGCGCGCTGGTTGAGTTGTGTCAACGGGAAAAGATTTTCTACGATTATCTGGCAGATTTCGTGGAGCAGGTCGTGGTACACGAGGCGGCGGCGAAATTTATTCTGGCGGCAGTTGACAAAGTTAGTTGACTTGTGTAAAATTGTGAAGCTTTAAACAGGCGTTCGTGGCTCAGCTGGATAGAGCAACGGCCTTCTAAGCCGTGGGTCGCGCGTTCGAGTCGCGCCGAACGCATTTAAATATTTTCAGCTCCGATGACGGTCGGGGCTTTTTTAGTTAGAGCAACGACCAGGGTCTTGGTTCGAGTCGCGCTTAAAAATTTCCGGCTCCGATGACGGTCGGGGCTTTTTTAGTTAGAGCAACGGCCAGGGTCTTGGTTCGAGTCGCGCTTAAAAATTTCCAGATCCCATGAAGTTCGGGGCTTTTTCGTCTTTTGACGCGACGAAAGTAGATTTCTATGAAAAAATTTTGGTGCAAGGCGAATAACATTTCAAAAACATTGACGGACGCCCCACGAAATTTGCCGGTGAAAGCGCCCGTCTACCGAAAATCTTTAAGACTGGCAATCTTGAAATCCATTACGGTGCTGGCTGGCGGCGCGTCATTTTTCATATGAGCGCCAGTTTCAGCCGGAAAAAATATGATTCAACCAGCAGTCTCAGCGCCGCATTTGAGCGCAGCCGCCGCTGAATTTCAGTCCCCGCGTCGAACAGTTCGTACAGCGTTTCGGCGGGGATTTTTAATTTCTCCAGCCGCGCCTTTAAATCTGCGTTGAACGGTTCCGCCGCGTCCAGCATATAAACATCGCGCAGGATTTTCTGTACATAGCCGACGAACTCTCCGAATTTTTCCCGCGACCATTTGTCGATCTCGGCGCCCCTGCTGAAAATATCTTCGACGGTAACTTTTTTCGCGCAAAGTTTTTCGATAAAATCCAGCGCAGATTCGCGAAGTTCGTAGCCGCCGGAATTTTCAAGCCTGAGCGCGCGCCCCAGACTGCCTTCGGCTATCAGCGAAATTGTTTCAGCGCGAGAACTTTCAACGCCGCGATTTACCAGCGCAGTTTTAATTTCAGCGGCGGAAAGTTTTTCAAAGTTCACCGTGACGCAGCGCGAGCGCACCGTCATCAGCAATCCCGCGCGATTCGCTGTGACCAGAATGAAGAGCGACTGCCCCGTCGGCTCCTCCAGCGTTTTCAGCAGACAGTTCGCCGCCGCGTTATTCATGAGTTCGGCGCCGTCGATTATCACTACGCGTCTTTCTGAACGCATTGGCTGAATGGCGGTTTCAGTTTGGAGCGCGCGAATTTGAGCTATTTTAATAACCGGCGCGGATTTAGATTCTTCCGGCTCGACTACCAGAAAATCTGGGTGACTGCCTGCCGCCATGAGTTTGCAACTCTCGCAGACGCCGCAAGCCTCGCCGGAATTTGGATTTTCGCAAAGGATAGCCGCCGCGCAAGTTTGAGCAATGAGACGCTTGCCGATACCAGCGGCGCCGGAAAAAATCACGGCGTGCGGGAATTTATCCTCGGCGATAATTTTTTTAAGCTGGACAATTCGCGCGGCGTTGCCAAAAATCTGCCCGCCCATTTACATGTACAAATCGACGAGCATTCCGCGAATGGCGTCGTGACTGGCAACTATATCGAGCTTGTCCGCCTGCCCAAGGCGAATTTTCTCAGCCATTTCCTCCAGCTTGCGGTCGATTTTCCGCACGGTCGTAAAGACGCGCTGCCTGCCCATTCTGTCCCAGCCGCCGGTTACATTCAGCTCATACATGTTACTGACCGCCGCGCCCACGAAATTTTTAATCATCGTGCGGTATTCGCGCAGTTCTTCGTAAGTCGGCGTCCTGCTCAAGCGTCCAGCCTGCTCGTCGATTTTCTTGAGCATTGCTTCCATTTCTTCATGGGAGACGCCACCTTCCTGCTGTTCCAAAAGTTCCGCCTCAAAGCTCAATTCTTTATCGCGCGAGTGTTCGCTTGTGCCCCGCAAAAGTTCAAGCGGCGATGTCGGTACTCCGCCACTTCCGATTTTTACTGCCATTTAACTTCACCTCTCAATCAGTTTATACATTTTCCGCCCCAAATGCAAGAAGAGACTGCCGATTAAAAATCAGCAATCTCTCCTGAAAAAG
>JAGABT010000018.1 GCA_017614505.1 Selenomonadaceae bacterium | reverse complement strand
GCGTGATAATCTCGACCATCTCAGCACGTGTGACGCCATTTTTCTTCGCGAATTCAATGTGATGTTTGAGCGAACTGTCAATCACGCCACTTGCTATCAAAGCCGAAACCGTCACGATACTCCTGTCATGCAGAGAAAGTACATCATTTTTAGACCACACTTCCCCAAAAAGAATATCGTCATTGTAACGCGCAAAATCTGGAGCAAAATCGCCGAGTCTTTCGCGTCCTGCTGTTTGAACGATTTTTACAGCATTATTATTCATAACTTCCGCCTCCGCATGAATAAAATTACTTCCAAAACAAAATGTAGCAAGCACACCTGCCAGAGTGATTTTTTTCCAATTCACTCTCGACACTCCTTTATCTTCCTTGAGAATATCATTATACAGCTTTGAGATAGCTTTAAGTCAAGCAAAACCCCTCCGACACTCGCCGAAGGGAGTTTTTTTGCCGTTTTCGACCGTGAGACGCGTTTAAGCTTTACGAGACGATTTTTTTTACCAATCCCAATCAGATCTTTCTAAATGCTTGCCGACAACTTGTTCAGCGTGCTCCCAAGCTTTTTGCTGACTTACTCGCAATCCATCAATTCTGTAAATATTATCATCTGAACTAGCCTCAAAATCAATACCGACAGATGCAAACGCCATTTTGACTTCTTTCTGTTTCGATCTATAACCGGCTCTCCATGCACCGACGCGTTCAGGTTGTTCAGGTCTTCCTCTAAGCAAAACATTTAAAAACCGACTGTCATCTGCTGTTTCAAAAGGTGTACCTCCTGAAACGCCGTCGAGTTCCTCATCACTCATGATTTCGTCCGCGTATTTGTCTTTTTCAGCCATATTATCAATCTCCTTTCTGTTTTCAATCCTTTATACGTCTCAAAATCCTTTTCGTTACAAGTCTAGCAAAAAATTTTTTCTCCGTCAACGAAAAACCCTCCGACACTTGCCGAAGGGGTTTTTTTTTACGATTGCGACCGTGCGCCGCGTTTAAGCTTTACGAGACGATTTTTTTTACCATTTCCAATCGGAAGTTTTTAAATGTCTGCCGACAACGTTCATTGCGTGTTGCATAGCTTCATACTGACTTACTTCTTCACCATTAATTTCGTAAGTATTTTGACGACCGCTACCAAGAATATTTCCTGTACGAATTACCGCATCAACACCGACAGATTTCCACGCATTTTGAATTTCACCGTCGTAGTCGCCCATTTTGAGTCTGAATTGACCGTAACGCTCTGGTTGCCAATCTCTTCCTTGCAACAAAACATTCAAAAAGCGGCTATCATCTGCAGTTTGTCCGCTACTTCCCCCTGAAACGCCATCGAGTTCATCATCGCTAATGATTTCGTCCGCGTATTTGTCTTTTTCAGCCATATTATCAACCTCCAATTTGTTTTCTGCCTCTTATACGTTGCAAAATCAATTTCGTTACAAGTTTAGCAGAAAAATTTTTCTCTGTCAACGAGAAAACCCTCCGGAATGCGCCGAAGGGCTTTAATAATTGACTTCATTCCATAACCAGCTTCAACTAAGCGGCGTTAATGCACACATTTGACCATGTCCGCTGTTTTCATAGTCTTCATCGGCTTCTTCAACGCTGTTCGGTTGATGACCATATTTTTTATTAAATTCTATTATACGGTTTGCCATGAAATGATTAATTTTTTGTCCTCTCCAGTAATAGTTGCCAGTATTGTATAACCAGCCCCACTCGCCTGGCGTGTCGTCATCTTTGAGCAGATAAATTCCTGCTGCCTTCGCCGGCTTCTCGTAAACCATCCATGAGCCGCCTGCAACCTTTTCGAGTTGCTCATCGTCGAGCTTTTCGAGCTGTTCATTGATTTTCTTGAGGTTTTCTTCGCATGTTGCCATTGGTACCAGTCCTTTCAAATTTCTGTAGCTTATACGCCGCCCGTCAAAAAATATTAATCGTTGCTGGAAATTTTTTCAGCCGCGTGAAGAATCGCCGCCGCCGCGTGCTCGAACGTCAAGCCGCCCTGCAGAAATACCGTGAACGGCTCCCGCAGCGGTCCATCAGCGCTCAGCTCTATCGACGCGCCCTGCACGAAAGTTCCAGCCGCCATTATAACCTGATCTTCGTAGCCTGGCATATCCCACGGTTCCGGCGCCGCGAACGAGTCCACCGGCGAAAATTCCTGCACTGCGCGACAGAATTTTATCAACCGCTCCGCCGACTTCAACTCTATCGCCTGAATTATGTCCGCGCGAATTTCCGTCGGCAGCGGCGAAACTCTGAACCCCAGCGCTGAAAATATTCCCGCCGCGAATATCGCCGCCTTCAGTGCCTGCGCAGTCACGTGCGGCGCCATGAACAAGCCTTGAAATAATAGCCGCGGCGTCCCTAAGCTTGCGCCCAGTTCTGCGCCCATTCCTGGTGCCGTCAGCCGGTACGACGCAAGTTCAACTAAATCTTTCCGCCCTACAATATATCCGCCCGTCGGTGCCAGCCCACCGCCAATGTTTTTAATCAGACTGCCAGCGATAATATCCGCGCCAGCTTCAACCGGCTCGCGCGTCTCAACAAATTCGCCGTAGCAGTTGTCCACGAAGGTCGCGCAGTTCGCATTGGCAGACTTTACCGCCGCGCAGATTTTTTCAATGTCAGAAACTGTAAGCGGCGCCCGCATGGAATAGCCGCGCGAACGCTGAATCAGCGCGATTTTAGTTTTAGCCGTCACGGAATTTCTAATCGCGTCAAAGTCAACCCTGCCGTCGCGCAGAGCAATTTCCCTGTAGCCGACGCCAAATTCTTTCAGCGAACCGCGCGCAGGATTTTTCCAGCCAATCACCGTCTGCATCGTGTCGTAGGGCTCGCCCGTCACTGAAACTAATTCGTCGCCTGGTCGCAGTATTCCAAACAGCACCGTCGCCAGCGCGTGCGTGCCGGATACAAACTGCGTCCGCACCAGCGCCGACTCCGCTTTGAAAACCGCCGCGAATAATTCTTCCAGCTTCTCCCGCCCAATGTCGCCATACGCGTAGCCCGTCGACGTTTTGAAATGCGCGTCCGAAACTTTCAGCTCACGCATTGCCGTTAAAACTTTCAGCGTGTTGAATTCCGACACTTCCTCGACGCGCGAAAAATTTTCCGCCGCCTCCGCCAGAACTTTCGCCTTCAACTGTGAAATTTCCAAAATCTCCGCCCCCGCTAAATTTTTCTGTTGCATTCGCCGAAGTTATGGTATAAAATACAACCAGATTAGTCAAGGAAATTTTTCTCAGGGAAGGGTGATTGAAATGGCAACGATTAACAGCATGATTCGCACTGGCAACCTGTCAATGTTCAGCGACTACGCCGCGAATAACAATCGGGGTACGGCGCGCAACTCTCTAAACGCAATTTGGCAAAGGTACACAAGCTCCACCAACAACGCTGCCAGTACTGCCGCCGGTATCAGCGAAGTCCGGCAGAACGCCTCGGAGCTCATGTCCGCCTACGATACCACCAAGCAAACTTTCTACAACGAGTTCGACGACAACATGGACGCGCTCAGAATTTCCGCCGCCGCCGTCAGAAATTTTAACTTCAACGTCGGCGAGAACGCTGTCACGCAGACTGAAAATGTCGCCTCGGACGGCACGCGCACTACTACCACGACCTACAGCGACGCAATGAGAAACGCGCTCGATACCGTCAGAAATCTTGTCAACGACTACAACGAGGCGCGGAGCTTTTTGAGCGACAACGCCGCAGTTTCGAGTCGCGTCGAAAGAATGGCGCAGAATTTCGGCGATACCACCTATCGCGCGGGCAGCTACGAATCGATTGGAATTTCCGTCAGAAGGAACGGCGCGCTCACGATTGACGAAGAAACCCTCGCCAGGGCTATCAACAAAAATCCCAGCCGCGTTGCAAATGTGCTCGGACGCAACGGACTCGCCGATACCGCCGAGCGAAATGTTGAGACCGCCAAGGCTCAGCGCGACAGGCTTTTCCCAGAGGCTAAGAGTATGTTCGGCGACCAGTTCGACGCGGTTGCGCTCTACACCGGTCGCGCCTTCGTCGATATGACTACTATTTCAAATATCGGAAATCTTGTCAATATTATGTTCTGATTTTTATTTCAGCATTTCTTTCGAGAAAGTGCAACTGCGATGAGTAAGAGCAGTTGCTGCTGGCAAAGAAAGCTGCCCGCTGCGGAAAGCACGCCTTGCTACGCAAGCCGCGCACGCTTCCGGCGACTGGTGACGGGCGGCGCCCCATAGCAAATCCTCCTATTCGTCGAATTTGCAGGGGCGCTTCTTAGGCGCGTGCGTCCATGTGGCGCCTCTGTTCGGCTTCATAATGCAAAAAAATTCGGGCTGTCAAATTCGGCAGTTCTTTTCTGATTCACTCTTCGGAGATACCTGCTACTTAGGCGTTGCGTTTCTCAAAGAAATTTATGAAATCGTCCACCAGCATTGGCTTTTCGTTATAAAATCCCTGCCCGTAGCGGCAGCCAAGACTTAGAAGGAGCTTTTCCTCCTCCGGCATCTCAATACCTTCGCGAATTACTGACATTCCTAGTGACTGCCCAAGTTCGATGACCTTGCCGAGAATATGTTTCATTTTCTGTGAAGTGTCCGCGCCGGTTAAGACAGACATGTCGATTTTCATAACGTCCATTGGCAGGCAGTTGAGCAGGCTGAACGATGAATAACCCGCTCCGAAATTGTCAACCGAAATTGTAAAGCCCCTTGCCTTAAGACTGTTGATAATGCGTTTAGCACTCTTGCGGCGGTTTCTCTTGTCGAAGTCGCCGAACATTGTCTCGGCTATTTCCAGCTCGATTAAATTCGGCGGAAGGTTATACTTTTCAGTTATGGCGCACATTTTATCCAGATAGCCGTCCTCCGTCATGTGCAGGCGCGACTGATTGACAGAAATCGGCACAACTTCCTTACCGTCGTCAAGGCGTTCGCGCTGGATATGGCGGTTTTTTTTCCAGAATGTAGTAGTCAACATGAATGACGAATTCATTCTGCTCAAAAAGCGGGATAAATTTTCCAGGCGGCATAAATCCAAGCTCTAGACTAATCCAGCGCACTAGTGCTTCCGCGCCGATAATCCCGCGGGTCTTAATATCGTACTTCGCTTGGTACCACGCCTTGAACTCGTTGTTTTTGAGCGCGTCAATCATTCGGTTTTCAATGTCATGTTCGGTTGTAAGAAAGTCTTCCAGCTTTTCGTCGAAAACTTTGACTTCACCAACTGAAACCTGCTGGCAGGAAGTAACTGCGCGACCAATCGCCTGCTGAACGTCAAGGCTTTCGTCGTAGCCGCTGATACACGCCTTCATATGCACGACGATTTTCGCATCCATGTAGGCATCTAGCCGCCCACGCAAAAATTTCTTCCGCGCTTTGAGCCTTGAAAAAGCAAATTAAATGTCCAACGTCAATTCCGGAGCCCATGAAAATTAACGGCTCAGAATTTTTCAGACCTTCCGCCAGCAAATGAAATTGCCTGTCAATAATTTTTTGACCAGTGTTTTGCGTCATAACGGCGTTGCTTGCCATTGAGAAGACCACGAAGAAAGTCTAAACGTCGGGATTATTTTCCTTGAGGCGTTTGAATTCATCAGGAATTTTCATTTCCAGCCACGCAACATTTGGAAGGTCGTAGCGCGGGTCAGTGTACGCCATGTGCCGCACCATTTCAAAATTTTTCTGGTTTATCTTGCGCCGGTAAATATACGCACCGAGCGCCAGAATCAGAAATGCGAAGAAACATATAACCTTGAGCGGATTGTGATAAACGAAACTCCTGAAATTAATTGAACGGCGCGGCAATCTGGCAGTGTTTATTGAGCATATCGCGCACCCAGCTAACGTCAATGTGATTAATTTCCTTGTTGAGAATGTGCCATAGTTCCAAATCGCTGTCGGATCGTGTGCCGAGGCTATCAGCTCGCTATAGGCGGAAACCGCGCCAATTTCCAAATCGTAAGTTTCAGCCGAATCAATCAGCGCGCTTACGCAGTCCCTTGCGACGTAGGCAACGTCCGCGCGACCGTCATTAACCGCCCTGAGAGTGTTCTCAATCGTCGGCAGGTAAACAATATTCTCCTTTGGAAAATTCTGCTCGACGAAATCCGCCGTGTACTGCAAATTTCACAGCTCGCAACCTTCGCGCTGCTGGGGTCGGCGTAGGAATTTTTGCGCGTAACCGGCACGTAGTCCCTGCAAAAATAATTCTGCGTGGGGCTGATATTGTATTTTTACGCCCAACTGAAATCGCAGACAGAATCCGCCACGAAGTCAATTTCGCCGTTTACCATTAAATCCAGCGTCTCTTCAAAAGAGCGCGTCTCAACAATTTCAATTTCAGTTCCCAAATCATCGGAAATACGCTTGATAATATCTGGCAGGACGCCAACTAAATTGCCGGCTTCATCGCAGTAAGCGTATGGGGGATGGTAAAAAAATATCGCCGTCCGAAGTTTCTGCTTTTCCGCCAGAAAATTTTTATCGTCGCGCGTCAAAAGCAGCGGGACACCTTCCTTGAGATTGTACTTGCGCTTGAGTGTATCGCGAATGTCCGATTGGTCAATAAAAGCTGATCCATTGCCCAGTTAAGCCGGTCAAGCAGGTCAGTCCTGTCAGCGCGAACGGAAAGGCGGTAATTCTGCCTGTCGAAAAGCACATAAATATTCTTAGACTTGTTGTAGAAAAGCATGGCGTCTACGTAGCCGTCAACCTCGCCGCGTCTGTAAGCGTCGACAACTTCCTGATAAGTCCTGTAATTCGTGAGCGTGTATTCAAAACCCTCCGCCTTCGCAACTTCGTCAAGCCTGGGAGTGTCATAATTCGTCCGAACGCGCGCCAGATTTATGTGCGGCTTAATCTTATCGCTGGTTATGACGAGCTCCATTGGAAAACGCCTGACGACGTGATCGGTAGACTTCGCATTAATCAGCCACTTGTGGTCGCCTGGCAGATTTGGAATTATGCCAATTTCGCCGCTGTTGGCTTATCCAGCAAATCCGTCCAGTCATCAAAAACGACGTATTCAAATTCGCATGGAATGTAATTTTCCAGAAATTCCATGTACTCGTAACCGTAGCCCATGGTATGACCAGACCGGTCTTCCGACATAAATCCGATGTTGACGACATAACCTACCTTCAGAGTCTGGTAATTTTTCCTGTCTGCAGTATAACCTTCAGTCACTGGTGAACCGGCAGCATTTTCAAAATTCGTCAAAGTCATCGACGAGGTAATGAGCATAGCTTCAACTAATAGTTTTGGGAATAACTATACACCTGTTATGAAAAATAATCAATGTGTCTAATAAAAATTTTTCAGCGTAAAAAAGTGGGTTGACAGTTTCGACAACCCACTTTTTTCATAGCATTGATTTATGGCTGAACAATGTCCTTACCGTGTTCCTCGTTCATCGCCCGCGACAGCATATTTATCCACGCGCTGTCCACCTGCGTCTCGACGATATGATTTTCATACGGCTCAATGATAAATGCGTCACCTGACATAAATTCGAACGTGGCAGATGGTTCCGATTTACGCACGTCTCGCACGCTTAGTTTGATTCGCCCCTCAACGATAAAAACCAGCTCCACAGTTTTTTCGTGGTAGTGATTTCCGCGTACAACGCCAGCTCGAGTCGTGATATAATTCATTTCCTGCCAGTTTCCCTGCTGAATTATCCCCAAAATTTGTCCGCGACCATCGGCAAAGCTCATATAATGTTCCAGTATTTTCATTTGACTCCTCACAATTCTATTAAAGCCTCGCACAGGCTGAGCGGCTGTAGGTTCAAATATTTTAACGTTGCCGCGTTGCTCAAAGAAATATCCGGTTTGAGAAAAAAGAAATTCCCTCCAGCCGCGTCAAAAAGTTTGCATTCTTTAACCAGATTCGTCGGAAAACCGGAATGCTCGGCGTACATGGAGGCAAATCGAAACCTCGAAACTCTTTCGCCGCCGCAATGGAAAATTCGCCTGGAAAAATCTTCGCAAAAAACCAGCGCGTTCAAAATCTGCAAAAAATTCCTGTAGTACGTCGGCGAATAAAACACATCGTCAAAGCATTCAACGGCGACGTTTTTTTCAAATTGATCCCGCAAAAATTTACAAAACGTCGCGTTATTATCAAACAGTGCAGCCAGCCGCACGATAAAACTTTGCGGAGCATTTGTAAGAAATATCTTCTCAGCCGCCAGTTTCTGCCTCCCGTAAGCCGTAAATGGCGCAGGAGTATCCTCTTCAGTGTAATTACCACGCATTCCGTCGAAAACATAGTCGGAAGAAATGTAGATGTACTTGACGTTAGCGCCAAACGCTCTTATCAGATTTTCGCAGGCGGTAACGTTGATTTTAGCCGCCTCGTCCTCGTGCTCTTCACAGAACTTCGAATTTTTATTCCCCGCCGCATGAATAATAACGTCTGGCTGAATCCATTCTGCCAGCGCCTGCACTTCGTCAATATTGCGCAAATCCGCAGCCCTGTGATAATTCGTAAAACTTCCTCTGGTATTCGTCTGGTAGAGTTCAGCCGCCTCGGAAAAGAACGGCGCAATAATTCCACCAACGTATCCCGAACAGCCCGTGAGCAAAATCTTCATTGCATTTCTCCCAAATCAAAAGTTTCCTGCCCGAAACCGTCATATCGGCTCCAGTCGTCAAGGTTGGCAACGCCTTTTTCTTTCAGCTGCCGATAAAGCTCTGTACCAGGGAAAGGCGCCACGGATGCCAGCTGATAATTTCTGTCGCGGCTGTACATGTCGTAGCCCAGTTCCTTCAGAATTTCCATATCGCGCTGGTGAATCTGTTCGGTCTGCCCTGGCAGATTTTTCATCATCGTCAAGTGAATCCGCAAATTCGGGTGCTTGTTCGTGATGTACTTTAGTGTCCTGTAAATATTTTCCGAACGAAGTCCCTTCTTGATATTTTTGCTGACGGTCTTGTCGAAAGTTTCCACGCCAAGCCGCATTCCCATGCAGCCGCAGTCAACCATTTTGTCGAACAGCCATTCCGGCGAAGTGTCAATACGCCCCATCATCGACCATGGCAAGCCAATTTTCGCCAGCTCGTCGCAGAGTTCGCTTATGCGCTCGTTGCCAATGTTAAACGTATCGTCGTCAAAGAAAATGCTCCTGTACGGGAACTTTTCCAGATTTTCCCGAATTTCCGTCGCAACCTGCTTCGGCTCGCGCGGAGTATGGACTCCGCCATACATCACCTGCGGCCACATACAGTAAATGCAGTGAAATGGACATCCCTTGCTGGCATACATCTGTAATTCAGGAACAGGTTGAATCATCGAACCGCCATCATAATAATTGGTTCCACCGGGGAAATCTCTGAATGCAAATGGCAGTTCGTCCCAGTCGCGAATGTAATCGTAGTCGTAGACGCGCCGCTCGCGTTTTTCCAGCATCGTCAGGCAGTTTTTGGCGTATTCGCCCTTCAGCACGTATTTTACGAAAGGATACTTCTCCAGAATATCCTCAACGTATGTGACGTGCGGACCGGCAAGGCAAACTTCGGCGAAATGGCTGACTTTCTCGGCGAACCACATATCAATATCAATCGTCGGCGTCGAAGTCTCAATCACGACAATTTCAGGTTCGGTCTTCCGCACAAGTTCTAGAAATCTGGCGTAGGAAAACTCGACGATAGCCATGGCGTCCAGCAAAGCAACCTGATGCCCCGACTTTATAGCATTAGCCGCCGCGTAAGACATAAAAAACGGGAAATTCGGACTGGCTCCAAGTGGACTTTCGATTGACCACGGCCAGCGCGAACCTGCACGCACTCCAAAACGCACTTTAAATTCCCTGTTGTACTGTGTGACGAAGGCGCGAAAATTTGCGTCATTCCAATAGGGCTGTTCCGGCAGTATTCCCTCAAAACTGAAATTATTTTCCGGCGACGAATGCTCCGAGCGAACGAACGGCGGATTGATAAATGTAACTCGCATACAGCTCCTCCTTTACAGCGCGGACAGAAAATCGATAAGCTCTTTCATTCGAGCTTCGATAGTCTCATGTTCCAAAACGTATTTGTAGCCGCGCTCAGCATAAGCTTTCCGCTCTTCAGGGTGCGCCAGATAGTACTTGATTTTTTTATGCAGGTCGTACCCGCCGTCGGTGAAGACAATATAGTCGGACAAATTTTTAACAGAATGGGGCGATCCATCAGAAATCAGAAAACCCTTGCATGCCAGAACTTCCCAGCTACGAAGGGTAATCGTGTCCCAATCGATAAGATCCTGAATCGTGCAGTTGAGATTTATGCTGGCGGTTGAGTACAAAACTGGAACGTATTCCTGTGGTATTTTGCCACGGCATTTTTGCGCGAATTTCAGCTGGTATCGCTCGTTTTTCCAAACTTCATTCGGATAAATCAGCGACCAGCGCCCGTAAAGCGCAAAGTCAAAATTAATCGCAGGATACAGAAACTTCAGCGTTCGCTCTTTGCCCTTAATGTCGTTTCCAACGTAAGCAACGTCGCATTTCAACCGCTCATCGTGTTCGCGAGGATAAAAAACGCTGGTATCAACGCCAAACGGCAGGAAAAGACCAGGTTTCAAACTTCGACCGCGATGAATATCCAAAAGTTTGTCAGAAATGAACATATAAGCATCGTAACCGAAGCTGTACAATTTTTCCAGTTGTTTCTTAGAATCAGCGTACCCGTTCTGCAGGTAGAGTATGTGCTTGTCCGCCCATTCCGGTACAAGCGGCGTGTCGCTGAGATAAATCATTATGTCCTGCCGAGATTTTGGGAGATAATTTGGTGCGTAAAGCTCCGCCTGCCCTGCGAAACCGCTGTTTTTCAGCAGGCGGCACATCGTTTCCGCGTAAATTTCTTCACCCAGTACGTTTCCGCGCGAAGTCAGCGAATGTTTAGCATATTTCATGTAAAATCCGATTTTTAGCGAATGCCCAGAAGTCTCAACCAATGGTGTACCAGGCGCTGGAATAAGAACGACGCCGTTTGACGACAGAGACAAGTCGCGAGATTTTCCCAACATAAATTCGAATAAATTCCTGTACTGATTCTGCAGGAGGCTCAAATTATTTTTGAAAAAGAACGCCAGTATTTTGCGCAGTTCAGATTTTTGAGACTCATTAGGGTCGCAGTGAATTACCACGGACTCGAAAACGGAAAGCGCTTCTCCCAAATAATTCAGGGTCAAAAATATTCGCCCTTGGAGAATCCGCGCGCCGACGTGAACTGGCGACAACGACAAAACCTTTTCAATTAGCTGGAGCGCCTGCTGATAATTTTTAAGTTCAAAGCTGTACTTCGCTCCGTCATAAAGGAGTCCTGGTTCCTCACATCCGGAACTGATCAACTGCGATAAAATTTCCAGCGCCTTCGGATAATTTAGCTGCGCGGCGTTATCGTAAAATTGCTGCTGGAGATTGCCTGTCTGCTCCCCCGAAAGATTGAAATCTCCCATTGGTTCCTCCAAAAGTTTAAATTTGCATCAAAGCTTTTTTGTAATAAGATACCGCTGCGCTTGGTTGTTGATTGTTGCGGAAGGTCTCGGACATTGAAAGATAATCTTCCGAACGTAGCGGCGTATTGCGTTTTCTTGCCTGTTCCAAAAAAAATAGCGCCAGCTCCCATTGCTGATTTTGATTTAACGCGCGCATTGCCATAAGCGCCAGCTGCCCGAATTTGTATTCCAGCGCTTCCTGAACTGTAATCAAAACCGAATTATCCGGCGCCAGCTCAAGGATTTGTCTTAAGTCATTGATATTGAGTTCGCCGCTATTAAAACCGCGATCGATACAAAGCATAAGAATTTGTTCAAGCAAACTATGAATAATTTTCCTGTTCGCGGCGGGCGTATCTTCAATTTGTTTTTTTAATCCAATCAACATGCCGATCTGCTTATTCCAAACATCAGCGTCAGGATAATTTTTCAGCGCCATCAACAGGACACACGCCGCTTTTTCTTCTTCAGAATCATTCAGGCAATTCACAGTTTCCGACAAAGCTCGACTAAGTTCATCTTTCATAAAAACCATCCTTACCCAAAATATTATTCTTTATAAAAATTTAAAGAATAATACAATAACCTTCTTTTTTTGTCAAGTATTCATTTAAATAATATCGGAAATAAAAAAATCCCGCCGCCAGATTTTTTCTGACAGCGGTTCATTCAGGGTGGTGGGTGGGAGTAGATTCAGCGTGCGCAGCACAAATAAAAAAGCCCGCCGCCAGATTTTCTCTGACAGCGGGACGCTGGAAATATTTTAAAATTTACGCGCGGTTGAATTTATCTTTGGATTGTTTACAGCGCGGACATTTCCAGTCGGCGGGCAAATCTTCAAACGCAACGCCGCCATTTTCAGCCGGATCGTAGACGTAGCCGCAAATCGAGCAAACGTACTTGCCGCTGGCTTTATTCTGCGCAATTTCCGTCGGCGGAATGGGTTCAGGCGGATTGTCGAGGTCGACGATTTTTTTCGCGTCAAGATTTTCGTAGCCGAGCGGCGTATGAGTTGAGCAGTAAACCGTCGGATTGTTTTTGACAAATTCGCGGACGCGGTTGAGAGTTTCGCGGGCGGCGGCTTTGTCTTCAAAGACTACGGACAATTTATTTTCGTAGAGCGCCTCGTCGGTGTAGGTAACGTCGCCGTGAATCACGTAATTCAAATCGCCGGCTTCGACGATAACAATGCTGTTGCCGGTGGTATGCCCGACCGCCTGAATGTAGTACACGCCATCAGCGATTTTCTGGCTGGCGGGGAAATTTTTGTAGGCGCCGTCGGTGAAGTCCACGCGAATCACGTTATCGCCAGTGAGATTCATGGCGTCGGCTTCGGTGCGCGAAATGTAAATTTTAGCATTGGGGAATTTCGCCAGCTCGCCGGTATGGTCTGCGTGCTTGTGCGTCACCAGAATTTTGCTGACCTGTTCCGGCTGATAGCCAGCAGTTTTCAGCGCGTCGACGTAAAATTCAATGCGGCTGCCAAGGAAAATCTGCGTCTTATCGTCAACAACCTGGTCGGGAAAATCTTCAGGCGTGCCGGTGTCGACGAGAATAACTTCCTTGCCGGTATCGATAACGAAATTCTGCAGGCTGGAGCGGTACTTAACTGACGCGTCGAATTTGTCAGTGCCGTCCTCGCCGCCCAGCGCGAAAGGCTGCGTCATGAAACCTTTTTCGTAAAGTTTGACGGCTTTAACCGTGACGGCAGATTTTTCCTTGAAGGCGGATTTGGGCTGACCGCAAAGAGGGCAAGTCCAATCGTCCGGCTCAGCGTCAATGTCGCCGGCGTATTCGTAGCCGCAAATCGGGCAGACGTAAATTTTTTTACCGGCGGTGTCGATTTTGGCGAGCTTGTACTTTTTCTGAAGTTCCTCGATAACAACGCCGTGGTGACCTTCCTGTTTGGCGAAAATTTCCATCTGGTCAGCGGCTTCAGTAAAGCCAGCCGCGCGAACTTTATCCGCCAGCGCCTTAACCTGCGCCTCGCCCTGAATTTCAGCCTTCTTGACGGTCTCGAGCAGCGCCCAGAAATTTTGCGGGTACTTGCCGTTGAGCGTGGCGTAAAAGCCCGCGTGTACCGCTTCCTGATTCACAGATTCAATCATAACTTCCGCAACGTCGTCGAGCCCCTGTTCCTTCGCCAGCCGCGCCAGCGCGTAGTACATCATCACGCCGTTGGCTTCCGCCTGCGCGACCGCCGCCACTGCCTTTTCAAGCGGCGTGCCCTTCGTCAATCCGTGCAAGCTCATGCTAATCTCTCCTAAAATTTTTAAATCTGCTGCGCGAGCCAGTTTTGTTTGCCGATGAGTTCAATCAAGCCGAGCTGCTGTTCCGCCCAGTACATGTCGCCTTCCTCATCCTTGTAGTATTCGCTCAAAAGCCCGAACGTCGTCAAATCGCACTGCGCAAGCTTAACAATTTCAGCCAGCCACTGCAAGCCTTCGCGCGAAACCCACAGGTCGTGTCTGAGAAATTCCACGGCGTCTTTGTAAACCGGCGCGCTTTTTTTATCCTCAAGCTTAACTTCGCCGCCCAAATCCAAAATCCTGTCAATGCATTTGACGACGTAGCCGCGCTCCTCGGTGGCGTGCTCAGAATATTTTTCAGCGAGTTTGTTCAAGCCCTGCGCCGCGAAAATCCTCGACTGAATCAAATGCCCGTCCGCCTGCTGCGAAAGTTCAGTTACAATCGCCTGCAAGCCGCCAATAATTTTTTCGTTCATTGAAATGTTTCCTCCAAACCTTTCAATCAAAATCCTTCAGTGTAATTTTAACAATGTCTGGAAAATTTTTCAACCCTCGATAGCTTTTTTGTAGGTGCTGAGCGTGTTATCCGCGCCGCTAACCAGAAAGCCGGTATCAGTGCCGAGCGCCAGAAAACTTACGCCCAAATCTGCGAAATGCTTAGCCTGCTCAGTCGTCAGCGCGATTGTGCCGACGGGCTTGCCGAGCTCGCGAATGCGCTTAATCATGTAGTCCATGGCGTCCGCAACTTCGGGGTGGAAAATGTTCAGACCGTGACCCATGTCAACCGACAAATCAATCGGTCCGAGGAAAATCCCCGTTACGCCGTCGACTTTAACGATAGCGTCAAGATTTTCCAAGCCGCGTTTGCTCTCAATCTGCGGCAGAATGCAAATTTCGTCGACTTCGCGCTCAAGATAATCAGCGTGGCGCCCGTACCTGCCAGCGCGAACCGCCGACGCACCGAAACCACGGTTACCGCGCGGCGCGTATCTCGCCCAGTAGACGATATTTTCAGTTTCCTCGGCAGTCTCGACTTTCGGCACGATAAAACTCTGAATGCCGCCGTCAAGGAGCTGCTTGATAATCCCAGTGCCGGCTTCGGGAATGCGCACGACCGGCGACATATCGTAAGCCGCAACCGCCCGCGCGATGTCAAAAATTCCCTGCAGATTGTGCGAACCGTGCTCGCCGTCGACAAAAAGCCAGTCATAATTTGAAGTCGCCAGAATTTCAGCAACTTCCGCCGAGGCAATTTCCTGCCCGACGCCGTACTGAAGTTTGCCAGCCTCGATACCGTGCTTGAACTTGTTGTAAAGATAATCCTTCACCATTGCCATAAAAATTCCTCCAATCAGCCGAAAAGTTTCTGCCCGCTGAGCATTGGCGCAAGCAGGCTGTAAACGCCGTAAGTCTGCGTCGGGAACGCGAAAACCATTTTGTCAAGCTGCGCGCCGGTAATTTTGCAGTTGATGATGAACGTCACGTAATTCACCAGCGCCGCCGCCTCGCTGCCGTAGAACGCCGCGCCGACCAGATAATTTTCCTTGTCGATGATGAACGTGAACTCGTTATTCGCCTCGTTGGAGCAGTCGAACAGGAGAATTTTGCCGTAGGGCACGGTTTCAATGCGATACTTGTCCGGCTCTTTTTCGGCGGCGGCGAGCGAAACGCCAACCTGCGCGATTCTCGGCAAAGTGAATACCAGATTCGGAATGGCAGGATAGCAAATCGGCTCGCGCCCGCCCAGAATATACTCGGCGATGTAGTTCGATTCAAAAGTTGCGGTCGGCGTGAGGCGCGGAATTCTTTTGTCAACAACGTCGCCGCTGGCGTAAATGTTGGGGATATTCGTCTGCATAAACTCGTTGACTTTGATGCCGCGCGCCGAAAATTCAATACCGACGTTCTCAAGCCCGATACCGTCAACATTCGCCTGCCTGCCGGTCGCCTCGAAGACGTAATCGCACTCAAGCACGGCGCCGCCCTTCAGGCTGACTTTGAACGTTTCGCCGGATTTTTCAATCTTCACGGCGGATTCGTTGAAGCAGAATTTAACGCCGTCGCCTTTGAGTTTTTCGACAACGCGGTCGACGTACTTTTTCGGATAAGGACCGAGCGGGCGGTCGTTGTACTGAACCACGTAAACTTCGTCGCACATTTTCGCCGCCATTGACGCAAATTCCATCGTGATAACGCCCGCGCCGATAAAGACAATGCGTTTCGGGAATTTGTCAAGGCTCAGAAATTCGCGGCTGTCGTGGACGTATTCGCTGCCAGGAATATCCTGATGTTTCGCGCGCTCGCCGGTGCCAATGACGATATATTCAGCGGTGATTTTCTTGTCGCCCGCCTGCACGGTATGAGCGTCGAGGATTTTGCCGCGCATCTTGAAATAATCGGAACCCAAGCCTTCAAAGATTTTTTCCAGCATCACGGGATAATCCTTGAGAACGTTGCGCTTGTAGTTCATGAGCGCCGTCCAGTCAACGCTGGGGATTTTGTCGACGCAGAGATTTTTGTAGCGCTCAATCCCGTCAATCAGCTCGAACGGAGAATCCAGCAGGATTTTCGCGTTGCAGCCGTAGTTCGTGCAGGTGCCGCCCGTCAATAAGCAACTTTTTTCCCGCCTCCTGCAGAATCTTGCCGCCGTGCCAGCAGGCGTGTCCGCTTCCAAGGTAAATAACGTCATAATCGTAACTCAAAATTTTCCCCTCCAATCGGATTTTTCAAGCTAAAATTACAACAAAAAAATCCGCCCTGCAAATATCAAGGCGGTAATTTTGTAAATCCAGTTCACGCTTTTTGGTTTTTATAAAGATATTTTTTGAGCGGCTCCGGCAGCGATTTTTCCATAAGCGTGACAAATTCTTCGTTCGAGATTGGAATTGGTTTCACCAGCACTTCAAAAAAAGTGCAAATCGTCCCGTAGCAATAAACTTTGATGAAAATTTCAACGTCGCGCGGGAGTTCGTCCCAGTTATTTTCGCGCTGAAGGTACTCCGACAAAATTTTTACATCGAACTGCGTCACGTAGTTTATGAACGAATCCTGCCCGCTGGTATTCGCGGTGAGATTTTTCAGAAATTCGCGGTTGTCCATAAAATATTGGAAAACCTCGCGTATCAAGTCGCGCCACTCATAGCCGTCCACGCCCATTTTGTCAATCATTTTTTTCACAGCCGTCGAGTAAATCCACGCAATCAAATCGTACTTGTCAGCAAAATGGTTGTAGAAAGTTTTCGTCGTGAAGCCGCAATTCTGCGCAATTTCGCGGACGGTGATTTTGTCTACAGATTTTTGCGCCGAAAGTTCCTTCAGCGACGCCGCTAATAAATCTTTGGTTGTCGGACGGGAAATCATTCAATCATCTTCCTTGTAGAGACGCATCAAATTTTTGCGCGTGATTAAAAATGCGATTGTCAGCGGTATCGCCGCGCCCAGCCACGCCATTGGATTTGCAAGGCACGCGCCGAAATATCCCCAGTACTCCACGAGGAATATCGCCGCCAGAATCCGCGCGACCAGTTCCATTGCGCCGGCGACAGTTGGTACGAAACTTTGTCCGAGTCCCTGCAGCGTGAATCTGAAAATGAACAGCAGCGCCAAAATCCAGTAGCTTACGCCATTCGTCACCAGAAATAATCTGCCGTACTCGACGATTTGTTCCTGCCCTTCGCCGACAAAAATTTTGATAATTTCCGCGCCGAAAAATATATTGAAAATCGCAACCGCCACGCTGAACGAGCAAGACATCCAGACAGTTTTCTTCACGCCCTCGTTTATGCGGTCGAATTTTTTTGCGCCGAAATTCTGAGCCGTGAACGCCGCTATAGACACGCCGAAAGAAATCATTGGCATTACCGCAATTCCGTCGACGCGCTGAGCCGCCGCAAAACTCGCTACCGCCACCGGTCCCAGTCCGTTCAGCGCCATTTGCAAAACTACCGCGCCTATCGCGATTATCGACGACTGAAAGCCCATGGGCAAGCCGATTCGTAAATGTTCCAGCACAACTTTTTTGTCAAAGTGCCAGTCCTCCCTGCGCGTGTGCAGCAGCGGCACTTTTTTTCGTATGTAGACGAAACAGATTATGTTGCCGAGTATCAGCGAGACGATTGTTGCGCCCGCCGCGCCAGGTATTCCCAGCCCCAGCAGGATTATCGCCACCGGCTCCAGCGCGATGTTTATGCAAAGCGTCGTTGCCTGTATGACCGTTGGCATTTTGCTGTCGCCCAGCGCGCGCAGTAAGTTCGACTGCATTTGCAGCAGCATGAAGCCCGCCACGCCGCCATAAATTATCACGATGAAACTGTACGCGCCGTCAATTATCTCCGGCGGCGTCTGCATTATTTCCAGCAGTTCGCGACACCACGTCACGCCGATTATCGCCAGTATCACTGACAGAATCAGCGCCAGTACCGTGCAGACAACCACGCTGTAACGTATCCCGTCAAAATCTTTCGCGCCGAATCGTTGCCCCGTGTAAATCGAAAAGCCGCTCGTTGCGCCCATGACAAATCCCAGCATTAAAAACATTAAACTGCCGGTACAGCCGACCGCCGCCAGCGCCTCGACGCCCAGAAATCGCCCGACTATCAGCGTGTCCACGAATCCAAACAACTGCTGGAAAACATTTCCCGCCAGCAGAGGCAGCGTGAAGTAGAATATCAGCTTAGCGGGCGAGCCTTCGGTTAAATCCTTGACGGCGCTTTTTTCCTGCACTTCTGCCATTGCAATACTCCCGATTGGTTTTTGGT
>JAGABT010000017.1 GCA_017614505.1 Selenomonadaceae bacterium | reverse complement strand
TGAAGTGGTTAACACGTCGGATTGTGGCTCCGATATGCGTGGGTTCGATCCCCACGAGTCGCCCCACAGGGGTATAGCTCAATTGGTAGAGCAACGGTCTCCAAAACCGTAGGTTGTGAGTTCAATTCTTACTGCCCCTGCTAAAAAAATCAAGCCCCGTCGGCTCGGCGGGGCTTTTTGGGTATTTGAATCGATTTCAATCAATCGCCGTAAAAATCAATTCCATACGCCGCACGGAAAAGCGCGTCAGCAATGCCTCTAGAGTAACTAAAGCAAGCGCGGAGGCTTTTTTATTGCACTTGCCACAAAATCCTGAATGTGTTAAACTTTCGCCGGTTAAATATTAGGAGGTAAAAACTGTGCAAGATAACGAAACTCTTACCGGCGCCAGCGACGCCGCTACTGAAAATATAGAAATTCACCTTGACGCCGACAACGCCAAAGTCGACGCGGTTGAAGGCGACTACGACGCCAATCAGATTCAGATTCTCGAAGGGCTCGAAGCTGTCCGCCTGCGCCCTGGCATGTACATTGGCTCAACTTCCGAGCGCGGTCTTCACCACCTCGTTTACGAAGTCGTTGACAATTCCATTGACGAAGCCCTCGCCGGTTTCTGCACCGAGATTCAGGTTACGATTGAGAGCGACAATTCCATTACCGTCACCGACAACGGGCGCGGCATTCCCGTCGATATGCACGAGAGCGGCAAGCCAGCCGTCGAAGTCGTTTTAACCGTCCTGCACGCGGGCGGCAAATTCGGCGGTGAAGGCTACAAAGTCAGCGGCGGTCTCCACGGCGTCGGCGTATCCGTCGTCAATGCGCTCAGCAAAGCCATGGAAGTCGAAGTCCGGCGCGATGGCAAAATCCACCAGATAACTTTTTCCCGCGGCAATACCGTCACCAAACTTCACGAAATTGGCACGGCTGAAGATACCGGCACGCGCGTCCATTTCGTGCCAGACGATGAAATTTTCACCGTCACAAATTTTAACTACGACACGCTCAAATACCGCCTGCGCGAACTGGCTTTTCTCAACAGCGGCATTACGATAACGCTGACTGACAACCGCCCCGAAGGTCGCCAGCACATTTTCAGCTTTGAAGGCGGTATCAAATCTTTCGTCGAATATCTCAACCGCAAGAAGGTCAAAATCAATCCCGCGCCGATTTATTTCAACGGCAAGCGCGATGACGCCGTGGTTGAAATTGCGCTTCAGTACAACGACAGCTATCAGGAAAATCTTTTCAGCTACGTCAATAATATCAACACCGAGGAGGGCGGCACGCACCTTTCTGGCTTTAAGACTGCCTTGACGCGCGTCGCCAACGATTTCGCCAGAAAAATGAACCTGCTCAAAACTGCCGACGGTACGCTTGACGGCAACGACGTTCGCGAAGGTCTGACCTGCGTTATCAGCGTCAAGCTCCATAACCCGCAGTTCGAGGGGCAGACGAAAACCAAGCTCGGCAATTCCGAAATTCGCTCGCTCGTCAGTACGATTACCGTCGAAGGACTCAGCGAATTTTTCAGCGAAAATCCCGCGCTTACCAAACAGATTCTTGAAAAGGCAGTCATGGCAGCCCGCGCCCGTGAAGCGGCGCGAAAAGCCCGCGAACTTACCCGCCGCAAAAATGCGCTCGAAGTTTCCAGCCTGCCTGGCAAGCTCGCCGACTGTTCAATTCGCGACGCCGATAAAGCTGAAATTTATATCGTTGAGGGCGATTCAGCTGGCGGAAGCGCCAAGCAGGGGCGTGACAGACGTTTTCAGGCGATACTTCCACTGCGCGGCAAAATTCTCAACGTCGAAAAAGCCCGCCTCGATAAAATTTTCGCCAACGCCGAAATTCGCACGATGATTACCGCCTTCGGCACCGGCATAAGCGATGACTTCGACCTCAGCAAGCGCCGCTACGGTAAAATTATTATCATGACTGATGCGGACGTGGACGGCGCGCACATTCGCACTTTGCTTTTAACTTTTTTCTACCGCTACATGAAGCCGCTGATTGAGCACGGGCACGTTTACATTGCGCAGCCGCCGCTTTATCAGATTCGCAAGGGAAATAAGCACTGGTACGAATACAGCGACGACGCGCTGGCGAAACGGCTCGACGAAGTTGGACGCGACAGCGCCACGGTTCAGCGCTACAAAGGTCTCGGCGAAATGAATCCCGAACAGCTCTGGGAAACGACAATGGATCCCGCCGCTCGGACGATGCTCCGCGTTGACATTGAAGACGCCGCCGAGGCTGACGAACTGTTCACAATTTTAATGGGCGACCAGGTTGCGCCGCGCAAGCAGTTTATCGAGGAAAACGCCCTGCTCGTCAAGAATTTAGATATTTAAAATGACTTCTGAAAATCGACAGGCGTTCAGGGACGGAATACGCGATGGCATTCCAATCGCGCTGGGCTACTTCGTCGTTTCGTTCACACTGGGAATTGTGGCGCGGTACGTCGGACTGACGCCGTTCCAGGGATTTTTGGCGAGCTTTCTGAACAACGCCTCCGCCGGAGAATACGTGGGCTTCGCGCTAATGGCACTGCACGCGCCGTACTTTGAAATTGCCGCCATGGTTTTCATAGCCAACGCGCGGTACATTCTGATGAGCGCGGTCATGAGCCAGAAATTTTCGCCGGATACTCCATTCTACCACAGAATTTTCGTCGGCTTCGACGTGACAGATGAAATTTTCGGTATAACAATCGCGCGGCAGGGCTGGCTGAATCCGTTCTACAACTACGGCGCAATGCTCGTAGCGCTGCCTGGCTGGTCGGTAGGGACGGCGCTGGGGATTATCGCGGGAAATATTTTGCCGACGGCGGCAGTGAGCGCGCTTTCTGTAGCGCTGTACGGAATGTTCATAGCGATAATTATACCGCCTGCGCGAAAGGACAAAATCGTTGGCGCGGCGGTAGTGATAAGTTTCGCGCTGAGCTTTCTGGCGGGGGAATTTTTCAGCGAAATATCAGCCGGTACACGCACGATTTTCCTGACGGTTGTAATAGCGGGCGCGGCAGCGGTATTCTTCCCAATAGCAAATAAATAAGTACGCGCTAAAGAGGCGCCACATGGACGCACGCTATTAAGAGGCGCCCCAAGGACGGGGCGCCGCCCGCGCCATTCGCTGGACGCGAATGCAGCGGGCTGTCTTTCTTTGTAACTTTCTTTCTGCACCAGAAAGAAAGTTAATCCCAACTCAAAACCTGGAGCTAATAGTAAATGTCAAACGAACTTTACACCTACATAGCGATAATGAGCGCAGTGACGCTGGCGGTAAAAATCCTGCCGCTGGTGCTGATTCGCACGGAAATAAAAAACGTGGCGCTGCGCTCGTTCCTGTACTACGTGCCGTACGTGACGCTGGCGGTCATGACATTTCCGGCGATAGTCTACGCAACGCAGTCGAAAATTTCGGGCGCGCTGGCGCTGGCGGTTGGAATTGCGGCGGCGTGGTTCGGAGCAAGCTTATTCCGCGTGGCGGTTATCTGCTGCGTGGCAGTTTTTTTGAGCGAACTGATTTTAATTTGAGGTGATTTAATTGGCAGGCAGGAAAAAAATTGAAAAAGAATTTCGCGCGAACAACGAAGAACTCGACGCAATGATGGAAAAATTCGTCAAGGAATGCTACGCGAAAGGTCTCGTAGGAATTGTGGCGATTAAAGAGCCTGAGCTGACAGACGTGAGCATGGGAATTGCGACCGACCCGCTTAACTTCCTGTACATGGTTAAAAAGCTGTTCAAGCAGTACGACGACGCGTCGGAGTTCACGTCAGAGCTTTTCGCAACGCAGCTGGCGGTTAATCTGGCGGCGATTAAGGCGGGCAACGTCGACGAAGATACGCACGTTATGGAGCTTGGCAGAAATTACAAACAGTCCGTGGCGATAATCCGGCGCTGCCTTGACACGATTGAAAAAAGTATCGAGGCAATGGAACGCCGCGATTCCGGCAAAACTTTGCACTAAGGTGACGCGGTGGATATAGAATATTTGCTGTTTCTGCAGGGCGTGCGCGAAAGCTTTGGCGGCTGGCTGACGACGCTGGTTGAAATTGTCACGGCAATTCCGGCGAGTCCGCTTTCGGCGCTGATACCAGGAATTTTATTCTGGTGCGTATCTAAGCGCGCGGGATTATTTTTGCTGGCGGCGGCGTCATTCGGACGGCTTATAAATTCGCTGGTCAAAGATATTTTCTGCGTCTACCGCCCGTGGATATTAGATTCGAGCGTACATCCAGTACAAAGCGCGTTGAAAGTTGCGAGCAGTTATTCCTTTCCGAGCGGGCACACGCAGTTTGCGACGGCGATTTACGGCGGACTGGCGTATTTTTACAGGAAAAAATTCCCGCAGCTGATAATTCCCTGCGCGCTGATAATTCTGGCGGTAGCGTTCTCGCGGAACTTTCTGGGCGTGCATACGCCGCAGGACGTGCTGGCGGCGATTCTGGAAACGGTCGTCGTAATGATTATCGCGGAAAAAATTTTCGACGCGGTGGAGCGAGACCGGCGGCTGGGCGTCTTAGTTTTCGGCGCAGGAGTAATTTTCACGGCAGCGGCGGGATTTTACATGCTGACGAAAAATTATCCTGTGGATTATCTTTACGGGAAAATCATTGTGACGCCGGAGACAGCTCGGCTGGATTCGATTGACAGTGTTGGCGTGGCGGCAGGATTTTTAATCGGCTGGGCGCTGGAAAATCGCTTCGTGAATTTCAGTTTGAACGTCGACCGCGCGACTAAAATCCGGCGCGTGATTATTGGCGGCGTAACTGGCGGCGCGGCAATGGCGTTGCTTTTGGTAATGAAAAAATTTGGCGGCGGGGTGTTTTACGAGTTTTGCAAGGGATTCCTGCCGCTGTTCACAGTAATATTTCTGGCGCCGCTGGCGTTCAGCTGCGTCGAGCGGAAATTGAGATTCAAGCGGCTTTAATGATTTTGGGGAGGTGCAATTATGCAGGCAGGAATGCGGGAAGTTAAAAAATTCCAGAACCGGCAGGCGATAATGGTGGCGGCGGCTCATGAATTTAAAACGCGCGGCTTTGCAAACACGGCGGTTTCTGACATTATGAACGCGGCGCGGCTGGGCGTCGGCACTTTCTACAACTACTTCGGCTCCAAAGAAGAAGTGCTGATGGCTATCGTCCGCGAACTTTTTCGGCGCGTCGGCGACGGCGTCCGCGAAAAGGCTGAAAATAATTCTTCGTCGCTTGAACTGCTGGAGCATTGCGGAATGAGTACCGCGCGGCTGATTGACGAGAACCGTTTCATTCTGCCGCTCTTAGCCAGCGCCGTCGAGCATTCCGATAAGCCGGAAAAAATCCCCAAAAATCTTTCGCCGGACTTCAAAAAAATCTTCGAGGAAATTATCCGGCGCGGGCAGGCAGCTGGCGAAATTCGCGCGGATATTCCCGTAGACCTCATTTCCGAAATGTTCCACTCGATTTATCAGGCGGCGGCTTTCAGCAAGCTCGCAATTCCGTTTCAGGAAAACATTCGGCTGAAAATTAAAATTCTGCTGGACGGTATCAAAAATGATTAGCGTTACGAAACTTTTATTTGCGAAAAACTTTTACGGCGACGCGCTCCGCTACACGAGTACTGCGCGACATATGCGGAACGGCACGTCCGAGGGCATTGGTCCCGTCGTCGTCTGGAACTCAACGCGCACCTGCAACCTGCGCTGCCGCCACTGCTACATGGATTCTGATTCGCGCAGGTACACCGGCGAGCTGACGACTGCCGAGGCGAAAAAGTTCATTGACGAGCTGGCGGAGTTCAAAGTTCCTGTGCTTTTATTTTCCGGCGGCGAACCGCTTATGCGTGCAGATTTCTTCGAGCTTGCCGAGTACGCCGCTGGCAAAAATATCCGCCCGACTCTTTCCACGAACGGCACGCTGATAAATCTTAAAACTGCGCGGCGGATTAAAAGCATTGGCGTAGGCTACGTTGGAATTTCGCTGGACGGTCTGCTCGAAGTCAACGACAAATTTCGCGGCGTGGCCGGTGCCTTTGAACGCGCCATGGCTGGGATTGAAAACTGCGTGGCTGTCGGGCAGCGCGTCGGTCTGCGCTTCACGATTAACCGCCACAATTTCGAGGAGCTTGACAAAATTTTTGACTTCATCGAGGCGGAAAAAATCAACCGCGTCTGCTTTTACCACCTGGTTTACAGCGGGCGCGGCAGTCAGATGATTGACGAAGATTTGACGCCGGCTGAATCGCGCGCGGCTATGGATAAGATTATCGCGCGCACGAAGGATTTTGAGCGGCGCGGGCTCGATAAGGAAATTCTGACTGTCGATAACCATTGCGACGGCGTGTACATGTACCTGAAGGCGCTGGCTGAAGGCGACGCTGATACTGCCGCGCAGATTAAAAAATTCATCGCGCTGAATGGCGGCAACCGCTCCGGCATTGCGTTCGGCGAAGTCGACCCCGCCGGTTACGTTCACCCCGACCAGTTCACGCAGCATCACACTTTCGGCAACGTCCGCGAAAGAAAGTTCGGCGAGATTTGGACTGACACTTCCAATGAGATTATGGCGGGCTTGAAAAATCGCAAGCCTCTGCTCAAGGGGCGTTGCGCCAAATGCAAATTCCTAGACAACTGCAACGGGAATTTCCGCACGCGCGCCGAAGCTAAGACCGGCGATTTCTGGGCGTCCGACCCCGCCTGCTATCTGACTGATGAGGAAATTTCGCTATGAAAAATTTAGCTGTGTACATTCACGGAAAGGGCGGCACGGCGGCTGAAGCTGAGCATTACGCGCCGTTTTTCGACGTGACTGGCTTTGACTACAAATCTGAAACGCCGTGGGAAGCGGCAGAAGAATTTCCGCCATTTTTCAATTCGCACTGCGCGAAAATTTTAATAGCCAACAGCATTGGCGCTTATTTCGCAATGACGGCGCTCGCTGATAAAAAGTTCGACGCCGCATTTTTTATTTCGCCAGTCGTCGACATGGAAAAATTGATTCTGAACATGATGCGCCAGTCGAACGTCACGGAAGCCGAACTGCGCGAGCGTCAGGAAATTGGAAATTTGTCGTGGAAATATCTGAGCTGGGTGCGGGCAAATCCAATCCGCTGGCAGGTTCCAACGCACATTCTGTACGGCGAAAATGACGCGCTGACTTCACGGGCAACGATAGAAAACTTCGCAGAAAAAATCGGCGCAACGCTCACGGTAATGGCGGGCGGCGAGCACTGGTTTCACACGCCGGAACAAATGGCGTTTCTGGACAAATGGCTGGAGGAATTTTTGTGATTGTTTCCTGGAACACAACCAACGCCTGCAACATGTACTGCGCGCACTGCTACCGCGACGCCGGTTGCAAGGCGGACGAGGAACTTTCTACCGCCGAGGCTAAGACTTTGCTGAATCAGATTGCTCGCGCTGGTTTCAAGATTATGATTTTTTCCGGCGGCGAACCGTTAATGCGTCCAGATATTCTGGAACTCGTCGAACACGCGGCGGCGCTGAAATTAATTCCCGTCTTCGGCACGAACGGCACGCTGATAACGCCGGAAATGGCGCGGGATTTAAAATCTGCTGGCGCGAAGGGAATGGGAATATCGCTGGACTCGATGGACGCGGCTAAGCACGACAAATTCCGCGCGTTCAAAAATGCGTGGGCGGGAGCAGTCGAGGGAATGAAAAACTGCCGCGCGGCGGGCTTGCCGTTCCAAATTCATACGACGGTTATGGACTGGAACAGCTCAGAACTCGAAGCGCTGACAGATTTCGCGGTAGAAATTGGCGCGAAGGCTCACCACTTTTTCTTCCTTGTACCGACGGGCAGAGCGGCGACGATTGAGGAAGAATCTCTGCGCGCGGCGGAATACGAATCCGTTTTGACGCGAATCATGAAAAAGCAGCAGGAAGTTTCAATCGAACTCAAGCCGACTTGCGCGCCGCAGTTTATCAGAATCGTCGACCAGCTCGGCATGACTTCAAGATTCAAACGTGGCTGTCTCGCCGGTCTTTCCTACTGCATAATCAGCCCGCGCGGCAAAGTTCAGCCCTGCGCGTATCTCAACATGGAGCTCGGCGACGTTCGAGAAACGCCCTTCGACGAAATTTGGCGCAACAATTCCGTGCTGAAAAAGCTCCGCACGCTTGAATATGGCGGGAACTGCGGCGCCTGCCGGTACAAAAACAAATGCGGCGGCTGTCGGGCGCGCGCGGCGATTTACCACGACGGCGACTTTATGAGTGGAGAACCGTGGTGCTCATTTTAAAATATTTTCGGCTTCGCAAAAGTACGGCGGGGCTTTTTTATTTTCCTTGAATTTTAAGCGGTTTTCTGGTAAAATACTGCATAGAATTTTCACGGAGGCAGAAACGTTGATAACGATTGAAGACATTCTCGAAACGAATCGAATGATAACGGAAAACAAGCTGGACGTGCGGACGATAACAATGGGAATATCCCTGCGCGACTGCGCGCATCCGAACCTGCACGAATTTTGCCGCAACGTCTACGATAAAATTACCAAGACCGCTGAATTTCTCGTCCGAACCGGCGAAGACATTGAAGCGGAATACGGCGTGCCGATTATCAACAAGCGAATTTCCGTGACGCCGGTTGCCATAGCCGCCGAAGCCTGCAAGACCGACAGCTACGTTCCAATCGCCGAAACGCTTGACCGCGCCGCTAAGGAAGTCGGCGTGAATTTTATTGGCGGATTCAGCGCGCTCGTCGAAAAAGGCATTACCGGCGGCGACAGGATTCTGATTGAATCAATTCCTCAGGCGCTGGCTACGACGGATTTGGTTTGCAGTTCGATAAATCTTGCGTCGACGAAAGCCGGCATTAACATGGACTGCGTGCGCGAAATGGGCGAAATTATCAAGCGCACCGCTGAACTCACGCGCGACCGTCAGGCTATAGGCTGCGCGAAGCTCGTGATTTTCGCCAATGCGCCTGGCGACAATCCTTTCATGGCTGGCGCCTTCCACGGCGTGGCTGAGGCGGACACGGTGATTAACGTTGGCGTCAGCGGTCCAGGCGTCGTCAAGCACGCGCTGGAAGATTTGAAGGGCGCAAACTTCACCGAAATTGCCGAGGCGATTAAGAAAACCGCGTTCAAAATTACCCGCGTCGGGCAGCTCGTTGCTAAGGAAGCCTCGCGCAGATTGGGCGTGCCTTTTGGAATTGTCGACCTTTCGCTGGCGCCGACGCCCGCAGTTGGAGATTCAGTCGCGCGGATTCTGGAAGAAATGGGCTTGGAAGTCTGTGGCGCTCCAGGAACTACCGCCGCGCTGGCGCTCCTTAATGACGCTGTGAAAAAAGGCGGCTTGATGGCGAGTTCGCACGTCGGAGGCTTGAGCGGCGCGTTCATTCCCGTCAGCGAAGATGAAGGCATGATTGAAGCCGTTAAGACCGGCGGGCTTTCGCTGGAAAAGCTGGAGGCGATGACCTGCGTCTGCAGCGTCGGCTTAGACATGATAGCGGTTGCGGGCGACGTGAGCGCGGCGACGATTAGCGGGATTATCGCGGACGAGGCGGCGATTGGCGTTGTCAATAACAAAACGACCGCCGTCAGAATTATTCCCGTGCCGAACGCGAAAGTTGGCGACGTGGTGGAATTTGGTGGACTGCTCGGCTACTGCCCGATTGTCGCCGTCAAAAATAACTGGAGTTCCGAGGCGTTCATTGCGCGCGGCGGCAGAATACCAGCACCTGTTCGCAGTTTGACGAATTGAATATCAGAAAGATGCGGCGCGACGATAAAGACGCCGTAATAAAAATGATGCGTGAATTTTATACTTCGGCGGCTGTGATAACCATCGGCTCGGAAGAAATTTTCGCGGCGAATGTGCACAACTGCACGGGCGGTTCAAATTTCGTCGAAGGATTTGTTTTTGAGACCGGCGGCAAAGTTATCGGCTACGGGATTCTGGCTAAGAGCTACTCGACGGAATTTGGCGGCGAATGCATTTGGATTGAAGATATTTTCGTCGAAGCGGAATATCGCGGGCAGGGGATTGGCTCAGAATTTATTCGCCGCGTCGCTGAGGAATATCCCGACAAAATTTTCAGGCTGGAGACTGAAAAAGACAATTCGGCAGCGATGACCTGCTATAAAAAATTTGGATTTAAAGAACTTCCATACACGGAATTAATTTTGACACGGGGTGAGAGCATTGGAAAAAATTGACGACAGTCTAAAGATTGAGGAGCTGCGGATTTTGGAGGAGACGTACAAGGGCGCGATACCCGAACTGAAGTTCAACTCGGTATTTGAACTGCTGGTGGCGGTGATTTTGTCGGCGCAGTGCACAGACAAGCGCGTAAACGAAGTGACGGAGCAGCTTTTCCAGATAGCGAACACGCCGCAGCAGATGATAGAGCTGGGGCAGGAGAAACTGGAAGAAATTGTCCGCCCGTGCGGCTACTACAAGGCGAAGGCGAAAAATATTATCGGTACGAGCAAAATTCTGCTTGACGAATACGGCGGCGAAGTCCCTGACGATTTCGATGCGCTGACGAAACTGCCTGGCGTCGGGCGCAAAACTGCTAATGTCGTTGCCAGCGTGGCTTTCAAAATTCCGGCGATTGCTGTCGATACGCACGTTTTCAGAATCGCTAACCGCACACAAATAGCCGAAGGAACCACGCCTCTCGAAGTGGAACTCGGCTTGCAGAAAATTATTCCTAAAGAAAAGTGGTCGGACGCGCACCACTGGATGATTTGGCACGGGCGGCTGATTTGCACTTCGCGCAGTCCAAAATGCTACAACTGCCCTCTGAACGAAATTTGCCCGTCCGCGAAAGTCTAACGCTTATTTCTGGCGTTTTCCTTTTCTGTAACGACGACGTAAATGGTATCGTCATCTTCGTCAAATTCGGCGCCGCAGCGCGGACAGCACTGATAGGTATCGCCGTCGGGCAGAGTGCGTTTGCCGATGCATTTCGTGCAAAATTCGGTACCGCAGCGCTTGCAGTGGAGAATCTCGCCGAAATTCGTCCGTCCACAGCGCGGGCAGGAATCGTAGTAGGCTGGCATGAAAATCCCTCCAAAAAATTTTTGAGATTATACCATACGCAAAGGACTGGTGCAATTTGTTCAGATACAGGCACGCGACTTTCGCCGATGTCGAAGAAATTTTCGCGCTGATTAACGGTTTCGCGGCGGAAGGTCTGATGCTGCCGAAAACTTATTCCACGCTCTACGAAACGCTGCCGGAATTTGTCGTCGCGCAGGAAATTTCCAGCGGCAAAATCGTCGGCTGCGGCGCCCTGCACTGCACGTGGAATGAGCTGGCGGAAATTCGCTCGCTGACTGTCAGCAAGGATTTTCATCGGCGCGGTATCGGCGGCGAGATTGTTAAGCTGCTGCTTGAGGACGGCAGGAAACTCGGCGTCACGAAATTCTTCACGCTGACATATAACACGCCGTTTTTCGCCAGCGTTGGTTTTAAAATTGTCCCGCGCGAAACTCTTCACCAGAAAACGTGGAAAGATTGCCTTGATTGCCGATTCTTCCCGAACTGTAACGAAATTGCGATGACGCTGGAATAAAAAAATCGCCCCGTGCAAAATGCGCGGAGCTTTTTTAGTTTGCGGAAAAAATATTTTATCAGACGCGCGGCTGAGGAATACCTTCGCCGAGCGTGTAGAACGTCATGCTGTCGATTTTGAAGGCGCCGCCGACGGGAATGAATTTAATCCCAGTCGAATCGCTGCGCGGATAAATTCTGGAACTCATGACGTATTCGCCGTCATTGATAAAAATTTCGACGGAGGAGCGGTCGAGGAAAATCTGGAGTTTCATTTTATCGTAAGGCGGGAGCTTGACTTCGCGTTCGCCGTCGCCGCCTTCGCCAGCCTTGTCGCGGTTGAACTTGAACAGATGAATCGCGTCGTCGTAGGTAATGACGGATTTTTCTTCGCCGCCGACGCGCAGGTCAATTTCAAACGCCGGAGTTTCAGTGAGGTCGATATTCATGACAAGCTCGCCGACTTCGCCTTCAATGCCGTCGAATTTCATTTCGTCGTAGAAAAGCAGATTTTCCAGCGATTTTTCGGAAATGCGGAGCGCCTCCAGTTCCTTAATCGGCGGCGTCACGACCTTGCCGTTTTTAATGTGAACTTCGCGCGGAACAGTCATCATTCCAGCCCAGCCGTCAACATCCTCTTTCATGGGTGAATACCACATGTCCAACCAGCCAATCATAATCGTGCGCCCGTCAGGAATTTGAGTGATTTGCGGCGCGTAGAAGTCGAAGCCGTAATCCAGCAGTTCAAATTCGCCGTGCTTGAAAATTCCGCTGCTGTAGTCGAGCCTGCCGATAAAGTAGCCGGACTGGAAAACGTTCATGAATTTATTGCCGACGCGCTTGATACCCTGCGGCGAAAGAATCAGCACATCTTTTCCTTCAACGCTAGCGAGGTTGGGGCACTCCCACATGAAGCCCTGGTTGCCTTCGCCGCGCGCCATTATGCTTTTGAAGTTCCAGTCATACAGGTCTTTAGATTCGTACAGAACGATTTGCCCGCGCAGTTTGTCTTTGGTGTGCGCGCCGACGACCATGTAATAGGTATCGCCGTGCTTCCAGACTTTGGGGTCGCGGAAATCTGCGCCGTAAACGTCAGAATCTTCGTCTTCGGGTACGAGGATTATCGGATTGTTTTCGTATTTGGTGAAATTAATTCCGTCGTCGCTGTACGCCATGCACTGATTCTGGACGTTCCTGAAGCCGAGCTCCTCAGTTTCGGGCGTGTCAATGTGACCGGTGTAGAAAAGGTAGAGCCTGCCGTCTTTTTCGATACCGCTGCCGCTGAAACAGCCGTTGCGCTCGTAGTCTTCAGTCGGTGCCAGCGCGATAGGCAGATGTTTCCAGTGTACCAGATCGTCGCTGACAACGTGGTGCCAGTGCATCGGACCCCATTGCGCCGAATGCGGGTGGTGCTGCGCGAAAAGGTGATATTGCCCTTTATAAAATACAAAAGAATTCGGGTCATTGATCCAAGCAGCCGGCGCTGCAACGTGATATTTTGGGTACCAGCGAGTGTTTGTTACTCTCATACTAAAAAAATTCCTCCTCGAAAATTTTACTTACGCTTTTTTTCGACGCGAAGCCCAGCATTTCCTTCAACGGTCTTGAAAAGTTCTTCGAGCGGAATGTCGACGCCAAGAATTTCCTTGATAGCCAGCGCGGTCTTTTCGTCTAGCCTATTGTTGCCATTCAATTTTCCCATCAATGTTCCGCAATTTACATTTAAAAGTTTTGCAAGTGCCGTGTATGTAAGTTGCTGACGGTCAAGCTCTGCGACAATATTGGGGTAGAATACTTTTCTTTTCGCCGCCGAAACTTTCAGGCGATTGCTGTTAGGAATGATACGCCCGAGCTGCACCGTACTCATTTCCTTACGTGTCAATTCGTGGCACTTGAAACCCCTTTTGCCGCCGCTACCGCGATTGTAGCCGTTCGGATATACACAATTCAGCCGCTTAATCCAGCGTCTTTCTGCCTCGTCGAGTTCCTCCTGCGAATCGCATTCTTCAAGGACGACCCAGACGAAATTTTCCCAGCCGAACTTGCGAATAATCTGCCACATGTGCTGTCTTTTGTCGCTCTTGTGCTCCATGATACGCAGCCGAACATCGCGCGTCGTCTGCCCGACATAAATTTTGTTGCCGTCGACGAGGCACTCAATCCCATAAATTCTACCATAAGCCATAATACCACCTGCGCCTTTCTTGACAAACACAGCGCAAGGGTTTAGAATTGTTTTAGCTTTAGACCCCAGCGAGGTTTGTCGACTTATTTTGTGACGAGTCAATAATACACTTCAACTGGGAGAATGTCAACAAAAAAAATTTTTTTCAGCCGCCGCACCAAAGCGGATTTTTTTATTTTGGAGCAAACTAAAAGAGCCCCGATTAGTGTCGAGGCTCTGAACTTTATCAGGCGAATTAAAAGCTTATTTGCTGTGGGAGGCGAGCCACTCAAAGAGCTTGACGGTGCGCCCATCTATATCTTCTTCGCAGATGTTATTATAAACGTAAATCCAGCTCCAGTGTCCAGGATATTCCCACGCGGCGCCGTTGTCCTTGAAGTACAAGCCGGTAGTATCGTGAACGTCGTTGAAGTAGTTGAAGTAGACTTCCGCGCCGATATTCTGCAGGCGCTGAACGGTCGGAATGGAATAATCCTTAGGCGGGAGCGTGGTGTCAGTAGCGGCAGCGACGAACCAGAGCGGCGTCTGAGCAATTCTGCGCAGGTCGCTTTCACTAATCAGCCGGTCAGCAAGCCCTTCGCAGACGGGGAAGCCAGCCGCAAAAACTCCAGGATAATCGCGGACAAGGCAGAGCGTCATGTAGCCGCCGTTGGAATCGCCGCCGACGTAAATTCTGGAAGTGTCGATGCTGGGGTTGGACGAGGCGTAATCGCTAATCAGCGACATTAAAATATCTTCATAGAGCGGCTTGCCGTTAGCGAAACCATTGGGACCGGCGCCTTCCATCCACATGGTCGGGCACTGGGGCGCCAGCACGAACGCGCCGCCGAAATAATTCTGAATAGTTTCCTGCGCGAAAGCCGTCGCCTTGTTGCCCATAATCGGCAGGCTGGGCGAAGTATTGCCGCCCTCGCCGCCGCCATGCAGCCAGATAATCAGCGGGTGTTTCCTGCCGTCATATTCCGGCTCGAACGCGGCATAAGTGAGCGTGCGGCGGTCAGCCGTGGCGTAACTGCCGAATTTGAACTCGTCGACAATCGGGCGGATATTGCCCTTGCAGTTGTCAATGACGAGATTTTTGAGCTTGCCAATTTTTTTATCCTGAATGATTGTGTATTCGGGCGTGACGAAGGCGTTGTAGGAAATTCTGGCGTTCCAGTTGAGCGCGGCGCCGAGATTGTCATTTGGCGCAACGCGCATTTCAATCGTGACGTATTCGCCGGAGCTGGCGGGATTGCCTTCGGCGTCGCAAACGTAAGCGCGGGTAACTTCGCGGTAGCCTTCAAGGTCTTTGTTATCCTTCGCCTCGTTGCCGAGCGTAACGATTCTGTCGGTGATAGCCATAGACTCCGCGGGCGTGAGCGCGCCGTCGGGCAGGTTGCGCTTGACGTAGACTTTGAAGGTATCGTTGTCAACATCCCTGGCGCTGATTTTGGTGCCGAGGTTGACGATAACTTTGGAAACTGCGGGACCCCAGTCAAAAACTTCGGTAACGGTCTTGTAGCAGGGGAGCTGCTGAGCGGGCGCCGCCGCGTTTACCTGAATACCTCCGCCCATGAGAACGGTTACTGCCGCCGCCGCGCAAATGCTGCGCTTGAGAATTTTTTTCCAGTTCATCATAACGCCTCCTAAAAAAATGGCGGAAAGCATGACGCTCCCCGCCGCTGTACGGTTGAGAAAATTTTACTCGAACATAAACTGCATCTGGAAACGATAGCGCGTGTGTTTCGCCTTGGTATCGATTTCCTTGATTCTGTCCGCCCAGGTCGTGAAGAACATGTTTTTCGCTACAACGTAGTCGGCGCCGATGCGGAAACCTTCAGCGTTCTTCGGCCACCAGTCAGTAACGGTAACCCAGCTCTTGCCAGGCTCCTTGCGGTACGTCGCCCAAATGTCAAAAGTGCCAGGTTTCTGCAGGTCGATATTCTTGTACCATGCGCTGAGCCAGTAACCCGGGGAAGTCGTAGGATTGGGACCGTCTTCGCCCCACGGGTGGTCAATCATTTTGGCGTTGCTGTTGATAATACCGCCGTGGATTTTCCAGTTGTCATCGAATTTGTGACCGGCGTGGACGTAGTAATAGAGCACGTGTTTTTTCTTTTTATCGTCCTGATAGCGGCTGGTCATAGCGCCCATGCCGTGAACGCCGAAATGAACGTCGGTATTATCGTTCGCCTGCCAGTCCCAGCGCACGCCAACAGTCGGCGTATCTTCGTCGGTTTCGTAGCCGCGAACGTTCTGCAGATAATTGCTGCTCATGTGATTATCCCACAGGTCGACTTTGACGGCGGTAAGGGTTGTGCGGAATTTGGGGTTACCAAAGGAGATTTGTCCGCCGGTAACGTCAGAGTCCATGTCGAAGCCCCAGCCCATTGGCGTCCATTCGTTCCAGCGCCCGAACTTGACATCTACGCCGCGCCCGCCGCCGACTTTACCTTCAACCCAGACCCACGGCGAGGGAACGGTAGAAACATTTTCGCCGCCGCTCCAGCTCCAGTTGTCGACGTTATCGGTGCTGCCGCGAATAATGAAGTTGGCGCCGGCTTTCCAGTTGTCATTGATTTTGTATTTGGCGGTGAGGTCGATTTTCGTGTACGTCGAAGGCTTGGAGCGGGTCTTTTCACCGTAGCCATTGTAGCGGTATCTGCCGTCGGCGCCGCGTACAGGTTCGGGCGTCCAGGTATTTTCAATCGTGTGGTCGTGGCGAATCTGCGCGTAGCCGTTGATTTCAAAGCGGTTTGCCCAGCTCTTGAGCTTGGATTTTTCTTCGGTCGTGAAGAGAACGTCGCCGTCGTCGCCTCTGGTATGGCGGCTGGGCTTATTGAGGTTGTCAATCGTGCTTTCGTCGAGCCGATCGAGCTTGTTGAGCATGCGGACTTTTTTAATGTCGTAGAAATATTCCTTGCTGAGCTGCTCAATGGTCTGGCGCTGCGCAGGGGTGAACGCCCGCTGATTCTGCATGGCTTCATCGACGATCATAGCCATTTCCATGCGCGTCATGATTCTGCCGCTGGGGATTCGCTGATTGTAGCCTGGAATGTTGCCGGTATCGATAAGTTCGTTGATGGCGGAATAAGACCAGTTGTTCGTCGGAACTTCTTCAAAGAAATTCGACGCCGCTTCTGCCTGTATGCTCGCGAACATCAGCGACGTTGAGAGCACAGCTGCCGCCAGCTTCTTTCTGGTGAAAAACTTCATGTCAATCCCTCCACAAAATTAAATCGTGACGGCATGCAATTTTTGGAGGCTCAAAAAAATTATAATTCCCAAAAAATATTTCTGACAGAAAAACATAATCCCCCGTAGCATGCCGCTCAAAAAATTTTCCCGCATTATATCACCGGCAAATGAAATATCGCTGAATTTAGAGCTGAATTTTGCGACAATTCTAACGAACAGAAAAATTTTTACAGCTAGAGTTTCTGCGCCATAATCCCGTAGTAATTTCCGGCGAACTGCCAGTAAACATGCTCTCGCCTCCGCAAAAATCTGTAGCAAAATTTTTCAGCTATGGTATAATATTCCCGCCAAAATTTCAATTAGGAGCGATTGTATGAATCTGAAGATTAATGATGAGCGCCACGGTTTCCGCCTCAACAAAATTTCCGAAATTGCCGAAATCAGCGCGAATGCGTATGAGTTTGAACACGTCAAGACCGGCGCGCGCCTTTTCTACGTGGCAGCCGACGACGACAACAAAGTTTTCTACATCGGTTTCCGCACGCCGCCCAAAGACGATACCGGCGTTGCTCATATCGTCGAACATTCCACGCTTTGCGGCTCCAAAAAATATCCGCTGAAGGAACCCTTCGTCGAACTTATCAAGGGCTCCCTCAACACCTTCCTGAACGCCATGACTTATCCTGACAAAACCGTTTACCCCGTGGCGAGCCGCAACGCCAAAGATTTCCGCAACCTCGAAGACGTTTACCTGGACGCCGTTTTCAATCCCGCCATGCTCACTACGCCGGAAATTCTCCTGCAGGAAGGCTGGCACTATGAAATTGATAATCCCGACGCGCCCCTGACTTACAGCGGCGTTGTGCTGAATGAAATGCGCGGCGCTTTTTCCTCGCCGGAAGATATTCTCGCCCGCAAAACTCTGCACGAACTTTTCCCAGATAACTGCTACGGCTTTGAATCTGGCGGCGACCCCGACGCCATTCCCAGCCTCACGCAGGAAGATTTCGCCGCCTTCCACCAGAAATTTTACCACCCGTCCAACAGCTACATTTACCTTTACGGCGACGTTGACATTGACGAGCAGCTGGAATACCTCGACAGCGAATATCTTTCCAAGTTTGACAAAATCGAAGTCGACAGCGAAATTGCCAGCCAGCCGCCCTTTACCGAAATGAAGCGCGTCGAGGATTTTTATCCCATTGGCGATGAAGAATCCGCCGACGAAAAAACTTTTATCTCGCTGAACTTTCTTACCGGCGACGTGACAAATTCAACCGATATGCTCGGACTGGAAATTCTCACCCACGCGCTGTTCACTACGCCCGCCGCGCCGCTCAAAAAGGCTATCCTCGATTCGAATCTCGGCAGGGACGTTGACGCCGGTATGGACGAAGACCTCCGCCAGCCGCCTTTCAATATCACGCTCAACGGTTCCGAACCCGACCGCGCCGATAAATTCTGCGAACTCGTTACCGCCGAAATGAAAAAGCTCGTCGCGCAGGGTATCGATAAAACTTTGCTCGAAGCGTCAATCAGCCTGTTTGAATTTCGTCTGCGCGAAGCCGATTTCGGGCTTATGCCCAAGGGCTTGATTCTCGGACTGCGCGGCTTGAGGACGTGGCTTTACGGCGGCGACCCCACCGTTTATTTCCGCTACGAAGACGATTTGAAAACCGTCAAGGACGGCTCGAACAGCGGCTACTTTGAAAATCTCCTGCAGAAATATTTTATCGACAACCCGCACAAGGTTTTAATCACGCTCGCGCCAAGTAAGACCGTCGGCAAGGAACGCGAAGCCGCTCAAGCCGCTAAGCTCGCCGAAATTAAGTCCCGCATGTCAGCCGAGGAAATTGCCGGCGTTATCGAGACTGCGAAGAATCTGAAAATCCGCCAGCAAAGTCCCGAAACGCCCGAAGCCCTTGAAACTATCCCGCTCATAAAAATTTCCGACATTCGCGCGGAGGCTGAAAAACTGCCGCTCATGTACCGCGACATCGACGGCACGCGCATTCTTTTCAGCAACGTCGACACCCACGGGATTATCTACCTGACGTTTTATTTCGACGCCCTGAAAGTTCCCCAGCGCAAAATTTTCTACGCCTTCCTGCTCAACGAAATTATCGGGCGAATCGATACCAAACAGCATTCCTACGACGATTTAGCCAACCTCGTCAATCTGAACATTGGCGGTTTCGGCACGGCTCTGCACGCTGATTCTAAGAACGGCAAGCCGGATTCTTTCCAGCCGCGCCTTAAAGTCTACGCCAAAGCGCTCAGCTCTAAAATCCCCGCCATGAGCGAAATTCTCAGCGAAATTTTCACCGAGACCGTCTTCACCAACAAAAAGCGCCTGCGCGAAATTGTCGAAGAAGAACAGATTGGCATTGAACTCAGCCTGCAGTCCAGCGCGACCACGATTATCGCCGCGCGAATCGCGTCCTACCTTTCCAACGCCGGTGCCTACAACGACTCCGCCATTCTGCCTTTCAACGAATTTCTGAAAGACCTGCTGGCGAACTTCGACGAAAAATTTGACGAGCTGGTCAGCGAGCTTACCGACGTTTACAACCGCCTGCTCAACCGCAACGGTCTGATTATCAGCGTCACGGCAAATTCCGAACTCTACAGCCAGTTCCTGCCGCATTTCAAAAAGCTGATTAAATCCCTGCCCGTCGACGAATACGATAAGGTTGACTACGATTTCCCGCTGGTCGCGCAGAACGAGGGCTTGTACTCTCAAAGCCGCGTGCAGTACGTCGGCAAGGGCGCCAACTTTATCCGGCTCGGCTACGAATATTCCGGCGCGATGTCGGTGCTTGAACACATTTTGCGCTACGAATATTTCTGGACGAAAATCCGCGTGCAGGGCGGCGCTTACGGCGCGTTCGTCAATTTCACCCGCACAGGGCATATGTTCTTCGGCTCCTACCGCGACCCGAATCTCAGCCGCACGCTCGACGTTTTCAACGCCACGGCTGATTTTCTGCGCAATTTCGACGTGTCCGACCGCGAAATGGATAAGTACATTATCGGCACCATGAGCAAGATTGACAAGCCTCTCACGCCTTCGCTCAAAGGGCAGGTTGCCGCCGAATTTTGCCTCAAGGGGATAACCTACGAAGACCGCCAGAAATCCCGCGACGAAGTTTTGAGCACGCGTCAGGCTGACATTCGCGCGCTGGCTGAACTTGTCGGCGCCTGCATGAACGAAAACAATCTGTGCGTGTTCGGTAACGAAAATGTTCTCAAGGATAACGCGGCGATTTTCAAGAGCATTAAGCCGGCGATTAAGTGAGGTGGCAGCGTGAAGAAAAAAATTCTGGCGGCTTTGCTGAGTTTGAGTTTGATTGGAGGCGGCAGCGTGGAAGCGGCGAGATATTTCATGCAATACGACGCGAAGGGCGTCAAGACTCCCTACGGCGATAACGTCAAGGCGGGCAGCTACGTGCAGACGGCGGACGCGAAACTTTACTACGAGGTTTACGGGCAGGGCGAGCCGATTCTGGTTTTGCACGGCGGCGGCGTCGGCAGTCCCTACGAACTGGGCAAAATTCTCGACGAGCTCAAGAAAAAACACCGGCTGATTGTTATGTCGACGCGCGGGCACGGGCGCTCCGAAATTGGTCACACGCCGCTTACCTATAAGCAGAAAGCCGATGACGCGGTTGCAGTTTTGAACGCCACGGTTGACGAGCCGGTTAAAATTCTGGGCTTCAGCGACGGCGCGTACACCGCCTACGAAATTGCCGCGCTCTACCCGCAGTACGTCGAAAGAATCTGCGCGATTGGCGCCGGTACGCTCAAGGCGGGCTACTTTTCGGCGGACAGTCTGAACGTTGACGAGCTTGAGAAAATTGACTCGGAATTTATCGCCTACGAAAAAAGTATCATGCCGGAGCCGGAGCGTCTGCAGGAATCTTACAGCAAGCTTATGCGTTTCTGGAGCGAAATGAACGTCGGCGAAGAAACTTTCGGCGCGATTAAATGTCCCGTGCTTTTAATAACTGGCGACGAAGATGACCACGCGCCGGTTATCACGGTACTGGAGGCGCACCAGCTGATAGAAAATTCGCGGCTGTGCGTCGTACCGAAGGCGTGGCACACGGCGTTCCTCGACAATTTCGACGTGACGTGGACGGCGATAAAACAGTTCATAAACGCGCCATTTGAAACGCTGACGCCCAGCAAAAAGGTTGAGTACAATTCAAGACAGGAGAGTTAACATGAAGAGAACGATTTTTACCGGCGCGGGCGTGGCGATTGTCACCCCGTTCGACGAAAACAACAAGATTGATTTCGCGGAACTCGGCAGGATTATCGATAACCAGATTGCTGAAGGCACCGACGCGATTATCATTACCGGCACCACCGGCGAGAGCGCGACGCTTGACGACGATGAACACAAAGCCGCTATCAAATTCGCCGTCGAGCATACAAACGGGCGCATTCCCGTGGTTGCAGGCACCGGCTCCAACGATACCAGCTACGCCATTCAGCTTTCGCAGTACGCGGAAAGTGTCGGCGCGGACGGTCTGCTCCTCGTCACGCCGTACTATAACAAATGCACGCAGAACGGTCTGGTTGCGCACTACACGAAGATTGCGGACAGCGTAAACATTCCGATGATTGTCTACAACGTGCCGAGCCGCACCGGCGTCAATATCAAGCCGGAAACTTACGCTAAGCTCGCGCAGCACAAAAATATCGTGGCGGCGAAGGAAGCCAACGGCGACCTGTCAGCGATTCTCAGGACGCGGCGGCTCTGCGGCGACGATTTGACGATTTACTCCGGCAACGACGACCAGATTATCCCGATACTGTCAGTGGGCGGCAGGGGCGTCATTTCAGTGCTGTCGAACGTGGCGCCGAAAGACACGCATTTAATCTGCCAGCTGTATTTTGAAGGGAAAGTCGAGGCGGCGGCGAAATTGCAGATAGACTACAGCGATTTGGTCGACGCGCTTTTCTGCGAAGTAAATCCGATTCCAGTCAAGGCGGCGATGAAGTTGCTGGGGTGGAACGTCGGCGCAGTGCGAATGCCGCTTAGCGAAATTGAGCCGAAAAATCTGGAAGTGGTTCGCGAGGCGCTGGCAAATCACAATTTGTTGGAGGCTGAAAAATGAAGAAATACGTTGCCGAATGTATCGGCACAATGACGCTGGTTTTTCTTGGCTGCGGCACGGCGATGCTCGTCGGCTGCGACGCGGTTCTGGGAAGTGGATACATTCTCACGGCGTTTGCTTTTGGTCTTTCGATTGTCGCCATGGCGTATTCGATTGGAAATATTTCCGGCTGTCATATCAATCCGGCGGTATCGCTCGGCGTTCTGATTAGCGGCAGAATGACGACGAAGGATTTCGTTTACTACGTTATCGCGCAGTGCATTGGCGCGCTGATTGGCGCTCAGCTGCTGGCGTCGATTTTCGTCATGGGAAATGTTCCTGACATGACGGGCGGGCTCGGTACGAACGGACTGGCTGGCGTCAATGGCAACGCGGCGGCTGGCTTGCTCGTTGAAGTCGTGCTGACATTTATTTTCGTGATAAACATTCTGGGCGTGACGTCACCGAAATTCAGTCACGGCTCATTTGGCGGGCTGATTATCGGCTTGACGCTGGTCGGCGTGCACATTCTGGGTATCGGTCTGACTGGAACTTCAGTAAATCCCGCGCGCAGTTTTGGTCCGGCGATTATCGCGCTAACTGGCGGAAATGCCGCACCGTTTGAGTGTCTGCCGGTCTTTATCATAGGACCGCTGCTTGGCGCCGCGCTTGCCGCATTCGTCTACCGCGCACTTGAATAATTCGGAGGTACAGCCATGAAAAAATTTTTATGCTCGCTTGTAATGCTGGTGACGCTGCTGGTTTCTGCGACGGCGCTGGCGGGGTACAAGGAAACCATTGCCGCGAACGCAGATTTGGGCGCGGTTAAACGCTTAGCCATCGCGCTGCCGGATTACTACCAGACTGAAATTGTGGAGCCGGCGTATGACGATTTCATTCGGATAGTTTTCGACGCCAGCAAATCTTCGCGCATGTACGTCATTTCCTACGAAGACATTGCCGCCAACATTCTGCGCGATACCGGCGTTGACATAAAGGCGATGGACGTTGTGGAGGCGCGCAAGGTTTACGACGAAAATATTTCAAAGTACGCCGATGCCTCCCTGCGCGTTGCCGTTGCCAATAATCCCAAGAAAGTGATTTTTTTCTTTGAAGTCCAGAACGCCGCCGACGGCAATCCCATTTACATTCTGGCGACGCAGAGCGGCTCTATCGGCAAAAATTCCAAAGACTACCTCAAGGCGTGCGAGGAGTTCTACACAAAATTCGGCGCCGCTATCGATAAAAGCCTCAAGGACGCCAAAAAGAAAAAGTAAGCTTGATTCAGCTATTAAATAAAAATTTTAAGCCTCGATAAATTTATCGGGGTATTTTTTATGAAAATTATTTACGACGAAAAACTTTGCGTGAGGTGCGGTGCCTGCGCGACGGAATGCGAATGTGGCGGAATTTCTCTAAGGCGCGGCAGGATTGTTATCGATGATAGTCGCGCTGAAGATTGGGCGGGAATTGCCGAAATTTGTCCGACTGGGGCTTTGAGTGTGAGCAACAAAATGAGTGTAAGCAACAAAAAAAGCGCGCCTGCAAATTCGACGAGTAGGAGGATTTGCTACGGGGCGCCGCCCGCACTGACGCCGCATTTTTGTCCGACTGGGGCTTTGAGTATGAGCAACAAAAAAAGCGCGCCATGGACGGCGCGCGGGCCGTCACAGGTCGCCGGAAGCGACCTATGCGGCCCAGTTTTCTTTGCCAGCGTTTCTTTTTCAAAAGAAATGCTGAAACAAAAAATGCTGAAAAAGAAATACTGAAACGAACTTACATCATACCAGGCATACCGCCCATACCGCCAGGAGGCGGCGGAGGCGTAGGCTCAGGCTTATCAGCAACAAGAGTTTCGGTCGTGAGAATCATCGCCGCAATGGACGCCGCATTCTGCAGAGCGGAGCGCGTAACCTTGGCGGGGTCGACGATACCAGATTTAATCATATCGACAATCTCGTTATTGAGCGCGTTGAAGCCGAAACCTTTGCCGGCTTTCTTGACAGCCTCAACGACGACGCTGCCTTCCTGACCGGCGTTGTTGGCAATCTGGCGCACGGGTTCTTCAATGGCGCGTTTAACAATGTCGACGCCGACTTTCGCATCGCCTTCGAGCTGAACTTTATCGAGCGCGGGGAGAATGTCAATGAACGTGGTGCCGCCGCCAGCGACGATACCTTCTTCGACAGCCGCGCGGGTAGCGTTGAGCGCGTCCTCAATGCGGAGCTTTTTCTCCTTCATTTCGACTTCGGTCGCCGCGCCAATTTCGATAACCGCTACGCCGCCCGCGAGTTTCGCAAGGCGTTCCTGCAGTTTTTCCTTATCGAAATCGCTGGTGGAATCTTTAATCTGCTTGCGGATAAGAGCGACGCGGGCGGAAATTTCAGCCTTATCGCCAGCGCCGTCGACAATCGTAGTTTTTTCCTTATCGGAGCGAATCTGGCGCGCAGTGCCGAGGTCTTCAATGGAAATGCTTTCGAGCTTGCGTCCGAGTTCCTCGCTGATAACGTTGCCGCCGGTGAGAATGGCAATATCTTCGAGGTTAGCCTTGCGTCTGTCGCCAAAGCCAGGAGCCTTGACAGCAACGGCTTTGAACGTGCCGCGCAGTTTGTTGACGACGATAGTGGCAAGGGCTTCGCCGTCGACATCTTCAGCGATAATCGCCAGCGGGCGTCCCTGCTTAACAATCTGTTCGAGAATCGGCATAATGTCAGCGATTGACGAAACTTTCCTGTCGGTGATAAGAATGTACGGGTCGTCGAGAACGGCTTCCATTTTATCGGTATCAGTGACCATGTATGGCGAAATGTAGCCGCGGTCGAACTGCATACCTTCGACAACCGTCATGTTGGTTGTCATGGTTTTGGATTCTTCAACGGTGATAACGCCGTCCTTGCCGACTTTTTCCATGGCGTCCGCAATAAGGTTGCCAATTTCTTCATCGCTGGAGGAAATTGCGGCGACCTGAGCGATAGCGTCTTTGCCCTCGACTTTCTGCGCGGAATTTTTAATTTCTTCGACGAGAGTTTTAACGGCGGCTTCGATACCTTTCTTGATAATCATGGGATTGGCACCGGCGGCGACGTTTTTCATACCTTCGCGAACGATAGCCTGCGCGAGGAGCGTAGCGGTGGTCGTACCATCACCGGCAACGTCGTTGGTTTTAGTGGCGACTTCCTTGACGAGCTGGGCGCCCATATTTTCAAAGTGGTCTTCAAGCTCTATGTCGCGGGCGATAGTAACGCCGTCATTAGTGATTGACGGAGCGCCGAATTTTTTTTCAAGAACAACGTTGCGCCCCTTAGGACCGAGCGTAACTTTTACAGCATTAGCGAGAGCGTCGACGCCACGGCTGAGCGCGCGGCGGGCGTCTTCATTGAACAAAATTTCTTTTGCCATATAAAAATTTACCTCCGAGTTGAAACCAGATTAAGCGATAGCCAGAACATCGCTTTCGCGGATAACGAGATATTCCTTATCGTCGATTTTAATTTCGCTGCCCGCGTATTTATTAAAAATAACTTCGTCGCCGACCTTGACTTCAGGTTCAAGGCGCGTACCGTTATCGAGGACTTTGCCTTTGCCGACGGCTACGACTTTACCCTTTTGGGGCTTTTCCTTAGAAGTCTCAGGCATGATGATTCCGCTTTTGGTCTTGAGTTCGACTTCGGCGACTTCGATTATGATTCTGTCACCCAATGGTTTTACCATAGATTTTTAGCCTCCCGTTTGGAAAATCGATACCTGCGTATAATAATTCCTTTTTGCCAAAAAGTCAACTTTTTTCAGAGGGCGGAATTGTTCCGGCGGGACAAAATGGCGGCGCGGCGGGAAAAATACTTAAGTTGAATATGAAAATTAACGATAAAGTTTTTGAAAGTAATCAAGTGCCACGAAAAAGTTTTTGAGGCAGTGGAAACCCACACAAGGGAAAAAAAGCAAAAACTGCGACAGGCAGGCGGCTTGGATGATAGTGGAAACACGGGCGGTTCTTCAAGTCGCAAGCGGCGATTCGAGCCAGTCTCGACGAAGAAGCGCTTGTTATAAAAAAAGCAGGCGGGAAGGATACTGCCGAAGAAAAAAACATTTTAGCCAAGGAGGAATATTAAAATGGCAATGGTAGTTAAAAACAACATGAGCGCCGTCACAACGCTCAACACGCTGAACAAAAACAGCAGCACCCTGCAGAAAAGTTTGGCGAAGGTTTCCAGCGGTCTGAAAATCACATCTGCGCAGGACGACGCGTCCGGCTTTGCAATTTCAGAGCGCATGCGCGTCCGCATTCGTTCGCTCGACCAGGCAACTCAAAACTCCCAGAACGGCTCCAGCCTGATGAAAACCGCTGAAGGCGCGCTCGGCAGCACAATCGAAATTCTTAAAACCCTCAAGGAAAAAGCAATTAACGCAGCAACCGATACCAACACCGACGAAGACCGCGCGACTATCCAGAAGGAAGTCAACCAGCTCGTTGACCAGATTGACGATAACGCGCTTGTCATGTTCAACGGCAAATACCTCCTCGAAGGTTCCAAAACCCAGTCCGGCGTCCAGACCTACACGGCTATGACCAACGAAAGCCTTGCACTTGATACCGTTGGCGACGACAAAATCACTTCGCTCAGAAACCGCAAGGGCGAATCCCTCGAAATTAACTCCACCGACAAACTCACCGCGTCCTACGTCAAAAACGGCATGACCTACAGCACGTCCTACAACGTTGGAAACACAACGCTCAACGACATTTTTGCCAACCTCAACGCCCTGACTGAAAGTCCCGTTTTCGGCACGTCAAAAATCGTAAGCGGCGACGACGCCATTAATCCAATTTACAGCGATATTACTTTGGCTTCCGGCACAATCCGCTCCGCGTCGCTGGCAGACCTGCGCAAATCCTTCAACGCTGAACCTACCGCAGATTTCCAGCTTGAACTTGCGGCGATGAATACCGAAATTGGTACTTCCCAGCTGGTAGAAAACTTCGAGAGAGTTGAACTGGGCGGCACCACTACCAACGTTTACACCCTGGTTCGCGACGCTATCATTTCCGACCTGACAACCACCATGGCGACGAATACCGGCGTCATTTCCGACACAGTAACTCTTTCAACGGGCTTTGTGCAGATTACGCATACCGACGGCACAGTCGAAAAAGTTGCGCTCTACAATCCTGGCGGAACTGAAACTCTGGATAACGGGACTGATTCGTCATTCGCCAGCGCTGCCGACAAGATTATGGAATACATCGATGAAAAACTCAAGGACATTCTGGCGAACGGCACGGAAACGAACGTCGACAGCAACACCCTGCTCGGTATTCTGCAAAGCTCCGACCTCGTAATTAACATGGGCGGTCGCGATACTGTCAACGGCGTTGAAACTTCCGTCACTGAAAACACGACAACCTTCACCACGGACAGTGCCATATTCGCAGCGGGCGCCGAAGAAATTGACAGCACCGCTAACTACGCTCAGCGCAAGATTGAAGCGATTTACGTCAAGTCTTTCAACGGTCTCGTTATGTCGAATGACGATGTTGGTATCGTTCCTGCGGACAGCGTGACTAAGACGGTCGACAAGCACAAGGGTCTGACGGTTACGTCAGCGAATGGCGGTTTGAACGGGCAGATTTCCGGCTTGACGATTAACATTACCAACAGCGAAGGTCAGAACCGCAAATCCGTCAACGAGTTCCTCAATGGCTTCAAGACCACGATTTTCGCGGCAAACGAATCCAGCGACCATTCCCTGAACATTCACGTTGGCGCTGAGGCAAACCTTTCAATCGCGATTGGCATGATGGATATGCGCGCGGCGGCTCTTGGTCTTAAGGGCACCGACGGCTCCGTTATCAGCCTCGCCACGCTTGAACAGGCTAACGCGGCAATTTCCGTCTTTGAAAACGCCCTCCAGAAAGCGCTCGACCAGCAGACAACTATCGGCGCAATTCTCGCCCGCCTCGAATACACCGCAAGCAACCTCACCACTTCCAGCGAGAACGTCCAGGCGGCAGAGTCCACTATCCGCGACGCAGATATGGCAAAAGAAATGACCGAATACACAAAGAGCAACGTTCTTCTGCAGGCGGCTCAGTCCATGCTCGCGCAGGCAAATCAGAACTCCAGCGCAGTGCTCAGCCTCCTCCAGTAATATCCGCAACGTCTCTGACGGCGCTGCCAGTACCATTTATTTCGCCCTTGCCGACCGGCAGGGGATTTTTTTTGCCCTGAAGAAATTCGCCGGATTTGACGATAATTTAGTAGAATTGCAAACAAAAAAGCCGCGTGTTATAATGCGGTTATGAGATTTTTTTCCAGGGAGGGATTAATATGGCAATTCCGAACGTGGTGAATGCGTCGATGTGGGTGCCGCGCGTCATTGAGCATACGCCGCTCGACGGTGGACTCGTCCCCTCGAACATGGAGCAGAACCGGCAGATTTTCCACGAGGGACTTATGGCGGTTTCCGAAAGAATGTACGCCGCCCGCGACCCCGTTTCAAATTTCGGCAACGAAACGCATATCGGCAAGGGAGATTTCAGCCAGATCAGCCGCGACCTTATGGAGGAGTCCGTCGAAAGTATCGCCAAAATCATGGAGAAGGACGACGAATTTGAAGGCTCGAATATGGGCGAATATTCCCCGCTCGGTCCTATGGGGATTCAGGAAATTAACGACCGCTCCTTCGAGAAACAGCAGCAAATCGCCGCCAATGCCTATAAATATTTTGCCAACTACGGCAACTGATTTAACTTTCATGTGATTTAACTTTCTTTCTGCGGAGAATGCAAATGCGAGGAGTACGAGCATTTGCTTAGTTACAAAGAAAGACGGTCCGCTGCGGAAAGCACGCCTTGCTACGCAAGCCGCGCACACATCCAGCGAATGGCGCGGGCGGCGCGCCGTCCATGGCGCGCTTCTTAAGCGCGTGCGTCCATGGCGCGCTTTTTTTGGCGGATTTTTTAGATTCGTTGCGTGTGATTTAACTTTCTTTCTGTGGAGAATACAAATCGCGCACACATCCGGCGAATGGCGCTTTTTTGGCGGCTTTTTTTATTTTGGCGACTTTTTTAGTTTAAACCGAGCTGGCGATTGAGTTCAGCAATTTCCTCCGGCGAAAATTCGTTGCGAATTGACTTCCAGCGGTCGTGCAGCCAGAACCATTCCCGCGGATACCGGCGAATATGCTCCTCGGTAAGCGCCGCCAGTTTCTGCGTCATTTCCCAAATATCCGTGCGCTTGTCTTTCGTGCGTTCAACGTAAAGCGGCGGCTGAACTTCCAGCGTATGAGTGCCGTCGGGATTTCTGTGCATGAACGCGGGGAAAATTGGAACGCCTTTGAACCTTGACATTGACGCGGCGCCGGTCACGTAATTCGTCGCGCGGTTGAAAAATTTCACGATAACGCCGTCGTGCCGCCCTACGTCCTGATCCATAATCAAGCCGATAAATCGTCCCCCGTCAAGCAGCTGGTACATTTCGCGGACGCCGCTGTGATAGGTAATGTGCATGCCGATATTCGTGCGGAACTCGTTGATAAATTTATCCGCGCCGTCGGATTTCTGCTTTTTCGCCACGCCGACCAGCGGAATGCCGTACTGCGCGAAGGCGCCGCCCATAAGCTCCCAGTTATCGCTGTGGCTCGTCATGATAACGCCGCCGCGCCCATTCGAGCTGGCGATATAATTCTGAAGGTGTTCCAGCCCGACAATCTTAACGTGGCTTTTCATCGTCCGCTTGAGCTCAGGGAAGCGCAGCACTTCGATAAAAATGTTGCCGAAATTAATCGCGCTGGCTTTGGCAATTTCAGCGGCGGTTTGAGCGTCGACGCCGAGGCATTTCTGAATATTTTCCCGCGCGAGTTTTTTACGCCTGCCAGAAACGAAAAGCCATGCGAAATGCGCCAGCGCGCGCCCTAAGGTTACGGCTAAACTGAAAGGCAAAAGGCAGATTAGCCAGCTGAGAATTTTTAAAAATGCGTACGTAATTTTGCCTCCCTGAAATAAAATAAAGCCCGAGACGAACTCGGACTCTGGAAAAAACCAATTTATCGGCAAAAATCTATGCACAGTGAACTCGTACAACGCGCCGATTGACCGCCTTAAGCTCTGGCAGGGCGGTGTTTGGAGAAGCAGTCGCGGCAGTAAACCGGACGCTCATTTCTCGGCTCGAAGGGAACTTCGGTTTCTTTGCCGCAGTCAGCGCAAATGACGGTGAACATCTGGCGATGCTCGCTGCCATCGCGGTTGCGGCGGCGCTTGTCGCGGCAGTCGCGGCAGCGGGTGGGTTCGTTCTCGAAGCCTTTCTCGGCGTAGAATTCCTGTTCGCCCGCGCTGAAGATAAATTCCTTGCCGCAGTCCTTGCATACGAGTGTCTTGTCTTCGAAAGTCATTAAAAAAATCTCCTTACAGATCAAAAAATTTCCGTTCGCTGAACTAAAAAATCAACCCAGCGTTTTGCCATTATACCACGTTCTAAAAAAAAATCAAGCAAGAGGCAACTTGATTCGGCGCGGCAGATTGTGTAAAATTAGCGCGTTAAAATTTTTTAAAGGAAGTGAGCGGCGCGGAATTTTCCCGCACCAATTTACATGAAAAAAAGTTTAGCCAAGAAAATACTGGCGACGTTTTCAATATTTTTTGCCGCGAATTTCAGCGCGGTTGAAGCGGCAGTTCCCTTGACGCTCAACGAAAGCATACACCTTGCCCTGACGAACGATGAGCAAATTGCCTCGGCGCTGGCGGCAACCAAATCCGCGCGCTGGAACCTGTCAAGCGCTCGCCGCGCCACGGGTCCCAGTTTAGGCTGGTCAAGTAATGCACTCAAAATCGGCGGCAGAGACTACCGCGGCTACAACGACCGACACAACGCTTACGGCAACGAAGGGAGGTATGTTTACTATTACGACGAGTTCAATGACAGGATTGCTCGCGATTACATCAGCGGCTCCACGGCGTACAACAACACTTTCACGAATACTTTCAGTCTGGAGATGCCGCTGTACACGGGCGGGCGGGCTGAAAATACAATCAAGTCGCGCGGGTATCAGCTCAACGCGGCGGATTTGACGCTGGAAAATACCAAGCAGACGATTCGCTATCAGACAATCGCCGCGTATTACGAAGTTCTTCAGCAGCATAACCTTTTGAACATTGCAGAAAGCGCGGTGCGAATGGCGACGGAGCAGCTCAACATAATCCAGATTCAGTTCGAGGAAGGCGTAGTGGCGAAGTCGGACGTTCTGCAGATGCAGGTACAGCTGTCGAATTACCGGCAGAGTTTAGTTTCAACGCAGGGGAATTTGGAAGTCGCCAACGCAACTTTGCTGAACACGATTGGTCTGCCGGAGGAAACCGAATTTGACGCAACGGACAATTTTTCCTACTCGCCATTTCCTTTCACGCTCGACGAGTGTTTAGCCTACGCGCTTGAAAACCGCCCCGACGGTGCCGCCGCGCTTTATCAAGTCAGGCAGGCAGAGGCGCAGGCTGATGCGGCTAAGGCAGGCGACCGCCCCAGCGTTACCGGCGTCGCCAGCAAGTACATTGCCGCGAATGGCGCCTTCCAGCAGGAACGCAGCGCGAACTGGCAGATTGGCGTACGGCTGAACTGGAGCTTTTTCGATAACAACGTCACCAAAGCCAACGTCAACGCCGCTAAAGCCTCCGTCGAAAGCGCGCAGGCTAATTTTGAACGCGTCGAAAAAAATATCCGCCTGCAGGTTCGCAGTGCCTATACGCAAATGAAGGCAGCCGAAGAAAATATCCGCTCGACTGCCGCCGCTGTCAGTCAGGCTGAGGAAAGCAGCGTTATCGCGCGGGTTCGCTACGAGGAAGGCGTTGATATTCTGCTGACGGTTACCAATGCGCAGGAAAAACTCAATCAGGCGCGTACGAATTATTTCACCGCGCTCTATCAGTACAATTTGTACAAGGCGCAGCTCGAAAAGGCGATTGGCATTCCCGTCGACATCAATACGCCGATTTACATGGAAAATGTGCGCGAAGGCAGATATTCCAATGACGCACTTGAAGCCGCGGCTCTTCACCCTAATGTCAGTGAGACTTTTGAAGTTAAATGAGTACCTACTTTCTTTCGGTGCGAAAGAAAGTAGCAAAGAAAGCAGCCCGCTGAAATCGCATCCAGCGATTTGCGCGGGCGGCCGCCCGTAGCAAATCCTCCTACTCGTCGAATTTGCAGGGCGCCTCTTTTTTTATTATAAGATTAGTCGAGAACCAACGCTTTATTTTTGAGAATTTCAAGACCAGGCTTGCAGGCGCCGCAGTCACAGAATTTAGCGCCGCTGGCTTTGAGTTCGTCCGCATGCGCCGCGAATTTCTTAGCGCCGTCTTCGCCGAAATATTTAACGGCAATGTCGGAATGCGCGAACGCTACAAGGTTGTCAATGTCGGTAATATCGCCTTCGAGTTCCTCAATGAATTTGCGGGCGAGTTCCTTTTCATTTTCGGTACCGAGTGCGGCGAGCCAGGCTTGAGTAGCCGCCTTGAGCGGGGCGCAGCAGCTGGGCGCGGCTGTCATTTGCTTTGCGAGTTCGATAATCTGTTCCTTAGTCATGTTCAACACTCCTCATTTTTTAGTTGGGTCGAGTTTGTCAATAATTTCGGCGTAGCGGTTACTGCGGGCTTCGGAGGCGTCCGAGTCAGCTTTGAGCCAGACGCGATTTTCGTCGTTAATCACGTCAGCCATGGACTTCTTGTCCAGAATATAATCAGCGATAATCGAGCGTCCGAGTTCGATACCGGCAGTTTTCGCTTCGGGGTCACTTTCCAATTTACTTACAAATTCGTTGAACTCCGCGTCGTCGAATTTAGCTCCGAAAGCGTTCATGATTTCCCGCATATTTTTTTCGACGTAAGCATTCTGCTCAGGAACGCTCATTGTGACATACTGGCGGAACTCCGGCTCTTTGGCTTTGAAGGCTTCCTCCACGCGGCTGCTGGCGTTCATCACCACGAGTACAAAACCCGCCACGCCGAGTACTGCCAAAATTCCGACGCCGATTAAAATCTTTTTCAACATTTGCTATAAAACTCCTTCAACTTGCAAGTGATTTCTTAGCGACGGCGAGCATGAGCTTAATGCGGTTGAGCTGGTTGACTTCGGAAGAGCCCGCGTCGCAGTCGATAGCGACTATGTTAGCATTTTTGTAGCGGTTGCGCAAGTCATGCATGACGCCCTTGCCGGTGATATGGTTTGGCAGGCAGCCGAAGGGTTGCAGGCAGACGATATTTTCAACGCCCTCCTCAATCAGCTTGACCATTTCGCCGGTAAGGAACCAGCCCTCGCCCGCCATATTGCCAATGCTGACGTGGCGGCTGGCTAGCGCGGCGGTATCCTTAATCGAGTGCGGCGCGCGGAAATGCACTGAATCTTTGAGCGCGTTTTTCATTGGGCGGCGGAAAAATTCTATGAACTGGATAAAAATTTCTCCGAACAGCCGGTCTTTGCGACTGCCGCCGAGGAGTTTCTGCCGCGAAATTTCGTCGTAAGCCGCGTAAAGGAAAAAGTCAATCAAATCCGGCATGACGACTTCCGCGCCTTCCTGCGCGAGAATTTTTTCCAGCTGGTTATTCGCGACGGGGTGGTACTTCACGAGAATTTCGCCGACGATACCAACTTTCGGCTTGTCAAGATTTTCGTCAATGGGAATGGCGTCGAACTGCGCGACGATATTTCTGACGTTGCGGCGGAAACTGAGGTAGTTGCCGTTGAGCAGGTCGCCCTTAGCCAGCGCCATCCAGTTTTCGTAGAGCCGGTCGGTCTCGCCCGCGCGAATTTCGTAGGGGCGCATTCGATTGGCAACGTTCATGAGCAAATCGCCGTAAACCGCCGCCTTAATCGAGTCCATTAGACAATCGCGGCTCAGCTCGAAGTCGTCCGTTTCCAAGCCGTAGCAGGCAAAAACCGGCACCTGTCCGAAGCCGGCGAACTTTAGCGCGCGCCGCAAAACGCTGATATAATTCGTGGCGCGGCAGGCGCCGCAGGTCTGAAACATGACAATCGACGTGTTGTCAGGGTCGCAGTCGCCGGATTTGAGCGCGGCAATCAGCTGCCCGATAACGACAATCGCCGGATAGCACATGTCGTTGTTGACGTAGCGCAAGCCCAAATCGATCGCCGCCTTGTCGGGCATTTCGGGAATGACCACGCGGTAGCCGTATTTTCGCATGACGGTTTGAATCAGCTCGAAGTGAATCGGCGCCATCTGCGGGGCAAGAATCGTATGCGTCTCCTTGCAGTCGGCGGTAAATCTCGGACGCGGCTTGAACTCAACCGGCACGTAAGCGGCGGGCTTCTTGCGCCTGAGTGCGGCTAAGAGCGAACGCAGTCGGATTCGCGCGGCGCCGAGGTTTGAAACTTCGTCCAGCTTAATCATCGTGTAAATTCTGCCGTGCGCCTCGACAATTTCCTTGACCTGCTCGGTAGTCAGCGCGTCTAAGCCGCAGCCGAAAGAGCTGAGCTGAATCAGCGTAACGTTGGAATGTTCCGCCGCGAAATGAGCCGCGTGGTAAAGGCGGGCGTGGTAGCTCCACTGATTGACCACGGAAATGCTGTCGGAATTTGTCGGCAGGTGGTAAATGGCGTCCTCGGAAATTATCGGCAAGCCGTAGGACTGAATCATTTCGGAAATGCCGTGATTAATTTCTGGGTCGACGTGGTAGGGGCGTCCAACCAGCAAAATCGCCTGCTCGCCGGTTTTTTCAATGCGCGCCAGAGTTTCTTCGCCGAATTTGCGAACGTCCGCGCGATAATTTTCCAATTCAACCCACGCCGCGTCTACCGCGTCAGAAATTTCCTGCGCAGAAATATTTTCAGATTTAAATTCATCAGCCAGCCGCCGCTTGAGTTTTTTCATATCGTGCACCGGAAGGAACGGCTGTAAAAATTTTATCCCGCGTTCGCGCAGAATATCCATGTTGCCGCGAATATTTTCGGGGTAACTCGCCACAATCGGGCAGTTGTAAAAATTGTCCGAGCGCGTGTCGAAATTGTATGGCTCGCACGGGTAGAAAATTTTCGTGACGCCGCGCTCAATCAAATCCATAACGTGACCATGCGCAAGTTTCGCAGGATAGCACAGCGAATCGCTGGGAATTGTCGAAATGCCCTTGTAAAAAATTTCCGCGTTGGACTTAGCCGACAGCTCGACGCGATAGCCCAGCTTCGAGAAAAACGTATGCCAGAATGGATAATCCTCGTAAATGTTCAGCACGCGCGGAATGCCAATCGTGCCGCGGCTGGGATTTTCCAGCGGCTCGTAGTCGAAAACGCGCTGATATTTAAAAGCGTACGCGTTCGGAATTTCGTCGGAAGTTTTGGGCTTGCCGCCTACGCCGCGTTCGCAGCGGTTGCCTGTGAAATATTTTCCGCCGTCGGGAAATTTTTGCATCGTTATCAGACAGTTGTTGCCGCAACGCCCGCAGCGGTAGGATTTCGTCACCACGTCGAAAGTCGCCAGATTTTCAGCGCTCAAAATTTTTGAAGCCGCGCCGTTGTCAGATTCCAGCGCGAGAATCGCCGCGCCGTAAGCGCCCATCAAGCCCGCAATGTCTGGGCGGATAACTTCCCTGCCGAGAATTTCCTCAATGGCTCTCAAAACCGCGTCGTTGTAGAAAGTGCCGCCCTGCACCACAATATTTTCGCCGAGGTCGTCGACGTTGCGGAGCTGCATGACCTTGAACAGCGCGTTCTTGATGACGCTGAGCGCAATGCCCGCCGAAATATCGCTGACGCTGGCGCCGTCCTTCTGCGCCTGCTTAACCTTCGAGTTCATGAAAACGGTACAGCGCGTGCCCAAATCGACCGGCGCGGCAGAATCAAGCGCCTTGCTGGCGAACTCGCCAACGCTCATGTTCAAGCCCTGCGCGAAATTCTGAATGAAACTGCCGCAACCCGCACTGCACGCCTCGTTGAGCGTGATGTTGCCAATCGTGCCGTCCTTGACGAAAAAGCATTTCATGTCCTGCCCGCCAATGTCCAGCACGAAACTGACATTCGGACAAAATTCCTGCGCGGCGGTTAAGTGCGCGAAAGTTTCAACCTCGGAGCCGTCCGCGTGGAGCGCCGCCTTCACGATAAATTCGCCGTAGCCCGTCGTAAAAACTTTGCCAATCTCGACGCCAGCGGGCAGATTTTCATACAGCGCGCGAATCTGAGCGACGACAGTTTTCAGCGGAGAGCCGCCGTTCGAGCCGTAAGCCGTGTACAGGATTTCTTTGTTTTTGCCAATCGCGCAGATTTTCGTAGTGGTTGAGCCGGCGTCGATGCCCAGAAAAATTTTCCCGCGGTACCTTTGCAAATCGCCGCGTCGGACTTTGGCGGTATCGTGGCGCGCGCGGAAATTCTGATAATCGCTATGATTCCTGAACAAATTAAAATCCGCCACAGCTTTGGCGGCGGAAGTTGCCTCATTTTTTTTGATAGACTCTTCGATTTCGGAAATTGAAAAATCACGAGCCTCGTCGCTGAGCGCGGCGCCCGCCGCCACGAAATAATTGCCGTTGTCAGTGTCGACAACCTGTTCCGGCGAAAGATTCAGCGTCTCGACGAATCTTTTTTTAAGCTCCGGCAGAAAGTGCAGCGGTCCGCCTAAAAAAGCAACCACGCCGTCAATCGGTCTGCCCTGCGCGAGGTTGCCAATCGTCTGATTAACCACCGCCTGAAAAATCGAAAGGGCAATATCAGCCTTTTTCGCGCCGTCGTTCATGAGCGCCTGAATGTCAGTCTTAGCGAAAACGCCGCAGCGGCTGGCGATTGTGTAAATCTGCCTGCCCTTTTCAGCCAGCGCGTTCAAGCCCAGCGCGTCGGTCGAAAGCAAAGCCGCCATGTGGTCGATAAACGAGCCGGTGCCGCCTGCGCAGACGCCGTTCATGCGAACTTCCGGCGCGCCGCTAAGGTAGATAATCTTCGCGTCCTCGCCGCCGAGCTCAACGACGGTATCAGTGCGCGGGATAAATTCTTCGACGGCGGTGCGGCAGGCAATGACTTCCTGCACGAACGGCAGCGAAATTTTTTTGGCGATACCCATACCGGCAGAGCCAGCCAGCGCGATTTTGAATTTGGTCTCGCCGACAATTTCCTTGAGCGTCGAAAGCGTATTGGTGAGCGCGGCGCCAATTTCCGAAAAGTGCCGCGAATAGTCTTTGTGGAGAACCGTTTTATCGTCGTCCATGACAACGTATTTGATCGTCGTGGAGCCGATGTCAATTCCGACCTTCATATTAAAATCACCTCCGGCAAATTTTATAATCCGGCGGCGCCCTTGTCAATCGAGCGAACCTTCATTTATAATTCAGCGGGAGGAATTTACATGAACTATCGGGAAAAATTTTTCGCGGCGAATCCGTCGAACCACGGCTGGTACACCTGCGCGAAGTGCGGGAAAAAGTTGCGCAAGGCGGAGGTTGACGTTGACCATATCATTCCGCAGAAATACGGCGGCAAGGATGAGCTTTACAATCTGCAGTGCCTGTGCAAGCATTGCAACCGCTCGAAGCAGGCGAAACTTAAAGGCGTGGCGTCGAATCTCGTCAAGCATAACGTGAAGCGCGCCGTTAAAAAAATCAGGGAAAAATTGCCAACGCGGTAATAATAATTCGGCAGACTGATTTTAGTTCACGTCGCCCAGAAGCGGCAGTTCGCCGGACGCCTGCAAAAGTTCATTGGTATCGACAACGCTCAGCTGATTTTCCAGCGCGAAAAAAATAATGCTGTCCCATTCGGTGCGGACGTAGAGTTTCTCAACGCCTGCGTAGTACAGAAGATAATTCGTTTCCTTCGGCGAAAGTCCCAGCGCCACGGCAACGGCGATTATCTTAGGTCGCGCGGGCTTTTTTGTTATGCCGGAAAAAATTCTGTAGACGTAGGTTGCGTCGAGCTGCGAGCGCTGAATCACGTCCAGCTTAGTCAGATTCTTTTCCGCCAGCAGTTTATTCAAATACTCGGCGAGCGTGAAACTGCGAAAATTCTCCGCGTTATCAGCCAGAAAATCTTCGACGCGCTTAGCCTCGGCGAGCTCATTTTCAAGCTCCTCGGTGTCTTTCTGCAAAAAGTTCACTCCTTATGTTAAAATCCGCGCAGGAGGCGATTAATTTGAAACAAAACGTGGCGGCGTATCTGGAATTTCGGTACGAGAAACTGCGGCTGCTCAAGCAGAGCGCGAAGGGCGAAGTCTGGCTGGCGTCAAGCAAATCGACTGGTGAACTCGCCGTGATGAAAATAATAAACTACGCCGGCTTGCCATACGCCGCGCTGAAAAATAATCCGCACGCGCTCTTTGCCAAAATTTTCTACTGCGCCGAATCCGAAACTGATACCGTCGTTGTCGAAGAATTTATTCAGGGCGAAACTTTGGACGGGCGCGCGCTGAATGATGCTGAGGCGCGGAAAATTCTGCTGCAGATGTGCGACGGCTTGAAGTTCCTGCACGGTTTAGGAATAGTTCACCGCGACATTAAGCCGGCGAATATGATTCTGCAGAGCGGCGGTATCGTCCGGCTGATAGACTTCGACGCCGCGCGTACCGTCAAGGAAAATCAGAGCACTGACACGAAATTTCTCGGCACGAAAGGCTATGCGCCGCCCGAACAGTACGGTTTCGGGCAGACCGACGCCCGCAGTGATATTTATTCGCTCGGCAAAACCATGCTCGAACTCACCGGCGAAAACTGCGGCAGTTCGCTCAAAAAAATTCTCAGCAAATGCGTCGAAGTCGACCCGAAAAATCGCTGGCAGTCCGCCGACGAACTCCGCGCCGCCCTTACGAAAAATAATCGTACCGTCTGGAAAATCGGCGCGCTTATTTCAGCCGCCGCCGCTGGTATTTTCAACCTTGTTAATTCGACGCCCGCGCCGGATATTCCCACTGCAACTGAAAATATTCCCGCCGAAGTCGAAGAAATTCCTGCCGCGCCGGAAGTTGAGCCTGCGCCTGAAGTTGAAAAAATCCCTGTGCCGGACGTTAAAACTGTTCCGCTTGAGCCGGAAATTCCAGCGCCGGAGCCTGTACCAGAAATTGTTGAGCCAGCACCTGAGCCGGAAATTAATGAAACGCTGCCAGCCGAGCCTGCGCCCGAAAAGCCGGAAACTTTCCAGCCGTCATTTCCCAGCAACGCTCCGAGCCTTGAAAATTTCCAGCCGTCGTTCCCAGTTGTAAGCGAAATTCCAACAGAACTGGGCGGCGTCCAGCTCGGCACTGAAGTTGATGTCGACGAGGACGGGCAGTACGCTTACGGCAATCTTATCCTGACGGTCAAGGATAACGCAGTTGTTGAGATTAGCACCGATTCGCCAGAAGTTCAGACGCCCGAAGGTATTCGCGTCGGCATGGCTTTTTTCAACGTCATTTCGACTTACGGCATAAAACACAAAAAAATTTTCAGCGGCAGCGACAGGCTTTACATTTATCCCAGCGGCGCCGCGGAAATGATTTTCGTCGAGCGTAACGGCTCCGTCGGCGCCATAATTTACCGGCGCGGTAATGACTTCCAAAATTCCGCGCGCTAAAATGAATCAGCCGTTGAAGATGGCGGCAATGACGTTGCTGAGCATTTGTTTTTCCCTCTCGCTCGGCACGCGCGAATTGATTGTGTACCTGCCGTTCAGAATGAAATTGTTAAGGTCAACCATGTCCGGCGAATCGGAAAGCGCCCGCTCGTTTTCCAGCAGATAATCTATCGACACGTCGAAGAACTGCGAAATCTTTTTGAGCGTGTCAATATCCGGCTGGTACGTTCCCGTTTCGTAGCGGCTGTAACGCGGCTGGTTCAGATTCAGCCTCCGCGCAACTTCCATTTGCGACACAAATACTATAATGCTTGTAAAGGAGGCGGTACGACAATGAGAAAAAATTTTTTCGTTGCAGCGGTTATAGCCGCGTGTTTGATTTTTCTGACGGGCAGCGCGAATGCCCAGCTCCTGCTCTGCGATACCAGCGATACCGGCTACAAAACTTATATCGATACTGATTCGATTTCGCACGGCGTTGACCAGGAAAAGGGGTTTGTCGGCGTAACGGTGCGGGTTGTTGGTATTCGCCCCGACGGCTCGACGATTCTGGACGCCGTTCTTCAGTACGTTTACGACCAGCGGTCAAAAAAACTTTACATGCGCGACGTGACGCATAATTTCGACTGGCGCGAGATTGAATCGGGCGATGGACCTTTTATGTGGACAATGGAATATGTTATGACTGGAACGGTAAGAGAAAGGTATAATGGAAAGGTACGGTGATTCGCATGAAAAAATTTTTAGCGGCGGCGGTGCTGGCGTTCAGTCTGTTTCAAAGTCCAATGGCGGAGGCGGAGCTGATTTATACGGGCGTGCAGGAGGAATCCATGTACCAGGGCAAGCGCGTTTTGCTGAAGCATTACATTGACACCAACGGCATTATTGAGAACAAGTACAGCTTTTCGGTCGACGTTGTTTCTGAAGTTGTCGGTCTCAATGTTTATCAGGGGGCGGTGCCGTTCGATTTCGTCTACAAAAATGGCGAGTGGCGGCGCGCAATTTCCAACAGTTACGACCGTGAAATTAAAAATTTTGACGCCGCTGTCTGGAATGCTGCCGCGCCATACGTGGAGAAAATCAAGGCGAAGATAATCGCGCGGGTTAATAAGCAGGCGGCTCCAGTTTCAAATGTTTCAAACGTCGACACTTCCGAGCTCATTGCTCAGGCGGACGCTAAGTACAAGGCGAAGGATTATACGGCGGCGCGTCAGCTTTTCGCGCAGGCTGTCGCGCAGAATCCGAACGATTATCACGCTCACGACCTTTACGCGCGCTCGATTTACCGCGATAAAGCCGATAAGAACAAGGACTACGGCAAAATCGCCGCTGAAATTGAAACCGCCGTCAATCTGGCGCCAAACAACGAGGCGAAGGCGGATTGCCTGATGTTCCTGTCCAAAGTTTATCAGAATCTGGGAATGAAAGATCTCTTCAACGCGAACAAAAAAATTGATTACGTGGCGATGTCGAATCAGTGTCAGAAGATGGCGCAGCAGCTTCGGGCGGGCGCAAAGGCGTCAAATATCAGCGTGCCAAAACCAGCCGCGTCATCAGCGGCGTCCTCTTCGCAGGAAATTTTCGTCGGATATATCGACAAAAAGCAAGCGTTCCTGTTGCCGAATACCGTGAAGTTCACGGGCAGCAAAATTTCGCCGGATTTAATCAGCGGGCAGGTGAAAATCGTTGACGCCGACGATAACGCCAAAACGCTGACATTTTATTTCAAATACGCCAGCGGACCGTACAACTGGTCGCTGAAAAAAGACGCGCCAGATTCGCAGTGGTACAAAGTCGGTACAGGCGGCGGCGATTCGCGTACTAACAAGGCAATTTCCGCCCTTTGCACGAATATGCGGCAGATATGTCTGGAAGGGGTAAGGTGATTGGCGTGAAGAAGATTTTCGCAGTGGCGGCGCTGGTGCTGGGAATTTTCTTCGCGCAGATTTCTCCGGCTGAGGCTGAGGAAGTTTATCTCGGCGATGACTGCTATTTGTTGACGGAGACGGTCAGCTATAAGCCCGTGGGCGGCAAGATGATGTATTTCGGCTGCACAGTCAAGCAGGGTACAACGAAATTTGACTACGATTATCTATTTTACAGTGACGGGCTTGTGATTTACGACAAAATGTATTTTGGAGAAAAACGCGACAGCGGCAGATTCAACGCAGTCGAGCCTGGTTCTTATTCAAATACCGTCGAATATAAAGCTTTTGTCGCTATTTTGAAATTGTATGGACTGTTGAGGTGATTCGCGTGAAAAAATTTTTCGCAATGGCGGCGCTGGTATTCGGAATTTTCGTCGCGCAGATTTCGCAGGCGAACGCGCAGGATTATTACGTCGGCACGTACTCGGACGGCACGAAGGGCTATTTCATGTCCGAAACCTGGGAGCTTGTCAAGGGAACCAGAATGTCGCCGAAACATATGAAATGCTACGTGAAAGTTATGGAAGGCAACCAGATACTTGGCTACAAGACCTACCATATCAGCGCTGGCGCTGGCTGGATGTATTCGACTCAGAAAGACCCTGCTCCAGCGTCGTGGCATTCGACGGATTCAAGTCCGATTGCCGATAAGGTCAAAAAGCATTGCCTGAAGATGAGCATTTACGGCTACACGGTTGACAATCCTTGAAATATCTCGGCGCAAAAAAAATAGCGGCAGGCTTGCGGGCTTGCCGTTTTTTATTTCAGTTCGTTTAACAATGTCAGATAACTTTCGTAGCGTTCGCGCAGAATCTTGCCAGCGTCAGCCGCCGCCCTTACGCCGCAGCTCGGCTCGTGGCTGTGACTGCACCCGTTCAGAAATTTACACTCGTGCGCAAATTCGCCGAACTCCTTGAACTGCTCACGCAGATTGTCCGCGCCAATTCCCAAATCCTTGAGCTCAACCGCGCTGAAACCAGGCGTATCTACCAGAAACCCGCCGCCAAATTCAATCAGCTCAGCGACGCGCGTTGTATGCTTGCCGCGCAGAATCTTTTCGCTGACTTCACCAGTTTTAAGCCTGAGCCGCGAATCGATAGCGTTGAGCAGGGAACTCTTACCGACGCCGCTCGGACCTGCGAAGACCGTCACGCCGCCAGAAATAATTTCGCGCAGATTTTCAACACCAGTGCCGTCATGCGCTGAAGTGCGAACGACGCGGTAAAGATTTTCGTATTCGGCGAGGAAATTTTTATCGCCCGCCAAATCGATTTTATTAATGCAAATTATAATTTCAGTCAGCTGGGAAAATTCAGCCAGCGCGATAAATCTGTTCAAAAGCAGGCGATTCAAATCCGGCTGGGCGGCGGCGAATGTCAGAATAATCCTGTCGACGTTGGCGACGGCGGGGCGGCTTAGCAAACTTCGACGCGGCTGAACTCTTTCGATAACGCCGGAGCCGTCCTTCAGCTTTGAAATTTCCACAAAATCGCCTGGACAAACCGCACTGCCGGAATTTTTATCCCGCTTTAAAAGTCCGCGCAGTTTGCAGGGAATCAGTTCACCTTCGAACTTCACGAAGAAAAAGCTGTTGTAAAATTTTATAACGCGTCCAATCATCTGTCTTCAGTCTCAGGAATTTCAAAACTTTGCTCGAACGGCGCCTCGACAACTTCGCTGTCGGCGTAAATATTTTCAATTTCTGGGTTATCGTAGAAACCTGCGCTCCGCGAAACTACAAAGTCAATGGGCGTGCCGAGTTCGACGTAGGCGGCGGGCAGAGGATTCTGGCTGAGAATTGTGCCGTCGTTCTGCGCACTTTCGCGGTAGGTGACGGTGCCGACGCTAAGCCCGCGCTGTTCGACGCTGCTTTTCGCAACGTCAAGCATAACGTTTTGCACGTCCGGCACGTAAGTCCTTTCGATGACCATGGTTTTGGGCGCGCTGGCGGCTTCTGCGCGATTGTAACGGGGCGCAATGGATACGGCGGAACCGTGCGAAACTACAAGGTCGATAACCTGCCCGCGATTGATTTTGGTGCCGATAATCGGGTCGTGCGAAAGGATTGTTCCAGGCTCAAGTTCAGAATCTTTTTCGTAGACCGCGCCGAGCTGCAGACCGAGCTTTTTAATGCGGTCGATAGCATTGTTTTTCTTCAAGCCGATAAGGTCGGGCATGCTAATCGTCTCGCCGCCCTTGCTGACGTAAATCGTGACGAGGCGCTCCGCCTTTACGTTCCTGCCAGCGATTGGGTCCTGCGCGACAACCTGACCGGCTGGAACGCTTGCGTCGTAAATTTCGGCGACACTGACGCGGAGCCTGCCGTCTTCAAGGAGCTGGCGCGCAAGTCCGAGCTGCTTACCGGCAACGTCCGGCACGGCAACAATTTCACTTTCCGCAACCTGCCCGAAAGCCATGATGAATCCGGCGCCGAATCCTGCAATGAGTACCAGAATAAGTCCAAAAATAAATGCTTTTGAGCGCAGGAAAATTTTTTCGGCGGGCTTAACCTTAGGCTTCGATTCGATAATCTTAACGGCGTTTTCGCGAATGTTGCGGCGCGGCGTCAGATCTGCAGTTTTAACGCGCGGCAGAATTTTAGTGGCATCGGGGTCGTCAAGCTGCTCAATGCTCAAATTCGCTTCGATGTTCGACAGCGACTGAATCATATCGAAACTGGACGGACGATGCTCCGGCTCCTTGTTCATTGCGCGCAGGACGATTGCTTCAAGCATTGGCGGAATTTGCGGGCGGAATGAAATTGGCGGCGCGGGGTCTTCCTCGATGTGCTTTTTCGCTATTGCCAGCGCTTTGTCCCCGTTGAACGGCAGGCGGTTCGTCAGCATTTCGTACATGACGATTCCCAGCGAATAAACGTCCGATTTGGGCGTAATAGCGCCGCCCTGCGCCTGTTCCGGCGAAAAATAATGCACCGAACCGATAACATTCCCGTCGTAAGTCATTGTCGATTCGGTGACAGCGCGCGCAATTCCAAAGTCCGCAATTTTCGCGTGACCATCGGGCGTCATTAAAATATTGTGCGGCTTAATGTCGCAGTGAACAAGATTATTGGCGTGAGCGTGCGCCAGTCCGCAGGCGATGTCCTTGGCGATTTTCACGGCGGTAAAAATTTCCAGCGCTCCTTCCTCGCGGATTTTATCCTTGAGCGAACTGCAGGGAATGAGCTCCATAACGATGAAATGGTCGATACCGTCAATGCCCACGTCGTAAACGTTGACAATGTTCGGGTGAGAAAGCCGCGCCGCCGCCTGAGCTTCGCGCTGGAATTTCTCTACAAATTCGGCGTCCGAGCGGTAAGCCTCGTGCAGAATTTTCACGGCAACCGCGCGGTCAAGCAGTTTGTCATGAGCGCGGTAAACTTCCGCCATGCCGCCGCTGCCGATTTTTTCTTCGAGTTCGTAGCGCTCGCACAAAACTCGTCCTAACATAAAAGTTCCTCCCTTCTAAACTACAATGACAATCGCCGAAATGTTATCGTGACCGCCGTTATCGAGCGCGGCGTCAATCAGCTCCTCGACGGGGCTGGAGCTGTTCGACAGAATTTCGGCAATGGTCTTATCGCTAATCATGTTTGTCAGACCGTCGGTACACAAAAGGTAAATATCGCCGTCCGCCACGGAAAAACTGGCGGTGTCGACCGAAATTTCTTCAATCACGCCAACAGCCTGCGTCAGAAGATTTTTCAGCGGGTGAACGCGGGCTTCCTCCGGCGTCAGCGTGCCGCGCCGCACCAGTTCTTCAACGTAGGAATGATCCTCGGTAATTTGTTCCAGCTGATTATTTCTGAGCCGGTAAAGCCTGCTATCGCCAACGTGGGCGTAGTACGCGCGCCCGTCGTAGAGGTGCAGAATCGTCGCCGTGGTACCCATGCCGCGGTAATTTTCGTTGCTTCGCGCAGTGCGCAGAATCGCGGCGTTGGCTTTGAGAATGGATTTCTGCAGAATATCTTCGTGCCACGGTCTGGGAACGCTCGGCAGAAAATCTTCAACCGTTTCGACGAGCATACGGCTGGCAATTTCACCGGCGGCAGCTCCGCCCATTCCGTCCGCCACGACGAAAGTTTCCGGCTCAATGTAAATCAGCGCGTCCTCGTTATTATTTCTGACTTTGCCGACGTGCGTGGCGTGGTAAACTTTGGACATTGCCGCCCCTCCTTAAAGAACTTTGTAAATCAGCGTGGTACTGCCGATTAGAATTTTATCGCCGTGGCGCAGGTCGCAGCGCGTGACGGGCTTTTTGTTGACGAAGGTACCGTTCAGACTTCCGGCGTCGCGCAGAACGTGACGGTGGCGCTCGTAGGAAATGTATGCGTGAATCCTCGACGCGCCCTCGTCATTCAGCACAAAGTCGTTGGTTTCCCTGCGCCCAAGATAAACCTGGCTTTCGCCCAGCACAATTTCCGAAGTCTCCGAGTCCGTGATAACCGCGATATGGTAGGAAATTTTCCGCGTGGAAGTTTTCATCGACGCCGTGATTTTGGTCTTGTCCGCGATAATCGTGGCGCTGTTGGTAATGTCGCCGTTTTCCAGCAGGGTCTTCGACAGCACGTCATTTTCCAAATCGATTGTGTCTTCCTTCAAATCCGCGTCGTCAACGTACTTCGACTCGACAACGATAGCGGCATCGCCCTCGGAAATTTTTTCGATACGAACTTTGAGCGTGCCGTCCATGAAACAATTTTCGCGAATGGTCTTGCGCTCGACGGCTTCATAAAGAGCCTTCAAAACGCGGGCAGCGCTGAGGCGGTGGCAGTCGTCGTCGCTCAGAAAAATTGTGTAGTCATTCGGCACCACGTGTACGCCGTCAACTGTTTTTTTCTGCCGGACAATTTCCCGCTCAAGCGCTTTGACAAGCTCCGGCGGCTCAATTTCGCCGCGCTTCTGAAACAAATTCGCTATCTGCCCGCTGATTACGCTGGTTAAATTCAAAGCCGCTTCGCCTCCCAATAAATTTTCGGCGTCATTATAGCACAGTTGTCAATTTATGGTAACCCCTTTCTGAAAAAAAATTGAAATTATTTTTGCGCTTGAACGTTGTCAATGCACTGTGATAAAATTAAGAAAATTTTTCGGGGAGGTAATGTCATGAAACTCAAAAAAAAGGCGGTGCTTGGAATTTGCGCAATGGTCTCGGCGGGAATTTTGAGCAGCGGGCTTGCGAGCGCGGCGGTGAATTATTCGGTCATCAACAACTACGGCGGCGCGCAGCTTGGGTATTCGCCAGATTCCGGCGTAAAGATTTTGAACGTCGGCGGCTATTATTTCAAGGACATGAACCGCAACGGGCGGCTCGACCGCTACGAGGATTGGCGCCTTTCGCCTCAGCAGCGCGCGGAAGATTTGGCGGCGCAAATCAGCATTGACCAGATTGCCGGCTTGATGCTTTACAGTATGCACCAGCGGAAGATGACGCCGGAGCTCAATGACGAGCAGCGGAAAATGCTCGGCGTGGACAACATTCGTACGGTGCTGAACGCTGACACCAGCGCCAGCGCCGCGCTTACCGCGCAATGGAATAACGCCCTGCAGGCTTATGCGGAAAGTCTGCCCTTCGCAATTCCGGCGAATACCAGTTCCGACCCGCGCAACGATGCCCGCGGCAACGGCGTTTACCTTAAAACTGCGGAAGATAACGTTTCGCGCTGGCCTTCAAATCTCGGACTGGCGGCGACGTTCGACCCTGAAATTGTTCGCGATTTTGCCGCAACCTACGCCAAAGAATACCGCCTGCTTGGAATTGGCACGGGGCTTTCTCCGCAGATTGATTTAGCAACCGACCCGCGCTGGACGAGGAACTACGGCACTTTCGGTGAAGACCCCGCGCTGGCACGCGATATGGCGCGGGCGTCGATTTACGGCGCGCAGGAAACGATTAAAAACGGCGTCGATACCGGCTGGGGCGAATACAGCATTAACGCCATGATGAAACATTTCCCGGGCGACGGCGTTGGTGAAGGCGGGCGCGAGGCGCATTCGCGCTACGGCAAATACGCGGTTTACCCAGGCGGCGCGTTCCAGACGCAGCTCATTCCCTTTGAAGCGGCGATGAACAACGGCGGCGCGGCGGGTATGCCCTCGGCTGTCATGATGTCCTACTCTATTGCGTGGAGCGACGACGGCTCCCTCGGCGAAAAGGTTGGCAGCGCCTATAGCAAGTACAAAATCGACCTCCTGCGCAACCGCTACAACTACGACGGCGTTATCTGCACCGACTGGTGCGTTACGTGGGACACCGATAAGCGGCTTTCCATGGCGTGGGGCGTCGAAAATATTTCCGAAGTTGAGCGCCACTACCGCGCGCTTATGGCTGGCGTCGACCAGTTCGGCGGCAACAACGATAAGCAGCCCGTGCTTGACGCTTATCGAATGGGCGTCCGCGAACATGGCGAAAGTTTCATGAACCGCCGCTTCCGTGAATCTGCCGTGCGACTGCTGAGAAATATTTTCCAGCTCGGTCTCTTTGAAAATCCCTATCTCGACGTGGAAAAATCCGCCCGCGAAGTTGGTAACGCTGACGATTTGCGGCGCGGCTACGAGGCTCAGCTCAAATCTATCGTCATGCTCAAAAATACAAACGGAATTATTCATCAGGCTACGTACTACAGCAAGCCCACGGTTTACATTCCGATGGTCTACCGCAAGGCGACTGAAGTCAAGCCGTTCAATTCGTACACGCCCGCCAGCTGGTCTCTGCCCGTCAACCTTGACGTTGTGCAGGAATATTTCAACGTCGTGACTGACAGGATTGGCACTTTTAGCGGCGTCGACCGCGACGGTAAGCCGATGGCTATGCCCGAAGATATTATCCGCCTCGAGCCGGAAAGAGTTAATCAGTGCGATATGGTGCTGGCGTTTATCAGCAACCCGATTCCCGCCGGCAACCAGTTCGACGGGATTGGCTACGACGCGAAGGAAGGCTACATTCCGATTTCCCTGCAGTACGGCAACTACGTCGCTGATTCGCCAGCCGTCCGCCGCCATTCTATTGCCGGTGACCCTGGCGAGAATCGCTCCTACTACGGCAAGACTGCGCAGATTATCAACCCGCTCGATTCCGAGAGCGTCAATTACAGCCGCGAATGCGTCAACTCCTCCGAAAGAACCATTCCCGTTATCGCAGTTATCGCCGCCGATAAGCCCATGATTTTCAGCGAAATTGAGCCCGCCGCCGACGCAATTCTGGTTGGCTACGGCGTCAGCGACCGCGCGTTCTGCGATATCATTACTGGCAAATTTGAGCCGCAGGGTCTGCTCCCCATGCAGCAGCCGCGCGATATGATTACCGTCGAGGAACAGTTTGAGGACGTGCCGCGCGATATGGTTTGCTACACTGACAGCGAGGGCAACACCTACGATTTCGCGTTCGGACTCAACTGGCGCGGCGTGATTAACGATTCGCGTACCGCTAAATATAATGTTCCGGCGATTATCAGATGATTGTGGTTTAGTTTTTTTAGTATCTACTTTCTTTTTAAAAAAGAAAGTAGCAAAGAAAATTGCCCGCTGCATTCGCATCCAGCGAATGGCGCGGGCGGCGCGCCGTCCATGGCGCGCTTCTTAATGTGGCGCTTCTTAAGCGCGTGCGTCCATGTGGCGCTTCTTTTTTTTCTTATTTAAAAATTTTTCTGTTCCTCAGCTGCCCGCAAGCCGCGTCAATCCCTGCGCCAAATTCCTTGCGCACAGTCACATTAATGTTGTGCGTATCCAGAAAATGGAAAAATTTTTGCACGGCGTTATGGCTGGGGCGGCTGAAATTCCTCTCGTCGACGGGGTTAATCGGAATCAGGTTGACGTTGCAGAGCTGACCGGCGAGAATTTTCGCAAGCTGGCGCGCGTGTTCCTCGGTATCGTTGACGCCGCCAATCAGAATGTATTCGTAAGTCACGCGGCGCCCCGTTGCCTGCGCGTAGTCGTTACCGGCGCCCAAAACTTCGTCCAGTTCAAAGGCGGCGTTAATCGGCATGAGTTCCGAACGCAGTTTGTTATCCGGCGCGTGCAGCGAAATTGACAGCGTGACGGGGATTTTTTCGTCAATCAGCCGGTAAATCGCCGGAACGATACCGCACGTCGAAACCGTAACTTTGCGGTAACTCAAGCCGAGCGTGTAACTTTCGTGCAGGAGTTTCAGCATTTTCAGCAGGTGGTCGAAATTCGTGAGCGGCTCGCCGGTACCCATGACAACCAGCGTGTCAACTTTTTTATTTTCAGCGCGCAGGAAATCGTTGACGAAAATAATTTCGCTGAGCATTTCGCCAGCAGTCAAATTTCTGTCGAGACCGTTGAGCGTCGACGCGCAGAATTTGCAGCCCATCTGGCAGCCGACCTGTGTCGAAATACAAACGCTGTTGCCGTAGTCGTGGCGCATTAGGACAGTTTCAACCGCTGCGCCGTCCGCGAACTGCAGCAGAAATTTCGTCGTCAAGCCGTCGTCGGAGTCGAGCTGAGCGATAACTTGCGGCGTGGAAATTTCGTAGCGTTCGTTCAAATCTGCGCGAAGATTTTTTGAAAGGTCAGTCATGGCGTCGAAGGAGCGGGCGCCGCGCTGGTAGAGCCACGCCGCAATTTGTTTCGCGCGGAATTTCGGCAGGTCTGCCAGCTCCAGTTCGAGTTCCTGTAAGGTCAGTCCGAATAAATTTTTCAAGTTACGCCTCCCGAATCATTTTGGCTATGAAAAAGCCGTCGGTGCCGTCGACGTGCGGCAGGAGATTTTTTTTCTCAACGAGTTTAAAATTTTTATGCGCGGCGAGGAATTTTTCCACTATATCTTCATTCTCGCGGCGTATAATCGTGCACGTGCTGTAAACGAGCGCGCCGCCGGTTTTGACGGCTTTGGCGGCACTTTCAAGAATTTCGCGCTGGAGTTTTGGCAGCTCAGCAATTTCGTCGGGAGTTTTTTTCCAGCGAATATCAGCCTTGCGCCGAATCACGCCCAAGCCGGAACATGGCGCGTCTACCAGAACTTTATCCGCCTGCGCAGGAAATTTATCGCCAATTTCGCGCGCGTCGATTAAAACCGGCTCAATGATTTTGATACCGAGGCGCTTAGCATTCTGGCGAATGTGTTCAAGTTTCACAGGGAAAATATCCGCCGCGATAATCCTGCCGCGATTTTTCATCAGCTCGGCGAGGTGCGTAGCCTTGCCGCCAGGCGCGGCGCAGCAGTCTATAACGAACTCATTTTCGCGCGGGTTGAGAATACGCGCGGCTAGCATGGAACTTTCGTCCTGCACCTGACAGGCGCCGGTTTTGAGCGGCTTGAATTTATCCAGCGCGCCGTGTTTTCTGCAGATAATACCTTCGGGCGCCAGCTTAGATTCTTCAGCGTCTGGAAGTTCAGCAAGAATTTCAGCGCGGGTAGCCTTGAGAAAATTGACGCGCAGACAGAGCGGCGGCTCAATGTTATTGGCTTCGCAGATTTTTTTTGCTGTCTCGGCGCCAAATTCTTCGACGAAAATTTTTACGAGCCACGCCGGATGAAAAGTATTCAGCGCCAAATCGTCAGCCGGAAAATCTGACTTGCGCGGGTTACGGATAGCAGCGCGCAAAACGCCATTGACGAACTTCGAGGCGCCGAGCCCGCAGAAATTTTTAGCGATTTCGACGGATTCATTAACGGCGGCGGAATTTGGAACTCTGTCCATAAAAAAAATCTGGTACATACCAACGCGGAGGACGGCGCGGGTTTTGGCGTCGGCTTCGCGGTTAATGTACTGGGAAATTTTCCAGTCGAGGGAGGCGCCGGTTTTAACGGTGCCGTAAACCAGCTCGGTGCAGAAACGGCGGTCGAGGTCGGATAAATTTTCCTGCCGGAGAATCTGCGCGAGGGCGACGTTAGCGTAAGCGCCTTCGGTCTCGACGGCGTAGACGGTTTTGATGGCGGCGAATCTTGCCTTGTCCAAAATTTCAACTCCTAGTAAATGTGATATTCCTTCCACGGGATTTGGTCGAGGCGGACGGTTTTGAGAAACTCAACAATATCTCGGCGCCCGTAGTAGTGCGGCGTACCGGCTGAATCCTGCGACATTAAAATTATCGGCATGTTCGGGAAGAAAACCTGCAGCTGCTGCCGCGTCTTGATTATGCGCGAAGTGTAATTCGTGACGGACTGCTTGACGACGACGATTGCGAAGGTTACGCCCTGTTCGATTATCACTGCGCCTTGGATTTTCATGGCGCCCAACTCCTTTTTGTCAATCGTACACCAATCTCGTCAAATTTGCAACTTTTGAAACAAAAAAAAGAAGCCGCCCAAGGATGGGCGGCTGCCCGCGCCATTCGCCGGATGCGAATGCAGCGGGCTGTCTTTCTTTGTAACTTTCTTTCTGCACCAGAAAGAAAGTTAATCAACGTTAATCAACGTTAATCAACGTTAATCGCGCTGAAAATGTGGCCTGTGCTGGTGTTTGCCGTTAAAATTTTTCTGAAGGTCGACGCCGAACTCTTTGGCGACATCTTCCCAGCTGTTGTTGATTTTGCGCTTGGAAAGGACGTTTTTGACGCTTTTGCCGGATTCGCTGGCGATAATCCCTGCCGCGCAAATATCGTGCGGGTTGTAGCCGTCGTCAAGCAGTTTCTGCACGGTATTCTTATCGAGTTTGGATTTCTGCGCGAGCCAGCCGAGCATTTCGTCCTTCATGAAGTTATCAAACTGTTCGCGCGTGACGCCGAGTTTTTCAGCGACCTGGTGCCAGTCGTTCTTCATGGCGAGAACTTCGCTGAAAGATCTGCCGCTGAGTTTGGCAAGAGTAGCCGCCTGCCGAATGTCGCCTAAGTGATTATTTTCGCGGAGCGCCGTTTCGACTTCGTACTGGTCGACGCCGTAATGGTCAGCGATTTTTTTAGCGAAGTCAGCGATTTGTTCCTCGGAGAATTGAAAATCTTCGTGGAAGTTCATGCCGCGCCCGAAGCCCATATGGTGACCGCCGCGCCCGTCAGTTATCGCTGCGCCGCGACCAAAACCGCGTCCGTCTGCCTGTGCCGCATTCGCGTCGTTGAACGCAATGCCAGTGCTCATTAAAATTGCGCCGCTCAAAATTCCGGCGAGGATTTTCTTTTTAAGCTTCATAAATATCAGCCTCCTAAACGCTACGAAGTATAGCACGAAAATCCCCGCGCGTCTTTAGATTCGCATTAAAAAATTTTAGCGCCGATTAAAAATAAACCTTGCAACTTGAAAATTTATGGTGTATACTCTAGCAGGTTAATGAAATTTTTGTGAAAAACGAGGTGTTTAAATTGGGAAGTAATCGGTTACGGAAACTGGTGGCGGCTGCGGTCGTCATCGGCGTGTTTGCGGCAACGGGCGCCGTGAGCGCGGACTCAAAAAGAGTTCATGACCCGAAAGTTTCAACGAAATCGGAGGTGAGAGAGAGCGTCAACAAGAGCAAATCCTCTGGCGTCAGCGATATGAAAACCGCCAGCATCAGGAAAAATGCGCGAATCGGCTCGGTAATTCGGTCGGAAATTCCGCCGCACGCGATTTTGAATCCAAACGAGGAAGTCCGCGTGATTTTAAATCCTGTGGAGCTGGAGCCGGAACTGGACGAATCGAATCTGGCGCCGTACGACGGGGAAATTTACGTTCGGCAGACGGTTTCGCCATACGACACGTCGATAATCGGAACGCCGATGGCGAGCCAGGAACAGTGCGTGCGGTATCTGCTGCGGAATAATCCGGCGCCGAATCTGCCGGTATCCGCTGAGGAAATTGTGGCGTACTACTACGAGGAAGGCGCGCGCGAAGGCATCAGACCTGACGTGGCGTTCGCGCAGGCGCTCAAGGAAACTGGATTTTTCCGCTACGGCGGCGACGTTGTTCCTGAGCAAAACAATTACTGCGGACTGGGTACGACCGGCGGCGGCGTTAAGGGCGAATATTTTGCAAGCCCGCAATTAGGCGTACGTGCGCACATTCAGCACCTTCTGGCTTATTCTTCGACGCGCAGACCGACTACGCCGATTATCGACCCGCGCTATCATATCGTTCGCAAGGCTTACGGCGCGCGCACTCTCGGCGACTGGCAGGATTTGAACGGGCGCTGGGCTGTCCCAGGCAATTTCTACGGGCAGGAAATTTTATCCATGTTCAAGGCGATTCTTGTGCAATAATTTATTTATAAAATTTATACCTGAGCGGGTTCCGGCTGAACTTCTTGACCTTGCTCAATCATTCCTGTAAAATTTCCCGGCGGCAAAAGTCGCTTCAACGATAAATTTTTTTCAAGCCACGGTGATAGATTTGATTTCGGAATGGGAATTATTTTTCAGACTTGCGCTTTCATGCATACTGGGCGGCGTGATAGGGTACGAGCGGCAGAGTCGGCGAAAATCTGCCGGCTTGCGGACGAACATGTTAGTTTGTCTGGGTTCGTGCCTTATCATGGTGCTGAGCGAGGCGCTCTACTTCAACGTCGAAGGGCGCACAAATGCAGACCCCGCGCGACTGGCGGCGCAGGTCGTCAGCGGAATTGGATTTCTGGGCGCGGGTGCGATTATGAAGGAGGGCGTTACTGTCACCGGCTTGACAACTGCGGCATCGATTTGGGCGGTATCGGGCGTCGGCTTAGCGGTCGGCGCGGGCTATTATTCCGGCGCGCTTTTTACTACGGCGCTGATTTTCTCGACGCTCGGTACCCTCAGCCGCATTGACGAATGGGTTATGCACGAAAAAAATCTGTACCTGACGATTCACACGCACGACAGACCTGGGCAGCTTATGCACATCAGCTCTTGCATTGACGATTTGCAGCTGAAGGTTCGCGGCGTCAAGGTTAAGGCGGACGAGGAACATTCCGGCATTTTGTGCATAGATTTTGAAGTTTATAACCACCGAAGTTTGAAAAGTGTCGTCGTCGTGGACGCAATCAAGCGCATTGAGGGCGTCGTGAGCGTCGACGTTAATTGATAGATTGAGGGCGGAAATGGTAGACGTACAGAACGAAAAGGATTCGCGCGGGATAAAAATTCAGCGGACAGGTGTGACGCGCGTGCACCTGCCATTTTTAATTTTAAGCGGCGGAAAGGTGCAGCAGGTTTTAGCGACGATTCGGTTCACGGTCTCGCTGAGCGAAAAAATTCGCGGCACGCACATGAGCCGGCTTATGGAAATTTTAACGGACTGGTCAGCGGTTCCGCTGGCAATTCCCGACGTGGAAAAAATTCTGTCGGACGCAATAGAAAAGCTCGGCACGGATTTTGCAGCGATTCAGCTGGCGTTCAAATATTTCGTCAGCCGGAAGGCGCCGGTAACCGGTCGAGCGGCGTTGCTGGATATTGACTGCGAATTTGCGGGGGAACTTTCGCGCGGCGGCAGGATGAATTTCGCGCTGGGTTTAGCCGTACCTTTTACTTCGCTCTGCCCCTGCAGCAAGGAAATTTCGGACTACGGCGCGCATAATCAGCGTTCAGTCTGCCGCGTCAGAATTAATTTCAGCGATACTGAAAATTGCAGTCTTGAAAAAATTGTCGCGCTGATTGAGGCGCAGGGCTCCAGCAGAATTTATCCGATTCTCAAGCGCGAAGATGAAAAATTCGTCACCGAGTCTGCTTACGAAAATCCCAAATTCGTCGAAGATATTCTGCGCGATGTCGTGCTTGCAATTCGCGGGCTTGAAAATGTCGCCGGATTCGAGGTCGAGTGCGAAAATTTCGAGTCGATTCATAACCACAATGCTTTTGCAAGTCACGTTGAGTAGATTCTTTTTAAGTGATTATCTACTTTCTTTCGGTGCGAAAGAAAGTAGCAAAGAAAGCTGCCCGCGGTGTTCGCGTCACGCTCTCAACGCGGGCGGCGCCCCGTCCATGGGGCGCCTCTTTATACGCGTCTATATGCTAAAAAATAAATTTTGCATTTCAACCGATTTAAAAACCTCGTCGACCGTTCCGCGCCTCAGCACTCGTTTGTTGAGCAGGATGACCTGGTCGGCGTATTTTTTTACCATTTCCAGATCGTGCGAAATCAGCAAAATCGCCATGTCTTCATCTGCGCAGAGTTTCGCCGCCAGCTCGTAGAAAATCTCCATACCAACTTTGTCGACGCCGCTGACTGGTTCGTCTAACAATAACAAATCCGGCAGCGGTTCCAGCGCCAGCGCCAGCAAAACCCGTTGCAGTTCGCCGCCCGACAACGCTCCCAGCCGCCGATCGATTAAATATTCCGCCTGCACCCGCCGCAAATTTTTCGCAACTCTTGCGCGTACCGAGTCAGCCGAGCACAGCCACACCGGCTTCCACGTCAGGCACGCCATGAACAAATCCAGTACCGAGGTTGGCGAAGTCGCGTCGAATTTCAGCGTCTGCGGCACGTAGCCGATTATTGGGCGCAAATGTTTGCCCTTCGCGTCGAAATAATTCAGCTCGCCCGTGTGCGAAACTTCCCCCAGTATCGACTTCAGCAGCGTAGATTTACCGGCGCCGTTCGGTCCAATCAGCGCCGTCAATTCCCCGCATTGCAGCGTAAAATTCACGTCGCTGAAAATTTCCAGCTCTCCTACCCGCACGCCGAAATTTTCAACCTTCGTTTCGCAAAGCCGCGCGCTATGATGTTTGCGCAATCAGTCCACCAGCTTTTCAAATTCCCTGCACGATAAAAAAATCAGCGCCGACGCGTAGAAAATCAGCACCGCCAGCGATACCGCGTCGAAGCCCGTCCGCAGCAGCGCGCTGGTATGCGTCAGCGGCAGAATTTCTATCGCCAGCCGCACCAGTTCCGGCAGTTGCGCCGTGCTGAAAAATGTCCCGCATAAAAAACTCATCGGCATCAGCAGGTACGTGTTGACCTGCGCGAGTTCCTCGTAGGTCTGCACCCGCAGCGCCGCGCAGAATCCTACGCCAGCGAAAATCACCGCGTTCAAAATTATCACGGGCAGAAATACCGCCGAGAAATTCAGCTTCGCACCGAAAATCAGCGCCACGCACAAAATCAGCGCCGTCGAAATCAGCGCGCGTAAAACTGCCGAGCTTAATTTTCCCGCGACGTAAGCCAGCGGCGAAATCGGCGCACTCAAATATTCTTCAAGGCTTTTGTGGTAAACTTTTTCCGCGTGGACGGTTGTTGCGCTCATGTAGCTGACGTTCATCGAGTTCAGCGCGACAATCCCAGGGACGAGAAAATCCAGATAACTGCCGCTGTCGAGCGTGATACTCCTGCCCAAGCCCCAGCCGAATGCTACGAGGTACAGAACCGGCGTTACCAGCCGCGACAGGATAAATTTTTTCAGACGGCGCCGCAAAACTACCCAGTCGCGCCAGAAAACTGTACCGGCGTCGAAAAAAAACCTAGGCATCCTTCATGGCGTTGAGGCGTTCGAGTTCCGCCTTGTGGCGTTCCAGCGCGAAACCAATGCGCTGATGTTCGTCGTCGTCGAAGTCGGGATTTTCATACGCCGCCTTGATTTTTTCGAGCCGCGCGGAAACGTCCTCAATTTCCTTATCCAGCGCAAATTTATTATTCAGCGCCAGCCCGTAAACGTCTTTAATCTGCTTGCGGACGGTGCTGGCGTATTTTTTTTCGCCGGAAATTTCGCCGAGAATTTCAGCCAGCTCCATGATAATTTCGAGCGGATCTTTGGCAAGCGTAATGGAATTGTTGAGGGCGGTGCGCAGGCGTTCAGCGGCGCCGAATTTGAAATCTTTTTCAGCCACGATAAAATTCCTTTCAAAACAAAGAGGCGCCCATGGACGGGCGCCCTCGCCCGCCAGCTCGCATGGATGCGAGCGAAGCGGGCATGTCTTTCTTTGCCAGCGTTTCTTTCTGTGCCAGAAAGAAATGCTGATAATTAATTTCGATATTAGTGGAGATGGCGGGAGTCGAACCCGCGTCCGAAAATGACGTTACCCGACTTTCTCCGAGCGCAGACAGTGATTGAGTTTTCGACTTTGCCTAACTCACTGACAAACTTTGCAAAGTCTATCGCCGGAAAAAATTCCCAGACCGTTATGGCGCGTTAGAGTCTGGTATCTCGCGTTGACCTCCGACCCGACTCAGCGAGAATCAGTCGGCGGAGGCTGGCTCATGCCGCCAGAGCGTATTCTTCGTTAGCGTTTATTTTAAAAACACTTTTTCCCTTACTGAAGCGGTTCGGGAACCCCGCTGCTCGCTTATCAAATCCCATCTATCCCCGTCGAAACCGGTGCATCCCCGTGAGCTGGAATTTGTAGAAGTTCATGCAGTTTAGCACAAAAAATTTTTACTGTCAAATCATTCTTCGTCAACGTCGCTGGCGAGGGAACCGAAGCGCATGCATTCTTTCTCGAACTGCAGATTGATAATCGTCGTGGGACCGTTGCGGTTTTTGGCGACGACAAGCTCAGCGGTATTGGCGTTTTCAGTTTCCTTGTCGTAATATTCCTCGCGGTAAAGGAACATGACCAAATCGGCGTCCTGCTCAAGGGAACCCGATTCGCGCAGGTCGCTCAGCATTGGGCGTTTATCTGCGCGCAGTTCGACGCTGCGCGAAAGCTGGCTCAGCGCTAAGATTGGAACTTTCAATTCGCGGGCAAGCGCTTTTAAACTGCGGGAAATCTCGGAAATTTCCTGCTGGCGGTTGTAGTCTAAACCCTTGCGCGCACTTCCCTGCATCAGCTGAAGGTAGTCGATGACGATAAAATCCAGACCATGTTCATTCTTAATCTGGCGCGCCTTCGAGCGCAAATCCATGACGGAAATTCCGGCGGTATCGTCGATGAAAAGATTCGATTCGACAATGTGTTCGAGCGCGTCGATAAGGTCGCTGAACTCGGCGGAGGAAATTTTGCCGGTGCTGAGGCTGTGCGAATTGATTCCGCTGTAGGAACTCAAAAGGCGGTGACCCAGCTGTTCCTTGCTCATTTCGAGCGAAAAAATTGCCACGAAGTTATCTTTCAGCGCGGCATTCATCGCCATGTTAAGAGCCAGCGCCGTTTTGCCCATGGACGGGCGCGCCGCAAGTAAAATCAAATCGGATTTCTGAAAGCCGCTTGTGAGCCTGTCGAGGTCGGCAAAACTTGTTTCGACGCCGGTAAAGCCCTTGGGATTGTCCATCGCGCGGCGGATTCTGTCGAAAGAACGCATGACGATGGGGCGGACGTGTTCAAAGGTCGAAGTTTCGCCCTCGGAGGTTATCGCAAAAATTTTTTTTTCCGCACTGTCTAAAATGTCCTTAAACGGTTCCTTGTCTTCGTAGGCGATTTTGGTAATTTCCTCGCCGGCGCGCGCCAGGTCGCGGAGCGTAGCCTTTTCCTTGATGGTTTTGGCGTAGGTCTCGACGTAGGCGGTGGTGTTGGCAAATTCCGTCAGCGAGTAGAGAAATTCTATGCCGATTTCTTTGAGCTTGTCGGATTTACGCAGTTCTTCTATCAGCGAAAGGATATTCGGCGCGATTTTCTGCTGGTAGAGCTTAACCAGTACGTCGAAAACGACTCGGTGTTTTGGACGATAAAAATTATCGGTTTTCAAAATTGATGTGACCAGCGGAATTATTTCGCCTTCGCGGATTAGCATTGCGCTCAGGACGAACTTTTCCATTTCCACGATTTGCGAAAGATTTGCCGGCTCGTTCAAAAAAAATCGCCTCCCTGCCAGAGTAATTCGATAAAGTCTTTGTAATTCCTATGGTGCCTGTGGTATAATTGCTGAATTGAAAGGACGTGAGAATTTGAAAGATACCTTGGACGTTCACACGCACACGCTCGCCAGCGGACACGCCTACAGCACTTTGCGCGAAAATATTTCCGCCGCGAAAAATTTGGGCTTGGAACTCGTTGGAATTTCCGAGCATGCGCCGCGTATGCCTGGCAGCTGTCACGATTTTTATTTTCTGAACACGAGCGTTATTCCGCGCGACGCCTACGGGATTAAGCTGGTTATCGGCGTGGAGCTGAACATTCTGGATTACAGCGGCAGCACTGATTTGCCTGCGCAGATTTTGAGCGGGCTGGATTACGCCATTGCCAGTTTGCATAATCCATGCATAAATTCCGGCAGCGTCGCTGAAAATACCGCCGCGCTGACTGGCGCTATGAAAAATCCGCACGTCGTCATTATCGGGCATCCAGATAACCCGCACTATCCCGTTGACTTCGATAAAGTTGCCGCCGCCGCTAAGGAAAATCACGTCCTGCTGGAAGTCAACAACAGCTCCTACAAGCCTACCGGCTACCGCGTCGGCTCGCGCGATAACGCTAAGAAAATGCTGGAGGCGTGCAAAAAATACGGCGCGGCAGTGATTATGGGCAGTGACGCGCATATAGATTTGGACGTTGGCAACCACAAATTCGCGCAGGAAATTCTTCAGCAAAATAATTTTCCGGCGGAGCTGGTCGTAAATTCTGATCCTGCAAAATTTTTTGAGTGCGTGCAGTTCAGAAAATCGCTCGCGCCAAGATGAAAGGAGATTTTAATTTGTTAGTCCATGAAATTATCAGTCGAGGACGCGATTCTGACATTGCGATAATCGACGCGGGGCGGAGCATTACTTACGCCGGTTTCGCGCAGGCGGTGAAAAATTTCCGCAACCGGCTTTACGCGCTGGGCGTGCGTGAAGGCGACCGCGTTGCGCTTTTTTCCCGTAACAGCGCTGAATTTATTTTTGCATACATGGCGACGGCGTCTCTGGGCGCCATCATTGTGCCGATAAATTTTCAGCTCAGCTCCCGCGAAACCAATTACATTATCGAAAATTCCGAGGCGAAATTTGTACTGACCTACGAAAAGCTCGACACGAATTTCACGCAGTACGACATTGCGACTTTCGGCGAAATGCCCTGCGACGTTGAAGCGCCGGAACTTCCCGCTGACTTCGACGAAAATAAGCCCTGCGCGATAATTTACACGTCTGGCACGACCGGCAATCCCAAAGGCGCGGTTCTTTCGCACAAAAATCTGGTGCACAATACCTGGCAGTGCAGCGTTTTCAAAACTCACCGCGCCTGCAAAGTGCTTTGCGTCCTGCCGATGTACCACTGTTACGCGTGGACGTGCGCCGTGCTGAATACTTTTTACTGCGGCGCTGAAGCTCACGTTGTGCGCATGTTCAAGCCCAAAGAAGTCGTCGACGTGATTCGCGAACACGAAATTACCGACCTTGTAATCGTGCCTTCGATTTTCAAGCTGATAACGGCGCTGGCGAAACCGGAAGATTTTCGGAGCGTGCGATTTTCGCTGAGCGGCGGGGCGATTTTGCCGGAAAAAATAATTCAGGATTTCACGGAAAAATTTGGACTGCCGATAGCGGAAGTGTACGGGCTGAGCGAGGCGTCGCCTGCCGTTTTAATTACGCCTTGCGGGGAAGAGCGCGTGGGTTCCTGCGGCAAAATTCTGGCGGGCGAAGAGCTCAGAATCGTCGACGCCAATGGCAACGATGCGCCGATTGGTGAACTTTTGGTGCGCGGCGCGCAGGTTATGCTCGGCTACTGGAAAAATCCTGCCGCGACTGCCGAGGCGATTGACAAAGACGGCTGGCTCCATACCGGCGACGTGATGAAGTTCGACGCCGACGGCTACGCTTACATTGTCAGCCGGATTAAGGAGCTGATTATCAGCATGGGCGAGAATATTTACCCGCGCGAAGTCGAGGAAATTGTGTACGAATTTCCTGGGATTAAGGCAGCGGCGGTTGTTGGCGTCGAGGATAAACTTCGCGGGCAGGTCGGCGCGTGCTTTTACGAAGTGTGGGAAGGCAAAACTGTTGACCCGCGCGAGCTTAAAAAATTCCTGCAGAAAAATCTTGCGCTGTATAAAGTCCCGCGCGAGTTCCACGAACTGGCGGAAATTCCACGCACGTCCACTGGTAAAATTTCCAAGCGGCAGATTCTCGAAGATTTTCTTAGGTCTTAGGGTTTAGGGTTTTGTACCTACTTTCTTTCTGGTGCAGAAAGAAAGTAGCAAAGAAAGACAGCCCGCTGCATTCGCGTCCAGCGAATGGCGCGGGCGGCGCGCCGTCCATGGCGCGCCTCTTTTTACACCTTCATGTGCGCGTAGCCTGCCTCGGTAACAATTCTGCCGCGCGGCGTCCGCATTATAAAACCCAGCTGTAACAAATACGGTTCGTAAATATCCTCAATCGTTTCGCGAGTCTCGCTAATCGACGCGGCTATCGTGTCCAAGCCGACGGGACCTCCGCGAAATTTTTTTATCATGGCGTCAAGCATTCGGCGGTCGGTAGCGTCAAGCCCTGCGCTGTCAATTTCAAGCGCCGCCAGCGCCCTGTCAGCAATTTCCGCGCTGATTTTGTCACTGCCTTCAAATTCGGCAAAATCCCTGACGCGCTTTAACAGTCTGTTCGCAACGCGTGGCGTCCCGCGTGAACGCTTTGCAATTTCCACGGCGCCGGTTTCCTCTATCGGTATCTTCAAAATTTCAGCCGCCCGCGTCACAATTTCAACCAGCGACTCCGTCGAATAATATTCCAGCCGCGAAATGACGCCGAATCTGTCCCTTAGCGGCGGCGATAAATTCCCTGCCTTGGTCGTCGCTCCAATCAGCGTGAATGGCGCTATGTCCAGCCGAATGCTCCGCGCGCTCGGTCCCTTGCCTATGATTATGTCCAGCGAAAAATCTTCCATCGCCGAATACAGAATTTCTTCGAGCTGCCGCGACAGCCGGTGAATTTCGTCGATAAACAGCACGTCGCGTTCCTGCAAATTCGTCAGCAGTGCCGCCAAATCGCCCGACCGCTCAATCGCTGGCGCCGAGGTCGGGCGGAAATTTACGCCCAGTTCGTTCGCAATAATTCCTGCCAGCGTCGTTTTGCCTAAGCCTGGCGGTCCGTAAAGTAAAACGTGGTCGAGCGCCTCCCTGCGCGAAAGTGCCGCCTTCACGAAGACTTTCAGATTCGCTTTAACTTTTTCCTGCCCGATGTATTCGCTCAACCGGCGCGGGCGCAAACTGTACTGCCAATCGTCCGCCGCCAGCTCTTCCGTAGCGATTATCCGTTCCTCCATAAAAAATCCTCAGTCAAAATTTCCGGCAACTTTATGCCCGCGCAGATAATCCGCCGCGCCAATCTTTTTCGCATTGGGCGCCTGCAGTTCCAGAATCTCAAGCGCGCCGCTGCCTGTGCCGACGTAAAATTTTCCGCCGGCAGTTTTAATTTCACCGGCAGTCAAATCCGCGTCAACCATTTTCGTGCGCCAGATTTTAAACTTCTCGCCGCCGATAAAGCTGAACGCGCCGCCGTACAAGCCGCGTACCAGATTATGAATTTCCTGCGCAGATTTATTCCAGTCGATTTTGCCGGTATCTTTTTTGAGCATTGGCGCGTAGTTCGAGCGCGAATCGTCCTGCTTAACCGGCTCAATCGCGCTGAGATTTTGAACAGTCTCAACGATTAACTCGGCGCCGGTTTGCTGAAGTTTTTCGCGCAGTTCCGGCAGAATCATATCGCCGCCAATTTCAACTTCGCGCTTAAGGAGCATATCGCCGGTATCGAGACCCGCGTCCATTTTCATCGTGGTAATGCCGGTAACTTTTTCGCCGTTGATAATGCTCCACTCGATTGGCGCGGCGCCGCGATATTTCGGCAAAAGCGACGCATGAACGTTGACGCAGCCGAATTTCGGCAAATCTAAAACCGCCTGCGACAGAATCTGTCCGAACGCTACGACGATGATTAAATCTGCGCGAAATTTTTCCAGCTCGGCGACGACTTCCGGCGCCTTGATTTTGACCGGCTGAAGTACCGGCAGATTTTTTTCCGCGGCGAAGATTTTAACCGGCGAAGGCTGGAGTTTCTGCCCGCGCCCCTTCGGTTTGTCCGGCTGAGTTACCACGCAGACAATTTCCGCGGCGTCATAAAGCGCCGCCAGACTCGGCACGGCAAATTCCGGCGTCCCCATGAAGATTATGCGCAATTCAGCTCTCCTGCCCTTCGCGTTTCGGCTTGCCCTTGTGGATATTCTGAGCAATGTCGATAAAAAGCCGCCCGTTCAAATGGTCAATCTCGTGCTGAATGCAGCGCGCCAGCAATCCTTCAACTTCAATTTCGCGTTCCCTGTGATAGCGGGTGGTGTACCTGACGCGGATTTTTTCAGCGCGCTCAACGTCGCCGAAAAGATTCGGGCAGGAAAGGCAGCCTTCTACGTCGACGGCGGAACCATCGCGGTAAGTAATTTCGGGATTAATCATGTCGAAGCGGCGCTGTTCAACGTCAACGACAATCGCGCGGATTGAAACGCCAACCTGCGGCGCGGCAATTCCAACGCCCTCGGTCGCGTACATTGTCTCCGCCATATCGTCAAGCAGTTTCTTAATGCGCTTGTCGATTTTCTGAACGGGTACGGCAAGCTGCTTGAGTACGGGTTCACCTGCGGTTTTAATTTCGAGTACAGCCATTTAAGTTCTCCTTTCAGACGGCGTAAGGCAGATTAACCGCCTCTTCGTCGCTGCGAATATTCAGCGCGCTGAGCATATCGGCTTTGCTGACGGCGTAGGTGCCGGACCTGGAAACGACGATACCGGCGGCGATGTTGGTGATGTAAGCGCCGTCCGCGGGCTTGAGTCCGCCAGCAAGCGCCATTGAAAAAACTGCGGCAACGGTATCCGCGACGCCCGCGCTGTCGTAAACTTCCTGCGATTTGGTAGGAATGTTGGTGGTTTCATTTTCGGTGACGAGCGAAATTCCGTGAGCCGAGCGCGTAGCCAGCACGTTTTTGATTTTGAACTTGCGCATAATGTAATGACCGGCGCGGTCAACTGCGTCATCGTCATCGCTGCTGATTGGCGCCAGCATAATCCTGTTGATTTTGGCGACGTTGGGCGTGACGTAATCCGCCTGCGCGTATTTAATCCAGCGCTGCCCGTAGGGCATGACGGTAACGGGAACGCCGTGGTCGTGCGCATTTTTAATGACGGACGCGCAGAAATATTCAGTGCAGACGCCCTTTTCATAGTCGGCGATAACAACGGCGTCGAGGCTGTCATTCAGAAGGTGGCGGATATATTTTTCGAGCGCGGCGTAGCAGGCGTCGGGCTTAGTCGAACTGTCTTCAAAGTCCATGCGGAACATTTGCTGGTGCCCGCTTATGACGCGAACTTTGGTAGTGGTCGGCGAATCGATTTTAATCAAGCCGTCCTGATTAATTTTGCGCTCGGATAATTGTTTCGACAAAGTTTCAAAATTGTGGTCGTCACCCACGAATCCGGCGAGGTAAGTTTGACAGCCAAGCAGCGCGAGGTTATTGGCGACGTTAGCGGCGGCGCCCAGGCTCGAACGGCGCTTGACGATTTTGGCAACGGGCACCGGCGCATCGCTGGCGAATTTGTGAACTTCGCCGTGGTAGTACTTGTCAATCATAACATCGCCGACGACCAGAATTTTACAGCGCGGCGCGCGGCGGTCGAAGAAATTTTTCCACTCAGTTTTATCCATGACGCCTCTCCAATCAGAATTTTTGCCAATTATAACACATTCGTCAAACAAAAAAAGCCCCGACATTTGCCGGAGCTTTGAAAACGAATGTGCCGCTGTTCGCGGAGAAGTTCGTCGTTACGACAGAATCGAAAGGACGCCCTGGTTCTGCTGATTCGCCTGCGCGAGCATAGACTGTCCCGATTGAACCAAAGTGTTGTTTCTGGAGAATGCCGCCATTTCGGCTGCCATATCCGTGTCGCGTATACTCAATCCGGCGGGGCTCAAATTTTCCTCCGTTATGGACAAATTTTTGATGGCGTGCTCCAGTCTGTTTTGAACTGAGCCTAAATTACTGCGAGTGGCATTAATATTGGCGAGAGCTTCCCTAATCTTGTCGCTAACGCTTTGCGCCGTCTGGTTGGACATGCCGGTGAGCGCCTGGTTGGACATGCCGGTAATCGGGATAAGGTTAGGATCCAGTTCACTTTTCTTACCTATCATGAGATTCATGGCGGTGGACTGGTCGTTATCGCCACAATCGCCGTCCAAAAGTTTAATTCCATTGAATTGGGTATTGTTGGCAATACGACTAACTTCGTCTTGCAGTTGCTGGACTTCGGTAGTAAGATCCGTGCCTTCGAAACCAGTGGTAAGATCCGTACCTTCGGAACCGGTGTTAATCTCGACACTGAACTGGCTGCCGTCTTGAGCATTTTGCTGCGAAGCGTTTAAGTCTGCGATTTTTGCGCTAACTTCGGCGGCTAAAGATTGCAACCCTGCGTTGTTTTGCTGTACAGCCATCTGAATCACCTCCTTTCGAGAAATAATGCTCTTTTGAGCGCTGCTATTATATATATTGTAAATATATTGTCAAGTCTTTTTTAAAATTTTTGCAACAAAAAAGCCCGCCGAAGCGAGCCGGAAATTCAACTTAAAGCACGATATGAGCCATGACGAAGCCGACAGCGCAGCCGCTGATAACGCCGATAAGCCCAGGAATCATGAACGAATGATTGAGAATGTACTTGCCAATGCGCGTGGTGCCGGAACGGTCGAAGCCGATACAGGCGAGGTCTGAAGGGTAAGTCGGCAGGAAGAAGTAGCCGTAGCACGCGCTGATAAACGACATGACGATAACAGGGTCCATGCCGACGCTCAGCGCCATTGGGAAGACGATAGCGATAGCCGCCGCCTGCGAATTGACCAGTTTCGACGTTAAGAATGCGATAACCGCGAACGCCCACGGATATTCAGCAACTGCGTTGCCGAGAAATTCCTTGAGGAAGCCCATGTGCGCGCCGAAGCACGTATTCGCCATCCACGCTACGCCGTAAACCGAAACCAGCGCGACGATACCGGATTTGAAAACCTGACTGTTGCCAACGTCTTTCGCCTTGACTTTGCAGACGAACAGAATTATCGCCGCCACTAAAAGCATAACCATCTGGATAACCGCCGTCATGGAAATTGCCTTCATTGCGCCTTTCGCGTCTGGGAAGTGCGGCAGCAGGTCGGGGAAGTTGCCGAGCGCCGCTATTACCAAAATTCCTGCGAAGAAAATGTACATCGCGTGATAAAAACTCGCCGGCAGTTCCTTGCCCTGCAGCGATTCGGAATCACCGTACACGTAGGCTTTGTTTTCAGGGTCTTTGATAAATTCCTGGAAACGCTCGTCCTTGTCCAAATCCTTGCCACGGCGATAGCTCCACAGCGCCGCGAAAAATACGCCAAGTCCCGTTGCAGGTACCGATACCGCCAGAATCTGCAGCACCGTGTAATTGTGCCCCGCCGCCGCCATGAAGCCGACGATTGACACGATAGCAACCGAAACCGGCGACGCGCAAATTCCCATCTGCGACGCGACCGACGCCACTGCCATTGGGCGCTCTGGGCGTATGTTCTGTTTTATCGCTATGTCGTAGATTATCGGGAACATCGTGTAGACGACGTGCCCCGTGCCGCACAAAACAGTTAGAAACCACGTCGTCATCGGCGCCAGAATCGTTACCTGCTTCGGATTGTTGCGCAGAAACCTTTCCGCGTACTGCAGCATGACCGTCAAGCCGCCCGACGTTTGAAGAAAGCCCGCGCACGTCACCACCGCCAGAATCGTCAGCATTACGTCTATCGGCGGCGAACCTGGCTTATACCCAAATACGAATACAAAAACTACAAGTCCTATGCCGCTTATCACGGCAAGCCCGATTCCGCCGTGCCGCACGCCGATTATCAAACACGCCAGCAGCACTAGAAATCCCGCAGCCATCTCCATAAACCTCACCCTTTCTGTAATGAATTACACACTGGTTATTCTAGTTTGGCTAAACATTTCCTGCCGCGCCGCCACTAAGAAATTTTTAATGGGTCTTGACTTTTTGTCTAATTAGTGTTAATCTTTAGCCCTACCGAGAAAGGGGTTGAGGAATTGGCGGAAGATAAAAAGATAACTGTGGAGAACGAGGACGGTGACAGCGCGGAGATTAGTGGAAATTTGGCGTCGTCGCCGGAAGAAATAAAATCTGAGAACAACGATTTGAATTTGCTGGCGGATTTGGAAAAGCTCAAGGCTGAACTTGCCGCGAAGAATGACAGGCTCCTGCGACTGCAGGCGGATTTTGACAATTTCCGCAAGCGCGCGGCGAAAGAACGTACCGAGCTGGCGGCGACGATTGAGCAGAAATTTTTAACGGATTTGCTGCCGCTGCTTGATAATCTTGACCGCGCGATTAGTCAGTCAAATCCCGACGCCGAGGCGCTGCTGAAAGGTATCACGCTGATTCGCCAGCAGGCGTATGAAATTGGCTACGCGCATTCGCTCCAGCCGATTGACGTTGCCGGTAAAAGTTTCGACCCGAATTTTCATCAGGCGGTTGGTACTGTGCAGGACGAAACTAAGGAAGATGGCACGATTGCTGTGGAATTTCAGCGCGGCTACACGGCTCACGGCAGGGTTATCCGCCCCAGTATGGTTCAGGTTGTCAGTAATGCTTGAGTAGGATCTACTTTCTTTTTCCGCAAAAGAAAGTAGCAAAGAAAACTCGTCCGCTTCGGTCGCATCCATGCGACCTGGCGGACATGGCGCGCCGTCCATGGCGCGCTTCTTAAGCGCGTGCGTCCATGGGGCGCCTCGTTACAAATTTTACAAATTTGCAAATGGATATGACATTTTTTGGAGGAATATGATTATGGGTAAAGTTATTGGCATAGATTTGGGCACAACTAACAGCGTCGTCAGCGTTCTGGAAGGCGGCGAGCCCACGGTTATCACGAATCCCGAAGGCAGCAGAATCACGCCGTCGGTGGTTGGTTTCACTAAGGACGGGCAGCGCCTCGTTGGGCAGCTTGCAAAGCGTCAGGCTGTATCCAATCCCGACCGCACGGTTTCTTCGATTAAGCGTCACATGGGCGAGCAGTACAAGGTTACGATTGACGGCAAAGATTACACGCCGCCGGAAATTTCCGCAATGGTTCTGCAGAAACTCAAGGCGGACGCGGAAGCTTACCTCGGCGAAACTGTCACGCAGGCGGTTATCACCGTTCCCGCGTACTTTAACGACAGCCAGCGTCAGGCTACCAAAGACGCCGGTAAAATCGCCGGTCTCGAAGTTCTGCGCATAATCAATGAGCCGACGGCGGCGGCGCTTGCCTACGGGCTTGACAAAGACAGCGACGAAACTATTCTGGTATTCGACCTCGGCGGCGGCACTTTCGACGTTTCGATTCTGGAGCTCACCGAAGGCACCTTCGACGTGCAGGCGACCAACGGCGATACGCACCTCGGCGGCGACGACTTCGACAAAAAAGTTATGGACTGGATGGTTGCCGAGTTCAAAAAGGAAAACGGTATCGACCTTTCCAAAGACAAAATGGCGGCGCAGCGTCTGATTGAGGCGGCGGAAAAGGCTAAGATTGAGCTCAGCTCCATGACTTCCACGAATATCAATCTGCCGTTCGTGACAGCCGACGCCAGCGGTCCTAAACACCTTGACCTGACGCTCAGCCGCGCGAAATTCGACGAACTCACGCGCGATCTGGTTGAACGCACAATGGGTCCGACCAAGCTCGCCATGAAAGACGCCGGTCTCAGCGGCAACGATATTGACAAGATTATCCTCGTAGGCGGCTCCACGCGTATTCCCGCCGTGCAGAACGCTATTCGCGAAATTCTCGGCAAGGAACCTTCCAAGGGCATTAACCCCGACGAATGCGTTTCCGTCGGCGCGGCAATTCAGGGCGGCGTTCTCGCGGGCGAAGTCAAAGACGTGCTGCTCCTTGACGTTACCCCGCTTTCCCTCGGTATTGAAACCCTCGGCGGCGTCTGCACCAAAATTATCGAACGCAACACCACCATTCCTACGCAGAAATCGCAGGTATTTTCTACCGCCGCTGATAATCAGACGACCGTTGAGATTCACGTGCTGCAGGGCGAACGCGAAATGGCGGCTCACAACAAAACGCTCGGCAGATTCACGCTCACTGACATTCCGCCCGCGCCGCGCGGCATTCCGCAGATTGAAGTTACCTTCGACATCGACGCAAACGGTATCGTCAACGTCAGCGCGAAAGACAAAGGCACTGGGCGCGAGCAGAAAATCACGATTCAATCTTCGAGCGGCATGAGCAAGGACGACATCGACCGCATGGTTAAGGAAGCCCAGGCGCACGAGGCTGAAGATAAAAAGCAGCGCGAGGCGGCGGACGCTAAGAATGAAGCCGAACAGACCGTTTATCAGGCGGAAAAGACCTGCAAGGATTTTGAGGGCAAGGTCGACGATTCGCTGATTAAAGACGTTCGCGCAGCGGCTGATTCGCTCAAAAACGATTTGAACAGCGACGACATTGAAAATATCAAGAAAAAGACCGAGGACGTGCGGCAGGCGCTTTACAAAATGAGTTCGGCGGCGTACCAGAGCGGCGCGGCTAACCAGAACTACAACGCCGGCGGCGAAACTCAGCAGGAAAATACTTCCGGCGGCAAGCAGAACGACGACGGCACCATTGACGCCGAATACACGGAGAAGAAGTGATTAGTTGTTAGTTGTTAGGAATTTTTAACTAATAACTGGTAACCAGCAACTAATAACTAGCAACTCAACCATCGGGGAGGGAGCTCGAAATTCTCTCCCCGATATTTGCGTAGAGGTGGGGACTATGGCTGACAAACCGAAAGATTTATACGAAATTCTGGGCGTGAACAAAAACGCCACCGACGACGAGCTCAAAAAGGCTTACAAAAAGCTCGCGAAAAAATATCACCCCGACCTTAACCGCGACGACCCCAAAACCGCCGAGGCTAAGATGAAGGAAATTAACGTTGCCTACGACATTCTGAAAGACCCGCAGAAACGCGCGCAGTACGACCAGTTTGGGCACGCGGCATTTCAGCCAGGCGGCGGAGGCGGCGCAGGTTCAACCGGCGGATTCGACTTCAATGACATTTTCGGCGGCGGCGCTGGCGGCTTCGATATGGGCGATATTTTCGACCAGTTCTTCGGCGGAGGCAGGCGCAGTTCACGTACTCGGCAGGCAGGTCCCGAACGCGGCGCGGATTTGCGCTACGATTTAACTATCAGCTTTGAGGACGCCGCCTTTGGCAAGGAAATGGATATTAAAGTTCCGCGCGATGAAAACTGCACCGAGTGCGACGGCACCGGCGCGGCTAAGGGCACTTCGCCTGAAACCTGCCCTGACTGCCACGGCTCCGGCATGCGCCAGACGACTACGCGCACGCCTTTCGGTATGATTTCCAACGCCCGCCCCTGCGACCGCTGCCACGGTACCGGCAAAATTATCAAGACGCCCTGCAGTCACTGCCACGGCTCCGGCAAAACCCGCGTCGAACGCCAGATTCATATCAACATTCCCAAGGGCGTCGACAACGGCAACCGGCTCCGCATTGCCAACGGCGGGCAGCAGGGTACGCGCGGCGGCGCGGACGGCGACCTTTACGTTTATATCAACATTAAGCCGCACCCGATTTTCACGCGCGACGGAATTGACGTTCACTGCGAAATTCCAATTACTTTCGTGCAGGCGGCGCTCGGCGCAACGGTTGACGCTCCAACGCTTGACGGCAGAATAGATTTGAAAATTCCTGAAGGCACGCAGTCCGGCACTATTTTAAAAATTCGCGGCAGGGGTATTCAGAAACTGCGCGGCGAAGGGCGCGGCGACGAGTTTGTTAAAATCAAGGTTCTCACGCCGAAAAATCTGTCCGCGTACCAGCGAAAACTCCTGCAGGATTTTGAAAAGGGCGGCAGCGAAAATAATAATCCTGAGCAGAAATCTTTCCTCGACAAGCTCAAGGGACTATTCAATTAATGGCGGCGCGGCTGATACGAAAGCTGACGCTGATATTTTTAATGATGGCAGTAGCGGCGGCGGGGTTCTGCGGATTCTTCCTGAAGTGGTCATTCCGCGACGACGCGCCGCAATTCGGCTTCACGGCGATAATGGAAAACACGTCCGTCAAGCCGTTCATCTACCGGCAATTAATTCCACAAACAGTCAAAGCAGTTTCCGCAGCAGTTCCTGAACCAGCCAAAGAAAAATTATCGGCGTCGCTGAAAGAAAGGCGACACATTGACTCTCGATTCGCGCGGGCTGAAATTCCGCCGAGGTATGTCGTAGAATATTATCTGATGTTCGCGCTGAGTTTCTTGATTTTTTTCGCGGCGATATGGATATTGCGGGCGCTGCTGACAGAGGTCGCGCAGGATTCAGTTGCCGGAACGATAGGCGCAATGCTGTTCGCGCTGATTTTCCCGTTTTTTGAAGTGCTGGGCGGCTACTACTACGATTTGGGCGAAGTATTTTTTTTCTTCACGGCGGCGCTGCTGGCGGTACGCGGAAAAATTTTCGCGCTGCTGCTCATAACTCCGCTGGCGACGCTGAACAAGGAATCATTTTTGTTTTTCTTAGCGACGCTGTTCCCGCTGATTCGGCTGCACTTCGACGCGAAAAAATCTGCGGCGGTAATTCTGGGCGCAATGTTTCTGGCGGGCTTGAGTTATCTGGGCGTGCGGGAAATATTCAGCGCGAATGTCGGAGGAGCGGCGGACTGGCGGCTAACGGAGCATTTTGAAAATATTTTAAACTTAGGCTCGTACTTCCAGACGGACGCGATTTACGGCTTACCGCTCGGCGCGCGGTTTTTCCTGCCGTACGTTTTATGCGTGGCGTGGCTGGTGAAGAGTTCGTGGCGAAACCTTAGCGCGGCGTGGAAATTTCACGCGAAACTGGCGCTGGCGATAAACGGCGTGCTGTACTTTTTATTCGTGGTGCCAGGCGAGCTGCGGGATTTGAGCATGCTGTACGTTACGCTGATGATTCTGGCGGCGAGTTACCTGCGCGAAAGTTTCAGGCGGCACTACAAAAATTTTGAGGAGCAACAGTCGTGATTTATCTGCAATTATTTTTCGAGTTCGCGAAAATCAGCCTGGTATGCGTGGGCGGCGGCTACGCGTCGATGCCGCTGATTCAGGCGGTCGTGGTGGATTCGTACCACTGGCTGACGCTGCCGGAATTTATCGACGTGTTCACCATTTCGCAGATGACGCCTGGACCGATTGGCGTGAACGCGGCGACCTTCGCGGGAATGAAGACGGCAGGAATTGGCGGAGCAGTCTGCGCGACGATGGGATTCGTGACGCCGAGTTTGTTCCTGTGCATAGCGCTGGCGAAGATAATTTTCAAGTACGGGGAGCTGGGCGCGATACAGGGGATTTTGAACGGCTTGCGACCGGCGGTTATCGCGCTTATCGCGGCGGCGTGCATAAGTTTCGTGCTGCTGGCGGTCTGGGACGCGGAGGAAATTCCGAAAGACGCGGCGGCGTTCAATCCGGCGGGCGCGATAATTCTAATTGGCGCGCTGGCGGCAGTGCGAATGAAAGTCGGCGTGATAAAAGTGCTGATAGCGGCTGGCGCGGCAGGATTAATTTTAGGGCAGGTTTTTTGAGCGATGCTTGAGATTTTCAGATTTGTATTCGAGGTAAACTTTTTCGTGTTCCCGATAAGCGCGGGCTGGCTGACGTGGCGGAAACTGCGCGGCAAACCGGCGGGCAGACCGCTGCGAATGATGATTATGAGCGCGATAATGATGGCGCTGACGTTCATTGGAATTCTGATTAACGAGACGCCGGAAAATAAAGCGCGCGTGCTCGGCAACATTCATCATATGCTGGAAATTGGGGAATAAAAAATGTTCAGCAACTTTATCGTAGCGCTGGGCGCGGTCGTACCGCTGTTCTGCCTTATGGCGATTGGCGTATTCGTCAAGCTGAGTAAACTGCTCACGGAGACGGAACTCAATCACATGAACCGCATGGTCTTCCGCGTGTTTTTTTTCTTCATGTTGTTCCACAGCATTTACACGGCGGATTTGGCGTCGACTTTTCGCCCGAAACTGATGATATTTGGCGCGTGCAGTGTGCTGATACTTTTCGCGCTGCTGATGATTTTTATTCCGCGAATCGAGAAGGATAACCGGCGGCGCGGCGTCATGGTGCAGGCGATTTTCCGCAGCAATTTTGTAATAATGGGCGTGCCGATAGTTGCAAACATTTTTGGCGACGAAAATATAGCTGTCACGACGATGATGATTGCCGTGATAATTCCGATGTACAATATTCTGGCGGTATTCGCGCTGGAAACATTTCGCGGCGGGAAAATTTCACCGCTGCCGATACTGGCTGGGATTGTAAAAAATCCGATGATACTGGGAGCAGTTTCTGCCGCGGCTTTGCTGAAACTGGGCGTACACGTACCGGCGCCGATACTGAAACCGATTGGGCAGATTTCCGCCGCAACTACGCCGGTCGCGCTGATAATTCTGGGCGCGTCGTTCAAACTCGGCAGCGTTCAGGCGCATACCTCGCAGCTGGTTAAATGCGTGCTGGGAAGACTTATTTTAGTGCCTGCAGTGGTTTTGACGCTGGCGATAATTCTGGGATTTCGCGGAATAGATTTCGTGACGCTGACAGCGATTTTCGCGGCTCCGACGGCGATTGTCTCTTTCGCAATGGCTCAGCAGATGAACGGCGACGCGGATTTGGCGGGCAACTGCGTGGTATTCAGCTCGGCGCTGTCGTGCTTTACAATTTTCTGCTGGCTGTTGCTGTTCAAGACGCTGGGTATTTTCTAAATTTTTTACGGCATTTCTTTTTTAAAAAAAGAAACGCCTAGCAAAGAAAAACGCCGCGCGGGATTTCGCTTCCGGCGAAATGCGCGCGGCAGGGCCGCCGTCCATGGCGGCCTCCTTTATGCGCATATGCTGTCCTCACGTGACGATTCATTCAAAAAATATTCGCAGTTTAATTTTTGATAATGGGCGGGTAGGCGCGTTTCAGTTTCAGCTGTTCCGCGGTCATATTTTTATCGGCTTTCGTGAACCAGCTGAGGGCGTAGGACGCGGCGGCGTTGTAGTCGATAGCGTATTCATTCGTCGACCACGAAGACAGAACGTCGAGGTAAGCCTTCGCGGGCGGAATATTGCCGCTCTCAAGGTACTTGGTCTGGTCGGGGTCGCCGCCGGAAACGAAATTCGGTCCGCCGACAATCAAGCCAGGCACATAGGCGCCGGTGCTTTCGTGGATTCTGTTATGAGGGTGTTCGGGAGGATTAGCGCCCGCGCCGGTCATGAAACTGCGATTCAGCGCGTTGCGTCCGAAAAGGTAATGGATTTGATCCAGCGCGCCTTCGACGTATTCAGTTTTGGGCGAAATCTGATTTGCCATGAGAAGAATATCGCCCTTCGTCAGCGTGTTTTTCGTCGAAGCCCAGGTGTACTCGTTTTTGGTTAGCGCGCAGTGATAGCCGTCAGCGGCGATTTGGTCAGCAATTTCGTCCGCGTAACGGAGAAAGGCGGTTTTGACGCGCGTCTGAAAAATCCTGTCGGCGTTTTTAGTCGTCGCGTAGGTGTACTGCGCCAGCGCGAGGGTGTCGTCCCACGAGAAAAAGCCAGGCTTTTCCGTCATGATAGACTGCCGCTTCAGATAGTTTTCGTAAACTTTGTCGCCGGTGGTTTTAAAAAGTTCCGCCGCCAGCCAGACGCGCTCCTGAATGTCATTGGTATCGTCGTAAGGACCAGAGCCGCCGTCGTGCCCTTCATCTGTGCGGTAAACCGGCGCGGGCATCCTTTCCAGATATTCCCAGACGCGCATGGAATTTGCCAGCAGTTTCTGAGCGTAGGCGTCGTCGAACGGCTTGTAAACTCTCGCCGCTATTGCCAGCGCGGCGCCGTACATTGCCGTAGCCGCCGAGCAGGTGTTGTAAATGTACCTGTCCTGCGTGTCGGTATCCGGCGAAATGTCGAAGCCAGGCCATTGCGTGCCGGCTACTTTATGGAAAGTTGAGCCGTCGGCGCGCTGCATTTTCTGCACCCAGTCAAGTTCGTATTTGACTTCGCTCAGCAAATCCGGCAGTTTTCCTTCCGCCTTGACGCCTTTCGGGAAAAACAACTGTCCGCGCGTGAAATGTGAAGGATTAGCCTCATAAGCCAGCATCAATTCCGCCGCCGCGATAGCCGCCGTCGTTGTGTACTTGCCGTAATCGCCAGCGTCGTACCAGCCGCCGCTCATGTCGAATCTCTCGCCCTTTGTGTTAAGTTCATCGCTGAAATATAAAATCGCGCGCGTATCCTGCGGGTGACCCTTTTTGATGACGAGACCCGTTATCGAATCGCTGAGCGGATTGTTACAGCGCGAAAGCGTGTAGGAGCGCAGATTCTGCACAGCTGCAACGGCGTAAACATTGTCGCCGATTTTAAATTCGTAGGACTCAAGCCCGCCGACCCAGAGCCGGTACGTGCCGGACTTATTGAACGCGCTGAAGTCCGCCTCGCGAATATTTTCGCCGCTCATTTCGTCGTACTTCGACTCCGATAACTTGCCGGTGAAAACCGTATCGCCAGTACTCACGTCAACCAGCCGGAAATTAGCGTCGTCTTCAACTTCTGCCGAGACCATCGCAACTTTCTGGTGATTTCTCAAGTAGCCGACCTGATCCACGTGAATGCCGCCGTCCGCCGCAAATGCCGTAGCTGCGGTCAAAGCCAGCGGCGCCGCAATGAGACTCCAAATTTTGATTTTCATGGTATCCTCCCCGCCTTTTCAGAATTTAACATAGTGATATTGTAATACCAAAATTCCGGCAGTGCAATTCCGTCGCGCGGATTTTTCTAAAATAATTCCAGCTGAACGGGCAGTCTTTCAGCGACTGCGCGAATTTTTTGCACCTCGGCTTCCGTTCTGGCAAGTTTATCGCAGCGCTCGTTGAAAATATTTCCGGCGTGACCTTTAACCCAGTGGAACCTCACGGCGCGGCTGGAAATGAGCGCGTCGAGCTCAAGCCACAAATCCTGATTCAGCACGGGCTTTTTCGCCGAATTTTTCCAGCCGTTGCGCTTCCATTTTTCCAGCCAGCCCTGCACGAACGCATTTTTCAAATACTGGCTGTCAGTGAAAATCTCCGCCGTATCGCCCGCCGCAATTTTTTTCAGCGCGACAATCGCCGCCGTGAGTTCCATGCGGTTATTCGTAGTCAGCGCCTCGCTGCCGGTAATTTCTACGCGCGCGCCAGTTTCGTCAACTAAAATCGCCGCGTAGCCGCCCGCGCCAGGATTAATAATGCACGAGCCGTCGGTGTAAATCTTGTACCTGCTCAAACTCAACCCCTCCTTGACGCCCTATGATAAACTATTGGCAAAAAAATTTAAAGCCGCGAGGTCTTCGCCAATGGGAATTTTGGAAGAAAAATTGAAAACGCTGCCCGAATCGCCTGGCGTGTACATCATGAAAGATTCGCGCGGGAAAATCATTTACGTCGGCAAGGCGGTCGTGCTCAGAAACCGCGTCCGCCAGTACTTTCACGCTAATAAAAACCACACGCCGAAAGTCAAGGCAATGGTTGCCAAAATCGTCGACTTTGAAACTATCGTCACGGCGAGCGAGCTCGAAGCGCTGATTCTCGAATGCAACCTGATTAAAAAGCACCGCCCGCGCTACAACATCCTGCTCAAGGACGACAAAAATTATCCGCATTTGAAACTGACGCTCGGCGAAAAATTTCCGCGCATTTTGCTTACGCGGCGGGTTGAACGCGACGGCTCGCGGTACTTCGGACCGTACACCAGCGGGCTTGCCGTCAAGGAAACGCTCCAGCTTCTGCACAAACTTTTTCCGCTGCGCACGTGCAAAAATTTTCCAAACCGCCCGTGTCTGGAATTTCATATCGGCAGATGCTTAGCGCCGTGCGTCGGCAAAGTTTCCGAGGAAGACTACGCGCAGTTCGTGCAGGCGACGGAAAAATTTCTGGACGGAAAAACTTCAGCAGTCGAGCGGGATTTGGAAACCAGAATGACGGCGGCGGCTGAGGCGTTGCAATTCGAACTGGCGGCGAAACTGCGCGACGTTTTACTGGCGGTGCGGAAAATCAGCGAGCGGCAGAAAATTGTAACGGACTCTGGCGATTTGGACGCGATAGGGCTGGCGCGGCTCAACGCGGAAGTTTGCGCGCAGATTTTCTTCGTGCGTGAAGGCAAGGTAACGGGGCGCGAAAGTTTCCTGCTCAACGGCGCGGCGGACGAATCGGATTCGCAGACCGTGGCAGAATTTATCAAGCAGTACTACAGCGAAGCTAAACTCACGGCGGAAGAAATTTTACTGCCGGTCGAACTGGCGGACGAAGATTCAAAAATTCTGGCTCAGTGGCTGGGCGTGAAACTGTCGGCGCCGAAACGCGGCGTGAAATTCTCGCTGGTAGAAATGGCGGCGGAAAACGCGCAGAGATTCTTGAAGGAACGCGCCGAGCGGTCGGAACTGCAGACGGCGCAGACGATTGGCGCAGTCGAAGATTTGCAGAAATTTTTGCGCCTGCCGAAACTGCCGCGCCGAATGGAATGTTTCGACATATCGCACTTTCAGGGAATGGAAACCGTGGCGTCGATGGTCGTGTTCGAGAACGGCGCGCCGGATAAAAAAAGTTACCGCCGGTTCAAAATCCGCTCCACTGAAGGCAAGCCGGACGATTTTTTATCAATGCGCGAAGTAACCGAGCGGCGCTACGGAAAACTTTCTGCCGAGGAACTGCCAGATTTAATCGTAATTGACGGCGGAATAGGGCAGCTGCACTCGGCGCTGGAAATAATCCGCGGCTTCGGACATGAAGTGCCGGTCGTCGGTCTGGCGAAACAGTTCGAGCTGATTTTCGTGGAAGGCGAATCGGAGCCGGTGGAACTGCCGCGCGGAAGTCAGGCGCTGTACTTAATGCAGAGAATCCGCGACGAGGCGCACAGGTTCGCGATAACTTACCATAGAAAATTGCGGCGGGCGCGGAATTTAAAATCGGCGCTGGACGGCGTGGCTGGAATTGGCGAAAAGCGTCGCGCGGAGCTGTTCAAAAAATTCGGCTCGCTGGACAAAATAAAAGCCGCCACACTCGATGAACTGCTGGCGGTACCAGGCATGAATCGAGCGGCGGCGGAATCGCTGCAAAGATTTTTCGCCACGCTGGAAATTTAAACTGGATTTGGCGTGGAATTATTGTCGAAAATCGGCGCCGGAGCGGCGTCATTTTTTTTCTGGAGCTCGACAGGTTCGGGCTCCATTTTTTTCGTGAGTTCAATCAGCGGGGTATCCTCCGCGCCGAAAACGATAGCTTTAAGCTCGGCGGCGGTAAGAGTTTCCCTGTCCATAAGCGCCTGCGCGATTCTGTCAAGTTTGTCGCGGTTCTCGTTGATAATCACGCGGCAGGCTTCGTAGGCTTCCTCAAGGTACTTGTGAACTTCCTTGTCAATCTCGCTGGCGACTTCCTCGGAATAGTTGCGCTGGCTCTGCCCGAAATACATTTGCGTTTGGTCTGCGCCATAAGCCACGGGTCCCAGCACGTCGCTCATACCGTACTGCATAATCATGGAGCGGACGATTCGGCTCGCCTGCTGAATATCCTGCGACGCGCCGGTAGAAATTTCGTTGAGCACAATTTCCTCAGCGACGCGCCCGCCCATTGAAACTTTCAGCCGGTCGAGAAGTTCCGAGCGCGTGGCGTAATTCCTGTCTTCCTTCGGCAGCATAAGCGTGTAGCCGCCAGCCCGCCCGCGCGGAATTATCGTGACTTTATGAACGGGGTCGGCGTGCTTGAGCATCATTCCAACCAGCGCGTGCCCGCCTTCGTGGTACGCCGTCAGCTTTTTCTCGTCGTCGCTCATGACTTTGGATTTTCTTTCCGGCCCCGCCATGACGCGCTCGATAGATTCTTCAAGCTCAGTCATATTAATTTCGTGCTTGTTCCTGCGCGCCGCCAGAAGTGCCGCTTCATTTACCAGATTAGACAAATCCGCGCCGGTAAATCCTGGAGTCCGCCGCGCCAGAACGTCCAAGTCCACGTCGCGGGCAATCGGCTTGCCCTTGCAGTGAACTTTCAAAATCGCAACGCGTCCAGTCACGTCCGGCTTGTCAACAACAATCTGCCGGTCGAATCTGCCTGGTCTCAAGAGCGCCTGGTCGAGAATATCTGGGCGGTTGGTAGCGGCGATAATGATAATCCCTTCGTTCGGCGCGAAACCGTCCATTTCAACCAGCAGCTGGTTCAAAGTCTGTTCGCGTTCGTCATGCCCGCCGCTGATACCTGCGCCGCGCTGGCGTCCAACCGCGTCAATCTCGTCAATGAAAATTATGCACGGCGAATTTTTCTTAGCCTGCGCGAAAAGGTCTCTTACGCGTGACGCGCCGACGCCTACGAACATTTCAACAAAATCTGAGCCGCTGATTGAGAAAAACGCCACGCCCGCTTCACCGGCAACCGCCTTCGCCAGTAGGGTTTTACCAGTGCCAGGCGGACCGAAAAGCAACACGCCCTTTGGAATGCGCGCGCCCAAATCGTTGAACTTTTTCGGGTGCTTGAGGAATTCAACAACTTCCTGCAGTTCCTCTTTGGCTTCATCGGCGCCGGCAACGTCGTTGAACGTCACCTTGACCTTATCGCCGCTGGAAAGTTTCGCGCGGCTCTTGCCGAAAGACATGACTTTTCCGCCGGAGCCGTGCGTCTGATTCATTATGAAAAACCACACGCCAATCAAAATTAAAATCGGCAGGAACGAGGAAAGGAGCGTCATCCACCACGGCGGTTCTTTTGGATTTTGCGCAGTTATTTCGACGCCCTTAGCTTCCAGCTTGCCGACGAGTGATTCGTCGCCTATCGGTGAATCCGGCGCGGTTGTAGTGAACTCCGTGCCGTCTTTCTTCGTCGCCTTGATTGAGTTTCGCGTCAGGGTAACCTTTGACACTTCGCCCGCGTCTACGCGCTGCAGGAACTGCGAATAGCTGGTTTCCTCGACGGCGTGCGGTTTTATCGAGAAATAATCATACGCCGTGATCGCGACGAATATCACCAGTAAGTAAAAGCCGACGTTGCGTAAAAAACTATTCAATGGCAACGCTCCTTTATTCCATGGCGGCGCGGACTTTAACGGCGTCCTTTTCGACTTCCTGCAAGCCCTTCTTCAAGCCCTTTTCGAGCGCGCGGGAAGCGCTGCCGATACCTGCATAAATTGCGGTGGAGCTGCCAGTCGTAGTGGCGCGTTTGGTGTAGTTGAAATCCTGTTTGCTGTCAGACCAGACGCGGAAATCGAGAATGACGTTGACTTTCTGGCTGGCGGTGAAAAGACCGGTGGAAACTTTCGGGGCTGTGCTGGAAACGCGCGTGTAAATTACGTAGTCAGCGCCGAAATGCTTGCCGATTTTGTTAATGTCTTCCTTTTTGAGAAAATTTTCCACAGCTATGCCTTCGGGCGTGACGGCGCTGGTCAAATCGTTTTCCTCGCGGTAAATCTGAACGTAATCCGCCGTATCGCTTACCGGCAGAATTTCGTAGTCGGCGCCTTTGAGAATTTTGTCGAGCGTCTGCTGAACGATTGAGTAGACTTTTTCGGGTTCGGAGAACATTCCCGTTGGCGCGTCGAGTACGACAGCTATTTTAGTTTCTGCGGCGGCGGAACTGTTAGCGATGAACAAAAGCATTACCGCCATGCAAAGCGTTGAAAATATTTTTTTTAGCATTGCAGTCTCCTTACTTTGAATAAACGCTGCGCTTCAAAATTCCGAGGTAGGGAAGGTTGCGGTAGTGCTGCGCGAAATCCAGACCGTAGCCGACGATAAATTCATCTGGAACTTCAAAGCCGATGTAGTCAACCTTAACGTCGATTTTCCTGCGCGAGGGCTTATCCAAAAGCGAGGCGACCTTGACGCTGGTTGCGCCCTTTTCCTTGAAGTAGTTGATAAGGTAATTCATGGTCGTGCCGCTGTCGATAATGTCTTCAACCAGCAGAATGTCGCGCCCGCGCGGGTCGTTGTCAAGGTTCTTGAGAATGTTGACCTTGCCGCTTGACTGGGTGTTGGCGTCGTAGCTTGAGGCAATCATAAAATCGAAGTGGACGGGAATGCGCAGGTTGCGGACGAGGTCTGTGTAGAACACAACCGCGCCGTTGAGAATGCCGACGGTCAGCAGCGGCTTTGTGATATTTTTGTAGTCGCTGGTAATCTGCGCGCTGAGTTCCTTGACGCGTTCAGCGATTTGCTCCTCGGTGTAAAGCACGCTCTCGATGAAGTCTTCTTTCGTTTTCAAAGTGACCATTCCTTTCTATACCAAAAATCTTTTTCAATGCTCAGTATTCCGCTGATTTGCCGCGCTTTAAAATGATTGGGGAGCTGCGTGCCAGCCAGATTGTTCAGCAGGACTTTCCTTACAGCCTCGATATTCGCGAATCCGAAATCCTTGATTGAGCCGGTCTGTTCGGCGATAAATCTTCGGATAACGGCGCGCTGAATTGCGAGCGGCAGTTTTAAAAATTCTTCGCGGACAATCGCGTCTCTGGGTACGTCGAACATAATTCCAGGCGGGAAAACATTTCTCGCTACGACGGTGGAATAAATCTTTTCAGTTTCAGCGCTGATAAAGTCTGACTCGGCGGCGGAAATTTCAGCGAATCTGCAAAGCGTCTCGGTAATCGCCGGATTAAATTCCTCAAGCGCCGGTAAAAGTTCCAGCCGGATTTTGTTGCGCGTGGCTATGGCGTCAAAGTTCGTGGCGTCGATTCGCGGCGTGATATTTCTGGCGCGGCAGTAATTTTCAAGCTCACACTTTCTAAATCGTAATAACGGGCGAATAAGTAAACCGTGAGGCGAGTTCGCGCAGAATTGCATTGCTGAAATTCCCGTCACGCCGGAGCCGCGCAGCAGCCGCATTAAAATTGTTTCAGCCTGGTCGTCTGCGTGGTGCGCCAGCGCTATTGCGTCGAAATTTTTCTGAAGTCGTACCCGTGACAGAAATTCGTAGCGCAACTGCCGCGCTGCCAATTCCACTGAAATTTTCTCAGCCGCCGCGAAATTTTGAACGTCGCCGCTCTCGCAGTAAAATTCTACGCCCAGATTTTCAGCGAAACTTTTAACAAACGCCGCGTCGTCAAGGGACGCCTGCCCGCGAAGTCCATGTTCAAAATGCGCTATGCAAAGTTCCAGCTTGAAGAGCCGCTGCGAACGGTGGAGTAAATCCGCCAGTGCGAGTGAATCGGCGCCGCCGGAAACTGCCACGACGATTTTTCGCGGCGGGAAAACTTGCTCGGTCTTGCAAAGCTCGATAAATTTCTTCAGCAACAAAAAGCACCCCCTGCTAAAGAAAGTGCAAGGGGCGGCTAGTCCGAACGTCTCGATCCGCGACCGCCGCGCTTTGAGTCCGTTTTTCGTTTCAAATCCGTCAGTCGTTCGTCACTGTCTTTCAGGAATTTGGATAATTTGTCTTCAAATGAGGCTGAAAGCTGCCTGTTCTGTCTGAAATCGCCGCGACCCGCCGGTTTTCCCTTGGGCGCACGAAAATTATTTTTGTCAGCTTCCTGTGCCGGCGGCTGCTTAGCCTTTTTAATCGACAGAGCGATTTTGCCGCTGGAATCAATGCTGATAACCTTCGCCTGAACCGTGTCGCCCTCCTTGAGGAAATCGCTGACGGAGTTGACATATTCGTCGGCAATTTCGGAAATGTGAATCAGCCCGACTTTTTTCTCCTCCAGCTCGACGAATGCGCCGAAATTCATAATGCGTGTAACTTTTCCTTCAACTACACTGCCCAATTCAATCGCCAAAATACCGTCCTCCCCGAAAATTTTAAAATATCTCAGCGCGCCAGCTGGTAGGGCATTTCGCCGTCCTTAGCCAGCCCCAAATCTTCACGCGCTATTTTTTCAATGTGTTCCAGATTTTGCAGTTCCTTGTACTGCTGCCGGAGCCGCTCGTTTTCCGCCTTAGCCGCCGCCAGTTTTTTATCGGCTATCCGCTGATTTTCGTTGACGTGCGACAGGTGCAGTTGCTGCGAAACTAAGACCGTTCCAAAATATGCTACTACCACGAACATCAGCAGCGCGAACCAGTTGAAACCTTTCCGCCTTGCCATTCGCCAGCCCTCCCAGAATTTTTGCTAATCATAACAGCTGCGCCGAAATTTCGCAAGGTAAATTATTTTTCTGACCACTGGAAAAAGTCAGTGCCGGCGATTTTCCTGAAGACAGATTTGCAGTACGGGCAGACGAAATGATCCATCGTGTTGGAAAAATCCGGCTTGCCGTCGACAATCTGCACGGGACCTGCCTCGACGAAATCCATTCTGTCGCCACAGCGCGGGCAGGCGCATTTACCGTCGGCTTCGCGCTTGAGTTTAGTCGGCGGAATATCGCCGGTAGAAATTTTCCTGTGTTCAGTTTGCTTGCGCTCGCTTTCCGGCAAATCGAAAACGTTGTAAAAGCCAGAGTTCAAAAGCTCGCGGTAAAAAACGCCGCATTTATCGCAAATGTAACGCGGGAGCGTGGCGTCCATGTCAACCTTGCCATTGACGACCGTAACCGCGCCGCCTTCGGCGTAACGCAGTTCGCTGCCGCACGTCGGGCAAACCTTTTTCTTGCTGGCGTTAGTTTCAATTTTTATTAATCCCATATCCACCACCATGACATTCTACAAATATTTCGCTGGTTATTTCCACAAAGATTGAAGCATTTCCTGCCGCGCCGCAAAAAAAACAGCCGCCTTTTAATTCAGCGACCGTTTTTGTTTCAGCATTTCGTCTTCTGAGATTAGGATTAACTTTTCTTTTGCGAAAAGAAAGCTGGCAAAATTTTTTACGGCATTTCTTTTTGAAAAAAGAAACGCCTTGCAAAGAAAAACTGGGCCGCATAGGTCGCTTCCGGCGACCTGTGACGGCCCGCGCCCCATCCATGGGGCGCTTCTTAAGCGCTTGCGTCCATGTGGCGCTTCATATAATTTTAGCCGAGGATAACCAGCGATTCATGCGCCTTGACGCTCTGACCAGCCGCAACGTTGAATTTCTTGACGGTGCCGTCGGCGTCCGCGGTAATTTCGTTCTGCATCTTCATGGCTTCGAGGATAAGCAGGACTTCGCCAGCTTTGACAGCGGCGCCTTCGCTTGCGACGAGCTTGACGACTTTGCCTGGCATGGGCGAATCGATTGAATGTTCACCGGCGCCAGCGGAAACTTTAGCGGGAGCCGGAGCCGCCGGAGCTGCCGGTTTTGGAGCGGGAGCCGGTGCCGGAGCCGCCGCGCGCGGAGCTGCTGCAGGAGCGCCGCCCGCCGCCTTCACTTCTTCGACTTCGACTTCGTAGGTTGTGCCGTTCACGGTCACGTTGAATTTTTTAGTTGCCATAATATTACCTCCGATTATTTGACGCGGTTAGCGAGCGTCCAGATTTCGTTGCGCTGTACTTTGACGGCGACGACCTTGCCGCCTTTGGAAACTTGCTGTATCGCCGCGACGATTGCCGCCACGATTTCGGGTTTTACTTTTTCAGCCATCGCTGCCATCTCCTTTTTAGAGCGGAATATTGCCGTGCTTTTTCGTCGGCGCGGATTCGCGCTTGCTGGCGAGAGCGTTGAGCGCCGTGATAATCAGCGGGCGCGTTTCCTTCGGCTCGATAACCATATCAGCGTAGCCGCGCTCAGCCGCCTTGTAGGGCGTCGCAAATTCCTCGACGTATTCAGCAGTTTTCTGGTCTTTATCGGGGTCTTTGCGGAAAATGATATTCGCCGCGCCAGCCGGACCCATGACGGCAATTTCCGCGCTGGGCCACGCCATAACCTGATCTGCGCCGAGTTCGCGGCAGCACATTGCGATATAGGAGCCGCCGTAAGCCTTGCGCGTGATAACGGTAACTTTCGGAACGGTCGCCTCGCTGTACGCGTAAAGCATCTTCGCGCCGTGGCGGATAATCCCGCTGTATTCCTGATCTACGCCAGGTAAAAAGCCAGGCACGTCAACGAGATTCACCAGCGGAATGTTGAACGCGTCGCAGAAACGAATGAATCGCGCGGATTTGTCAGACGCATTAACGTCGAGGCAGCCCGCCATAACCGCCGGCTGATTGGCGATAATTCCAACGGTACGCCCGTCGAACCGCGCGAAGCAGGTGATAATGTTCGTGGCAAAATGCTCGTGAACTTCGTAAAATTCGCCGTTGTCGACGATGCCGCGAATCACGTCCTTCATGTCATACGGCGCGTTGGGATTGTCAGGGATAATCGTGTTGAGAAATTCTTCCTGCCGGTCGGGGTCGTCGCCGGTGTTGACAATCGGCGGGTCTTCCAGATTGTTGCTGGGCAGGAACGTCAGCAGATAGCGAATCTGGTTAATGCAGTCTTCCTCGTCTTCCGCCGCGAAATGCGCCACGCCCGAACGGGAATTATGCGTCATTGCGCCGCCGAGTTCCTCCGCAGTAACTTCCTCCGCCGTGACGGATTTGATAACCGCCGGCCCCGTGATAAACATCTGGCTGGTATTTTTAACCATGTAGATAAAATCTGTTATGGCTGGCGAATAAACCGCGCCGCCCGCGCAGGGTCCCATGATAACGGAAATCTGCGGAATGACGCCGCTCGCCGCCGTGTTGCGGAAGAAAATTCCGGCGTAACCGCTGAGCGCGTCGACGGCTTCCTGAATGCGCGCGCCGCCCGAATCGTTAATGCCGATAAGCGGGGCGCCCATTTTCATAGCCATATCCATGACTTTCCAGATTTTGTGCGCGTGCTTTTCGCCGAGACTGCCGCCCTCGACGGTGAAATCCTGCGCGAAAGCGTAGACGAGCCGCCCGTTGACGGTGCCGTAGCCGGTTACAACGCCTTCGCCAGGCAGGTCTTTTTTGTCCTGTCCGAAATTGGTGCAGCGGTGCTTAACGAACATGTCGAGTTCGATAAAAGTGCCTTCGTCGAAGAACATTTCAATTCTCTCGCGCGCGGTGAGCTTGCCCTTGGAGTGCTGCGCCTCAATGCGCTTCTGTCCGCCGCCGAGTAGAATTGTTTCCTTCTTCGAGTGCATTAAGTCAATTTTTTCCTGAACTGTCGCCATTAAATTCACTCCTTCAAGTAGTGATTAGTCGCGCTGGCAAAGTTCCAAAAGAACGCCGTGCGTCGCCTTGGGGTGAATGAACGCAATCATAGCGCCGCCCGCGCCCTTACGCGGCTTCTCGTCGATAAGCTTGACGCCCTTTTCCTTGAGGTCAGCCAGCGCCGTTTCGAGATTGTCAACGCGCAGTGCAATATGCTGAATGCCGCCGCGTCCGCCGTTCTTCTCGATGAATTTTTCAATCGGGCTGCCGGCTTCGCTCGCCACCAGCAGTTCAATTTCGCCGTGCTGTTTGTCAGCAGTCGTCGGATAAAACGCCGTGGTAACTTTCTGCTCGTCAACGGTCTCTTCGCCGGTGCATTCGAGCCCGAGAGTTTTCCAAAATTCGCCGTCAGCCAAATCTGTCGACGCAATGCCGATGTGGTCTACGCCCAAAATTTTAAACATACCGAATCCCTCCCAAAAAATAATTCGCGTTTGAAGAGGCGCGTTACGCCTAAAGAAACGTATGCGCCAGCGAGGCGCCCCATGGACGGGGCGCCGCCCGTCACAGGTCGCCGGAAGCGACCTATGCGGGCAAGCTTTCTTTACTAAAGAGCACGCCTTGCTACGCAAGCCGCGCAGGTTACTTTCTTTCTCGAAAGAAAGTGACAGAAAGAAATGCCGTGATAATTTAACAAAAAACCTTGACGCGCTCTTTGACAGGCAGTTTGTCGATAGCGTCCGCAGGTTTGACAACGCCGCCGAAAACCATTTGCGCGACGAGTTTCCAGCTGGCGGGCACGTCGAACGCCTTCGCGATACCTTCATCAATGAGCGGATTGTAATGCTGAATGTTGACGCCGAGCCCCAAATCTTCAAGCGCCGTCCAAATTGCGAACTGGAGCATACCGTTAGCCTGCGACGCCCAGACGGGGAAATTTTCAGCGTAGAGCGGAAATTTTTCCTGCATCGCCTTGACGGTATCAGTTTCCTCGAAGAAAAGAATCGTGCCGTAACCAGCCGCGAAACTGTCAATCTTAGCTTCGGTGCCGGAGAATTTGTCAGCGGGGACGATTTTCCTGAGCGCGGCTTTGGTAATTTCCCAAACGTTTTCGTGATGCTCGCCCATAGTCACGATAACGCGCGCGGACTGCATATTGAACGCCGAAGGAACTTCCTTAGTCATGCGCTCCACGGCGGCGATAACTTCAGATTCAAGCGCGGGGATATTTTTATCAAGCGCGTAAACCGTGCGGCGGTTGACAACTGCCTCGGTGAAATTTCTCATGACTAAAACTCCTCACTTGTGCATATCGCCGGTCGAAAGGAAACGCGCATGGAAACTCAGCGCCTCGTCAATCAAATGCGGCGTGTTGGCTTTCTTCGTAGCTTCGAGCGCGCGGTTGTAGTAGTCAAGCAGAATCGGACGGTAATCGGGGTGAGCGCAGTTGTTGATAATTTCCAGCGCGCGGCTCCTCGGCTCCTTACCGCGCAAATCGGCAATTCCCTGCTCGGTAATGATAACGTCAACGTCGTGTTCGGTATGGTCGACGTGCGAGCACATAGGCACGACGCTGGAAATTTTGCCGCCCTTCGCAACCGACGGCGTGTAGAAAATCGTCAGATAAGCGTTGCGGGCAAAATCGCCGCTGCCGCCAATGCCGTTCATCATTTTCGTGCCGCAGACGTGCGTAGAATTGATATTGCCGTAAATGTCGACTTCGAGCGCGGTATTCATGGCGATAACGCCGAGGCGGCGGACGACTTCCGGCGAATTGGAAATTTCTTCGGGGCGCAGCAGAATTTTTTTGCGATACTTGTCAATGTCCTTGTAGAATCTGTCCATACCGGCGGGCGAGGGCGAAAAGGCAGTGCCGCTGGCGATTTTCAGCTTACCGGCGTCGATAAGGTCGAGCATTGCGTCCTGAATGACTTCGGTGTAAACAACCAGGTCGTGCATGTCGGATTCGACGAAGCCTTCAAGCACGGCGTTAGCGACGTTGCCAACGCCACTCTGGAGCGGCAGGAGATTTTTCGGCATACGACCGGCGGCAATTTCCCTGTGCAGAAATTCAATCGTGAACTTCGCCATCTGCTTAGAATTTTCGTCAATCGGCGAAAGGTCGCGCGTGTGGTCTTTTACGTCGCAGGGAACGATAAATTTAATTTTTTCCGGCGTGCAGGGGATAAACGTTGTGCCAATGCGTTCATCGGCTTTAACCAGCGGAATTGGCAGACGATTGGGCGGGTCGAGCGGAATGTAAACGTCGTGGATACCTTCCAGCGCGAGCGGCTGCGTGGTATTGACTTCGACGATAACAATATCCGCGCTCTGCACGTAGCTGGCGGCGTTGCCGAGGGAAGTCGTCGGGATTAAATTGCCTTCCTCGGTTATCGCGCAGACTTCAACTATCGCGGCGTCGATTTTGCCGAGGTAGCCAACGCGCGAAAGCTGGGCGGATTCGGAAAGGTGCAGGTCGAGATAGTTGACGGTGCCGTCGTTAATTTCTGGGCGGAGTCTGGCGTCTGTCTGATAAGGCAGGCGCTGCTTGATACCTTTGACTTCAGCCAGCACGCCGTCCATTTCGGGACCTGTTGAAGCGCCAGTCCAGATGTTCACGGTGAACGGATTTTTCTTCATGCGTTCGGCAAGCGCCATTGGAATCGCCTTCGGGTAGCCGCTGGCAGTAAAGCCGCTGCAGGCCAAAGTCATTCCAGGCTGAATCCAGTTGGCAACTTCCTCCGCGCTGACGATTTTCGCCTGCAAATCCTTGTTCCGCACGCGGTCGGTAATGTCAATCATAAAATCTTCACTCTCCTTTAAGCTCATTATTATAATCTGATAAATCTTAGCACGTTGAAATTTTTACGTCAACTGCAGAATTTAAAATTTGTTTCAGCATTTCTTTCTTCAGCATTTCTTTTTTCAGCATTTCTTTTGAAAAAGAAACGCTGGCAAAGAAAACTGGGCCGCATAGGTCGCATCCGGCGACCTGTGACGGCCCGCGCGCCGTCCATGGCGCGCTTCTTTAAATACGTGTTTGTTTTTAAAATCTGGCGTGATATAATAATCAAAAATTTCGGGAGGGTTTTTATGCAGGCACGCGGGGCGCTGATGTTACTCGGCGCGTCATTTTTCTGGGGTACGACGTTCGTCGCGCAGATGACTGGAATGGACAGGCTCGGACCATTTTCATACGCGGCGGCGCGGTATTTTTTAGGATTTCTGAGTTTGCTGGCAGTTCTAATCTGGACGCGGAAGTCACGGGCTAAGGAGCGGCAGGCTGAAAAACTTTCGCGCGGATTTCTGGTCGGACTGGTTTGCGGAATATTTTTATTCGCGGCGAGTTCAATGCAGCAGATTTCGATGCTGTACACCACGGCAGGCAAAGCGGCGTTTATAACCTGCCTGTACATAATGTTCGTGCCGCTGGCGGCGGTAATTTTTGGGCGGAAAATCCTGCGCGAAAACTGGATAGGCGCGGGGCTGGCGCTGGTCGGCTTGTACCTGCTGGCGATAAACGAGAAACTCACGATAAACATTGGCGACGTGATATTATTTTTCAGCGCATTCGTGTGGACGGCGCAGATTCTGGCGATAGACAAATTCGCGGCAAAGGTTGACGTGCTGGAACTTTCGACGGCGCAGATTTTCATAACAATGGTGCTGAGTTTCGTGGCGATGGAAATTTTTGAAACGCCGACGCTCAGCGCGATTCAAAACGCGATAGTGCCGATAGCGTACGGCGGAATTTTCAGCGCGGGCGTAGCGTTCACCCTGCAGATTTACGGGCAGAAGTACGCGGAACCGGCGGCGGCGGCAATTCTGATGAGCTTTGAATCGATATTCGGAGCAGTTTCGAGCTGGCTGATACTCGGCGAGGCAATGAGCGGGCGCGAAATTTTCGGCTGCGCGCTGATGATTGCAGGAATTTTTGCGACGCAGTGGCGCGTAATTACTGGCAGGCGTTGAAGGGAAAATTTTTTGAGCGGCGAATAAACCATAAGTAATGCGGAAAGGATTTGGTCGGCGATGGCAGAGGTTATTTCGATTAACCAGATTAGTAAACTGAAGGTCAATGCAGAAAAGCAGGGGCAAAGTGCGGCAACTCCTCCTGCCATTGCGCGGGCTGTCGTGAAAATTAAAATTTTTGGCATTGGCGGCGGCGGGTGCAGTGCGATTGAGCGCCTCGTCGAAAGCGATTTTACCGATGTCGAGATGATTGCCGTGAACACCGATTCGCGGGCGCTGAGTATATTCAACGGGACGGCGGTGCATTGCCTTCAGATTGGCGCGACGCTGACTAAAAACAAAGGCGCTGGCGGGAAAATTGATATTGGCGAGCTTGCGGCTAAAAGCGACGCTGAACGTCTGAAGGATTTGATGAAGGGCGCGGACATGATTTTTATCACGGCGACGATGGGCGGCGGTACCGGCACCGGCGCGGCTCCCGTTGTTGCGGCGATTGCCAAGCAGCTGGGAATTTTAACCGTGGGCGTCGTTACGTATCCCTTCGGGTTCGAGGGTAACCGCAAGCAGCGCATTGCAAACGAAGGTATTGCGAAAATGCAGGCGAATATGGACGCGCTGGTCGTCGTCAAGAACGATAACCTGATGAAACTGCCGGAAAATCGTTCGCTTACCGTCGTGGACGCCTTCAATGCTGCCGATACCGTCCTCCAGCAGGCTATCCGCTGTATCGCCGAGCTGATTCTCACGACCGGCTTTATCAACGTCGACTTCGCGGACGTGAAAACTATTTTCCAGCAAAGCACGTCCAGCGACGCGATTCTGGGAATTGGCAGGAGCAATATCAGCGCGGTTAAGGCGGTGCAGCAGGCGCTTGAAAGCCCGCTGATTGACCGTTCGCTCAAAGATTCGCGCGGCATGATTCTGAACATAACCGCCGACGAAAATTTGACGCTCTACGAAGTCAGCGAGGCGACGGATTACATTGTCAGCCAGACCGAAGGCGACGTGAATATTATTTTCGGCGTCGTTATCGATAAAAAAATGAACGGCATCATTCAGGCAATGCTTATCGCCACGGATTTTGCGGACAGTCTCGCATTCAAGGCGCCGGAAAATTCCATTCCGCGGGCGCGCGTCATTCCCGATAACAGAAATATTATTTCGCCATTCAACTTCCCGCACAAGTAAAATGGACAGATTTCAGCGGACGCGGCTTTTATTAGGCGCGGAAAATTTTGCAAAGCTCACGGCGGCGACGGTTGCGATTTTTGGAATTGGCGGCGTAGGCTCGTTCACAGCCGAGGCGCTGGCGCGTTCGGGCGTTGGACATTTGGTTTTGATTGACAAAGACAACGTTGACGTGACGAATATCAACCGGCAGATTCACGCGCTCAGTTCGACGGTCGGCAGGTCTAAGGTTGAGGTTATGCGCGAGCGGATTCTGGAAATTAATCCGGCGGCGAAAGTTGACGCGATTCAGAAATTCTACCTTCCCGACGAGCCAGCCGAGAATTTTTTTATTTGCAAATACGATTACGCAGTTGACGCCATTGACACGGTTACCGCGAAAATTGAGCTTGCGGTTGAGTGCGCCGCGCGAAAAATTCCGCTGATTAGCAGTATGGGCGCGGGGAATAAGCTTGACCCGACGCAGTTCAAGGTTGCAGGTATTTTCAAAACGAGCGTCGACCCGATAGCGAAAGTTATGCGGAAAAAACTGCGCGAACGCGGCGTTGACAGGCTGAAGGTTGTCTACTCCGAGGAAGTGCCGCGAAAAATTGACGCTGGCGTTATTGGAAGCGCGGCTTTTGTACCGTCAGTTGCCGGCTTGATAATGGCGGCGGAAGTTGTCAGGGATTTAACGGGGGAGTAGGTTTAATGGCTGATAATCAAAAAATTTTTCTGGAACAGGTAAAGAATTTTATCGATCAGACGGCGGCGCGCAAGGACTGGCTGTATATTTTCAGCCCGTGCAGTATCGGCGATTTTTTTTATAATGGTGGATTATCGCACGCGGTGCAGGCACGCAAAAATAAATCCGCTACAGTACTGGTTGTCAAGGAGCGCATGAAAAATCTTCACGTGACGTATAAGAATTTCGCTCAGATTTTATACCTCAACAATGAAACTATGAACGCTGTGCAAAATTATTTTTATCTGTCAGGAAATTATGAGGCGGACAATTATATCTATGGGCATTTCGCACGGGCGGCGAGCGGCGGCTATATCTGGGACGAAAATATCCATCTTATTGACCGCTACAAAAAAAATGTATTTTCCATACCGCTGGATACACCGTTCGTGCCTCCAATCGTCGAAAAAATTTCTCCTGAAGATGAGCAGGAACTCGAAATGCGCTACACGCTGGACAAAGACAGAACGATAATAATTTCTCCGTACGTTCATTCTTCTAAGCAGCTGGCGATGTCTTTCTGGGAAAATCTTGCAGTTCATTTGAAGCAGTGCGGCTATATCGTCTACACGAACACCGACGGATTTTCCGAAAAGCCCGTCGTCGGCACGGAACCTATAACTACAACTTTGCCGCAGCTTTATTTCGTTTCCAGCAAGATAAAATGTTTCGTCGGCTCACGAAACGGCATCTTCGACTTTCTAGGAATGACCAAAACAAAGCTTTTAAACATAGTACCCCTTACTTATTGGGATTGTGATATCAGCATTATTTTTCCTCAAAGTAATAACCGCACTCTTTACAACGCAATGGATTATGTGCAACCCGTCATGGAATATTTCAAAAAGTCCAGCGTAAATGCTACAATTTCACTCACTCATGAGAAAATCAGATCTTCTGACATAGTTTACGATTACGACACGATGCTCAGGGAAATTTTGAACTCGATTGAATAATTTTAAGGAGGCTAAAAGCTTAATATGACAAAAAGAGCTTTGGTAACCGGCGTCACGGGGCAGGACGGCTCGTACCTCGCTGAACTTTTGCTCGACAAGGGCTACGAAGTTCACGGCGTTCAGCGGCGCCACAGCACGATTTGTACCGAGCGGATTGAAAATATTCTCGGCGCGAAAAATTTTTATCTGCACTACGGCGATTTGTCGGATTCGTGCAACCTGGCGAATCTGGTGCGTGAAACTCAGCCGGACGAGATTTACAATCTGGCGGCGCAGTCGCACGTTGGAATTTCGTTTGAAGTGCCGGAATACACGGCGGAAGTTACGGGCGTCGGCACGATTAAATTTCTGGAGGCGGTGCGGCAGGTTAAGCCGGACGCGAAATTTTATCAGGCGTCGACTTCGGAATTATTCGGCGGCATTCCCGAAACCGCGCCGCAAAGTGAGACCACGCCTTTTCACCCGCGCAGTCCCTACGGCGCCGCGAAACTCTACGCCTACTGGATAACCGTGAACTACCGCGAAGCCTACGGAATTTTCGCCTGCAACGGGATTTTGTTCAATCACGAATCGCCCAGACGCGGCGTCGAATTTGTTACGCGGAAAATCACGCTCGCCGTCGCCAAAATCATTTCCGGCAAGCAGGAAAAACTTTCGCTCGGCAATTTGAACGCTAAGCGTGACTGGGGTTTTGCCGGCGATTACGTCCAGGGAATGTGGCTGATTCTTCAGCGCGGCAAGCCCGATGATTATGTTCTTGCGACGGGCGAGACGCATACCGTCCGCGAATTTGTTGAGGCGGCGTTCCGCGAAGCTGGAATTGAAATTAAATGGCGCGGCGCTGGCTTAGACGAGAAAGGTTTTGACGCTAAGACCGGCAAAGTTTTGGTTGACGTTGACGCGAAATATTTCCGCCCTGCCGAAGTCGATTTGCTTTTGGGCGATCCCGCTAAGGCTGAACGAGAGCTCGGCTGGCGGCGCAGGGTTACTTTCGCCGAGCTGGTAAAGATTATGGTTGCCGCCGATTTGGAGAAATTTATTTAAGGAGTTTTTTATGGAGAAAAATGCAAAGATTTACGTTGCTGGTCATCGTGGAATGGTTGGCTCGGCTATCGTCCGTGAACTCAACCGGCAGGGCTATGAAAATATCGTCGTCCGCACTCACGCTGAACTGGATTTGTGCAGGCAGGATGCCGTTGAAAAATTTTTCGCCGAGGAAAAGCCGGATTATGTTTTTCTGGCGGCGGCGAAAGTCGGCGGGATTGGCGCAAATTCTAAATGACCTGCGGATTCTATTTACGAAAATTTAATGATTGAAATGAATGTCATTAACGCCGCGTGGAAGAACAACTGTAAAAAATTATTGTTCTTGGGCTCAGCTTGTGTTTATCCAAATTTCGCTCAACAACCAGTAAAAGAAACGTCGCTTTTGACTTCCGAGCTTGAGCCTGTAACAGAAGCCTACGCGCTGGCGAAAATTTCCGGCTTGAAATATTGCGCGTGTCTCAACCAGCAGTACAGTGCGGATTTTATTTCTGTTATGCCCACCAATCTCTACGGTCCGAATGACAATTATCATCCGACGAACAGCCACGTTTTGCCAGCGCTTATTCGCCGCTTTCACGAAGCCAAAGTTGCAAATGCGCCGTCCGTGACTTGCTGGGGTGACGGTAGTGCCATGCGCGAATTTCTTTACGTCGACGATTTGGCTGAGGCGTGCGTTTTTTTCATGAACAATTACAGCGGAAATGAAACGATTAACGTCGGCTCCGGCAAAGAAATTACAATCAAAAATCTGGCGGAACTCGTCGCGCGGATTGTCGGCTACACCGGCGAAATCCTTTGGGATACTTCCAAGCCTACTGGTACGCCGCGTAAAGTTCTGGACGTGTCAAAAGCGACGGCGCTAGGATGGAAATACAAAACCGAGCTCGCTGACGGTATTCGTCTCGCCTACGAAGATTTTCTTAATAATCCCGTCCGAGTTGAGCGTTAAATTGGAGGAATATTTTGACTGCGGCGAAAAATCTCGTTACAATTGATTTTCAGCGGCTATGAGTTTGAATGTCATTGCAAAAAAATGAGCAGGGGTGCCAATGCAGATAATTTTACTTTCTGGCGGGAGCGGGAAAAGACTGTGGCCGCTATCCAACGAAATCCGCGCGAAACAGTTCATAAAAATTTTCGCAGTTGAGGGCGGACGCGAATCGATGGTTCAGCGCGTCCTGCGGCAGATTCGCGAAACTGCCAGCGCGCCGGTAACCATTTCGACTTCAAGGACGCAGAAAAAAATCCTGCGCAAGTACGTCGGCGCGGGCGTGGATATTTCTGTTGAGCCGTGCAGGCGGAACACCTTCCCAGCTATAGCGCTGACGGCAGCTTATCTGTGCGACGTGCGGAAAATTTCTTTGGAAGAGCCGCTGGTAATCTGCCCTGTCGACCCGTACGTCGAATATGAATTTTTCGCGGCTTTCGAGAAAATGGCGGCGCTGGTTGAAACTTCAAATCTGGTGCTGATGGGAATTGCGCCGACGTATCCCAGCGAGAAGTACGGCTACATTCTGCCGGCGACGAAAGATACTGTCAGCGGCGTGCTGGAGTTCAAGGAAAAGCCGAATGCCGCAACTGCGCAGAAATATATTGACGCTGGCGGCTTGTGGAATGGCGGCGTTTTCGCCTGCAGGCTCAGCTACGTTCTTGAAAAGTCCCGCGAGATTTTGGGTACAGATTCTTACGCGGAGCTGCTGGAAAATTATTCCGCGCTGCCGGATATCAGCTTTGACTACGCTGTCGTTGAGCACGAAAAAAATATCAAGGTCATTCGCTACGGCGGCGCGTGGAAAGACCTCGGCACGTGGAATACCTTCACCGAAGTCATGGACGCGGCGGGGATTGGCGACGTTCAGTTTGACGCCGCCTGCGAAAATTCTCACGTCGTCAACGAAACTGACATGCCGGTTATCGCAATGGGTTTGAAAAATATCGTGGTCGCCGCCAGCCCCGACGGGATTCTGGTCGCGGATAAAGTTCAGTCGAGTTTCATTAAACCGATGGCGGAAAATCTTCACCGGCAGATTCGCTTCGCTGAAAAATCCTGGGGCGAGTACAAAGTTATCGACGTGGGCGCTGAAAGTCTGACGATTAAAGTTACGCTCACCGCTGGGAATAAAATGCGCTATCATAGCCACAATTTCCGCCGCGAAGTCTGGACGATAATCGCAGGGCGCGGGCGCGTCGTACTTGACGGCGAAACTAAAACGGTGACGGTCGGCGACGTTGTTGAAATTCCAGTTGGCGTTAAGCACACGCTCATTGCCGATACGAGCTTGAAGGCGATTGAAGTTCAGATCGGCAGGGACATCAGCGTCGAAGATAAAATTTTATGGGAGGTTTGAAATGATAATTTCTCTTTTACGCGGTGGACTCGGTAACCAGTTTTTTCAATACGCATTGGGGCGGTGCCTGGCTCATAAAAACAACACTACACTGAAACTGGATCTGTCTGTGATAATCAATTCTGATAATCCAAATGAAAGCTATCGACTCGGTGATTTCAACATCCAAGAAAATCTCACTACGCCTGAAGAACTCGAATTAGTGAAGAACGAAACGGACGCAGGTTTTGATCCAGAAAAAAATATTCGCCGCATCGATACCAGCGACGCGCCCAGAGCGTATGTTCCTGAATTGCTCGCCGGTGCCAATATCGATAATGTTCATCTCCATGGTTACTGGCAGCGCGAGGAATATTTCAAAGATATTGCCGATATTCTTCGGAAGGAACTTACACCTAAAAATCCCATTGGTAAAGTTTCAGAATCATGGCGCCAAAAAATTCTTGCGTCAGATTGTGCAGTATCTTTGCATGTTCGACGCGGTGATTATCTGAATCCTGCCCAGTTAAATTTCGGCACGCTCCCTGTAAACTATTATTTCCGTTGCATCAAAGAACTTAAGAAAAGCATTCCAAAGTTTACTGTATTCGTTTTCTCCAACGATTTGGAATGGGCTAAGGAAAATCTGGACTTCGGGCTCCCGACAGAGTTTGTCAAAGACTGTGAGCAAGACTACGAAGAACTCTATCTTATGACTTTGTGCAAGCACAATATAATCGCTAACAGCAGTTTCAGCTGGTGGGGAGCGTGGCTCAACTCCAATCCCGATAAGAAAGTTTTCTCGCCAAACGACTATTTGGTAACAGCCGAAGGTTTTACGAGTATCGCCGTTGACCGCAGCAATTTATCGCTTCTTGACTTTCCACCGCTCATGTCAATGGTTATTTATGTCGACGATGAAAATGCTGTCACTGCGGCTCAAACGATGCAGATAAATCTTTCACAGCATCATCGGTCTTTCGAGGTAATCATTCTCGACGCCAGTATTTGCAACAGCGGCGAAGCTTACAGGCGTTTTGCCTCCCTTAGCAGAATGACAATCTTAAAGGTGAATCCTGCGGCTGGAAAACGCGCGGCATGGAACAAAGGGCTTGATTTGGCACACGGTGAGTACGTTATATTTCTTACCGGTAAAGATTTTATTTTTTCGGATACCGTGGGATTGATTGCCTCGCTTTGGGAAAGTGCCTTTCAGCAACATTTTGTCAGAAAACTTCACGGCACAAATTACGAACAATTTCAGAGCATCGCCCCGCAAATTATATGTACTTACAAGAACGTTGCGGAAAAAGCCGACGGAGAGGTATACATCACGGGAATTGATGATAAAAAATTTACAATTAAATCAGCGGGAATATTTCAAGGCTGGAACACGCCAACTATGATTCAAATTGACGATAATTCCAAACTGGCACTGCTGTCTAACAAACAGCTCGACAACCTGATCGGCACTAAAATTTTTAAGCGCGCCTTCCTCGTCGAAAATAAAATTTACTTTGACGAAAATATGAAGGGAAATGCAGAACTCATGTTTTTAGTCAATGCATTTGTACGCACTGAGAAAATTGTTATTGTGCCGCAGGTTTTCTACGGGCGAATGAATTAGCGGAGGTTTTGAATGAAAATCAGCATACTCGGCTGCGGGCGCTGGGGCAGTTTCCACGCGTGGTATTCCGCCAAAATCGGTCACGACGTTACGCTTTACGGTCGCGCTGGCTCAAAAAATATGCACAGGCTCGAAACTACCGGCGCCAACGATTATCTTCAGCTCCCGCCGGAAGTTCACCTCACGAAAAATCTCAGCGACGCCATAAATTCAGCCAGCGTCATTATAATTTCCGTCGGCGCGCAGAATTTTCGCGGCTTGCTTGAAGAAATTAAGGCGCTGAATCTTGAGCTTAGCAAAAAAATTTTTGTGCTCTGCATGAAGGGGCTCGAACGCGGCACCGGCAAATGCCTTTCTGAAATTTTCACTGAAGTTCTTGGCGGAAACGCGGCGGTCTGGGCAGGTCCAGGGCACGTCGAAGATTTTGTTGCAAGCATTCCGAACTGCATGGTTATGGCGTCCGCCAGCGAAACTCTGACGCGCGAGGCTGTCGAAATTTTTAAGAGCCCGCTGATTCGTTTCTACTACGGCGCAGATTTGCTCGGAATTGAAATTGGCGCGGCGGCAAAAAATGTCGTCGGTATCGCTGCCGGTATGCTTGACGGCTTGAACTGCACGAGTCTGAAGGGCGCATTAATGGCGCGAGGCACGGCTGAACTTTCGCGGCTCGTAGAATTTCTCGGCGGCGATAAAATGACGGTCTACGGCTTGAGCCACCTTGGCGACTACGAAGCAACGCTTTTTTCCAGGCACAGCCGCAACCGCCTTTTCGGCGAAGATTTTATTCAGCAGAAAAAATTCGATAAGCTTGCCGAGGGCGTCGAAACCGTCGCCGCGCTCATGGAACTTTCTAAAAAAACCGGCGTCGAACTGCCAATCAGCCGCGCCGTTTACAATATTCTTTACGAAAATGGAGACCCCGAAGATCAGCTGATGTATCTTTTTATGCGCTCGACAAAGGCTGAATAATTGCCAAATTTTTATGGGAGGTGGCGTAAGAATGGAAATCGGAGATAGAATCGTTTATCCTATGCACGGCGCGGGCGAGGTTACTGAAATTGAGGAAACTGAAGTCGGCGGCGTCACGAAATCTTATTACATTATGCAGCTGCCGATGGGGAGCCTGAAACTTATGCTGCCCGTCGATAAGGTTGAGGAAATTGGTCTGCGCGAAATTATTGACGCGTCCCAGCTCAGCTCGGTCGAAGAAGTTCTCGGCGGCGAATCTGACGACGCGGTCGGCAGCTGGAACAAGCGTTACCACGCGACCCTTGACCGCCTTAAGTCCGGCGATATTCTCGAAGTCGCCGCCGTCGCAAGAAACCTTTCCCGCCAGAATGTCAAACGTAAAATTTCCAGCGGCGAAGCGCGCCTTTTGGAACTTTCCCGCCAGATTCTTATCAGCGAACTCATTTACGTCCTCGATAAGTCGCCCGAAGAAACCTCGGCGTGGGTTGACGAACACATTGGTCTCGATAAAATTTCTGAACCCGAATAAAAGAAAGATTTTTATATGTCACTTTCTTTCGAGAAAGAAAGTAACCTGCGCGGCTTGCGTAGCAAGGCGTGCTCTTTAGCAAGAAAGCTTGGCCGCCAGTAGCAAATCCTCCTACTCGTCGAATTTGCAGGGCGGCCACTTTCGGCGTCTCTTAGCAAATTGCTGGGCGCTTCTCTAATTGCTGGCTTTCAGGCAAGTTCAACGACATTCTTAAATTTTTTTGCAACACTCAAATCGTGCGTGATAACTATCAGCGTGCGATTTTTTTTTGCCGAATCCAAAATCACGGCGTCGATTAATTTTTCAGCGCGAATCCTGTCAAGTCCTGCCGTCGGCTCGTCCAAAATCAGCACGTCAGGATTTTTAGCCAGCGCCAGCGCCGTCTGCACTCGAACTCTTTCGCCGCCAGAAATTTCAGCGCCGTCTTCTCCCAGCGCCGCGTCAGTTTCAAAATCTTCCAGTTGGCAAATCTTCAGCGCCTCCGCCATCTTTGAACTGTCCGCGTAAATTTCAAAGTTCCCGCGCACCGAATCGCTGAAAATGTAATTCGTCGAAGTCGCCGCCGCAACCGTGCCGCTAATCGCCACGCTCCCGCTGTCCGCCGCATAAATTTTCGTCATCAGATAAACCAGCGTAGTCTTACCGGCGCCGCTCTCGCCCAGAATCGCCCAGCGCTCACCGCGCCCAATATTCAGGCTGAAATTTTTAAGCACCGGCTGAGCCGCGTCGTAGCCAAAATCCACGCCGCGCATTTCCACAGCCAAATCCGTCGCAACTTCCTGCGCGACTTTATTTTCCAACGCCAGAGTTTCAGCGCCACGAATTTTTTTGTAAGTGCGAACCGCCACCGGTACAGCCGCTAAAAGCTCCAGCGCCGCCAACAGTACCAGCGTCCAGACCGTCAGCTCAACTTTTCCGACAGCCGCGCTCAGTTCCAGCAGTATCGCGCAGATTCCCACCGCCGCCAGAATTTTTATCAGCGCGTCGAATCTTGCCTGCAGCGTCGAAATTTCCGCCTGCGCCGAACCAAATCTTTCAGCCGCCGCGTCAAGTTTTTTCAACGCCGGTGCCACGCCGAAAATTTTCAGCTCGTCGACGCCGTGGAAGTCAAGAATCTTCGCGCGGTACTCCGAATCGTCCGCTACTCCAAATTCTGCCTTCCACGAAAAAATTACCGCCAGCAAAAATACCGCCGGTAAAATCAGCGCGAAAATCCCTGCCGCCTGCCATAAAAATGCCGTCAGCAAAAGCGTCACGCCCGCCGCCGTCGCCAGCGGTAAAATCACGCGCGGCAGAAAATCTTTCAGCAAATCCGCCGTGACGGTCAGTTCGTGCAAAATTTCTCCGCGCCGTGGCGAAATCTGAGCCGCCGCCCGCCGGAATAGTTTCTCGCGAATTTCGTCCAGTAGCTCGAAAATTACTCTGTGCGTCAAAAATCTGTCCGCATACCGCAAAGCCGCGCGCGAAATTCCTGCCGCCCGCACCAAAGTTATTCCCAGCGACAGCGCGCTGAGAGGCGGTTTCAACGCGGCAGTTGCGATTAGCCACGCGGACGCCGCAAGCAGTAAAATTTCGGAAAGCGCCGCCGACAGATTCGCAGCCAGCGCCGGTAAAAATTTTTTCATGGCACTCAATTTCCGTAGACAAATTCGGCGTAGTGGTAGTAAAATTACGCGAAAGGGGCTGATTCTTATGGCTGACGACGAAAATAAAACTGAAAAGAAATACGCGGATACGCACCCGAACGAGGCGCGCTTTGATGTCAGTTCGCTTGACGAGGTTAAGGATGAAAACGGGCACGGCATTTTCCACATGCGCACGAAGACGAAATGGGTAATGGCGCTGTCGATTTTGATTCTACTAATCGTCGGCTTGCTGATTTACGCGACGTTCGAGGCGGGGCTCCAGGCGGAAATGTGGCAGGTCGCAGTTTGGGGCTTGTGCGGCGTAGTCGCGCTGTACTCAATTATCATGCGGTCGCTGGCGGCGCTGCTGTTCAACCTGGTGCTGTTTTTCGGCGTGTCGCTGATACCGGCGTGGCAGATAGGCTACGAATTTTTCCGACCGGTAATCGAAAAGCTGACGGGGATAAAGTAAATTCAGCGGCGGGCGAGTTTGATAACGATGCGCTCCAGAATTTCAGCGTCGGCGCGTCCGCTCTTTATTTTGAAATCCGCGTCAGCAAGTTCCATGAAAATTTCTTCGAGGAGTTTCGCGGAATAAGTGGCGGCGGTCTTTTCAAATTTCTGCGCGACGAACGGGTGCATTTCGAGTTTCTCAGCCAGCGGTTTACCCTTCACACCGGCTTTGATAAAAAATTTCGCGCGGATAAGTTTGCGGACGTGGCTGGCGAGGACGGCGGTTAAAGCGGGCGCCTTATTTCTATCGCGGAGCTGCGTGCGCAGGATTTGAACGGCGTCTTTGACTTTTCTGGCGTCGACGGCGTCGGTGACGGCGAAGTTTGAGACTTCGGGCATTTCCAGCATATTTTTTTCCAAATCGCTGACCGAAATTTCCCTGCCGGAGTACAGCGCGACCTTGCTGAGTTCGTTATCGAGATACCACAGCGAAATTTCCGAAAGGACGCTGATTCTTTCCGCAAAATATTTGCGCGCTTCGAAGTTCATATTTTTTCCGATCGCCTTGAGTTTATCGTTGAGCCAGTCGTCAATCTGCCACGGGCGCAGAGGTTCCGCCTCCAGAAATTCGCCGACCTTTGAAACGATTTTGTAAAGCTTGCGCTGCTTGTTGACGGATTTCGCGATAAAAATCACGTAGCTGGTTTCGAGCATATTGCTCAGGATATTTTCCAGCCGCTCAAATTTTCCCTCGCTGCTGAAGAACGGCGCATTTTTGACGAGTACGACGTTAAGCGGGCTGAAAAGCGGCGCGCTGTCGATAGCGTTGGCAATGTCAGCTGGCGGAATTTTATCGCTGCAGTCGAGCGTTACCAAATCCGCGCGGCTGACGCAGAGTTTAGCCAGAATTTTTTCGCGCGCCTTGTCAATGTAGAAAGTTTCCTCGCCGCTCAAAAGATAGACGTGCTTGAGCTCCTTGTCGAGCGCCGCCATAAATTCCTTGAATTTCAAAATATCACCGCCTGTTGTTAAGAAACTCAAACTTTTTACGCTTTTCATTCAAAAAATCAGGAGCGATTTGCTATGAATTACCGAGATGTTTACGCTGAAATAAATCTGGGCGCGATTCGACACAATCTTACCGAAATTCGCCGCCACATTCAACCTGCTGCCAGACTTTGCGTCGTCGTCAAGGCGAACGCTTACGGTCACGGCGCGGTTGAAGTTTCCAAAATTGCCGTGGAATGCGGCGCTGATTTTTTAGCCGTGGCGACTGTCGAAGAGGCGCTGGAACTGCGTCGCGCAGGCTTCACGCTGCCGGTTCTGATTCTCGGACTTATTCCGCACTCCGCCGCTGAAGTTGTCGTGGAAAATAAAATCACGGCTACCGTGGCGGATTTGGCGCTGGCAAAAAAAATTTCCGCCGCTGCCGTTAAATTCGACGCGCAGGCGAAAATCCATTTAAAAATTGAAACCGGCATGGGCAGGATTGGCGCTTACCCCGCCGACGCCGTTGAGCTTGCCGCTGAAATTTCCAGGCTGCCGAACGTCGAGCTTGAAGGAATTTTCACGCACTTCGCCGACGCCGATTCGCCAGACAGAACTTTCACGCGCCGCCAGCTGAAACTTTTCACGTCGACCGCTGAAAAAATCCCCGCGAAAATTCGCCACATCGCCGAGAGCGCCGCCATTCTCGAAATTCCCGAAGCTCATCTGGAAATGGTTCGCGCAGGGATTATAACTTACGGCTTGTACCCTGCCGCAGATTTTCCGCACGCGATTGAACTTCAGCCAGCAATGAAACTCGTCGCTCGCGTCGTTTTCATAAAAAAAATTCCAGCCGGTACTTCGATTGGCTACGGCAGGGATTTTATCGCCGCCCGAGATTCGGTTATCGCCACGCTGCCGCTCGGTTACGCCGACGGCTACATTCGCGCCTACAAAAATTTCCACGTCGAAATTCGCGGGAAACTGGCGCCGGTCGCCGGTCGAATCTGCATGGATCAATTTATGGTCGACGTGACGGATATTCCTGGCGTCGAAGCTGGCGACGAGGCGATTTTGTTCGGCGGCGATTTAATCAGCATTGACGACGCCGCGAAACATTTGGGAACGATTAACTACGAGGTGACGTGCTTAGTTTCAAGCCGCGTGCCGAGAATTTTCAAGCGGTAAGCCCGCCGTCGACGCTCAAAACTGCGCCGGTGATAAAGCTCGCGCGCTCCGACGCCAGAAAATAAATCGCGCTGGCAACTTCGTGCGATTCGCCAATTCTGCCCATTGGATAAACTTTAGCCAAATCTCCGACGGTCTCGCCGGATTTTTTAATTTGCGACAGAGTCAGCGGCGTAAGAATATCGCCAGGCGCCACGCAGTTCACGCGCACGGGAATATTCGCCAGCTCAAGCGCTAAAGATTTCGTGAAGGCTACGACGGCACCTTTCGACGCAGAATACGCCGCGCAGAAATAATTCCCGCGAATACCGGCGTCGCTGGCGACGTTGACGATAGCGCCGCGACTTTTAATCAGTTCGCCGACCGCCGCGCGGCTCATGAAAAAAGTCCCCTTGACGTTCGTAGCAAAAATTTCGTCGAACTCAGATTCAGTCACGCCGGAAATAGCGCCCTCGGCGTAAATCCCAGCGCAGTTTACCAGCACGTCGACGCCGCCGAAAATCTCAACCGTCCGCTGAATAATTTTTTCGCAGTCGGCAACTTTGCTCACGTCGCCGGAAATAAATCTGTAGCTGCCGGCAAGCTCTGCGCGAATCTTTTTGAATTTGACGGTACTGCGCCCGACCAGCACGCAGTTAAAATTTTCAGCCAGAAAAATCTTCGCCGCCGCTAATCCGATGCCTGAAGTGCCGCCGGTGATAATCGCCGTGTGCAAATTCGCAGCCCCCGCAAATATTTTTTCTGCGCGTCCGAAATGCGTGAACTCTCCAGCGCCTTTTGAATCGTCTTGTTGTTAATCCACTTCGGCAGGCGCCGCTCTTCCAGAAAAATTATCGCCGCGTCGAAATTTGTTCCCAGCGCCGTTGCGAAATACCACGCTGCCATCATCTGCGAATAATATTTTTCACAGCGCGCGCCCGCCGCCAGCTCCAAATGTTTTGCGTCGAACGGATAAAACCGCATAAGCATTGACAAGCCGAATCGCACAAAGTATTCGCCGTCAGACTGCAGCCAGCTCAAAATTTCCGGCTCAAGTTCTTCAGTGTGCTGGCTGAAAATTTTCGGAATGAACGAATCGCACACGCCCCAGTTGTTGACGTAGGGCAGGAATTTTTTAACCGCGTCGAGACATTCCGAGTAATCCTGCATTTTGGAAACAAGCAGCACGTGAATCAGATTTTCCTTAAAATATTTGTGCGGCAGAGCATTCAGAAATTCGGCGGCGTCGGTATGGGCAAAAAATTTTCTGATAAACTTGCGGAGCACGTCGATTTGAATTCCGAGGATAAAATCTTCGTCGACGCCAGGCAGGAGACTGGCGCTGAAATTTTTATTTTGAGCGTTGCGCAGAGCAAAAAGATTTTGCTGAAATTCATTAATACTAAAATTTTTCATAGCTAAACAAAAACAGAGCCGAGCGATTTGCCCGACTCTGCGGAAATTCGATTAGAAGTTGACGGCCTCTTTGAGAGCTTTGCCTGCCTTGAAAGACGGGAGCTTGGAAGCTTTGATGTCGATTTCCTCGCCGGTACGCGGATTGCGACCTTTGCGCGCGCTGCGGACGCGGTTCTCGAACGTTCCGAAGCCGATAACCTGAACTCTGTCGCCTTCGATGAGCGCCTGTTTGATTGCGTCGAAGAGCGCGCTGACAGCCTTGTCCGCTTTTTTGCTGTCGATGCCCGCCTGCTCAGCGACCGTCTTAACTAATTCCGATTTCGTCATATAAAACACCTTCCTGTTTTGAATTACCGCTGGAATGTAACAGAAACTTGCGCAAAAATCAAGTACTTTCACGCCAGCACGTCGACGTTGTGTCCGAGTGTCGGGTGCAGGTTCTCGACGATTTGCAAAGTTTCTTCAGCCATCTCGGTGTCAGTTTCCATAGCCAGTTTGAGCGCCGCGATGGAAAAATCCTGCTGCGCCTGCGCTAAATGCATGTCCACTGACATTGCTGCAATGTTCATTTCCATTGCCGGTCACTCCTTCCCCAGCCGCGCGCATTTTAACATAAGCCGCGCCGCTATGCAATACATTCAGCCAATAAATTTTTCTGAGAGCGCCCGCGCCGCCGCGTCTTCCGCCAGCAAAGTTTCCAGCGACGGATTTTTTATGACTGCCCGCCGCGCCATTGCGTTTTCTATCACGTCGTAAATCTGCAGGAATTTTATCCTGCCCGCCAGGAACGCCGCAACCGCCACTTCATTTGCCGCGTTGAACACGCAGGGCATTGTTCCGCCGAGTTTCCCCGCCTCGTATGCGAATTTCAGCCCTTTGAACGTTTCAGCGTCCGGCGCCTCGAATGTCAGATTTTTCAGCGCCCAGAAGTCCAATTTTTTTACCGGCGAATTTAATCTGCGCGGGAAAGTCAGCGCGTATTGGATTGGCAGGCGCATATCCGGCGCGGCGAGCTGCGCTATGACTGAGCCGTCGGCAAATTCTACCATTGAATGGATTATGCTCTGCGGGTGTACGACAACCTGTATCTGCGAAAATTCCACGCCGTACAGCCATTTCGCCTCGATGACTTCAAGCCCCTTGTTGACCAGCGACGCTGAATCTACCGTGATTTTCCTGCCCATGTTCCACGTCGGATGCGCCAGAACTTTTTCTACCGTTGCGTTTTCCAAATCTGCGCGAGCTTTTCCCCTGAACGGTCCGCCGCTCGCCGTCAGTAACAGCTTTGAAATTTCCGCCGGATTTTCGCCGCGCAGGCACTGAAAAAATGCGCCGTGCTCGCTGTCGACTGGCAGAATCTGCACGCCAAATTCTTTCGCCAGCGCCATTATCATTTCGCCCGCCACGACCAGCGTTTCCTTGTTCGCCAGCGCGATATTTTTCCCAGCGCGTATCGCCTTAATCGTCGGCTCCAGCCCTGCGAAGCCGCTCATCGACGTTAAAACTGTTTCTACGCCGGAAAATCCCGCCGCGTCGATAAAAGCCTGCCGTCCGCCCGCCAGTTCCGTCCGCGCAAATTTTTTCTCGCGCAGAACTTTGTACGCCGATTCGTCCGCCAGCACTGCCAGTTCCGGCTGAAATTCTTCGACCTGCCGCGCGAAAAGTTCAACGTTCGAGTTCGCCGCCAGCACCGAAACTTCAAATTCGTCCGGCAAATTCCGCACAACGTCCAGCGCCTGCGTTCCAATCGAGCCCGTCGAGCCGAGTATTGCTATTTTATTCATCACCAAATCACCGCGCAAATTATTTCGCCGTCAAAATCCGCCACGCCAAATTTAACTTCGTCGCCGACGTGTACGCCAAAATCCTGCTGAAGTTCGTGAATCAGCTCGCCGCGAATTAAATTCCCTTCGACAGAAAGACAGCGTACCCACGCCTGTTCCGGCTGAAGATTTTCCCCGTGAAAGTAAACTGCCACGTCGTCAGGAAAATTCGGGTGCCTCAGCGCGTCGATAGTTTTAACCAGGCGCGTTTTTTCTTTATCGGCGTCGGAGGCGTAGGCGTCGCTGATAACCTGCAGGCGGTCTTTGAAGGCGCTGGCGAAACTGTCTGGCAGAATCTGAACGCTGGCTCCGAGAATTTCCGCGCGCCGAATCGATAAATTTTTTTTGTAGCTGGCAGGAACGACTTTAATTTTGTCGCCGTCAATCTGCGCGCCAGCCAGAATTTTAAAGTTGAATCCAGTCTCGGCGTCGACGTAGCCGTAAGTTACAAAGCCGTCAAGATTTTCGTCGGGCGGGTAGTCAAAAACGTCGCGCAGATTAATTTCAACGCCGGTCAGCAGGCAGATTTTGCGGTACATTTCACGAAAACTTTTCAAGGCGTCGCCTCCAAAATTTCTTTCAGCAAATTCTACCACAGCCGCGCGAAAAATGCTATAATCTGGGGCGCTATGGAAAATAAAATTTACACAATCACTAAGAGCGAATACGTGGCGAGTGCCGTCAACGTTTCGCAGTACCCCGCTGAAATTCTGCCGGAAATTGTTTTTATCGGGCGTTCGAACGTCGGCAAGTCCTCGCTGATAAATTCGCTGACAAATCGCCGGAGCCTCGCGCATACTTCGCAGACGCCAGGCAAAACGCAGACGATTAATTTTTACCGCGCCACGCTGAAGGACGTGCACGATTTTTATCTGGTAGACCTGCCTGGCTACGGCTACGCGAAAGTCAGCAAGGAAAGCCGCCGCGTCTGGGCAAAGTTCATCGAAGAATATCTACTTTCGAGCGCGCAAATCCGATTCGTCTGCCAGCTGGTAGACCTGCGGCACCCGCCAATGGATTCAGATTTGAAAATGCTGGCGTGGCTCGTCGAAAAAAATCTGCCGGTGCTAATCGTCGCCACGAAATCCGACAAGCTCGGCAAAAACGAGCGCGCGAAAAATTTATCCGCGCTGAAAAAATCTTTTGGAATTGAGGAGCTTCCAATACTTCCGTACTCGTCGAAAACCCGTGAAGGGCGTTCAGAATTGCTTGACGTAATCGCCGAATCTTTGCTAGAATTGTCGAAATGAATACGTTTCAGATTTTTGCTAAGGGAGAGTTTGACGATGGAGCTTTCGACATTCGACAAAGCGTTGTTAAATTCGTTGCAGGGGAACATTCCAATTTGCAGTCGACCTTTCGCGGCAATGGCTGAGCAGCTCGGCACGGACGAGGGGACGGTAATAACGCGTCTGCGCGAGCTCAAGGCGGCGGGATATTTGCGGCGCATTGGGACTTTTTTCAACTCGAACAATCTGGGCTACGCAGGGACGCTGGTCGCGCTGAAGGTTGAGCCGGAGGAAATTGTGACGGTAGCCGAGGCGGTGAATAAGTACCCGCAGGCGACGCACAACTACGAGCGGGAGGGAATTTATAATCTGTGGTTCACGCTTTTGACGCGGGATTCTGAGCAGGAAAAAAATATTCTGGCGGAAATAAAATCTCTGCGCGGCGTCGAGGATATGCTCCGGCTGAAGTCGAACAGGAAGTACAAGGTCAATGTGCAGTTCCAGCTTAACTAAACAGGACGAAGAAATTATCCGCGCGCTGCAGGAAGAATTTCCGCTTTGCGAAGAGCCGTACAAAGTTCTGGCGGAAAGGGCGGGCGTCAGCGAGGAAGAATTTTTGAGCCGCGTCAAAGATTTCGTCGCTGAAAAAAAAATCCGCAAGCTGGGCGCGGTTCTTCGTCACCGCGAAGTTGGCTTCAAGTTCAACGCGCTTTGTGCCTGGGAAGTGCCTGCCGAAAGGCTTGACGACGTTGCGAAAATTATGAGCGCGCACCCCGCCGTTTCGCACTGCTACGACAGGAATACCGCGCCCAACTGGAATTATAATCTGTACACTATGATTCACGCGCATACTCGCGAGGAATGCGACGCTATCATTGACGAACTTTCGCGGCTCACGGGCATTGAAAACCGGCAGGTTCTCTACTCCAAAAAAGAATGGAAGAAAACCTGCATGAGATACTTTTAATTATGATTAACTTTCTTTCTGTGGAGAAAGAAAGTTACAAAGAAAGCCAGCCCGCTGCATTCGCATCCGGCGAATGGCGCGGGCGGCGCGCCGTCCATGGCGCGCTTCTTAAGCGCGCGCGTCCATGTGGCGGCCCTATAACTGCGAAGGAGGCAATAATTTTGGCTAAAAAGTTTCCGTTTCATTATGGCTATGTAGTTGCGGCGTGCTGCACGCTGGTCACGATGTTCAACATTGGGCTGGTGCTGAGCTGCGCCGGCATTTTTTTTGTACCGATAAGCGCCGAGCTGGGCGAGCCGGTCTCGAAGGTCGCGCTGATGCTCTCGTTCAATTTAATTTTCTCGTCGATAATGCTTTCATTTTCCGGCAAGGTGCTGGAAATTTTCGGCGCGCGGCGCATGATGACGCTGTCGTCAATCGTAATGGGCGTGTGCCTGCTGGCGATGTCGAAGTTCGACGCGCTTTGGCAGTTCTACGCGGCGGGCGCGGTTTTCGGCGTGACGTTCACGTTTTTAATGTACCTCAGCTTCCCGACGATAATCCCGCGCTGGTTTAACAAAAAAGTCGGCTTGATGATGGGAATAGCGGCGGCGGGCTCGTCGATAGGCGGGGCGCTGTTCAATCCGATTTGCGGCTGGCTGATAAACGCTTACGGCTGGCGCACGACCTACGTGATTTTCGGACTGATAATCCTGCTGGTAATTTCGCCGGTGCTGGGAATATTTTTACGCAACAAACCGGCTGACGTTGGCTTGAAACCTTACGGCGAATCGCCAGCGCGAAAGTTAAATTCAGCCGGACCCGAATACCGCGCGGTTTTGAAAATGCCGATGTTCTATGGCTTGTTCGCGTTCGCATTTCTTATGAGCGCCACGGCGAGCGTTTTCCACTTCATACCGAAATACGCGGCGACGCTGAATTTCACGCTGGAGCAGGCGTCACTGGCGGCGTCGGCGGCTATGGTCGGCTCGACGATTGGCAAGGTCGGACTGGGAATGATTAACGACGCCAGCATAAAGCTCGGACTGGCGACGATGATTGGCTTAGGAATTGCGGGCTTAGGACTGATGTTTTTCGGCAGTTCGGGCTTGACAATGCTAATCGCGGGCGGATTTTTATTCGGCTGGGCGTATGCGGGAGTTTTCGTGCAGACGCCGCTTTTGGTTCGCGCAGTATTCGGCAGCCGGAGCTATTCGCAGGTATACTCGAACATTTCGATAGCGTTCACGGTTTCAGCGGCGATAGCTATTGGCGCGTGGGGATTTCTGGCAGAGGCTGGCGGCTACGCATTAGTTTTGGCGACGGGAATAATTCTGCTGGCGATTTGCGGCGCGATTGGGTTCACGGCGCTGAAAAAATCTCTATAACTGGCACTTATAGCGAATCTCGAAATTCCGTCTGAAAAATTTTAAAACTGCTGTCAGTTGGCGGCAGTTTTTTTATTTGCATAAACGCGGCGGCTCTGATAAAATTGCCAAAAAAATTTAGGAAGTGGTGCCGAATGCGACTGGTGATAGTTGAAGACGATTTGATGGTAGCGGCGATTAACCGTGAATTTGCGCTGCGGACGCCGGAGCTGAATGACATAAAGACATTCCACAACGGGCGCGAGGCGCTGAATTTCCTTTTGAAGAACGACGCCGATTTGCTGATGCTGGATATAAACATGCCGCGCTACACCGGATTGGAACTGCTGACGGATTTGCGGAAGCAGGGCAAAAAATTCGACGCGATAATAATTTCGGGTTCGGACAACGCGCTGGACGTAAACGAAGCGTTTCACCTCGGAATTGTCGACTACCTCATAAAGCCGTTCACCTACGAAAGATTTCAGGAGGCGGTGAACAAATTTTTACTCCAGCATTCCTCGCTGAAAACGAAGGAAAAATTCACGCAGGCGGACATAGATAAATTAATGGCGAAGCCGGTGCAGCAGGCGTCGGAGTCAAATTCCCACTTCGACCTTCCCAAAGGAATACAGCAGCAGACGCTCGATACACTTCTGGAATACATGCAGGAAAATTCCGGCGCGTACCTTACCAGAGATAAAGTCGCTGCCGACACCGGCTTTTCCAAAATGACCGTCGGGCGATACATGAATTATCTGATTGGAACAAAAACAATCGTCAGCCGCACAAATTATTCTACCGGCGGGCGCCCGTCGATTGAGTACATTTTCACCGGCAGATAAATCGCTTTTGTGCGCGCCTGCTTACGGGCGGGCGTTTTTTTATTGACGCGGCGCGCGTCTTACGTTAGAATTAGAAGATAAATTTTTAGCTTGGAGGCGGATTGTTTGATTAAAGTTTTGGTGAACGGCGCGCTCGGCAGAATGGGGCGCACGGTTATTGCGGCGGTTAAGGCGGACGCGGAACTTGAACTCGTCGGCGCGGTAGATATTTTTTCCGGCGAAGTCGACGGCGTGAAGGTCGAAACCGATTTAGCGGCGGCGCTGGAAAAATTCAAGCCGGAAGTTATGGTAGACTTTACGCGCCCCGACGCAGTTTTCAGCAACGTCATGCTGGCGCTTTCTAAAAAAGTTTCGCCGGTCGTTGGTACCACTGGTCTCAGCGAAAAAAATCTGGCTGAAATTCGCGCGGCTGCCGAGGAAAATTCCACGCCGGCTTTCGTCGCTCCAAACTTCGCACTCGGCGCCGTTCTCATGATGCTCATGGCGCAGAAAGTTGCAAAGTACATGCCGGAAGTTGAGATTATCGAACTTCACCACGATAAGAAACTTGACGCGCCTTCTGGTACCGCCGAGCTCACCGCAAAAATGATTTCCGAAGTCCGCGCGGCTCATAAGCAGGGTCACCCCGATGAAAAGGAGCGCTTAGCTCACGTGCGCGGCGCTGACTACGACGGTATCAGAATCCACAGCGTCCGGCTGCCTGGCTACGTTGCGCATCAGGAAGTTATTTTCGGCGGCTTAGGGCAGACGCTCACGATTCGCCACGATTCCACCGGCAGAGATTCTTTTATGCCTGGCGTGGTTCTGGCGTGTAAGAAAGTCCGCGCGCTCACCGGCTTAACCGTCGGTTTGGATAAAATTTTGGATTAACGGAGGCAGTTTAATGAAGAAAATAAATCTGGCGATAGTCGGCGTGACGGGCGCCGTCGGGCAGGAATTTCTGCGGCTGATTGAGGAACGCAATTTCCCGTTCGCGAATCTGAAAATGCTGGCGTCTTCGCGCAGTGCCGGTAAGCAAATCGACTTCATGGGCAAGACTTACACCATCGAAGAAACTACCGAAAATTCTTTTGACGGCGTGGACATTGCGCTTTTCGCGGGCGGCAAGGCGAGCAAGGTTTTCGCTCCGGCGGCGGTTAAGGCTGGCGCGGTTGCTATCGACAATTCCAGCACTTTCCGCATGGATAAGGACGTGCCGCTGGTCGTGCCGGAAGTCAATCCGCAGGACATTTCGAAGCACCACGGGATTATTGCCAATCCAAACTGCTCGACGATTATCATGGTCATGGCGCTCAAGCCGCTCTATGACATTTCCAAAATCAAACGCATTGTCGTTTCAACGTACCAGGCGGTTTCCGGCGCGGGGCGCGAAGGTATGGACGAACTCAAAACGCAGCTCGATAACCTTGCTAAGGGTGAAGAAATTCAGCCGAAAGTTCTGCCCGTCGCCTCGCTTGACAAGCATTACCAGATTGCGTCGAATCTCCTGCCGCAGATTGATATTTTCATGGACAACCTCTACACGAAGGAAGAAATGAAAATGATTGACGAGACGCGCAAGATTATGGGCGATTCGGAAATGAAAATCACGGCGACGACGGTGCGCGTGCCGGTTTACCGCAGTCACGCCGAATCCGTCAACGTTGAATTTTACGACGAAGTTTCGGTTGAGGCGGCTCGCGCGGCGCTGGAAAAATTCCCTGGCGTTATCGTCCGCGACAATCCCGCTGAAATGATTTACCCGCAGCCGCTGGAAACTTCCGGCAAAGACGACGTGGAAGTCGGGCGCATTCGCAAGGATTTTTCAGTTGAACACGGCTTGAATTTCTGGTGTTGCGGCGACCAGATTCGCAAGGGCGCGGCGCTTAACGCTCTGCAAATCGCCGAGTTTATTATCAAAAACTGACGGGCGAAAATTTTCACTGGAGGTGATTTCATGGTCAGCGAAGAAACTATGATGTTCAGCTTTGGCGTCGAGGAAAATCGCGCGGAAAAAGTCATACGTGCGGCTTATCAGGCGATGAACGAGAAGGGCTACAATCCCGTTCACCAGCTGGTTGGCTATCTTTTGAGCGGCGACCCCGCGTACATAACCAGCCACCGCGACGCGCGCAGTCAGATTCGCAAAGTCGAACGCGATGAACTTTTGGAGGAACTTGTCCGCACGTACCTTGAGCGCATGGAGAAAAAATCTTGAGAGCTCTGGCGCTGGACGTGGGCGATAAAACTATCGGCGTAGCGGCGAGCGATTTACTTGGGCTTACCGCGCAGGGCGTTACGACGATTAAGCGCGTTTCAAACCGTGAAGATTTGCGGCGGCTCGGCGAACTTATCGCGCAGTACGACGCTGAAATTCTGGTTATCGGTCTGCCAAAAAATATGAACGGCACCGAGGGCGAGCGCTGTGAATTTGTGCGGAAATTCGCGGAAAAAATCGGCGCGGCTTTTCCCAGCGTCGAAATTATTTTCTGGGACGAAAGGCTCAGCACGGTTGCGGCGGAAAAATTTCTGATAAGCGCGGCGGACGTAAGCCGCGGCAGGCGCAAAAAGGTTATCGACAAAATGGCGGCGGTTTACATTCTGCAGGGCTGGCTTGACAGCAAAAATTAGGAAGGAAGATTTTTAATGGCTAATGATAAACGCGAAGAATATTTCGTGGGCGATGATATTCTGGTTGAAATGAGCGACGAGGAAGGCAACGTCTACTACTACGCCGAGGAAATGATTATCCCCGTGAACGGCGAGAATTTTGCGATTTTGGTTGAAGTTCACGACGAAGACGAGGAAGAGCACGAGCACGAATGCCACTGCCACGAGGACGGCTGCGAATGCGGCTGCGACGACGATTCGGTTATCATTGCGAAAATCGTCGTGAATGAGGACGGCGAGGAAGAATACATTGAGCCGACGGACGAGGAATTTGAGGCGGTGCAGGAAGCTTACGAAAAGCTGATGTATGAGGCTGACGAGGAAGAATGAAACGCCTGTTCGACGTAATTCTGGCGCCAATCCGAATCCTGCGCGAAATGTTTGCGGAACTGTCGCCCAGGTTCGTGGCGCTGGTAACGGCGGGCGTAATGTTCTGCGTGTTTGTGGTGGGCGTCGTGCTGATTTTCGCTGAACCGAGTCCTTCCAGAAATTCCGCGTCACGCGAAACCTCCGGCGATAAAAAAATTCACGTCAAGATTAGCGAGGGAATGACTACCGGCGAAATTGCGGAGCAGCTCGTTGCGAAGGACGTTATCAACAGCAGTTTGAAATTCAGATTTCTGGCGCGCGTTCGCGGCTACGACGGCAGGCTCAAGCCTGGCACCTACGCTTTCGATTACAACATGGCGGACGAAGATGTTTTCGAGAAACTGCTGACCGGCGAAAAATATCTGGTGCGGTTCACCATTCCCGAAGGCTTTGGCGTGAAGGAAATTGCTGAGCGGCTGGAAAATCTGGATTTGGTTGACGGGAAAGATTTTTTGAAGGCGGCTGAAACCTTCGCGCCTTACGACTACATGACGCGGCGCCCGAACGCCATTTACGCGGCGGAAGGATTTCTTTTTCCAGAAACTTACTCGGTGGAGAGCGATTACAGCGTCGAGGAAATTTTGGAAGTAATGGCGGGCGAATTTGACACGCGCGTCACGGAGGAAATGCGCAGGCAGGCGCGCGAAAGGAATTTGTCGGTGTATGAACTGGCAACGCTGGCGTCACTGGTCGAGCGGGAAGTACGCAACGCCGAGGATTTACCAATCGTCGCGCAGGTTTTTTTCAAGCGTTTGGAAATGGGAATGCCGCTGCAGTCGTGCGCGTCTATCCAGTACCTGCTGGACGAGCCGAAGGAAGATTTGACGATAGAGGACACGCAGATAGAATCGCCGTACAACACGTACCAGCACGCGGGCTTGCCGCCTGGACCGATAGCAAACGCGGGAATGGCGGCGCTTGAGGCGGTACTACACCCCGCTAAGACGGATTATCTGTACTTCGTGGCAGACAGGGACGGACACACTCACTACGCGTGCACCTACGACGAGCATTTGAATCTGGTGAATCAGTATCGCTGAGGCGGTGGAAATTTTGGTAGAACTTCTGGCACCGGCAGGGAATTTTGAAAAGCTGGAGGCGGCGCTTGAATACGGCGCGGACGCGGTTTATTTTGGCGGGAAAAATTTCAGCCTGCGCGCTTACGGTGACAATTTCACTGACGAAGAAATTCTGCGGGCGGTAGACTTCACGCACTCGCGCGGGAAAAAAATCTACGCGGCAGTTAATATTTTCGCTCACAATTCGGACGTTGACGCGCTGGCGGATTATTTAAAATTTCTGGAAGGCGCCGGAGTCGACGCGGCGCTGATTTCAGATTTGGGCGTTTTCGCGCTGGCGCGGGAAGTTGCGCCGACACTTGAACTGCACGTCAGCACGCAGGCGAATGTTACGAACTGGCGCGCGGTTAAAACTTTCAGCGAACTTGGAGCGAGCCGGATAGTTCTGGCGCGGGAACTGACGCTTGAAGAAATTTCTGCGATTCGGAAAAACTGCGCGACGGAGCTTGAAATTTTCGTACATGGCGCGATGTGCATTTCGTATTCGGGGCGGTGCTACCTGTCGAAGTATCTGACGGGGCGCGACGGCAACCTCGGCGCCTGTACGCATTCCTGCCGCTGGAAATATTCGCTTGTCGAAGAAAAGCGCGCCGGCGAATATTTTGAAGTTGGCGAAGATTCGCGCGGCGCCTACGTCATGAACTCCAAGGATTTGTGCCTGCTGCCGCACCTTGACAAAGTGATAGCGAGCGGCGTAAATTCGCTGAAGATTGAAGGGCGCATGAAGAGCGTGAACTACGTGGCGGGCGTCGTGAAAGTTTACCGCGCGGCGATTGACAGTTATTTTGAGGCGCCGGAAAAATTTTTAGTTCGCGCGGAATGGCTGGAGGAACTGGATAAAGTTGCACACAGACCGTACACGTCAGGATTTTTCGTGAGCGACGGCGCGCCGACGGAAATTTATGACACTTCAAAGCCGAAACGCTCGACGGAATTTTTAGGGATAGTGCGGGAATTCGACGCGGCGACGATGACGGCGACGATTGAACAGCGCGGCAGATTTGAGCGCGGGCAGGCGGTAGAATTTTTCCAGCCGCATTCAAAAACTTTCGCGCAGAAAATATCGGCAATGTTCGACGAAACTGGCGCGGAAATTCTGGCGGCGCCGCACGCTCAGCAAATCGTGAAAGTGCCGGTAGAACAGCCGGTGGAAATTTGGGCGCTAATGAGAGGAGATGCAACGTCATGAGAGATTTTCTGAAGCAGCTTTTTAGCAGTGACGCCGATTCGGAAGCTGTGACGCCGGTCGACAGCGGCTCAGCGATTCGCAAAGTTGTTACGGTAAGCGGGCGCGTGCAGGGCGTCGGGTTCAGATATTTCGTCCGGCAGGAGGCGCATGCCCGCGGTATTTCCGGCTGGGTGAAAAATTTGAACGACGGCTCCGTTATGATGGAAATTCAGTCGACGCCCGCCGTGCTTGACGATTTGATTGAGCGCCTCAAGAAGGGCAACGGCTTTTCCAAAATCGTCCAGCTCAAGGAATACGAAGTGGCGGTCGTCGAAGGGGAGAACAAATTTGGAATTAAATATTGACGCAACGAACACGAAGCGGATTCTGGTACTGCACGGACCGAATTTAAATTTGCTGGGAACGCGCGAGCCGGAAATTTACGGCAGCCTGACGCTGAACGCGATAAATGAAAAACTGCGCGAACGGGCGAAGGAACTGGGCGTGGACGAAATAGAATTTCTGCAGTCGAATTTCGAGGGCGCGCTGGTTGAAGCGATACAGAAAGCGCGCGGGCGCTACGACTTTATAATTTTGAACGCGGCGGCGCTGACGCATTACAGCATTGCCCTGCGCGACGCCATTGCGGCGGTGCCGGTGCCGGTCATCGAAGTGCATTTGTCGAACATTCACAAACGCGAGGAATTTCGTCACAAATCAGTAATTTCGCCGGTCGTGCTGGGGCAAATCTGCGGATTCGGCGTAGACAGCTACATAGCCGCGCTGGAAATTGCCACGCGCAAACTGCAGAGGGATTCAAAATGACGCGCCTTGAAAATCTGGCTGAGAAAATTGCCGCGGAAAATCTTGACGCGATTGTTATTAGCAAGCCGGAGAATGTTCATTATTTCAGCGGATTTCGCGGCGACAGCACGGTTTTGCTGATTGGCAAAAATTTCCGCAGGCTTATCACGGACAGCCGTTACACCGATCAGGCGAAACTTCAGACGAAAGATTTTGAGCTTGTTGAGCAGAGCGACGGGCTGATTAAAAAACTGGCGGAAGAAATTAAAAACTGCGGCGCAAAAATTGTCGGCTTTGAAGGTAGAGCGGTAACTTTTGCCGAATATACCAGACTGAAGGAAAATCTTTCTGGCGTCGAACTGAAGTCGGTCGAAGTCGATTCTCTCCGCCAGATTAAAGACGCGGCAGAAATTGCCAATATAAGGCGCGCCTGCGAAATTGGCGACAGGGCTTTTGCTGAAGTTTTGAATTTTATTCGCGCAGGCGTAAGTGAGATTGAAGTTGCGGCGGCGCTGGAAAATTTTATGCGCAGGTTCGGTTCCGAGAAAACGGCGTTCGATACGATTGTTGCTTCTGGGATTCGCGGGAGTCTGCCGCATGGCGTTGCCAGCGATAAAGTCATTGCGAGCGGCGAATTTGTGACGCTGGATTTTGGCGCTAAGTTCAACGGCTACTGTTCAGATATGACGCGGACGGTCTGCGTTGGTCGCGCCAGCGATAAACAGTGCGAAATTTATGACGCAGTTTTGAGCGCGCAGGTTTACGGGCTGGAGGTTATCAAAGTCGGCGTCAGCGGGAAATTTGTGGACGGCGCAGTTCGCGAAAGGCTGAATCGCGCAGGTTACGGAAAATATTTCACGCACGCGCTGGGTCACAGCCTCGGCTTGGAAATTCACGAAGATCCGCGCCTTAGCCGCCTCAGTACCTGCGAAAGTCTCGCTGCCGGAATGATTGTCACCGACGAGCCTGGCGTGTACATTGCGGGCGTGGGCGGCTTGCGGATTGAAGATACCGTGCTGATAACTGACGATGGCGCCGAAACTTTGACGAATGCGCCAAAAAATTTGCTTGAGCTTTGAAGAGGCGCCACATGGACGCACGCGCTTAAGAAGCGCGCCATGGACGGCGCGCCGGCCGTCACAAGTCGCCGGAAGCGACTTCTGCGGCCGAGCTTTCTTTGGTTACTTTCTTTCTCGAAAGAAAGTGACATAAAAACAAACCTTTTAGAGAAATCTGCTTGATTGTGAGGTAACAGCTTGTTTGACAGTCAAAAATTTCATCTGACCCTGGAGAATTTCTCAGAAACCGTTGAACAAATTGACGCAGCACTATCTAAAGAAAAACTCACGCGCAAAGAATGTATGAACGCGCAGCTTCTGCTTGAAGAAACTTTTATGCGAATGGTGAATCTCGGCGGGGCTGAAGGCGCTCAGGTTACAATTTCCAAACGCTTTGGCGATTTGAATCTTCAGCTCGAAAGCGAAGGCGCTGAATACAACCCGCTGATTTCCGCCACGGATTTCGACGAAGGCGACGAAGATTATTTCCGCACGATAATTCTCAAATCCAACGCCGCGAAAATGAATTACGCGCGTAAGGGCAGCAAAAATCTGGTTTTTATTCAGGTACACGAGACCGGCAGCCGCCAGATGTATTATACGCTTTTTGGAATGGTTGCCGGAATTATCGCCGGTCTGGTTCTGAGATTCGCCGCGCCGCCCGAAGTAATTTCAATCTTCAGCGAGACAATCGTCGGCTCTGTCCAGACAATGTTCATGAACGCGCTGAATATGCTGATTGCGCCGGTCGTTTTCTTTAGCATAATCGGTGGCATTACTGGCTTGACAAATTCCGCAAGTATCGGCAGAATCGGCGGCAAATTAATCGGCTTGTATTCGCTGACGACGATTATCGCAATTTGTGTCGGCTTGACAATGGCGCACTTCGCTTTTGCGAGCGGCGTCCCGCAGGTTGGTATTGTTGAAGGCACCGCCTCTGTAGAAAAAATTTCGCTGTTATCTTCGATTGTCAACATAATCCCGAAAGATTTGGTGACGCCCATAATTAACCGCGGACTTCTGCAAATTATTTTCATCGCGGTAATTTTCGGTCTGTGCATAAACAAACTCGGCGACAAAGTTAAAATACTCAACGATTTTGCAAAAGCGGCAAATATTTTCTGTCTGACGCTGATAACGGCAGTAGCGGCGTTTATCCCGCTTGTAGTATTTTTTGTAATGGCGGCGCTTGTAATAAATTTGGGAATGGATTCTGTAATTTTGCTTAGTAAACTTTTGGTTTGTTACGTAATTGGAAGTTTTGTGATGCTCGGCACATACAGTTCAATACTGCTGATATTCGGTAAAATCTCGCCAGTCCCGCTGTTAAAAAAATTGCCGAGCTTCGTAGCAGTTCCCTTTGCAACGAGCTCCTCAAATGTTACAATGCCGTTCACGATGAAGTTTTGCACAGAAAAAGTCGGAATCTCGCCGAAAATTTCTTCGTTCTCAATTCCAATCGGCGCGACGATAAATATGGACGGTACAGCGATTTTTTATTCGGCAACGGGCATAATGCTTTTGAAAATGTACGGCGTGGAAATTGACAGCGCGGCAATTTTTGCTTTGGTGCTTGCGATTTTTACGGTTTCAGTCGGAACGCCAGGAATACCAGGCGGAGGTATAGTTTTAATGGCGGCGATTGTCGGAATGTTCGGCGTGCCCGCGGAGGCTATAGCGATTACTCTGGGGATAGCTCCGATTGACGACAGAATCAACACGACCACGAATGTTGCCGGCGATATTGGCGTAAGTACGATTCTCGCCAAAACTGAAAATTTGCTTGACACAAGCATTTATTATAAAATATAGAAAAACTTTGGAGGAATGATTGAATTGATTTCAAGTACAGATTTTAGAACCGGCTTGACGATTGAGCTTGACGGCGGCGCGTGGCAGGTCGTAGAATTTCAGCACGTTAAACCAGGCAAGGGCGCGGCGTTCGTCCGCACGAAAATTAAAAACGTCGAGACCGGCGCGGTAGTTGAGCGCACTTTCAACCCGAATGAAAAAATGCCGCCCGCGCGCCTCGATACCCGCCACATGGAATACCTCTATGAAACCGACGGCAGCTACACGCTGATGGATACCGAAACCTACGAGCAGATGGAACTTACCAAAGAACAGCTCGGCACGGCGCTGAACTACCTCAAGGAAAACATGGAAGTCAACCTGCAGACGTTCAAGGGACGCATTATCGGCGTCAGCCTGCCAAATTCCGTCGAACTCAAGGTTACCGACTGCGAACCCGCCGTCAAGGGCAACACCGCTACCGGCGCTACGAAAAATGCCACGCTGGAGACCGGCTATGTCGTCCGCGTCCCGCTCTTCATCAACGAGGGCGATATTCTCAGAATCGATACCCGTACCGGCAATTACATTGAGCGCGCATAATCACAAAGGAGCTGATTTTTTATGGCAACTTTTAACATAAGGGGCAAGAACGTCGAAATTACGCAGAATCTGCGCGAATACGTGGAGAAACGCGTCGGCAAAATCACCCGCTACTTTGAGAATATCGAGGAAGTTTCGGTACTGCTCGCCGTCGAAAAGGGTCGGCACATCGTCGAAGTCACGGCGGAACTTCCCCGCAGCGGGCTCGTTCTTCGCGGGCAGGAATCCACGGCGGATATGTACTCGTCAATCGATCTGGTCGTTGAGAAACTTGAGCGCCAGATTCGCAAGCAGAAAACCAAGCTCGAACGCCGTTTCCGTGGCGGCGGCTTCAAGGGCGAACTTATCGCTGAGGAACAGAAGGCGGCGCGCGCTGAAAATCACGAGGACGATAGCGAAGAATATCCCGTCGTCAAAACCAAACGCTTCGTCGTCAAGCCAATGGACGTGCAGGAGGCTATCATGCAGATGAACCTGCTCAACCACAGCTTCTTCGTTTTCCGCGACGCCCAGACCGAAAATTTCTGCGTGGTCTACAAGCGCAACGACGGCGCTTACGGTCTTCTCGAATCTGACAACTAAGTTCTGTTTCAGCATTTTTTGTTTCAGCATTTCTTTTAAGAAAAGAAACGCTGGCATGCGCGGCTTGCGCAGCAAGGCGTGCTCTTTAGCAAGAAAATGGGCCGCATAGGTCGCATCCGGCGACCTGTGACGGCCCGCGCGCCGTAAGCAAATCCTCCTACTCGTCGAATTTGCAGGCGCGCTTCTTAAGCGCGTGCGTCCATGGGGCGCTTTTTTTTTACAACCCATGAAAAAATTTTCATTAACTTTACAGCTGCGGCAGATATAATGAGTTCAAATTTTAAAAGAAAGGTGATTTGAATGTTACACAAAAAGTTAAAGCCGTTCCCCGAAAATTTCTTCTGGGGCGCGTCCACTTCCGCCTATCAGGTCGAAGGCGCCAACCTCGAAGACGGCAAAGGTCCTTCCTGTCAGGACGTTAAGGAACTGCCGCCTGGTACTGCCGACCTCAAAACCTGCGCCGACAACTACCACCGCTACAAGGAAGACATCGCGCTCATGGCGGAAATGGGCTTCAAGTCCTACCGCTTCTCTATCGCGTGGACGCGCATTCTGCCCAATGGCGACGGCGAAGTCAATCCGAAGGGTATCGAGTTCTACAACAATCTGATTAACGAATGCCTCAAGTACAACATCACGCCAATCGTCACAATGTTCCATTTCGATATGCCCGACGCCCTCGATAAGCGCGGCTCGTGGTCTAACCGTGACTCTATCAGCTGGTTTGAGAATTTCGCCCGCGTCCTGTTCGAGAATTTCGGCGACCGCGTCAAGTACTGGCTGACGATTAACGAACAGAATATGCTCACGCTCGTCGGCAACGTTATCGGCACCCTGCGCGTTCCCGAAGGTACCACCAACCTTACCAAAGAAATTTACCAGCAGAATCATCATCAGCTCGTCGCGCAGGCTAAGGCTATGGTGCTCTGCCACAAAATGCTCCCTGGCGCCAAAATCGGTCCCGCGCCGAATATCGCCTTCGTCTATCCCGCCAGCTGCAAGCCGGAAGATATTATCGCCGCCGAAAATTACAACGCCATTCGCAACTGGCTCTACCTCGACGCCGCCGTCAAAGGGCGCTATAACAATCTGGTATGGGCGTACCTCGAAGAAAATGACGCCACGCCGACCATTGGCGAGGGCGACCTTGAGGCTATGGAGAACGCGCACCCTGACTTCATTGGCTTCAACTACTACACCACGTCGACCGCCGAGGCAAGCCTTGACTGGAACGAGGAACTCGACCCGAACGCCGACCAGCAGACTGCGCGCGGCGAGGCAGGTTTCTACAAAGGTTTCAAAAATCCCAACCTCATGAAGACCGAGTTCGGCTGGGAAATTGACCCAATCGGATTCCGCGTCACGATTCGCGAACTGTACGACCGCTATCATCTGCCGCTGCTCGTCACCGAAAACGGGCTCGGCGCTTATGACAAGCTCGAAGACGGCAAGATTCACGATAACTACCGCATTAAATATCTGCAGGAACACATCAAGCAGATTCAGCAGGCGATTACCGACGGCGCGGAAATGCTCGGCTACAATCCCTGGTCTGCTATCGACTTGGTTTCGACGCACGAAGGCATTCGCAAGCGCTACGGCTTTATCTACGTCGATACCACGGACGAAAAAGTTGGCACGCTCGACCGCTACCGCAAAGATTCATTCTTCTGGTACAAAAAAGTTATAGCGTCTAACGGAGCAGATCTGTCCGAATAATTTACAAGCATAAAAAAAAGAAGCGCCCCATGGATGGGGCGCCATGCCGCGCGCATTTCGCCGGAAGCGAAATCCCGCGCGGCGTTTTTCTTTGCTACTTTCTTTTTTAAAAAAGAAAGTAGATACTAAATCGCACGCCAGAAATGTTGATATTTTTTTGCTAAAAAGTTTCTTATAAATCGTCTTCGTCGGGGTCGGAGGGCGTGTTGAGTTCGTCGAAGCTGGTGGGAATGACGCCTTCTTTGCCAGCCTCGACAGCCTTCGCCATGAGCGTTGCAATGTCAGCGGAGCCGTCGTCAGTCATTTGTTCCTGCACCATAGCAATAAGCATCGGGAAGTTGACGCCCGCAACAATGCCGTAGTGTTCGTCGCCGACAACAAGAGTGCTCGCCGCATTGTAGGGCGTGCCGCCGCGCAGGTCGTTCAGGAAAAGCACGCGCTCAGGATTGCCGAGGTCAGCGATAGCCGCCTTGTACTTTTCGATAACGTTTTCGGGACCTTCGCCGCGCTTGAGAATGACAGCACGCACGCCTTCCTTAACGAGACCTTCGCCGAGAATCATTTCGCACGATTCGAGAATACCGTTCGCAAATTCGCCGTGAGTTCCAACAATAATTCCAAACATTTATCAAACGCTCCTTTCAACAGAAAAAAAACAACTACCGCGAATTATAGTACAACAGAAAATTATTCGCAACAATTATTTAAAATTTTTATGCAGCAATATCCGAGTTCACTCAGGGAAAAATATTTTCAGCGTGCGTTCGTCGGAAGGCTTGCCGAAATACGAGCCGATTAAAAATAAAATCAGCGACGCGGTTAGTCCAATCGTTATCTGGTGCATGTCGAAAATTTTGAAGCCCGTCAGCTGAGCCGCGCAATAAATTATCGTGCCGCCGACCATTGAAAGCGTCGCGCCAAGTTTGTTCGCGCCCTTCCAGAATAATCCAAGCAGCAATACCCACATAAAGGCAGTTTCACTTCCCCCGAACGATGCCATGTTGATTTTCCAGATGAGCGAGGGCGGATTCAGCGCCATAAAAAATACCGCCGTGCCCATTACCGCCGTCACCAATATTGACAAAATCCTCAGCCGCGAACTTTCCACCGGCTGATTATTTTTTTCCTTCCAGTGCAGGTACACGTCTTTGACTATCGCGCTTGAAGCGACTATAAGAAGTCCGGATATGGTTGAGATGGAAGCGGCAATAGGTCCGATTATCGCCAAGCCTATCAGATTTTCCGGCATTACCGTCGCTATCGTCATGGGAATAACGTTGTCAACGCCGCCATAATCCGCCGGAGTTCCAGTCAAAGTGCCGCGCGCCAAAATCCCAGTGAAGTTTATTCCAATGTTCATGAAGCCGACGACGACCGTGCCAATCAGCATTGCGCTATGAAGTCCCTCGGTGTTTTTGTAGCTTATCCCGCGTACAACCGACTGTGGCAGCGCGATTGTGCATATGCCCACGAGCAACCACTGCGTGGCGTATAACGTCCAGGGCATGTTACCGAACGAAAATGGCTCCAGCATTTCCGGATGATTCTGCTCGATTGAAGTCATTATCGTATCGTAGCCGCCGCCCGCCTGCAAAACGTATTTCAGCAGCAAAACTATTCCGACCATCATGATAAGCGCGCAGCAGGTATCCGTCAGCGCAACCGCGCGAAAGCCGCCAATCGACGTGTAAATTACCACGACCAAGCCGAATGAAATCAGCCCAATTTCGTAGCCGAATCCCGTCACCGCCGCAAAAAGTTTCGCGCCGCCTACAAACTGCGCCGTCATCGTTCCGCAGAAAAACAAAACTATCACGAATGCCGCTGCCGCCGCCAGAAAATCTGACTGGTACCGCGCGCGGATTATGTCAACCACCGTGACCGCGTTCAGTTTCCGCGCAAGCAGCGCGACTCTCTTGCCGAAAATTCCCAGCACCAGAAATATCGCCGTGACCTGCACGACCGCCATGTAAATCCAGCCAAATCCAATATGAAACGCCATTCCAGGTCCGCCGACGAAACTTGAAACTGAACTGTACGTCGCAACCGTAGTCATAGCCAGCACGAATCCGCCGAGCTCACGGTTGCCGACGAAGTAACTGCCGACGAAATTTTTCCCAGCCTGCCGGTGCCGCACGTAGACGCTTATTCCAACCATAACCGCCATGAAAATTATCAGCGGCACCAGCGCCACGAAATGTCTTGCCTCAGTCATCGCCGTCACCTCCGAGGTCAATGTCTCTGAAAAGTTTCCGGCTCAAAATCCAGCTCGCGCAGATTGCGAAAAGCCATACGCCGATACTTCCAGCCACAGCCCAAAGCGGCAGGTGGAAAATCTTAACGTCGACGCCAGCAAGCCCAAAGCCCGCGATTAGCCAAAAAATTATCAGCCCCACCAGCGCCAGCCCTGTGTACAGAGCTTCCCGCCGGATAAGGCTGAATTTTTCCGCGTCCGTCATTTTTTTTGCCAATGCAAACACCTCCAGTCTCGTTCCCGTGGATACGAGCTGCCAAATCAGTTAAAAATTTTTCGCATGGCGTCCGCGAAGGTACGCCTGCCTTTCAAATTTTGCAGTTAAAAGCGCCTATCGCCGTGCTTAACGTCAACTATCGCGGAATCGTCAACGTGAAAGTCGTACCGCGCCCCAGTTCGCTGGCGACGCTGATTTTAATTCCGTGCCTGTCGGCGATAAATCTGGCGACAGAAAGTCCGAGACCGGCGGAAATTTTATCGTCGTCGGAATTAGTCCGCGCGGCGTCGACCTTGAAGAATCTGTCGAAAATCCTGCCGAGGTTTTCCGGCGCAATTCCAATTCCGCTGTCGGAAATTTCAACTGCAATATTATTTTCGAGATTTTTCGCGCGAACGATAACCTTGCCGGTGCTGAAAGTCAGAGCGTTGTCGATAAAGGCGGCGAACATTTTTTCGAGAAGCCCCGCATCGCCGGTAAATTCAGACGGCGCGTCGCAGGTAAACTCAATGCGCGGATTTTTAAAAGAGTTGACGGCGGCGCTCAGTACGTCGCAAAGTTCCAGCGGAATTTTATTGACAGGCTGAGTACCCTGGTCGGCGCGCGCGAGGAACAGGAGATTTTCAACGAGGTACTGCATATTCTGCGTGGAATTTTTAATCGCGGCGGTGGATTCGGCTAAAATTTCCGCGTCGGCGGAGCCGTAGCTTTCCAGAAGGTCGACGTAGCCGCGAATGACGGTAATTGGCGTGCGGAGTTCGTGCGAGGCGTCGGCGATAAATTTCTGCTGCTGGACGAAACTTGCTTCGATCCTGTCGAGCATTTTGTTGAACGTCACGGAAAGTTCATGTACTTCGTCGCCGGCTTCTTCAACCTTCAGGCGTCTGTCGAGGCTGCCGGCGGAAATTTCCTGCGCGGTTTCGGTAACCTGCGCGAGCGGTGATAAAACTTTCCGCCCCAGCAAATGTCCCATCCACAGCGCCAGCGCCAGTCCGGCTAAGCCCAGCGCGAACAGCGTCCACAGCAGCCGCACAATGAATTTTTTCTCGAAAGTTATCGTGCGGAAAAAGTGGAAGTGATATTCGCGCCCGCCGATTTTCAGCGGCAGTTCCCTGTAGTAGAAAAGCGAGTTCGGCGTTTCAAGGAGCGTGTAGTTTTTGTTCGACCAGAAAGGCGGGTCTTTGCGCAAGAGCGTCCGGCTTTTTTCGTTCGCCCAGAAATACGGGTTACTTTCCAGAACAACCGCGCCGGTTTCGTCGGTGACGCGGAAAATCACGCTGGGCATAACGGCACCGAGGTTGAAAAAATTTTCGTCGACGGTCTCAAGCTCGGCGGATTTCTGCGTAGTGCGCTCGACTGAAATTTCAATGGCGCGTTCTGCCTGGTGGTAGAAAAGATAGTACACGCCCGCCGTCATAGCCGCGCCGATTAGAATCAGCGTTGCAAAAAGAATCAGCGCGAAGGTGAAGGTAATTTGCGTTGAGAGTTTCCAGCGCCGCCGGATTTTCTGAAGCAGCATTTTAATCCTTCAGCACGTAGCCGACGCCGCGAATCGTGTGAATGTGGCGCTCGTTGTACTTGTAGTCGATTTTCGTGCGCAGGTAGCTAATGTACACGTCGACGACGTTGGTATCGCCGGTGTAGTCGTAGCCCCAGACCTGCTGGAGAATCTGGTCGCGGTTCAGTACGCGGTTTTTATTTTCAACGAGGTACTGGAGCAGTTCATATTCGCGGTGCGTGAGTTCGACGGGTTCGCCGCCAACCTTGACTTCGTAGCGCTCAGGGTAAAGCATGACGCTGCCGGTAATGAAGCGCTTTTCCTCTTCGCGCGGGATATTATCGCGGCGGCTGAGGATACCGCGGATTTTGGCGATAAGAACTTCTGACGCGAAAGGTTTGGTCATGTAGTCGTTGGCGCCGAGGTTGAGCCCGCTTACCTGGTCTTTAACTTCGTCGCGAGCGGTGAGCATGATTATTGGCACGTCGCTAATTTCACGGACGAGCTTGCAGACTTCCATTCCGTCCATTTCTGGAAGCATAATGTCCAGCAAAACAACGTCGTAGTGATCTTGAACAATTTTTTCATAGGCGCGGCGCCCGTTGCTCTCGGTGGCGGTGCGGAAGCCTTCCTTTTCGAGTGCCAGCTGCAAAAATCTGGCAATGTGCTTTTCGTCCTCGACGATAAAAATTTTTGGCTTGTCGTTCATGTAAACACCTCCGTTGCCAATATCATACAACAAAAAAGCGGCGATTGAAATACTCGCCGCCAAATTTAATCAAATTTTAATGGAGTTGTTTCAACATTTCTTTCTGCGAGATTTTTATAATGGAATTGTTTCAGCATTTCTTTCTGTGAGATCTTTTAGAGTCTACTTTCTTTTGGTGCAAAAGAAAGTAGCAAAGAAAACAGCCCGCTGAAATCGCATCCAGCGATTTGCGCGGGCGGCGCGCCGTCCATGGCGCGCTTATTTTTTACAAGTGGTTTATTTATTGCTCGACGTTATCGAAAGGTATTCAGTCTGTGCGAAATTTTCAAGGCTCGTCGCGCTGAAATTTGTCACGGAATAATTTTTCTGAGTAATTTCGTCAAGGCTGGTTCCGCCGCCGATAAAGTTGTCGTCGCTGAAGAGCATCGCGCTGGAGCCGTAAACAGCATTTGAATATTTCTGCGTAGTTTCGCGCCCGCTGGCGTCAATCACGGTGATATTTCTGCCTCTGGCGCCGCGCACTGTAAGAGTGCCGCTGCCGATTGTGAAGACGACGTTGGTACCGCTGATTGAGCTACGGCTAATCGTGCCGCTGGCGAGCCGGATTTTGTCGTAGCCCGCGCGATAGTCGGTGATTAAATCGTTGCCGCTATCGTAGACGAAAACATCAGCGCCGTTGCTGCCGGTTAGCGTATCGTTGCCAGCGCCGCCGTAGAGAGTATCATTTCCGTTGCCGCCGTTAAGTTTGTCAGCGCCTTCGCCGCCATACAAAATATCGTTGCCATTGCCGCCGTTCAGGCAGTCATTGCCCGCGTTGCCGAAAATCGTATCAGCGCCGTTGCTCCCGTAAACTGTGTCATTGCCGCTGCCGCCAGAAATGCAGTCAGCGTTGGTGCTGCCGTAGATTTTCAAGCCGCGCGAAAGGCTGGTTGCGTCGACTGTGGTAACGTCATAATCGCTGGCGCGGACTGAATCGCCGTCGAACGTTGAGCCGATTGACAGGACGCCGCCGCTGATTGAAAAATCCACGGGCTGATTGCCGACGATTTTCAGTGAAGTACTTGCCGCGCCAACGAGCGTCATAGCGCCGCCGCCAGTTACGCTCAAGATTAAATCACTGTCGACGGTCTGCGTGGTGTATTCGCCACCGCCAATCGAAATGGTATCGTAGCGCGTGGCGTTGTAGATTAAATCGTTGCCGTCGCCCGCCTCGTACTGGTAGACATTGCCAATGGTCGTCGTGCTGTTGAGATAAATCGTGTCGTCGCCGGTACCGCCGCTGAGTGTATCGTTTCCCGTGGAACGGGCAGAATACAGCGAAACAATATCAGCTCCAGCTCCACCATCAATTATCACGCTCTCCCCGTACTCGTTGTAAATTGAATCGTTGCCAGTGCTGCCATCTATCGTCACGCTGTCCCCTTTGTTATAAATGGAGTCGTCACCAGCGCCGCTGTCAATCGTCACGTTATAGCCCAGATTATTATAAATTGAATCGTTACCATCGCCGCCGTCAATCGTCACGTTCTCCCCGTAGTAGTTGGAAATCGAATCGTCGCCTTCGCCGCCGCTTATCAGCACGTTGTCGCCGCTGTTGAAAACAGTATCATTGTCGCCGTTGCCAAGCAACGTTACATTGCTGATATAGTTGTCGATATTATCAAAGCTTTCCGAACCGCTCCAAATACTCCAGTCGTTGTAAACGCTAATGTTGCCGGAAGAATTTTTTATGCGGATTTTTGTTGGTGTGCCATAAACATTTTTTAAAACCATTGAGCCGGTACCGACGCTGATAATAAAATCGTCGCCGCTCCTGCTGGTACTGTAACTGCCGCTGGTGATTTGAATCGTATCGTTATTGCTAAGGTTGTACACTAGGTCATTGCCGTCGCCTTCAGCATATTGACAGACATTGCCGATAGTAGTAGCACTGCTCAGATAAATTGTGTCATCGCCAGCGCCGCCGGTTACGGTATTTCCTTCGCCATAATCGAGAGTAATTATATCAGCGCCAGTGCCGCCGTTAATTATCAGATAACAGCCCCAGCTGTTGTAAATGAAATCGTCGTCCGCACCGCCATTAAGCGTAACGTTATAGCCCCAGGCGTTGCGAATGAAATCAGTGCCTCCGCCTCCGTCAATCTTCACGTTATCTGCGAAGTCGTTGCGAATGGTATCGGCGTAGTCCGTGCCGTTGACAGTGGCATTATCTGCAGAATTAGTAAAATTGATAGGACTGCCTTCGATTTTGCCGTTGGCGTCGATGACAGTCGGATTTTTTGAAACAGCGCCTTTAAGAGTAATTGCGCCGGAGCCGTTCACGGTAACGATAATGTCCGAACCGTTTGCTGTTGTGCTACCCGTCGCACCTCCAATGGAAATGGTATCGCTGGCGTTTATGTTATAGATGACGTCGGAGCCGTCTCCGACAGAATACAGATATAGAGCGCCGTAGGAGGAATTTCCATAGATAGAATCGTAACCGGCGCCGCCCCTGACAGTCATACCCGAATCAGCATTGGTAATGAAGATTAAATCATGCCCGCCGCCGCCATCTAAGTAGTTATTGTAGCCGCTGTCGGTTATTTGTTCGTTACCATTGCCGCCGTAAATCCAGACGCTGGAACCGCTGTTATTGATATTGTTGTTGCCGTACTCGCCGTAAATCCAGACGCTGAAACCGCTGTTACTGATGTTGTCGTTACCGGCGCCAGCGTAGATATTGACGTTGTTACCGCTGTTGGTGACGTTGTCGTTACCGGCGCCCGCGTCGATATTGACGTTGTTGCTATAATTGGTAAGCTCGTCCGCGTAGATTGTTCCTTTAGTGGCGAAGCGCTGCAGTTCAAAAATCAGCCGTTTCATAAAAATCTGCTCCTTCCTGCAAAAAACCCTTATACAGGATAATTATACTACCCCCCCCCATTTTGCAAGTGCTTGCATAAATTTTAATCAAATTTTAATCTTGCCAACAAAAAAAGCGCCGCCGCATTTCTGCAACAGCGCCACAAATTTTTTTATTTCAGCATTGCCAGCATTGTTCCTGTAAATTCGACGAGCAGGAGAATTTACTGCAACCGCCGTGCCGGAAAAATTACTTCAGCATAGCCAGCATCGTACCAGCCGCAACAGCCGTACCAATAACGCCAGCTACATTCGGTCCCATCGCATGCATAAGCAGATAGTTGCCTGGCTTAGACTTCATACCGACAATCTGGCTGACGCGCGCCGCCATAGGCACTGCCGAGACGCCCGCCGAGCCAATGAGCGGATTAACCTTCCAGCCCGTCATTCTGCACATAATCTTTCCAAAAATCACGCCGCCAGCCGTGCCGCCCATAAACGCAACCAGACCGAGGCAGATTATCAGCAGCGTCTGCGGCACAAGAAAATCGTCCGCGTTCATCGTCATGCCAGTACCCGTCGCGAGGAAAATCGTAACGATATTGCACAGCGCGTTCTGCGCGGTATCACTCAGCCTGTCGGTAACGCCACTCTCGCGCAGGAGGTTGCCGAGCATAAGCATTCCCAGCAGCGCCGCGATTGGCGGCAGGAGCAGGCTGATAAAAATCGTGACAACAATCGGGAATACCACGCGCTCAAATTTCGTCACGGGACGCAGCTCCGTCATGACGATTTCGCGCTCTTTCTGCGTAGTCAACGCCTTCATTATCGGCGGCTGAATCATCGGCACCAGCGACATGTACGTATACGCCGCGACCGCTATCGCCCCAAGCAAATGCGGCGCCAGCTTTATCGAAAGGTAAATCGAAGTAGGTCCATCCGCGCCGCCAATTATTCCTATCGCCGCCGCCTCGTTTATGTTGAAGCCCAGAATCATTGCGCCAGCCAGCGCGACGAATACGCCAATCTGCGCCGCCGCACCCAGTAACAGCGTCGAAGGTCTCGCCAGCAGTGGTCCAAAGTCAGTCATTGCGCCAATTCCTAAAAATATCAGCGGCGGAAAAATTTCGTAGTTTATCCCGTACCGAATCGCCTGCATGACGTTCATTTCGTCGCCGAAAAATCCCGTGTTCGGGAAGTTCGCCAGTATGCAGCCGAAGGCTATCGGTCCCAGAAGCAGCGGCTCAAATTCCTTCACGAACGCCATGTACAGGAGCGCCAGCCCAACCAGTATCATTATCCCGTTGCCGACGGTGAACGCCGAAAATCCGCTGTCGTTCCAGACGGATTGCAGCGATACCGAAAATGCGTTAAAAAATTCCAACCAAATTCCCTCCTCAGACGTTCGTCAAGCCGCTCGCAAGCGCATTCTGCCGCCACGCGGATTTATTGTCATTCACGATTCGCACCGCGCGAACCTGCCCAGAAATTCCGCAGCACGCTATCGCCGCGGATATTGCCGCTATGACTTCCGGCGAAATTCCTTCCTCGACAACCGGCTCCGGCGCAGGATTTTCCTTCAGCTTAGCGATTATCGCGGCGGTTTCATCAGCTTCGGTCGCCTCGTCGATGTCTTTGACTTCCGGCGGCTTCGTCGGGTCGATTTTGTGTATCAGCTGAATCAAAAAGTTCAGCGAGATCAGCACGATAAATACAACCGTCATGTTAATCATCATGATTATGAACGGATTCGTTGTTACAGGATGTCCCATGAAATTTACCACCTCGTAAATTAAAAAAACTCCATATATTTTAATGACTGCGCGCGCAAAAAGAAAATTCTTTGTTTTAATTGAAGTCATTCGCGCAGGTTATCGAAAAAATAAAGTTGCGCAGATATGCAATAAGTGCTAAAATTTCTGCTGCCGTTAAACTTTTTTTACAGAAGGGGAAATTTCAAATGATTGTTGTAATGTCGCCGCTTGCGACCAAAGAAAATCTGCAGGACGTTATCAAGAAGCTTGAATCGCTGAACCTGCGCACGCACCTTTCAACGGGCGACGAACGCACTATCGTCGGCGTTATCGGTGACAAAAAAATTATCGCCAACCTCGAAATGGAAATGATGACTGGCGTTGAAAAAACCGTCCGCATTACCGAAAAATACAAGCTCGTCAGCCGCGATTTCCACCCGCAGGATACCGTTATCGACGTGGATGGCGTGGAAATTGGCGGCAAGGAAATTGTTGTAATGGCTGGTCCCTGCGCCGTTGAATCGCTCGAACAGGTTCGCGAAGCCGCCCGCGCCGTCAAGGAAGCCGGTGCCAAAATTCTGCGCGGCGGCGCTTTCAAGCCCCGCACTTCCCCCTATGACTTTCAGGGTCTTGGAGAGGAAGGCTTGAAAATCCTGCGCGACGCGGCAGACGAGTTCGGCTTGAAAGTTGTTACTGAAGTCGTCGACCGCGAAGATATTCCGATGATTGAAGAGTACGCTGACATTCTCCAGGTCGGCGCGCGCAACATGCAGAATTTCCAGATGCTCAAAGCTCTCGGCAGCGCGAAAAAGCCCGTCATGCTCAAGCGCGGACTTTCCGCCACAATCAGCGAGTGGCTCAACGCGGCGGAATACATTATGACCGGCGGCAACGAAAATGTCATGTTCTGCGAGCGCGGCATTCGCACCTACGAAACTTTCACGCGCAACACCATGGATTTGAGCGCCATCGCCGCTATCAAGGAACTTTCGCACCTGCCGATTGTCGCCGACCCCAGCCACGGTACCGGCAGGCGTCCCATGGTTGCGCCAATGGCTCGCGCGTCTATCGCCGTCGGCGCCGATGCGCTGATGATTGAAGTTCACCCGAACCCTGAGCGCGCGTGGTCTGACGGCAACCAGTCCCTTACGCCCGCGCAGTTCAAAGATTTAATGGCGAATCTCGGCGATATTGCAAAGGCGGTCGGGCGCACGATATGAGCGTTACGAAACTTGCGATTATCGGCGTCGGCTTGATTGGCGGCTCGCTGGGGCTGTGTCTTAAGGAAAAACTCGGCACCGAAATTTTTATAACGGGTCTCTGCCGCACCGAAAAATCCATGAAAGCGGCGGTTGAACTCGGCGCGGTTGACTTTGCCAGCTCGGACGTTGAAAAAGTTGTCGGCGGCGCGGATATTGTCTACCTCAGCCCGCCCGTTCTCCAAATCGTTCCAATGGTTAAAAAAATTCTGCCGCACTTAAAATCCGGCGCAATTCTCACCGACGCTGGCAGTACCAAAAAATTTATCTGGGACGAACTCCAAAAAATTCTGCCTCCAGATATTTACTACGTCGCCGGTCACCCGATGACTGGGCGCGAAAAATCCGGCGTCGAAGCCGCCAAAGCCGACCTGTTCAAAAATAAAGCTTACGTGATTGTTGAGAATACCGGCGCGCCCGCTGAAGTCCGCGAAAAGCTTATGAGCATTCTCCGGCTGACTGAAGCCAATTTCATGACGCTTGACATTGAAAAGCACGACCGCTGCGCCTCGATTATCAGCCACGTTCCGCACATTGCGGCGGCGGCGCTGGTAACTCTGCTCAATCACGCAGGCGACGATTTGGATTCGTGTTTGAAACTTATCGGCGGCGGATTCAAGGATACCACGCGAATCGCCAGCTCCAACGCCGACATGTGGGCGGATATTTGCATGACAAACGCCGACGCCATTTCCGCCAATCTGCGCGACCTTCAGAATATTCTCGGCGAAGTCATACGCGCGATTGACGCGGGCGACAGGCAGGCTGTTCACGATTATTTTGCTCAATCCAAAGCGCGCCGCGACGAAATTTTAATGACCGTCGAGCGCAAATTCGATCCGAACTGATTTTTTCCGGCGCGGTTCAATGCCGCGCCTTTTTCTTTAGGAGGAGTTATGGGAGTTTATTTAGGCTGCGTCAGAAATGTCCCTGCCGGTTTTTATTTTAAGCCGCTCGCTGAAGTTCAAGACTCCAGGCTGAAAAATTTAACCGACGCTGACTGTAAAAATTTGTTGCCGAAGTCTGACGAAGGAATTATCTGGCTGTATTTTTCTGAAAGGAACGCTCCCGAATATTTTTTTACCGATAAATCGCTGATTACTTTTGAGTTCGAGCTGAAGGATTTGGAGCCGGATTACACCTACCCTGGAAAAAAGATTAGGCAGAACGGTTATAAAATCGACTACGTAAGGTTTATCGAAAATAAAAAAATCCGCCGCGTAGAGGACGAAAATATTTTGAACGAAATTGAAAAGGAAGCTGATGTAATGACGAAAAACGAATACGAGGCGAAAATTGCGAGCCTGACTGCCGAGTTGGATGCCGCTAACAAAAAAATCCATTTGCAGGATACCATAAGCTATCTCGAAGAACGCGAACGTGTTTTGCGTCGCACAAATAAAACGTTTGAGCGGCAGTTCGACAAATTGCTGGAAAGCAGCCGTGATGAAATTGTAAGCATCGCCTTCGACGGTTTCATGGCAAATAGAATGCTCGACGCCGCCGCTAACTGGAACGCTGAAAATCTAAAAGAGCAGGATAAAGCGCTGGCTGAAAAAATCGCCGCCGTTAAGCCCGCGCCCAAATCTTCCGCCGAACTCAAAGATTATCTTTGCCGCATGATTGGGCTGGCGCGCCCCAGCTACAGCGAGGAAGATATTCTCAACATTGCCATTTGCCTGACGCAAAATTTTCTCACGGTCTTTTACGGCGAACCTGGCTGCGGCAAAACTTCAATCTGCAACCTGTTCGCGGAAATTCTCGGCTTGAACAAAATCGCCGCCGCCGTTGACGCCCCTCGCGCTGGACGCTACATTCCAATTTCCGTGGAGAAGGGCTGGACTTCCAAGCGCGATTTCGTCGGCTACTACAATCCGCTTTCCAAAACCTTCGACAAGAGCAACCGCCGCATTTACGACGCGCTGCGCCTTTTGAGCGCCGAAAATAAAAATTCCAGCCTGCCCTTTGTCGTACTGCTCGACGAGGCGAATCTCAGCCCGATGGAATATTACTGGTCGGACTTCATGAACCTCTGCGATGAACTGGACGAAAATTCCAGCGTCAACCTCGGCTCGGATTACATTTTCCTCGTGCCGGAAACCCTGCGCTTCGTGGCGACGATTAACAACGACCATACCACCGAGGAACTTTCGCCCCGCCTTATCGACCGCGCCTGCATTATCACGCTGCCAGACTTCGACGTTAAAACTCTGCCCGCCGCCGCTAAAATTCCTGCCAGCGAAGTCGAAATTATTTCGTGGCAAAATCTGCGCGACGCCTTCAATCCGCCCAACCCCGATTTTAAAAATTTCCCCGCCGACGCTTACGGCGTACTCGTCAGCAAGATGAAGGTCGCCGGTTTTTCAGTCAGCCCGCGCGTCCAGCTTGCCATTCAGAAATATTTCGCCGTCGCTGAAAAATTCATAGGCAGGGGCAACGCCCTCGATTACGCCGTCGCTCAGAAAATTCTCCCCAAAATTCAGGGCAGCGATGATAAATTCAAAGCCTGGCTCCTCGATTTCCAGAAAACTTGCGCCGCTTACAAGCTCGCCAGATCCGAAAAAATCCTCCAGCGAATTATCGAACGCGGCGAAAAAAATTTGGGCTACTACAGATTTTTCGCGTGAGGCGGCACTATGGCTGAATACCTTTTGACAATCACGCCCCAAAACAAAAATTCCTTTGACGTTAAGCTGACCGACGGCACGACTGATTCCATCGACGAAAATCATTTTCTTTACTGCGACTGGAAATACGCGCTCAAGTTCAAGCTGGACGGCATCAAAAATTTTTCCGCGTACGTCAACGGCGAGCAATTTTTTAGTTCCGGCAGAATTTTTCAGGACTGCTACGGTTTCGCGCAGCTGAGTTTTATCGTGGAGCTCAACGACGGGCAGGTTGTGAATCTTCATTCTGAATTTCTGCCGGTGCTTGTTAAGAACGACGCTCTAAGCGATTCCGTCCGCGCAATGGTTGACTACATTTACGAGAACCACGAAGAATTTCTGCGCGACGGCGATTTAAGTTCCCGCGCGCTTGCCGGTAGAAAAAAATCCAGCGTCAAAAATTTGGAAGAAAGGCTCCGGCTCGCTGAAAATATTGCCGCCGCCTACGAGAAAAATTACAGCTACTTCAAGGCGAACTGCCGCTTCAAGACTGAGAAAGTTCCCGCGCTCGACAGCTTCGAGAAACTCCAGCAGGTTACGCCCGCCGCGCTCCAGTACATCGCCGCTCACCCAGAAAATCTCGCGCAGGTTAAAAGTACCGTCGGCGTCAGAATCGGCGGGCGCGTCTTCCAGCCCCAGAAAACTTTGACGCTTAAAAATGTCCATTCCCGCGACACTTACGAAAATCGCGCAGTGCTCGGCTTCCTGCAGAAAATTTCCGCCGACCTTTCCAGCCTGTACGACAATTATGAGAAACGCGCCATTTCAAAAAATCTAAACTTCGACGAGGACTACATAAATTCTGCGCAATATTTACTGCGCTGGTCGGAGTCGACGCTCGAAAAAATTTCCACTCTGCGCGAAAAATTCAACCGCCTGTTCAAACTCTACAGCGACGCCCTGCAAATCCCACTGCCTACAAATTTGCCTGCGCCACAACCAACGCCAATTTTTTTATCCGTGCCGCAGTACAATCAGATTTTCCTCGGTATCCACGAATGGTTCAAGTGCGGCGCCTGCGATTTCGCGCGGGAAGATTTTATGCTTGAGCTCGCCAAAAACTGGAACCTCTACGAAAAATATTTGCTGCTGAAGTTTATCGCATATTTCAAAGCCAGTGAATACGAACTCCTTGAAAAATTCCGATTCAATTATCGCCTGCCGAATGGCTACCGCTACGCGCAGACTGACATGCTGAACACATTCATCTTCTCGAACGGCGCGAATAAAATCACGATTTACTATCAGCCCGTCATTTACAATAAGCCGCTGAAAAGTTCTGACAGCGCGGCAGGTCTCTACCGCAATAATTCCAGATTCGGCGAGGGCAAAGGCACATACTACGTCCCCGACTTCATCATCAAAATCGAAACTCCTGACGAGGACTACGGCGCTTTCGGCAGTTCCGCCAAGGTGAAATATCTTATCGTCGACGCGAAATTCAGCAGCGCGCAGACTGTCCGAAAAATTCATCTGCCGGAATTTATTCTGAAGTACGTTTTTTCAATCAGCACGATTGAGCCTGATGAAGAAATTTCCGGCTACCGGCTGGTTTACGGCAAATGTTCAAGCCGCGAAAGAGTCGAAAGCGTCTACGATAATCAGCACCAGAAAAATAAAATTGAGCCTGGCTTTGAACTCGTGCCGCTCATGGAAAATTTCGGCAACGAAACGCTGAGCCTGTACAAAATTCTGACAGTGTGAGCGTTTACAAATCCCGCAACTTTTGATAAAATAACCGCGTGTAGTATATTTTTCAGGAGGGATTAACGTGGCTTATCTGGGAGAAAATATAAAAAAGCTGGGCTTCGGGCTCATGCGCCTGCCGCGAAAAGATGAAGTTATCGACGTGGAACAGGTCAAGCAGATGGTGGATATGTTCCTGTCGAAGGGCTTCACGTACTTTGACACGGCGTGGGCTTACGCAGGCAGTGAGGACGCAATTCGTCAGGCGCTCGTTGAACGATACCCGCGCGAAAAATTTCAGCTGGCGACGAAAAATGCCGCGTGGATTAACTGCAAGACCCGTGAAGATGCTATCGCGCAGTTTGAAACTTCGCTGAGGCAGACCGGCGCCGGTTACTTCGATTTCTACCTTTTGCACAATCTTGGAGAGCATCGCACGGAATTTTTTGAGCGCTTCGACCTGTGGAATTTCGTCAAGGAGCAGAAAGCCGCCGGTAAGATTAAGCACATTGGCTTTTCGTTCCATTCGACGCCGGAAGAGCTCGACGAAATTCTGAACGCGCACCCTGAGGCGGAATTTGTCCAGCTGCAGATTAATTACGCCGACTGGGAAAATCCGGCAATTCAGTCGCGCGGCGTCTATGAAGTCGCCCGCAAGCACGGCAAGCCCGTCATTATCATGGAGCCGGTCAAAGGCGGTCTGCTGGCAAATCCGCCCGCGCAGGTTGCTGAAGTTTTCAAAAAGGCAAATCCCGACGCCTCGCTCGCAAGCTGGGCAATTCGTTTCGCCGCCAGTCTGGAAGGCGTTATCACCGTCCTTTCCGGCATGTCGAACCTTGAGCAAATGGAGAACAACACGTCCTACATGGAAAATTTCCAGCCGCTCAGCGACGCCGAAAAGGCTACCGTCGAAGAAGCGCGCCGCGTTATGGCGAGCATTCCGCTAATTCCCTGCACAACCTGCAACTACTGCGCGAAGGTTTGCCCGCAGAATATCGGCATTTCCGGCTCGTTCACCGCGATGAATATTTTCACGCTGTACGGCAATCTGGAGACCGCTAAGCAGCAGGAAACCTGGCTCGTCAAAATGCACGGCAAAAATCCTGCCAGCGACTGTATCAAATGTGGCGCCTGCGAACAGGTCTGCCCGCAGCATATTAAAATTCGCAAGGAACTTGTCAGCGTCACCAAAACTTTGCTCAGCTGAAATTTTTCCCGCACAAAAAAATTATCCCCGCAGCTTTTGCCGTGGGGATTTTTCAGTTTACCAGTATCGATATTTTTTTCGATTGAAGTACAAAAACAGCGACGCTACCGCTACTGCCATGACTTCCGCGCCGACCATCGCCAGCCAGATTCCGTCGAGCCCCCAGAGCAGTGGGAATACCATTACCGCCGTAACCTCAAAAACCAGCGTCCTGAGCGCCGAAATGACCGCTGAGATTAATCCGTTGTTGAGCGCCGTGAAAAACGCCGAGCTGAATATCGCGAAGCCGGAAAATAAATATGAAAACGCGTAAATCCTGAACGCCCGCGCCGTGAGCGCCAGCAAGCCCGCGTCGTAGCCAACGAATATCGACGCCATTGGTCGCGCCAGAAGTTCCGCGCTCAGAAACATCACCGTTGCGAACGCGCTGATTAGCACCAGGCTTTTCTGCAGTAAATTTTTCAGCTCGGCGAAATTCTGCGCGCCGAAATGGTAGCTCACCAGCGGCGACGCTCCGACTTCGTAGCCTATGAAAATTGATACGAAGATAAAGTTGACGTACATCAGCACGCCGTAAGCCGCCACGCCGTCCGAGCCCGCGTAGTTCAAAAGCTGCCAGTTGTAAAGCATTCCGACCAGCGACATTGACACGCTCGTTAAAAGTTCAGATATGCCGTTCGTGCAGGTTTGCCAGAGCGCTTTGCCGTCGAATTTGGTTTTCGTCAGCCGGAGCAGGCTTGAGTTCGGGCGCGCGAAATATATCAGCGGCAAAATCCCGCCGAGGCATTCGCTCAAAGCCGTAGCCGCCGCCGCGCCTTCCAGCCCCCAATCCAGCCCCAGAATGAATACCGCGTCCAGCGCAATGTTCGCAACGCCCGCCGCAACCGTCATGTAAAAGCCCAGCTGCGGTTTTTCCGCCGTCGAAAATAAAATCTGGAACTCCGACTGCAAAACATACATCGGCAGTCCCAGCAGCGCGATTCGTCCGTAGGTCAAACTCATTTCCAGAAGTTCGCCGCGCGCGCCAAGAAATTCCACAACCCGCCGCAGTTCCAGCATTCCAAAAATCGCAAACAAAATTCCCAGCGCGAACGAAACGTACACCAGCATTGAAAAAATTCTGTTGGCTTTAACTTTGTCGCCCTCGCCCAGCGTCTTTGCTATCAGCGCGCCGCCGCCCGTTCCGAATAAAAATCCGATAAAGCACAGCAGCAGCAGAAAAGGCATGATGAAATTCAGCGCCGCGAACGGGATTTTCCCAACGAAATTCGATACAAAAAATCCGTCAACCACGCCGTAGACTGACATGAAAACGACCATGCTGATTGACGGAAACGTAAACTTCAGCAGCCGCCGGAAGGTGAAGTGATCCGAAAGTTTTATTTCTTCCGCCGGCGGTTTCGGTTTAAAGCTCAATGACATTGCCCTCCGCGTCAATCGGCTCAGTAATCAGAAACAGCGCGCTCAAATCCACGTGGAAAATAACTTTGTACTCGTCTTCCTCGTCGTCGGATTCGTTGCCCTTGAACTTGTTGCTGTACAGAAGCGAAACCGCGTGGCAGTAATCGTTCACCAAATCGTTGTACTCGTTGATTTTTTTACTGCAAATCGGCTCCAGAAACTGGAAGACCGTACCGGCGGGGAAGTAACCTTCAACGAAGACTTTCGCCGGCATGTAGAAATTGCTTTCGACGAACGGAATAGGCACTTTCGCGCGCAAAAATAATCCGTCGAACTCCAGTGGTTTAATCATGAAAGTCCTCCGTTAAAATCCCAGCGAAAGTTTCTTCGAGTCTTGCGTATCTTCAATCGTCAGCAGCCGCGCGAATCCCGTCATTTCCAGCACTTCCCGAACGTCGCGCTGAACATTTTTTATCAGCATTTCGCCCTGCGTGTTCATTTTTTTCTGCGCCTTCAGCAAAATTCTTAAACCCGCCGACGCAATGTAGCTCAGCTCCGCCAGATCGATTGTCAAATTTGTCACGCCGTTCAGCGACTTCGCAAAATCTTTGTCGAGCTGAATTGCAGTTACTGCGTCGAGCCGCCCGATTAACGCTACGGTTAATTTTGTGCCGTCAAGCTGTTTTTTTATTTCCATTAAATTCACCTCTGCCGAAAATTTTACCACAAAAAATATTCCAGCGCAATTTATTTTTGTCCCAGATAGTAATTCACGAACTGCTGAGCGGTGCGCCCGTTCCTGCCGGAGTGCGACATTTCCCAGCGCAAGCCTTCAAGCCGCAGCGTTTCTTCGTCCAGCGCGATATTTTTTTTCTTAAGCATGTGGCTGATAATTTTGAGGTACTCCTCCTGCGACGGCGCGTAGTAGTGAATAATCAAGCCGAAGCGGTCGGAAAGCGAAATGGTTTCATTAACGCTGTCGTCGCGGTAAAGTTCCTCGTGAGATTCGTCACGGTCGCGCCACGTTTCGCGAATAAGATGCCTCCGGTTGGACGTGGCGTAAATCAGAATATTTTCCGGCTGAGATTCGACGCCGCCTTCAATCGCCGACTTCAGGTACTTGTACTCGGACTCGGATTCTTCAAAAGACAAATCGTCCAGAAAAACGATAAAGCGCCTGCTGGCGAAATTGCGGAGCGTTTCCATAATTTCAGCCAGATTTTTCAGCTGGGGCTTAGTGATTTGAACCAGGCGCAGACCGCGCGAATAGTATTCGTTGACGAGGGCTTTGACGCCGGAAGATTTGCCGGTACCGCGCGCGCCGACGAGCAGGACGTTATTGGCGGGCTTGCCGTCGAGGAAGGCGCCGGTATTTTTCGTGAGCAGTTCCTTCTGGTGCGCGTAGCCAATCAAATCTTCGAGCCGAATATTTTCAAAGTGCCTGATACCGACGAGCTTGCCGTCCCAGCGGAAGGCGCGGTAGGAGGCGATGTCACCGCAGCCGAATTTTTTGTAGTGGCTGATGAAGGCGTCAGCGATTTGGGCGGCGGCGCGCAGATTTTCAAGGGAAGTTTCGAGTTCGGCGAAAGATTCATTTGCATTGGCGCTGGTTGGCTTGTACCTGCCGAGAAATTCAAAAGTCGCCGGCGCGTAAATGCTGAACAGAATTTTAATATCGTGAATGAAGGCTTCGCGCAGACTTTCGCCGATATAGCCGCCGTTGAGTTCGACGGTCGTGGAAACCAGATTGGGTTCGTGCGCCAGCTTGTAGATAAGGTAGCCGCGAAAGATATTGCCGCTCAAGCCGAGAGTTTCGGCGCGTTCAACGAGTTTGGCGGCGGCGGCATATTCGTCGTTGGGATTGAAAATTTCGTCGTCAAGAAAGTTGCGGCAGACGATAAGATTTTGCAAATTCATAAGGTTCCTCCAATCAAACAGCGATTAAAGTGGCCGCCCATGGACGGGCGCAGCTTTCTTTGCCAGCAGCAACTGCTCTTACTCATCGCAGTTGCACTTTCTCGCCGAAAGAAATGCTGAAACAAAAAGCATGCGCATAGAGGCCGCCCATGGACGGGCGGCCGGCCGTCACAGGTCGCCGGAAGCGACCTATGCGGCCGAGCTTTCTTTGTAACTTTCTTTCTCGAAAGAAAGTTAATCCAAAACAAAAAGTTCCTGCAAATAAAAAAGCGGCAAGCGCTGAGGCTCACCGCCAGAAAATTTTAATCGATGTCGACAGTAACTTTCTGATTGTTCCGAGTAGCGGCGGATTTGACGATAGTGCGAATAGCCTTGGCTATTCTGCCCTGTTTGCCGATAACTCTGCCCATATCTTCCTGAGCGACGTGCAATTTCAAAACTGTGCGCGAATCTTCTTCGACGGTTTCAACTTCGACCGCGTCCGGATTTTCAACCAGAGCCTGTGCCAACACTTTTACAAGTTCCTGCATAATTTGTTACCTCGATTTTTTCGAGCGAAGGTCAAGCCTTGCTCTTTCTCTCTTCATGGATTTTTTTCATAATGCCCTGCTTGCTGAGAAGCGAGCGAACTGTATCTGTCGGCTGCGCGCCGTTTTTTATCCAGCCGATGACTTTTTCCTCGTCGATATTGACGACAGCCGGATTCTTCGTGGGGTCGTAATTGCCGACGATTTCAATAAAACGCCCGTCGCGCGGAGAGCGGCTGTCGGAAACGACAATGCGATAGAACGGCTGCCTCTTTGCGCCCATGCGGTTTAGTCTGATTTTGACCACAGTTTCACCACCTTCCGTTGGTTTGGTTTATTTGATGAAGGGAAATTTTCCGCTGAGTCCGCCCAGAAGTCCGCCGAGATTCGGCATTTTGGGTTTAGGCGCGGAAGGTTTTTTAGACTTCCCCTTTTTAGCTTTGGATTTTTTTGACGCGACGGCTTGATTAGCCTTGACGCTCATCTGGCGCATCATCTTGCGCATTTCGTCAAATTGCTTGAGGAGTTTGTTCACGTCAGAAACTTTGGTGCCGCTGCCCATTGCAATGCGCTTGCGGCGTTTCGCGTCGATAATGCTGACGTCCTTGCGTTCGCGCGGCGTCATGGAAAGGATAATCGCCTCCATGTGCCGGACTTCCTTGCCGTCTAAGTCTAAATCGACACCGACGAGCTTTTTCTTAAGCCCGCCCATACCTGGAATCATTCCGAGTAAATCGTTGAGCGAACCGAGCTTTTTAACCTGCTGGAGCTGTTCAAGAAAATCCGCCAGCGTAAATTCGTCGGACTTGATTTTCTTGACCATTTTTTCAGCGGTCTTCGCGTCGATAGTGGACTGCGCCTTTTCGATAAGCGAAAGGACATCGCCCATTCCGAGGATTCGTGACGCCATGCGGTCGGGGTGAAAGACTTCGAGCGGTTCCAGCTTTTCGCCCATACCGACGAACTTGATAGGGCAGCCGGTTGCAGCTTTGATTGAGAGAGCCGCACCGCCGCGCGCATCGCCGTCGAGTTTGGTAAGAACAACGCCGTCAACTCCCAGCGCATTGTGGAAAGTTTCAGCAACGTTTACCGCTTCCTGCCCAATCATGGCGTCGACGACCAGAAGAATTTCGTGCGGCTTGACGGCAGCTTTAATGTCCTTGAGCTCCTGCATGAGTTTTTCGTCGATTTGCAGGCGACCGGCGGTATCGATAATCAGCACGTCTTTGGCGTGGGAATTGGCGTAGGCAAGCGAATCTTTAGCGATTTGCACAGCGTCCTGAATGTCCTCGGTGAAGACGGGAACTTCAACCTGTTCGCCGACAACCTGCAGCTGTTTGATAGCGGCGGGACGGTAAATGTCGGCGGCTACCAGCGCGGGGCGTTTACCCTGCTTGCGCATTGAAAGGGCGAGCTTACCGGCGGAAGTGGTCTTGCCGGAGCCCTGAAGTCCGACCATGAGAATGACGGTTGGCGGCTGGGAGGAAATGTTGATTTTCGCCGCTTTGCCGCCCATGAGTTTGGCAAGTTCTTCGTCGACGATTTTGATAACAGACTGGGCGGGCGTGAGCTTGCTGAGAATCTCGGTATCGACGGCGCGGGCTTTGACGCTTTTTTCAAACTGGCGGACGATTTTGTAGTTCACGTCAGCGGAAAGGAGCGCCATACGCACGTCGCGCAGGGCTTTATCGACATCTTTTTCCGTGAGCTTGCCGTGACCGCGCAGCTTGCGAAAGGCTTCCTGTATGTTCTGGGAAAGGTCTTCAAACACGAAATCACCGCCTTTCTACATAATAAAAGCACTACCGTAAGCAGTGCCGCGTTGACAAATTAAGAGGCGACACCCAGAATCGGACTGGGGATAGAGGTTTTGCAGACCTCGGCCTTACCACTTGGCTATGTCGCCAGGATTTTATAGCGACCCGGATCGGACTTGAACCGACGACCTCCGCCGTGACAGGGCGGCATTCTAACCAACTAAACTACCGGGCCTTTCAGCTCTCGCCGCGAAATGAAGTCGACCGCAAGACTATGTACAAAACACCTGCGAATCACTGCAATTCCTTCGGCAGATAAAGCCGCTGCTTTTGCAACGCCGTTAGTTTACCAAAGAAAGTACGATTTGTCAATGGCGATTCATTTCGGCAGGTACTGAATAAAAATTTTCGGATGGCACGATAGCGCGGACAGAACCTCCAAAAAACGCACCGCGTAGTTTGGCATGAAACTTTACATTGACGCAGTCATAAAAATTTCGTAAAATCTTAATGTACATATTTAATCGAGTAGCGTGTCCAGGAGGTGAATTTTCATGCGCAAGGTCTGTTTTGTCTCGGCAGCTTTGATTGGGATTTCGCTCTTCCACACGCAAAACGTCACCAGCGCAGATTCGAGCGTTGCTCTAATTCCTGCATATATTCAAACGGCGCAGATAGAACCTTTGCCAAATTGGAACTGGTGGGCGAATGAAACGCTGACGGTCGAAGGGCATGGATTTGCTCATGACGGTAAAAAAAATACACCTTCTGAAAAATTATTCGCCAGAAGAATGGCGATGATGGATGGGTATCGCAACCTGGCGGAGGCGGCTGGTAAAGTTCAAATTACGTCGAAGGAGACACTGGAGATACAAAAAGTTAACGCGCTGATTAAAGGCGCGAACGTGCTTTCCGAGACTTACGACGAACGCGGAAACTGCACTGTTATCTTGAGCGTTCCGATTTACGGCGTGACGGGCTCGTTTGCTGAGGCGGCGTTCAGTCCCGTCGCCAGAGAAGATTTTCTTACGCCGACCAGCGACGTATTAATCGAGGGCGAGTACACCGGTCTTATCATCGACTGCGGCGATTTGGAGCTGAAGCCGGTTCTGTCGCCGGTCATTCGCAATGAACTGAACCACTCGATTTACGCTTTCAGCAACTTGGACTACGACAAAGTTATCGCGCAGGGCATGATTGGTTACGCCGAAAAAAATTTGCCAGATTTTGGCGGCGAGGACGACTTTATAATTTTGACGAGCGCTGGAACTCAAAGCCTTCGAGTCGCTAACCGGCAAGATGCTGACGGAAATTTATCGCGCGCCGGAAATAATCCGCTGGTGATAAATGCGGCACTTCTCAGCGACGACGGCACCTGTCCCGTCATTTCCACGGAAGACGCTGATAAAATTCTCGCTGAAAATCTGGTGACGCACTTTCTGGAGGAAGGCGCCGTGGTATTCACCAGCAACCGAATCAGAGGAATGCGAATGTGACTGCGCGAAAATTAATCGTTCGTTTCGTTGACGCCTTTCTGGTCAGCGTGCTAATCACGATGATTGCCAAAGCGGGCTGGCTCGACGAGGTAGATTTTAGAGCCTGCGATAAATTTTATCAGGAAGCCGGCGAAAAAAATCCCGACATTGTAGTCATAGGAATTGACAAGGTTACGCTGAACAAACTTGGTCCCAATTCTTCAATTCGCCGGCGGGATATAGCCGCCGCCATCACGTACCTGAACAACAATGTTCCTGAAAATCGTCCAGCGGTTATTGGGCTGGACATTCTTTTTACCGGCGAAAATTCCGCTGACCCCGAAGGCGACAGAATGCTTGTCGAGGCAGCCGCTCAGTACGGAAATGTTGTTGTCGGCTCCGAGGCTGATTTGGACGAGGAAAAAATTTTTTCGGACAGCGCAGACCCTTACGCGTCATGGAACAGAATATGGCCGTGGATTGGTGCATTTCCCGCGCTGAACGCCGTGACTGACACGGGACATATCAACGCGCCGAACGAGCCCGACGGAATTTCGCGGCACGAACTTTTATACGTGAATGTTGAGGAGCGCGGGCGGCTGTACTCTTTCGCGCGGGTGATTTACGAAAAATGGTGCGGTTTCAAGGGCGTCGAACCTAATCCGCCGCCGGTAACTGAAGGCAACGGGATTTACTACCTGCCGTTTACGGCGAAAAGTTATGCGGGGGAAAATAATTTCTGGGATTTGCTGGCTGAGAATGTGCGTTCCGACGTTTACCGCGACAAGATTGTATTAATCGGACCGTATGCGCCAGGAATGCAGGACGCCGTACCAACGTCACTCGACCGGTCGGATTTAATGTACGGGATTGACATTCACGCCAACGCCATTCAAGCTTTTCAAAGGGCGAAATTCCTGCGCGAAGCCGGACAAAATGAGCAGCTGGCGTTTCTTTTTCTACTGACTTTTGCGGTAGAATTTTCATTTCGACGCGGAAGTATGCGGCGTATCGTAGGCAGCTGGCTGGTCATTTCACTGGGCTGGCTGGTACTGTGCCAGATTTTCCGTTACTGCGGCATCATGGTGCACATTTCGTGGATTCCGCTTTCCGTGAGCGTGCTGTTTATCGGCGCCATTGCGACCAATTACATTCTTGCCAGCACGGAAAAGGAGCAGGTATCGACGACTTTCCAGCGCTACGTCGACCCTGCAGTTATGCGCCAGCTTCTCGACGGCGGTTCCGCGTCTATCGAACTGGGCGGCGAGCTGAAAAATATTGCCGTGCTTTTCGTAGATATTCGAGGCTTTACTTCCATGAGCGAAGTGCTACCGCCGACGACTGTCGTGGAAATTCTCAACCGCTACCTGACCTTAACGGCGACCTGCGTCAGGAAATACCACGGGACTTTAGATAAATTCGTTGGCGATTGTACGATGGCTTTCTGGAACGCGCCGCTTCCTCAGGAAAAACCTGTTGAGCTTGCCTGCCGCGCGGCGCTCGATATGATTGCCGACTCGAAAAAGCTTAACGATGAACTTATGGAACGCTACGGGCGGAAAATTTCTTTTGGGATAGGCGTTCACTGGGGGAGCGCGGTCGTAGGAAACATCGGCACTTCTTTCAGAATGGACTACACCGCGATAGGCGATACCGTCAACACGGCGGCGAGGCTCGAAGCGAATGCCAGCGGCGGAACGATTTTGATTTCGCGTGCCGTTGCGGATATTCTGGGCGAAGGCGCTGATGTTACTTCGCTTGGGAACAGCGTCAAACTCAAAGGCAAAGCTGAAAATTTCGAGGTTTTGCGGTTAAATTCGCTAAAGCCTCTTGTGGAGGAATAAATGTTGGAAAATCAAATTGAGAACTCGGACGCGGCTTTTCAGCTGACTGTCCTTGGAGCGCGCGGCTCCATGCCGGTCGACGGGAAAGATTTCGCGGCTTACGGCGGCGCAACTTCCTGCTACAGGATACTTGCGGGCAATGAGGAAATTTATCTGGACGCGGGCAATGGTATTCTCAGCGCGGCACCAAATCCTGATACGCGAATCACAATCCTGCTGACGCACATGCATCTGGATCATATTATCGGGCTGCCATTTTTCGTCGCGCTGGGGCAGGCTAATCGCTGCATTGACATTTTCGCAAAAAGCCGGTCGGGACTCAGCGCGAATGAAGCAGTTGACCGCTTAATTTCTCCGCCGTTCTGGCCTTTGAAGGTTGGGCAATATCCGGCGAACGTCACTTTTCACGAACTGCCGGAGGAAAGTTTTTCAATAGGCGCGGTTGAAGTTGACGTTATGGAAGGAACTCACCCGCAGGGCGCTACGATTTACCGGCTGACGCATCGCGGAAAAGTTCTGGTCTACGCCACGGATTTTGAACACACTCCCGAAGGCTGCGAAAAGCTGGCGCGTTTCGCTGAGGACTGCGATTTACTGATTTACGACGCGCAGTACACCGAGGAAGAATATCCAAAATATCGCGGCTACGGACACTCAACGCCGCAGGTCGGATTTGACATCGGCACGAGAGCTAACGCCGGCAAAATTCTTTTCGTTCACCACGCGCCGCAACGAACAGATAAACAACTTTTGGCTATGGCGCAGGAATTTGCGCCGTATGCAGATAAAGTCATTTTCGCTAAAGCCGGCGACAGAATTTCAGTATAGAAAGGGTGTTTTGTATGGAAGACAGCAGGTCGGCGCAACAAATTCTGGATAATATTTTCGACGTTATGCAGCGACTGTATGACGAAATGCGCCTGAATAAAAATGGTGCCGGTGAACATTTGAGGATTTTTGAAATTTTTGCTGAGCTTGGCAGGACGCTGGTAGGTGCGGACAGAGCCAGTTTCTGGAAGTGGGACAAGCGCCACGGCAAACTGCTTACTGCAACGGCGACGGGATTGGATCAGATTATCATAGACGACACGACGGGGATTGTTGGTCGCGCCCTTGCCGAAAATCGGACTATCGTGACGAATGACCCGTACAGTCATCCAGATTTTAACGCGGAGGTCGATAAGAAAACCGGCTACGTTACCAAATCCATTTTGGTTATGCCCGTTGCGAACTGCCGTGGCGAAATTATCGGCGCGTTCCAGGTTATCAACAAGCTCGGCGACGAGGCTAAGTTCGACGCGGAAAAAGATACCAAGCGCCTTTCAATCGCTGCCTTTATCTGCGGAATGGCTCTCGAATCGGATTTGTTTCTGGCAGATTCTCAGCACGATAAGCTGACGGAACTGAAGAATCGTCTAAGCTTTCACAGCGACTACCAGCTATACCAGCGGCGGGCGGCTGAAAATGCGCTGCCGGTATCTCTAATCATGTGCGACATTGATTTTTTCAAGAAAGTCAACGACACCTACGGGCATAACGCGGGCGACGCGATACTCATGCACGTTGCTAAAATTTTGAAGCGCAATCTTCGCAGTTGCGACAGCGCGTACCGTTGGGGCGGCGAGGAATTTATTCTGGTACTCGAAGGCACTGCGCTTGCCGGTGCGGCGAAAGTTGCGGAACGCATAAGGCTTGCCGTTGCAGATTCGGTTTGCCAGTTCAATGGCGATGACCTCCGCGTGACGATGAGTTTTGGCTGTGCGGAAATTTCTTTCGCGCTGGCGGCGGAGGATAACGTCAAGCTCGCGGACAGCCGCCTCTACACTGCAAAAAAAACCGGCAGAAATAAAGTTGTCGCCGAATGAAATCTTTACAATGCCCAGTATAGCTAGTACAATACTGCCGAAGTAATTTATTTTTTTGTTATGGGTAAATTTTTATGGAGGGGTTAAAGTTGAAATCTGTCAGGCACGAAAAACTCAAAAAAATTTTGCTGGCGACGCTGGCAACGACGACTGCTTTTCATGGATTTTTCATGGGGGGGGTGGTCGGGTAGCCTTCGCAGCGGAAAACGTTCAGCCCAGCGCGACTTCCGGCAACAGCGTCGAGGTGAACAGCGACAACTATTCGATTAACGGTACGACTACGGCGGCGGACGGCGAATATGACGCGGTTTTTGGCGGCGGCTACGAGCAAAATCCCAGCGCGGCGAATAATAACCGCGTGACGATTAACGGCGGGCGAATCAACGGCGTGTTCGGCGGAATGTCAACTTACGGCGGCGCGACCGGTAACCGCATTGTGATTAACGGCGGGAACATTAGCGGCGGCGTGATTGGCGGCGCAGTTTATTTCCCGTACGACAGCACGTCGAGCGTCGGCAACGTCACCGACAACCTGGTTATTATCAATGGCGGCACTGTGAATTTCGTTTCGGGCGGCGAAATTGCTTACGCGTATCCTACTGACGGCAGCGCGCCGGATTTGACGCAGGAATTTTTCCAGAGCGGCGGCGACGTTTCTGGCAATACTGCGCAGGTTGAAGGCGGCACCGTTACCAACGGCGTTTCCGGCGGCTCGGCGCTTACCGGCAGTGCGACCGGCAACACTGTCAATATCAACGGCGGCAAAATTTCCGGCAGCGTCATTGGCAGCGAGGTGCGTTATCCCACGGAAAATTCCGCCGTCACCGGCAACACGATTAACATCAGCGGCTCGCCGGATTTGAGCGGCGCCAATTTAATCGGCGGCTTGCTCGGCAGTGGGTACAGTCCCGACGGCAACACTCTAAATATCAACACTTCCGGCATTACCGCGAAAAATATTTACGGTTTCGGCGGCGTCAATTTCCACGTGCCGGATTCTTTGCTGAATAATACAACGCCAATGCTTACCCTTACCGACGGCTCTACCAGTCTCGGTCTGGATAGCGTTGGCGTTTATTTTGACGGCAATTCCAGTTTCAAGACTGGCGATACCGTCAATCTGATTTACAACGCGAACGGCTTGAATACCGGCGATACCACTTCGCAGGATTTAACTGTTCAGAAAGGCTCTACCAGCATTTACGGGCTGAATCTTGCCAACAACGGCACGGGGCTAAGCGCGACGATTGGCAACAGGCTCGGCGATACTGACAACGTTTCCAGCGTTCCCTACCCCGTCCTTGCCCCGATTGAGATTGTCCCTGCTCTTACTTACGTTCATATTCCGATTGGCTTTGACCAGTACGTTGACGAAGACGGATATTTTATGACGCCGGAAGAGGGCAAGGCGCAGGCTGTGGAAAATGTCCGTGAAAATCGCGGCTTCGAGCTCTTTCTGAATACCGGCTTTGGTCACATCAAAACTAAGACTGGCGACGGCACCTACGTCAAGGCTGACAACACGACGATTGATTTAGGCTTTGGGTGCACGCTCTTCAGCGATAACAGCCAGACGTACATTGCGCCGGTTATCGAGTACAATCGCGGCGATTACGACAGCCACCTCCACAATGGAATTACCGGCAGCGGCAAGACGAAATATTTCGCCGGCGGCGTCGTTGCCCGCAACATGCTGAATAACGGCTTTTACTACGAAGGCAGTTTTCGCGGCGGGCGCGATGAGAACAATTTCACGGCGGATAATTTTATCGTCAACAATTCGCCGCAGCGCGTCAGCTACAATATGGACGCCCCTCTCTACGCCGGTCACGTCCGCCTCGGCAAGTTCAACCGCCTCAACGCTAACAATATCCTTGAAGTTTACGGCATTTACGCCTACACGCAGCAAAACGGCATGAATTCGGATTTGTCTACCGGCGAACACGTCAGCTTTAATTCCGTCCACAGCAACCGCATGAGGCTCGGCTACCGCATGACGACGCGCGTCAGCAAAATCAGCACGATTTACACGGGGCTGGCTTTCCAGTACGAGTCCAATTCCGGCTCCACCGCCAGCGGCGATGTCTGGTCGAACTCTACCGCCGGCGCGAAGGGTTCCAGCGGTATGATTGAGCTCGGCTGGCAGATTAAGCCCAGAAAAGATACGCCGTGGGTCGTCGACGCTTACGCTACTGGCTGGATTGGACACCAGCAGGGCGGCACGATCATGGCGAAGGTCAAAAAATCTTTTTAGGGGAGGTGTGATTTATGGCGGATATTTACAACTTTACCAGCGACACGATTATTACTGGCACGGCGGACGCAGACAGCATTTACAATAGTTCTTTGGCGGCAAACGTAACCATAGATTCTGACGGCGGTGACGACTATGTTGGTAATTCCGGTGATAGCGTGACAATAGATACGGGTTCTGGTAGAGATTCAATTTATAATGGACACTACCATTCATCTTCAATTATTGGTGGTAATAACGTCAGCATAAATTCCGGCAATGGTGATGACTACATCAGTAATCTTGGCGATAGTGTTAATATAAATTCTGGCGATGGCAATGACACTATCTACAATGATTCTGTCGACAGCGTTAATATAAATTCCGGTCGTGGCAATGACACTATCTTAAATGATGGCAATAACGCCACAATAGTTTCTGATGCTGGAAAAGATTTCATCCATAATTCCGGCAACATAGTAGCAATAAATTCAGGAGACGACAGCGATAGAGTTTTGAACGCGGGCGAAAGCGTAACGATAAACGCTGCTGAAGGCGACGACTCAATTTATAACTACGGCGCTTCTAATGTGACCATATATGCTGGCGACGGAAATGACACCATTAATAATTATGGCTCTAGCGTTACGATAGACGCGGGCGACGGCGATAATTATATTAGTAATCTTGGCGATAGTGTTAATATAAATTCCGGCGATGGTAATGACAGTATTTACAACGGTCTCACGGAGATTATAGACGCTGATGGTATAACGCATTCTTTGTTACCGAACATCACAAGCATAAGTTCTGGCGCCGGTAACGATTATATTCGCAATGATAGCGGCGAAAACGTTACCATAAATGCTGGCGCGGGCGACGATTCGATAATTCTCTGGGACATAGTTGACAGCGTTACAACAACAAGCGTGCTGATTTACAAAGAAGGCGACGGCAACGACACCGTGAGCATAGCCAGCTCCAGCGCTCAATACACTCTGCAGGTCGAATCCGAATCAACGCCTACCTCCGTCAACAGCGGCGACAATTTAGTTGTACAGGTAGGCACCGGCAGCATAACCTTCCTCGGACAGGCGAATCACACGCTGAATATCGTCGACCCCGACGGCACTCCAATCACCCTGGGCGGCGATACCAACACAACCGTAGCAACCGGCGTAACTCTGGCTAACGCTACGCCCGACATTTTGTTTGAAGGCAGCGAGTACACCGACAGCCTGCGCAACGACAGCACCGCAACCAACGTCACGATTCGCAGCTACGGCGACAGCGATACCATTGTCAACTATGCTGACAGCGTGACCGTGGACACCGGCGACGGCGACGATTTAATTTCCAATAACGGCAGCAACGTCTACATAACTACCGGCGACGGCAGCGATACCATTTCCATTGGCAGCGACGTAACCAGTGTCGTGCTGGCTGACCTTGACACGGCAGCAGACGTTCTGGTTTTTGAGAGCGCCATCGCCAAAGGTTCGCTTATCGAAACTGTGAACGCGGAAGGCGCGCTGGTACTTTCGTCCGAGCGAATTTCTATCGTCTGGCAGAACGCAGCGTCCCTTACCAACGAAATTTTGAATTACACCGTGCAAAACGGCAGCGGCACTAATAAAATCCGCGAGCTCATTTACACGCCCGCCGAAATCAACAGCGTCTACGTGAATTTAAATTCCACAACCAGCGCGACCGGCGTTTTCCAAATCCCCAGCTACAATACGCTTGCAAATCCGACCGCCGAGTTCACCACCGATACAGCAACCAGCAACGAAATTGTCGGCGAAGTTACGGCGGAAAAAGTTTACACCGCTGAAAATACCTACGCGCAGAATTTGACCGTCACAAACGGCTGGAACGCCACAGCTACAAATCTCGATGATACGATTAACGCCGCTGTCGGCGGAAATTCCAGCTCAAAAGTCAGCGCGACGGTCAACGCGGGCGACGGCAACGATTTAATCAACGCAAGCGCCATGCCTGCTTACGGAATTTTGTGGGCGACCTCGACGCTTATTGGAGGTACCGGCGACGATACGATTAATATTTTTGGAAACACTGACGGTATTCACCCTTCGACGGTTTTAGTTGACGGCGGCGCTGACGAAGATTTTATCAGCATTTACGGCGGAAACAATGGAATTCACGGAGGCACTAATGGGCTCAGCGAATCTGAGAAATCTTCCGTTTCGATAGACGGAGGAGACGGCGGCGACCAGATTTTTATTACCGGCGGCACCAAAGGAATTGATATTGCGAACGTCAAGATAAATGGCGGCGCTGGCAATGACCTGGTTTCGATTTACGGCGGCGAAAACGGAATTGCCGGCTGGACGGAGCATAACAGCGGCTCGACTGTTTCGATTGACGGCGGCGCGGGCGCAGATACAATCGCGGTAAATTCGATTGACAGTCTGAGCGGCGTCACGATTGTTGCGGGCGAGGGCGATTTTATCAGCGTTGGTTCGGGCGGCGCTGTTTACTACTTCGACAGCACCAACGGCGTGACGATTAATGGCGCAACTTTCACCGCCAGTTCAATCAATACTTCGGCGAGCCTTGAAACTGACGACGCCGGTATCTCGATTAAGAGCGAATGGAGCGGCACGGTTGCGATTTCCGGCGAAAATTCTATCAGCGATATTACCGGCAGCGTTGTCAGCAGCGCCGGCAGTTACAGGGTTGTTGACGGCAGATTCGTTTCGACTGTCAGTATTGAAAAAGTTTTTGTAAATCTGAACTCCGCAACCAGCGCGACCGGCGTTTTCTATATTTCTGAGGGCAATACGCTTTCCAATCCGACCGCTGAGTTCAGTACTGATACGCAAGTCAGCGGCGAAGTTGTAGGCAACGTCTGGGAAAATAAAGTGTACGACGCCGAAGATGAATACCCGCAGTCTATCTCGGTTGCTGAAGGCTGGCAGGTTACTGCTACCAGCTTGAACGATACGGTTCAAGTCAACGGCGACAGCGTGACAGTTGACGCGGGTGACGGGAACAACAGTATTATCAACTTCAATCCCTCGTACTACGGCAAATATTCGTACATTCTGACTGGCAGTGGTGAAGATACCGTTCACAATTACGGCGACAGTGTAACGATTGACACGGGCGCTGGCAACGATTCCATTAGCAATCGTGGTTCAAATGTAACAATAGACTCTGGCGACGGTGCTAACTGTGTTAATAATTACGGAAACAGCGCGACGATTCAAAGTGGCGCCGACAATGACAGCATTCGCAGTACCGGCGACAGTACAAAAATAAATTCCGGCGCTGGCACAGACACCATTCACAATTACGGCGACAGTGTAACGATTGACGCGGGCGCGGGCGACGATAGCATTGGCAATGGCGGAATAGTAAATTCTGAGCATAGCAGTCTGAGCCCTGCAGATACCGGCGGCTATGTTGTTATTGACGCTGGCGACGGGAACGACACCGTTGGCAATAACGGCAACTACGTGACGATTAACGGCGGCAGTGGAATTGACGTGATTGGCAACGTCGGCGTATTTTCCAGCGTTTTGGGCGGCGACGGTAACGATTCTGTCTACAACATTGGCGCGAACGTGACACTCGACGGCGGAAGCGGCGATGATACAATTTCTAACGGATTTATGACGGTTGCTGGCGGTGAGAGCGTCTACATGAACGGCGGCGCGGGCAGAGATTTCATTTTAAACACCGGCACAAACGTTACCATAAATCCTGGCGACGGCAATGACTCAATAGTTTTCGGCGCAGATTCAACCAACCTGCTGATTTACAGCGACGGCGACGATAACGACACTGTCAGCGTTGCGGGTTCCCTTGCAAACTCCACGCTGCAGATTAATTCCAGCCTGACAGCAACTTCCGTCAACAGCGGCGAAGATTTAGTTGTACAGGTAGGCGACGGTAGCATAACCTTCCTCGGACAGGCGAACGGCTCGCTGAATGTTGTCGACCCCGAAGGCAATGCGCTTGATTTAACCGGCGGCAGCAGCGATACCTCAAGCGGCGGCACCGATACAGGACTTTTGAAATACGATACCGACATTGTGTTTATCGTTGACACCAGCGGCAGCATGGGTACTTACATAACGAATGTCAAGAACGCGCTTCAATATTTCGCGGATTCTTTAAAGAAGGAGCAGTTCAATTTCCGGCTCGGATTAGTTGATTTCGGCTATTCCGGCAACGGCGACAAGGATATAAAAGTTCATGGTTTCGCCAGTACCAATAACGTCGAGGAATTTAAAACCGCTCTTGAGGGACTTACTGCCAGTGGCGGCGACGAATACGGTCTCAGCGCGATTGAAGCGGCTCTTACAATGGATTTGAACGGCGACGTTACCACGCGCTTTATCATGCTCACGGACGAAGACTATGACGACACCGACACCGGCACGATTAATCTGGAATCCGATACGATTATCGACGAACTCAACAGCCGAAGAATTGTTCTGGACGTTGTTGGCGTAACTAATTCGGAATGCGAATACGACTACAAACCGCTCGCCAACGCTACCGGCGTCGCTCCCGCAAACGGCAATTTTTATGATATAAACGGAATACTCAACGATATATTCAAAAAAATCGCGCAGGGCATTGTGGCACAAACTACTGACGTTTTCGCGGTAGACCTGGGGACTGTACCCGAAAGCGAAGCCGGCGTCTTTATCGTCAATTCCAGCGTCGACGCGGAAGGCAATACCGTTTTCGATTCAGTTGCAACTTTCAAAAACGAAGCCGATTCCGACGATACTGTTATTGGCACTGTCACCTCTGGCAAATCCTACACCGCTGATACCAGCGAAGAAGCTTACCGGCAGAGCATTACCATTCCTTCCGCCTGGAACGTCACCGGCACCGAAAAATCTGACAACCTAAAAATCACCGGCAACAACGTCACCGTAGCTGGCGCGGGCGGTATCGACATTTTCTCAGTAGGCAGCGGCGTATCGAACGTCACCTTCGCAGACTTCACGCTCGACGAAGACAAAATTCACTTCACGGACGCCATTCGCGAAAAATCCCTGCGCGAACGCGACAGAAATGGAATGCTCACGCTCTATTCCCGCGACAGAACGCTGACTTTCCAGAATCTGTCGACTGAGACAGACGGATCTGTTTTGAGCGATTTCCACAGCTACAGAATCAGCAACGGCGGCACCAGCACTTCCATTGAAAGCCTGCTGTTCGACGGCGCAGATTATGTTATTGTGGATTTGGATTCAATGCCCGCAGACCAAACCGGCTATGTCGTCATTCCCGCCTTAAACACTGACAAAACTCCCACCGCGTCTTTAAATGCCGATTACTCCGAAGAAAACGAGCAGGTCGGTCTCGTCAAGGAAAACAAAGTCTACGTGGCGGACGACCATTCCGATACCTACGAACAGAAAATTTTCGTGCCAGATGACTGGGACGTTACCGGCACCGAAAATGACGATACGATTAATGTCATTGGCGACAGAACCACAATCAGCGGCAACAAGGGCAGCGACGAAATTTCCATTGGCAGCGGCGTTCGCCATGTCATTATCGCCGACCTCGACCTTGGCGCCACCGTTGAAACCGAACCAGAAACTTTGGAACCCGCAAGCGAAGTTGAAGAAACTCCAATGCTCATGATGGCTATGGCTGTCGAAAGTGCGGCTGAAGATTTTGAACCGGCATTTCTGCTGGCAGGCGCCGCCGTTGAAACCGAACCAGAAACTTTGGAACCCGCAAGCGAAGTTGAAGAAACTCCAATGCTCATGATGGCTATGGCTGTCGAAAGTACGGCTGAAGATTTTGAACCGGCATTTCTGCTGGCAAGCGCCGCCGTCGAATCTGAGCCAACTTTCCTGCTTGCCGCCAGCGAAGATGAAACTTTCGACGCGGAAGAAAGCGACACTGAAACTACTGCAACCGTCGCCGCCGCCACCGTCCAGCCGGATAAAGACACGCTGATTTTCGCCGACAGGATTGATAAAGACTCACTTGTCTGGACGTTCGACCCCGAAGCCGTTACGCTTGCCTCCGACGATTTGGAAATTGTCCTGTACGGCGTGACCGAACTCAGCGACGACGTTCTGAACTACGAAATTACCAGCGGCGGCGTCACGAATAAAATTCAGGACCTGCTGAAAGTTACCGTCGATGAAGTTACCGTCAACCTCGACGCGGCGGCTGATTCAACCGGCAGTTTCTACATTTCCGAATACAATCTTGAATCCAGCGCGACCGCAGTTTTCGGCGGCTCCACCGGCTCGGACGATACCGTCATTGGCACCGTCACCGAAGAAAAAGTTTACGCGGCGGACAGCGATTCCGTCCGGCAGATTATCAACGTTGCTGAAAACTGGCAGGCAACCGCCACTGATAAAAATGACCGGCTCAACGTCAACGGCAGCGCTACGATTGCCAGCGGCGGCGGCACTGACACAATTTCCGTTGCGGGCGGCGTCAACAGCGTAACCTTCGCTGATTTCGACACTTCCGACCGGCTGATTTTCGATGAACGAATTGAAAAAGGCTCCATGCTCCAAACCGTTGAAGGCGGCTCCGTTACCATTTATTCCGACGAAATGTCTATCACGTGGCAGGGCGTCGATTCGCTTACCAATGAAATTCTGGACTACAGCTTCAGCAACGGCAGCACCCGCGCGACTATCGCGGAACTTCTCGTGCCGGATACTATCGTTGCCGTCGACCTTGAAACCGTTCCTGAAAGCGAAACCGGCGAATTTGTTATCGTCGACTACGCCAACGACACTCTGCAAAATTCTGAGTTCTTCGCGAACGACGGCTCAGCGTGGTACAACGGACACCGCTACAAAGTTTTCTCCGACGTAAATTTAACCTGGGACGAGGCGAAGGCTTACGCGGAATCTTTAGGCGGACATTTGGTAACAATCACCGACAAAGGCGAACAGGCGGCGCTTGAAACTTTACTGAAGGCTGAAACCGCGCCAAAAAATAGCTACTGGCTCGGCGGCTACCGTGAAGGTTCCGTGTACAACGAAGGCTGGCAGTGGCTTTCCGGCGAAACTATTCCTGCGGGCAGCACCACTACGCTCGAAGGCGCCGCCTATTCCAACTGGTCTTATCTCCAGCCCGACGGCGACGGCTCAATTAATTCTACGGCGCTTATGCTCTATTATAATCGAAATTACTACTCGAAATTCGGGCAGTGGAATGACTTTTTCCCCAGCGGCGTCAATGGGCAGGACTTCTTCGGCGTGGAAAATATCGGCTTAATTGTCGAATGGGATACCGGCGAAGAAAATGTCGGCACAGTTTCTTCCGACAAAGTTTACGACGCTGAAACCGGCAGCGAGGCTTACCGGCAGGCGATTACCGTTGACGAAAACTGGCTGGCAACCGCAACCAACGGCGACGATTCGATTAACGTCATTGGCGATAATGCGACGGTTGTAAGCGGCGGCGGCAGGGACACCATTTCAATCGGGCGCGGCGTCGAAACCGTAACCTTCGCGGATATTGACACGACGGCGGATAAGCTGATTTTCACTGATAAAATCGCGGAAAATTCCCTGCTGCAAACTGTCGGTGAAAATGAAGTGACGCTCGCTTCCGACAATATAAGCCTTGTCTGGCAGGGCACCGGCACGCTCACGGATAGCATTTTGAATTACAGCGTGAACAACGGCGGCGATACCAATACGATTCTGGATTTGCTGGAAGTTCAGGTTGAACAGGTTACCGTTGAGCTGGACGACGTTCCTACCGGCTACTTCGTCGTTGCGAATGGCAATAAAAATTCCCTGCCGACTGCTGAGTTTGAAGTCGAGAGGGAAATTCGCGGCACTATTGTTGGCTCTGTAACCACCGAAAATTTCTACGTTGCCGACACGCTGGACAGCGCCTACAGGCAAAATATTAAAGTCTCGGAAAACTGGTACGCCAACGGCACGGCGAAAGACGATTTCGTCAACGTAAACGGCGACAATACGACGATTGCCAGCGGTCTCGGTAACGATACGATTTCCGTTGCGGGCGGCGTTTCGAGCATTACGCTGACTGATTTCGATACGGCGGCGGATATTTTAATTTTCAATGACAGAATCGCTAAAGAATCTTTGAAACAGGAAGCTGGCGAAGATTTTGTCAATCTGGTTTCGGACGATTTCAGCATGACATGGCGCGGCGTCAGCGAACTCACCGACGATATTTTGGGCTACGAAATTCTCAACGGTCGCACCAGGAACACTATCGGAGAACTTTTGGCGCCTGTCCCTGACGTGCCTGTCCCTGGCGATGTGCCTGTTGACCCTGACGATGTGCCGACAATCGATGAAGTTGTAGTCAATCCCGATGCCTCGATGACGATAGCGTTTTCTCACTGGCGTTACGGCTTTAATCTTCCTAACTCTGAGGCTATAAATTCGTAGCGGCAGAACTCAAAAAGGTACTCGCTCAAATTCAAAACGGTTTGCTCCAAATTGGGGCGACCGTTTTTTTTGAACCCGCTAAAAAAGGCGCCATTCTCTGACGCCTTGAAAATTTCAGAAGCAAGAGTTCCTGCCTAATCGAACTCGCAAAATTTAAATGAAAAGAGCGGGCAATGGGTACAAAAGCGGGCGATGGGTGCAGACGCGACGAACAGGAGCGTTTGCTTAACCCACCTCTAAAAAATTAAGCGGGCAATGTGTGCAAAAGCGGGCGATGGGAATCGAACCCACCTCTAAAGCTTGGGAAGCTCTCATTCTACCGATGAACTACGCCCGCAAAGTTTATGCTGAAATCAAAAGAGCCAGTGAAAAAATCACTACTCGCAGATTGTAGCATAAACTTTTCAAAAAAACAAGCGGCGGCAAAAAATTTTTTAGCGGCGCAGTTTCTGGACCTCGTCCATGAGATATTCGTTGAGGATTTTGATGTAGGTACCCTTCATGCCGAGGGATTTGGATTCGATGACGCCGGCGGATTCAAATTTCCGCAGCGCGTTGACGATAACCGAGCGGGTAATTCCGACGCGGTCAGCGATTTTCGACGCGACGAGCAGACCTTCGTTGCCGTCGAGTTCGCCCAGGATATTTATCGCGGCTTCGGTTTCGGAGTAGCTCAAAGTTGCCAGCGCGATTTGGACGTTAGCTTTCTTGCGCGCCTCAATTTCAATTTTCTCGGTGTGGTCGCGCAGCATTTCCATTCCAACGACAGTGGCGCCGTACTCCGCCAGAAGTAAATCGTCGTCCGTGAAATCGTCGTCGTAGCGCGCAATAATCAGCGTGCCAATTCTCCGACCGACGCCGTAAATCGGAACAATCGTCGTGTTTTTGCCGTCGAAATTGCAGGCGCGGGTTTCGTCGTATGCGCAAATGCCGGTTTTGGTGCGGCGGTTAGCCTGCGTTTCTTCCAGCTGATTCAGCCAGCGCACGTACTGCTTCGGAAATTTTCCCTTGCGAATCACCTTGTCAATCATCAGTTCGCACTCAAAATTGTCCACGAACGCATAGCCGCAAATATCGCCCTTCCTGTCCATGATGTAAACGTTGGCGTCGAGAATGTTGCTGAGCACCTTGGAAATGCCGTCGTACTCCACATTCTCCGAACGCTGCAGCAACTTGTTAATCTGCCTGGTTTTTTCTAACAATGTCGCCATTAAAAACTCCCCTTCAGAAAAAATTTTCTTGCAATTAACTGGTACGCCTATAGTACCACAACTTTTGAGCAAGTGAAAGTATTTTCTGAATTTTTATCTGGAATTTTTATCAGCGCAAAAAAACCGCCCGAATTTTTCCGAGCGGCTGAAAAATTTATCACTCAGGTTTTCTTTTCGCTATGACCGTCACGATAAGGCGCGGCTTGCCTGCGGACGGCTCCTGCAAAATCGACTGTTCCATTGCCACGCATTCGCGCGACGCCAGAAATGCATTGATGTCGCTTTCCAGCCGCTTGAGGTTCTGCCCGACCACGCCTGTCAGTTCCACGTTGAAAACTCTTGCTTCCACGAAAATTCCTCCCGCTGTCAGTTTGAAAATATTTTACCACTGAACCGCCGCCGCCGCAATAAATTTTCTTGTACGTTTCGCGATTTGTGGTTATAATTACAGTAAAAATTTTTTCGGAGGTGTAATTATGTTCAAGAGAGTGCTGATTGCCAACCGCGGCGAAATTGCCGTGCGCATCATTCGCGCCTGCCAGGAACTCGGTATCGAAACCGTCGCCGTTTATTCCGACGCGGACAAAAACGCCCTGCATACCCAGATGGCGGATATGCGTCTGAGAATCGGTCCCGAAGACGCCATGGAAAGTTATCTGAACAAAGACGCGTTGCTCTACGCCGCCTACCAGTCCGAAGCCGACGCCGTTCACCCTGGCTACGGTTTCCTTTCCGAAGACGCCAAATTCGCTGAAATGGTCGTCAAAGCCGGTCTGACGTGGATTGGTCCCCTGCCGGAAACTATCGCGCTGGTTGGCGATAAGGACGCCGCCCGTGACGCCGTAGAGCCTTCCGGCATTCCCATGGCTAAGGGCAGCCCGCCGATTTACAACAACAACGTCGCGCTGGAACTGGCGAAATTCGTCGGCTACCCTGCAATTCTCAAGCCCGTTTCCGGCGGCGGCGGCAAGGGAATGTTCATCGTTCACGACGAAACCGAACTCAAAAAAGTTCTCAACGTTATCGACGTGACGAAAATCCGCTATTACTTCGAGCACTACATCGAGCGTTCCCGCCATATCGAAGTTCAGATTGTCGCTGACAATTTCGGCGAAATTATTCACCTCGGCGAACGCGAATGCTCCATTCAGCGCCGCAACCAGAAACTTCTCGAAGAATCCCCGTCAATCGCGCTGAGCGAGGAAATGCGCGAACGCGTCGGTAAACTCGCCGTCGCCGCCGCTAAGAGCGTCCACTATTCCAGCATCGGCACCGTCGAATTTCTGCTTGACCTCGCCACGCACGAATTTTACTTCATGGAAATTAATCCGCGCGTGCAGGTTGAGCACGGTATCACCGAGGCTATCACGGGTATCGATTTAGTCCGCACGCAGATTAAAATTGCCGCCGGTGAGCCGCTCGATTTCAGCCAGAAAGATGTCAAGTTCACCGGTCACGCTATCGAGTGCCGCATAAACGCTGAAGACCCCGAAAATAATTTCATGCCCGCGCCAGGCAAAATTGACTTCATGCACGCGCCTACAGGTCCGCGCGTAAGATTCGACAGCGGCGTTGAGGCGGGACTTTCCATTGAGCCTTACTACGATTCGCTTATCGCCAAAGTTATCGCTCACGGCAGGACGCGCGGCGACGCTATCAAAATCATGCAGCGCGCCCTTAACGAATTTATCATCGAGGGCGAGGACATTAAAACTACAATCGCGCTGCACAAACGCATTCTCGACGATAACTTTTTCCGCACCGGCAATATCGACACGCAGTTTATCAGCAAGCGCCTGCCCGTCTACAGTCAGGAGCCGCGCAAACTTTCGCTCAGGGAAAAACTCAATCTCAAAACCATGATCAGCGAAAATCTCACGACCGTTTTCGACGCCGGACTCAACGATTTTGAAGTTTGAAAAATGACTGTTAAAATGACTGTTGCAAATTCTGAAAATGTGATATAATGCGGCGGGAATTTTCAAAAAGTTTGAAAGGGTGTTACGAATGAAATTACCAAAAGTATTGAAGCGGGTTCTGACGGCGGGTCTGGCACTGGCTATGGCTGTTGGAGTTGCGGGCTGCGGTACTGGGAGCGATAAGAGTGAAAACTTTATAAATATCGCAACCGGCGGCACGGCGGGTACATACTACCCGATTGGCGGCGCTATTGCCGAAGTCATCAACAAAGACGTGAACGGCGCCAATGCCGCTGCGCAGAGTACCGGCGCGTCCGTCGCCAATATCAACATGCTCGCCGACGGGCAGGTCGAAATGGCGATTGTTCAGAACGACATAACCTACTACGCCGTCAACGGAACCGACATGTTCGATAAAAAAATTGAGAACCTGCGCGGTATGGCGTCGCTTTATCCCGAAACCGTTCAGATTGTCACGCTCAGCGATTCTGGTATCATGTCGCTGAATGACCTGAAAGGCAAACGTGTTGCGGTCGGCGCGGCGGGCTCCGGCGTTGAAGCGAACATTCGCCAGATTCTCAAAGCCTACAACATCACTTACGATGATATTGACGAGCAGTTCCTTTCCTTCGCGGAAGGCGCCAACGCCCTCAAGGACGGCACGGTCGACGTGGCTTGCGTTACCGCTGGCTATCCTACCGCCTCAATTCAGGACGTTGCTTCCCAGAAAAAAATCCGCATTCTCCCGATTGACGAAGACAAAATCACCGCGCTTACTATCGACTACCCGTTCTACACGCGCACAGTCATTCCTGGCGGCACCTACCAGGGCTTTGAAGGCGAAATTCCTTCCGTCAGCGTCATGGCTATCCTCGTCGCCACCGACAAAATGGACGACAAAACCGGCTACGACGTGACCAAGGCGATTTTCACCAACGTCGACAAACTCGCGCAGGCGCATATGGCGGCTAAAAATATCCAGAAGAAAACCGGTCTTGCCGGCATGGGCTTTATCAAAATGAACAGCGGCGCGGAAAAATTCCTCAAGGAACAGTAAGATTTTTCGTTGACCAAAATAAAAATTGGGACTGCCTCAGCTTGAAGCGGTCCCTTCTTTTTTTGTATTCATTCATGCGAGAAATACATTTTTTTTGGCACGTCCATACCCAGTTCGTCATGGGCAATTTGTTTTATTCTGAGCGGCGATTTCAGCTTGGCGATTTCGATTCGCAGGCGCTCGTTTTCCTGTTCGAGTTCCTGCGTCTGGTTCTGCGTCGCTACCAGCGCGTAGCCGCGGCTGGCGTTTATTCCGCTGCGAACTACAACCAGCATCGCCAGTATCGAGATTATCACGAAAGCCAGGCGGCACCGCGAGCGCAGTAAATAATCTAACTTTGGGCGGCACTTTATCAGCTTGAGCTGCGCGCCGTTTTCTGACTTTTGAATCTCGGCATTTGGTACCGATTGAACTTTTGGTTTCGGTGGACGCCGCGAAGTCATGATTTTTCCTCCTTTAAAGTTTTTCCGCCACGCGAAGTTTAGCAGGTTTCGCGCGGGAATTTTTTTCAATTTCGTCGGCACTGGCAGTTTGAGCTTTGCCCAGAATTTTAATTTCGGCGTGGTGTCCGCATACGCATACGGGAAAATTTTTCGGGCAAATGCAGTCCTGCGCGAGGGTTTTGAAAGTATTCTTGACGATTCTGTCTTCCAGCGAGTGAAAGGTTATAACCGCGATTCTGCCTCCAGTTTTAAGCCGACGGATAGCTGCGGTGATTGAACTGCTCAGAATTTCGAGTTCGTGATTGACTTCGATTCGCACGGCTTGAAAGACGCGCTTAGCGGGGTGACCGCCGTCGGAAACTTTTGGCACAGCGCGTTCGATGATTTGAACGAGTTCGCCGGTAGTTTTGACAGGGGAAATTTTTCGCGCAGAGGCAACGGCTTTGGCAATGCGTTTGGAGAATCTTTCCTCGCCGTACTCGCTGAAGATTTTGACCAGCGCGGTTTCGTCGTATTCGTTAATGACGTTGAAGGCGCTGAAACTTTTGTCGGTATCCATGCGCATATCCAGCGGCGCGTCGTGCATATAGGAAAAACCGCGCGCGGCGGTATCAATCTGGTGCGAAGAAACACCAAGGTCGAACAGCGCGCCGTCAATTTTTTCAATGTTCAAACCGTCCAGAATCTTGTCAAGCTCGCTGAAGTTACCGCGAACAATCTCAACCCCGCAGGGGGAGTCGGCAAGGGTTTTGGCAGCGGCGGCGGTAGCGTCAGCGTCCTGGTCGATACCAATCAGTTTGCCGGAGGCGTTCAGGCGTTCGGCGATTTTCTTAGCGTGCCCGCCGCCGCCCAGCGTGCAGTCTGCGTAAGTGCCGGAAGGCTTGACGTTCAAAGCGCTTAGGACTTCATCAGCCATTACACTCACATGAACAAAATCCAACTGCAAGGCGCCCCCTTTCTTACCACAGCCCCTCTGTGGGTATTCAATTTTTTTTTTACAATTCCTGCCTGTTAAAAAAATTTTTTCCACCAAAATTTCATTTGACGCGTTGACGATTCGTGATATAATTTCTACGTCCAAAGGAGGGCTTTTTCACTATGAAAATCACTAAAGAAATGAACATTACCGAAGTCGTGGCGAAATATCCCGAAACGGTTGAAGTTTTCCTCTACGCCGGTATGGGCTGCTTCGGCTGCATGGCGGCTCGCTTTGAAAGCATCGAGGAAGGCGCCGCCGCTCACGGTATCGACGTGGACGCGCTGGTTACCGCGCTCAATGAAATTGTTGAGGCGTCAGATGAAACCGCCGCTGCGGCTGAATAAATTTTTCGCTTTGAGGAAATTTGCAACGGCGTAGGATTTTGCGCCGTTTTATTTTTTTACGCCATGAAAATTTCTAAAATCATTCCATACAGCCTCGCCGAGGAGCTCGAACTCACCTCCGGCGATACAATTCTCAAAATCAACGGCACCGCCCCGCGCGACCTTATCGAGCTGAGTTTTCTTTTAGCCGACGAGGAAATTGAACTGCTGGTTGAACACGGCGACGGCGAACGCGAACTCATTGCCTTCGAAAAAGACGTTGATGAAGAACTCGGCGCCGAATTTGAATCCGCCGTCGACAAAATCAAAACCTGCGCGAACCACTGCGTTTTCTGTTTCGTCGACATGATAGCCCCGAATATGCGCGCCACTCTTTCCGTCAAGGACGACGATTACCGCCTGTCTTTCCTCTACGGCAATTTTATCACGCTCACCAATCTGACTGATTCAGATTTCCGCCGCATTAAAAATTTCCACCTGTCGCCGCTCTACGTCTCAATTCACGCCATGAACCCAGCCGTCCGCGCAAAAATGCTCCGCACGCCTCGCGCCGCTAAAATCCACGAACACCTTGACAAACTCGAAGCCGCCGGTTGCGAATATCACACGCAGGTTGTCCTCTGCCCGAATCTCAACGACGGCGCCGAGCTTGACTTCACCATCGCCGAAATTCTCAAGCGCCGCCCCCACGCTCAAAGTCTGGCTATCGTTCCAGTCGGCGTCACCAGACACCGCCGTGATAAATTCCCGCTTACCCAGTTCGATAAATCCGGCGCCGCTAAAGTTATCGCGCAGGTTGAAAAATTCCAGTCACAGTCTCGCGCTCAAACCGGCAGGACTTTCGTTTACCTCGGCGACGAATTTTACTTCCTCGCTGGCAGGGATATTCCGCCCGCCGACTACTACGACGACTTCCCGCAAATCGAAAACGGTATCGGCATGACCCGCAACTTCACCGACGAATTTCACGCAGAAAAAATTCCCAGCTCCAGCGCGAAACTGACCGTCGACGTTATCAGCGGCACTTCCTTTGCAGCCGTTCTCAAAAAGCTCGCCGCTGAAATTCCAAATGAAAATCTCGACGTGCGCATTCTGCCGGTCGTCAATGAATTTTTCGGCAGCACCGTCAACGTTTCGGGCTTGCTCACCGGCGGCGATATTATCCGCGCGCTCCAAAAAAGCAACCGCCCGCGCGATAAGATTCTGATTCCGGCGACGGCTCTGCGTGCTGGCGAAGAAACTTTCCTCGACGACGTGACGGTTGACGATATGCGCAAAATTTTCCCTGCGCAGATTGAGGCAGTTTCAACCGGCGCGGATTTTTTAAATGCTTTGAGGTGACATTATGAGTAAACCAATAGTTGCGATTGTCGGGCGCCCCAACGTCGGCAAGTCCACGCTGTTCAATCAGATTGGCAAAAAGCGCGTCTCTATCGTCGACGATATGCCTGGCGTTACGCGTGACAGAATTTACCTTGACGCCAGCTGGCTCGAACACGAGTTCACGCTCGTCGATACCGGCGGGATTGAAATTAACACCGGCGGCAGCAAAATCCTCGACGAAATTAAAATTCAGGCGGGTATCGCCATTGACGAAGCCGACGTGATTATTTTCGTCGTCGACGGACGCGGCGGCCTGACTTACGCCGATGAGGACATTGCCAAAATTCTGCGCAGCTCCGATAAGCCCGTTGTCGTGGCAGTCAACAAAATCGACAGCGTGCAGCTCGACGCCGACGTTTACGAATTTTACAACCTGGGACTCGGCACGCCCATTGGAATTTCCGCCAGCAACGCGCTCAACCTCGGCGACCTGCTCGATGAAGTCGTTGAAAATTTCCCTGCCGCTGAATCTGAAGTTCGTGACGAAGACGAAATTAAAATTGCCGTGATTGGGCGCCCGAATGTCGGCAAATCTTCGCTGGTGAATAAAATGCTCGGCGAGGAACGCGTTATCGTCAGCGATATTCCAGGCACGACGCGCGACGCTATCGACACGCATTTTTTCAGCGGCGGCACGAAATTCACGCTGATTGATACCGCCGGTATGCGCCGCAAGTCGAAGGTTGAAGAGCCGGTTGAGCGCTACAGCGTCATGCGCTCGCTCAGGGCGATTGACCGCGCGGACGTTGTGCTTATGCTGATTGAGGCGCCGGTCGGTATCACTGAGCAGGATAAAAAAATTGCCGGCTACGCGCACGATTCTGGCAAGGGCTGCGTGCTTGTCGTCAACAAGTGGGATATTTTTCCTGAAAAGCACGACCGCTCGACAAATCGTTTCACTAACGACCTTCGCGCGGAAATTGGATTTCTGCAATACGCGCCGGTAGTTTATATCAGCGCGCTCACGGGACAGCGCGTCGACCGCGTGACGGAACTGGTAAAATTCGTGGCGGAGCAACAGTCGATGCGAATACAGACCAGCGTTTTAAACGAGCTGATTCGCGACGCCACGGCAGTCAATCCGCCGCCGACGAAAAAGGGCAGGCAGCTGAAAATTTTATTCGCGACGCAGGCTGACATTTGCCCGCCGCGCTTTGTGCTTTTCGTCAACGAGCCGGAGCTTATGCATTTTTCGTACCTGCGGTTTCTGGAAAACAAACTGCGCGACACGTACGGCTTTGAAGGCGCGCCGCTGAAATTCGTGATTCGTAAACGCAGCGAGGAGGAATAACTTTTGACAGCGTTAGTTTTGATTGTCAGCTACCTGCTTGGCTCGATACCGAACGGACTGATTTTCGGGCGGCTGATTTGGAAAAAAGATTTGCGGCGGTACGGCAGCGGGAATTTAGGCGCAACAAATGCGTGGCGCGTGCTGGGAAAACCGGCGGGCTTGCTAATATTCGCGCTGGACTTCATGAAGGGCGTGCTGAGCGTCATGCTCGCGCAGATTTTCGCAGGGACGCCGACCGTAATGGTGCTGGCGGGCTTGCTGGCGATACTCGGACACGCGTGCAGTATATTTTTGAAGTTCAAGGGCGGCAGGGGCGTAGCGACGGGTCTGGGCGTCATAGCGTTCATGATGCCGGCGGTCACGTCGATAGTTTTTCTTGTCTGGCTGGCGATAGTGCTGGCGACGCGCTACGTCTCGCTGGGGTCAATCGTGGCGGCGGTGCTTGTGCCAATCCTCGCGCTGGTGTTCGGCTACGAGCTGGCGTTTGTAATCTTTGGAGTAGCGGCGGCGGCGTTCATAACGTTCCGGCACAAGGAAAATATCGTCCGGCTGCTTAACGGGCGCGAAAATAAAATCTAGCCGGCGACGCTGAAAATAAAAAAGCCGCGCAATGGCGGCAATGCAAATTTATTTTTTTATGGTGGCGGCTATGTATTCGTCAATCGTGGCGATAAGATGAGCAATGTCGAACGGCTTGGCAATGTGATTGTTCATGCCGCTTTCCATGCTCATGCGCCTGTCTTCATCGCGGGCGTTTGCACTCAGCGCGATAATCGGCAGCGCGCTGGTATCTTCCCTGCCGAGCGCGCGAATCGAACGCGTTGCCTCGTAGCCGTTCATAACCGGCATCTGAATATCCATCAAAACCAGATCGTAGTACCAGGGCGAGCGGCTTTTGATAATTTCCACGGCGTCGGAGCCGTCGGGAACTGATTCGACGAGAAATCCCGCTTCAGTAAGAATCGCCTCAGCAAGCATGCGGTTGACTTCAATGTCCTCGACGAGCAAAATCCTGCGCTCGTCGGAGTGCTTGAGAATTTCAGGCTCATTTGCTGGCGCATTTTCGTTGTGATGTTCGACGAGTTTCAGCGGCAAATCCACGGTGAAGGTTGAGCCTTCGCCTTTTTTGCTCTTGACGGAAATTGAGCCGCCCATAATGTCCAGCAGCTTTTTCGTGATAGCCAGACCCAGACCTGTGCCAATGTAGCCGGTGCGCGTGGAAGTTTCTTCGCGCTCGAAGGCGTCGTACATTTTGTGCATGAAATCTTCAGTCATTCCGACGCCGGTATCTTCAATCGTGAACTGGTAGCGCGCGTAGCCGGAATCGGAAATCTGCCTGCGCCGCGCGGAAATTTTAATCGAACCCTTTGCAGGCGTGAACTTGACGGCGTTGCTCATCAGGTTGCTCATTATCCGGCGGAACCTCAGCGCGTCCATGAAAACTTCGTCCGGCGGCAAATCCACATCTTCTTCAACCTTGAGATGTTTTTCATACGCGAACGGGCGGAACATGTCCAGCACAAGACCTATCTGTTCATGCAAATCGCACGGCTCGGATTTAATTTCAATGCGCCCGTAATCAATGCGGCTCATTTCCAGCAGGTCGTCAATCAGCGCGATTAAATGATGATTCGCCTCGTCTACTTTTTCCAGGTACGTGCTTAGCAGCTCCGGCTCGCGCAGGTGGTGCTTTGCCAGCTCGGTGAAACCCATAATCGCATTCATCGGCGTGCGAATATCGTGGGAAATGTTGAAAAGGAACGACGCCTTAATTTCATTGGCGTGGCGTTCGCGTTCCAGCGCCATTTCCATATTGAGTTTTTCAGCCAGTTCGCGGCGGACTCTTGAAAACTGCTCGGTAATATCGCGGTAACTCATAACGACGTGGCGCCCAGATTCGTCACTGTCGACGCGCGAAATTGACATTTCCATAAAAATTGGCTTATCCGCCTCGCCCCAGCAGCGGTAGGTAACGTTGTAGGTCGGCTCCTCTTTCAAACGCGCGTGAATTTTTTCAGCGTCAATTTCGCCAAGGTAAAGATTCTTATCTTCCGGCAGAACGAAGCGTTCGGCGTAAAGACCCAGAACGTCATGCCAGTTGACTTTTTCCGCGTCCGTCAGACCGAGCTCGGCGGTAATTTTTTTAAAGTACTCATTTTCAAGGCGGTAAGGACGCATTGTGCCGGTATTCAGATTCAGCAGATAAATCGACGCGAAACCAACGCTCAAGCCTTCGATAACCTTTTCGCGGCGGAGATTTTCATCGCGCGTCGACCGCAGGTCGGTAATATCGCGAATGAAAACGTAAAAAACGTCGCCGTCATCTTTGGTGCGAACGAACCGCCCGTAATCGTCGACCCAGCGAATCATGCCGTCCCTGCGCCGAATGCGATACTCCACGTAGTCTACGTTCCTGTCATTGCTGGCAATCTGCCGCGCAATCGACGCGTGAACTTCGTCCAAATCGTCGGGGTGTACGATACCTTTGAAAGAATTGCCGGTAAGCTCCCTGAACTCTTCGGGCGTCGCGCAGCCGAAAATGTCCAGCATAACGTCATTCGCGTAGAGAAGCTCCTCGCTGGCGTCCGCGCGGTAGATAAAAAATCCGCCAGGCATTTTCTCCGCCACTCTGGTTAAATTCTGCAAATCAATTTCACTCCCTTAAAAAAAAGAGCCGCCCTAAACTGAGCGGCAGGGAAAGTGCGCCGTGTATTATTTTTTAGGAGCGCCGCCGAGCAGGTTGCTGAGCATATCCGCCATATCGCCGAGCCCATTGGCGCCGCCCAATCCGCCAAGCGCATTGCCTGCGAAAGCCGCCATGTTCGCGTTGATTTTCTTGTCAATTTCGACGTTCGCGGCGTTGACTGCGCTGACGATAAGGTCTTCAATCGTGCTGACATCTTCGCTGAGCAGTTCCGGCGAAATTTTAATGTCCTTGAGCTGTTTTTCGCCGTCGACCGTCGCCGTAACCATGTTGCCGCCCACGGACGCCGTTGCTGTTTCCTGCTTGAGTTTCTGCTTATTCGCCTCGAAACTCTGCTGCAGAATCTGCGCCTGCTTGATAATTTCGCCAAGATTGAATCCGCCTGCATTTTGTGTCATTAAAATCTACTCCTTGCGTCAAATTTTTTCAAATGTATCGGTTTGGAAAATATCCATCGTCTTTGTGAGAAATTCTCTGTGCGCCGCGTCTACGCGGTCGAGGCTGGGGTTGGCAAGATTTTCATCGACGCTGGTCTCAATTTTAATCTTGCGCCCAAATTCCGCCTCAAAAAGTTTTTCAAGTGCAGTTCTGTCGCTCACGCTGAAATATTCACACCTTTTTTTAGATTTGAAAGTCAGCGTAACCGAATCAGCGGAAGTTTGCGTGAAAACCGCGTCATTCAGAACACCGCGCAAAGAAGGACTAGCTTTTGCGACAATATCATAGAGAATTTTTTTATCAGCGTCAAGGTTGCCTGTGAGCGTTTTGCCGGCGCTGGGGATATTTGAAACGGCGGGAACCTGCGCGACTGGGACAAATTCCGGCGCGGCGAGTTTCATCAGCGTCATTTCCAGAATTATATCCGGCACGCCGGAGCTCTGCATTTCCTGCGCGGCTTTCCTCAGCGCGTCTATGAATCTGTCAAGAATCCGCAGTTCCGAATCGTTTTGCCGCCGCAGAATTTCAAATTCCAAATCCCGCAGCCGCGTTATCAGCGATTCGGCGATTGAAACTGACGATAAGCCGGACTGGAAGGCGTGGCTGATTGATTTTGCAACTTCTGCGCGATTTTGAGACTTTACGGCGGAAATAATTTCGTCAAGGTCAGCGTCAGAAACAAGACCGAGCGTATCGTTCACGTCGGCGAGGGAAATTTTTTTATCCGCCATGGCGTAGCACTGGTCAAGGTAAGTAATTGCGTCGCGCATTGAACCTTCAGCGAGGCGGGCGATTTTCTTAGCGGCGGCGTCTTCAAGTTCGACTGCCAGTCGCGCGGCAAATTTCTGCAGATAGTTTTCGATTCTGTCCGGCGGAATAAGCCGGAAATTCAGAACCTGACAGCGCGAGCGGATTGTCATTGGAACTTTGTTGAGCTCGGTCGTCGCAAGGAAAAAAGCCACGTTCGGCGGCGGCTCTTCGATTAGCTTGAGGATTGAGTTTATCGCCTCGTTCGACAGCATGTGAATTTCGTCGATGATGAAGGTTTTGACGCGGGATTGGAGCGGCGCCATGTACGCCGTGGATAAAAGCCGCGTGATGTCTTCAACTGAGCGATTGGACGCGGCGTCGAACTCCACGTTATCTGGCGAAGATTCGATTGACAGGCAGGCGGGGCATTTTCCGCAGGGAATTTCAGCGGGCGCCAGAGTCCTGCCGGTTTTCTGCGCGTCGAGGACGGTTTCGCAGTTCATAGTTTTGGCGAGAATGCGCGCCGTGGTAGTTTTGCCGGTGCCGCGCGTTCCTACAAGCAGATAGGCATGCGAAAGCCGGTTGCTCATAACAGCGCGGGTCAGCGCCCGTGCGATATGTTCCTGCCCGACGAGCTGCGCCAGATTTTTCGGACGCCCGCGCGTGTATAGTGCTTCGTAAGCCACGCCAGTTTTACCGCCTTTCAAAATATTTTCGGTAATTTTACCAGCATTGCCGGAATTTCGCAAGGCTTTACAAAAATCCGCCGCCGCATTATCATAGCCGAAACTGGAGGGATTTTTATGGCACTTGAAATTGAGCGAAAGTTTCTTGTTGACGCGAAAAAATTTGCTGCGCTGAATTTAACCGGCGGCGAAAAAATCGTGCAGGGCTACCTTTGCACCGAGCCTACGGTTCGCGTTCGGACGAAGGGCGCGCGCGCTTTCATCACGATTAAATCCGCCAACGACGGGATTGTCCGCCACGAATACGAGTACGAAATTCCTGTGACCGACGCCGAGGAAATGCTGAAACTTTGCGCGCCCAGAACTTTGGAGAAGACGCGCTACAAAGTTGAGTACAGCGGACATATTTTTGAAATCGATATTTTTGAGGGGCGGCACGCGGGTTTGATTCTGGCGGAAGTCGAGCTTAATTCTGCCGATGAAACTGTTGAACTGCCGGAATGGATTGGCGCGGAAGTTTCCAGCGACCCGAATTATTATAATTCCCGACTGGTTTTAACCTAACGCATAAGTTAGAAGAGGCGCCACATGGACGTGGCGCCGCCCGCGCAAATCGCTGGACGCGATTTCAGCGGGCTGCTTTCTTTGCTACTTTCTTTCGCACCGAAAGAAAGTAGATACTAAACTGACAAAACTGACTAAACTGACTAAACTGACTAACCTGACTAAACTATTAAAACCCGCAGAATTGACGCGGCGCGGAAACTTTGCTAAAATTGCAGGAGTTTCACCTTCAAGGAGGCAGAAAAATTGGCTCTGATTGTAAAGAAATTCGGCGGCAGTTCGGTTGCTACGACGGAAAAGATTTTGAACGTGGCGCGCCGCATTTTGAGCGAAAAAAATCCTGATGATAAAATTGTCGTCGTCGTTTCGGCGATGGGCGATTCTACAGATAATCTGATAACGCTGGCGGAAGGGATTGACAACCAGCCATACAAGGCGCAGTATTTACGCGAAATGGATATGCTGCTTACGACCGGCGAGCAAATTTCAATCGCGCTGCTGGCAATGGCTTTTCAAAAGCTGGGTCACCCCGCAATTTCGCTTACCGGTCCGATGATTGGTATGCGGACAAATTCCGTGCACACGAAGGGCAGGATTCTGGGGATAAAACCTGCGCGAGTTATCGAAGAGCTTGAAAAGGGAAATATCGTCGTCGTGGCGGGCTTTCAGGGCGCGGATAAATTCGGCGACCCCGTGACGCTGGGACGCGGCGGCTCGGATACTTCGGCAGTCGCGCTGGCTGGCTCGCTCAAGGCTGACGAGTGCGAAATTTTTACCGACGTTGACGGCGTTTACTCTGCCGACCCGCGTATCGTCAAGAACGCCCGCAAGATGAAGGAAATTACCTACTACGAAATGCTGGAAATGGCAAGGCTCGGCGCTGGCGTTATGAATCCGCGCTCTGTTGAAATGGGGCAGTACTTCAACATTCCCATTCACGTCCGCTCGACTTTTTCAGACAAAACCGGCACGATTATCAGGGAGGATTACACTTTGGAAGATAAAGATTTTGAAATTCGCGGCGTGGCGCACGACCAGAAAGTTGCCAAAATCGCCGTGCTCGGCGTTGAAAATGTTCCTGGCGTTGCTCATACCATTTTTTCCGCGCTCGCCGACGCTCACATTGACGTTGACATGATTGTTCAGAGCATTCGCAACCTCGAAAAAAATATCACCGACATGGTCTTCACGATCAAGCTTGAAGATTTGCCCGAAGCCAAAAAAGTTGTCGACCGCGTTGCTGAGCAGATTAACGCTATTGCCGTGCTCGTTGAAGAAGACGTGGCGAAAGTTTCAATCGTCGGCGCCGGTATGCTCGGCAAGCCTGGTATCGCCGCCAGAATGTTCGGCGCCCTCGCCCGCGCTGATGTCAATATCGACATTATCAGCACCAGCGAAATCAGTGTTTCCTGCCTTATCAAAGCCTCGCAGCTCACCGAAGCCGTCAACTCCATTCACGATGAATTTTTCGCAGACTGAATCTGACATTCGCAAATTCAAAGATTTGGGCGTACTGCTGGGGCGCGCCGGTAACCGCGACACTGCCGCGCTCAAAAGAGCCTTCGCGCTTTTCGGAATTGATAACTTCGGCGACGGGCGCTACAAATTCAACGGCGCCGAAATCAGCAATGACGCCGCGTGGCAGATTATTCTTGACCAATACAAAGGCGGCTACCTGCCAACTACACGTTAAAAATTTTTTCGCCGGCTCTTAATATTTTTTTAAATCCGGCGTATAACGTGCAGAAAACAGAAGGGAATGATTTAAATGGCAGATAACGAAATTTTGAAAGATGCGGAGCTCGACAAAGTAGTCGGCGGCAGCGGAATTGAAACAATGGCGCTGATGAACCGCCTGCAGGTTGAAGGGCTTGCGAAGTTCAAGACGCCGCTGGTTGCAGGCAACGAAGCAGCCGCCGCGAAGGAACTCCAGAGTTTTCTCGAAAACGTAGTCGACAACAACCATAGACAAGGTTTCCATCCCTTTGCCGGCTGTCAGATTCATTACGATGACAAACCAAATTTGTACAGCGGCTTTCTTCTCACAGGTAACGACCAACATATCGGCGCTGATAACGTCATTGAGATTCTTAGAAACATTAAATAAAAATTTTTCCGGCGTCGGAGCAGCGGCTTCGGCGCTTTTTTTTGAGGACTGAAAAATTTTTGCGCGTCGCTTTACATTTATGAAATTTAGCTGTATAATTAATAAAAACTGGAGGCGATTGGAATGTCCGCAGAAAAAATTTTCGCCGTCATAAAACAGATTCTGGCGCTGTTCAAGCCGCTTAGCCCCGAAGTCAAAGCTACGGTAACAGACCCGCTCAAAGTCACGCGCGGAACTTTCAACGGTTTCTAAAAAAATTTTTTCCGGCACTTAATATTTTTCTAAATCCAGCGTATAAATGGCAGAAAGTTTGAAAGGAAGTTTGATAAAAATGGCAGAAGAAAAAATCCTCAAAGATGAAATTCTCGAAGACGAAGAGCTTGAACAGGTTGCTGGCGGTACTGCGCTGCAAACAGAGCAAACCATTGACGGCTTGAAGAAGCTGGGCGTCATCTCGCGATTCGCGGACAAGCACGACGAAGGTCTTGTGGCAAGAGCGCTTAGCGCTTACGGCTTTGAGGTCAAGACTCACGGCGGATGCTTTAAGGACAACGAATACATTTGCAGGAGCGGCGAATTTGCAGGTCAGAACGTCGGTGTAAACGGCGCCTTGAGGATTATCGAGGAACTGCAGAGACGCGGCGAGTACCATCGCGTCAGCTAATTTCCCAGCGGCGCTTAATATTTTTCCAAATCCAGCGTATAAATGGCAGAAAGTTTGAAAGGAAGTTTGATAAAAATGGCAGAAGAAATTAAAAAAGATGAAATTCTCGAAGACGAACAGCTCGAACAGGTTGCAGGCGGCACCGCTGCGGAAATCGCAAGCGACATCGCCACTCTTAAGGATATGGGCATAATCCCAGCCTCCGCGAAAAGCGACGACGCCGACCTCCTTAAAAGAGCATTCGCCCTTTACGGAATCGACGTTGAAACGGACAAATGGCATCACAACCGCTACGTTCTCCAGGACAAACACGCCGACATCGATCCTAACGTCGGTCATGATGGCGCATGGGCGGTTATTAACGAGCTTTATTACAACAGGAAGCAGCAAAAATTCACAACCTGATAACTCTATCGACCTTCAACCCTGCCTCGGCGGCTACGGCTGCTGGGGCTTTTTTAGTTGTATTCTTGAATACATTTGCAAAAAACTTTGCTAAATCTGCGCGAAAGGTTATAATTGACGCCGGTGATTTTTTTCCATTGAAGGGAGACAAAATTTAAATGACAATGACAATGGCGGCGGCGCACGCAGTCAACAGAAAATTAGTCGACCCGATATTTGAGGCGGGGCAGGCGTGTCAGGCGGCGATAAAGGAATTTGGCGTCGAGAAAGTCACGAACGCGACGATAGGCACGCTGCTGGACGACGCGGGGAATTTGGTAGTACTGCCGACGGTAGAAAAAGTTTTCCGCGAAATGCAGATGGCGGAGTTCACAGCCTACGCGCCAATTTCTGGTCGCGCAGATTTTTTGGACTACATTTACCGGCAGATTTTCGGCGGCACGAGATTTGAAGGCTACTTCAGTTCGGTAGCGACTTCGGGCGGAACCGGCGCCGTTCATCACGCCGTTGCCAATTACGCCGAGCGCGGCGACAGAGTGCTGACTTCGGACTGGCACTGGGGGACTTACGGCATTATCTGCAACGAGACCGGCAAGAAACTGGAGACGTTCAGGCTGTTCGACGCCGAGTACAAAAATTTCAACATCAGCGCTTTTTCCGATAAGGTTGAAGAAATTCTTGAGGGGCAAAATTCCCTGCTGATAATTTTGAACACGCCGGCGCACAATCCCACCGGCTACGCGCTGAGCGACGACGAATGGGAGAAAGTTCTGAACGTGATTCGCATTAACGCGGCGCAGGGAAGTAAAATCACGCTGCTGGTCGACGTTGCGTACATTGACTTCGCCGGCGACAGGGAAAAAGCATGGGGCTTCATGAACAAGTTCGCGCATCTGCCGGAAAATGTTCTGCTGCTGATTGCCTACAGCATGTCGAAGAGCTACACTTTCTACGGGCAGAGAACCGGCGCGCTGGCGGCTTTCTCGACGAATCATGACGTTATCGCCGAGTTCGAGCAGACGTGCAAATATTCCAGCCGCGCTACGTGGTCGAACATAAATCACGGCGCGCAGGTGCTGTTCACCAAAATCAATAAGAATAAAACGCTTCGCGCAGAGCTGGCGGAGGAGCAGAAAAATCTTAGAGAAATGGTCAACCGCCGCGCTGAAATTTTCGTCAGCGAGGCGGCGGAATGCGGCCTGCAGATTGTCCCATACAAGGGCGGATTTTTTATCGCTGTGCCGACGGAAAATGCGTTCGACGTTTGCGAGAAACTCCACGAAGATTTGATTTTCGCCGTACCGCTCAAGCTCGGTATTCGCGTCGCCGCCTGCTCAACTCCTACGCAGAAAATGTCCGGCGTCGCTGAAAAAATTAAAGCCGCAATGGACGCCGTTAGATAAATTCCGAACGATACAACAAGAAAAGCGACAAGCTCGTTTGAGCCTGCCGCTGATTTTTTTATTTGTCGAAATGTTATCAGTAGAGCGGGTATTTTCTGCAAAGCGCGGCAACTCTGTCGCGGGCTTCAGATTTTTTAGCGTCGTCCTGCGGATTATTCAGCACGAGCGAAATAATATCGGCGACTTCAAGCATATCGGCTTCGACAAAGCCGCGCGTGGTAAGGGCGGGCGTGCCAATGCGAATGCCGCTGGTCACGAACGGGCTGAGTTTCTCGAAAGGAATTGTATTTTTGTTGACGGTGATGTTCACGTCTTCGAGGAGCGCCTGCGCTTCCTTGCCGGTGATATTCTTGCTGGTCAGGTCGACGAGCATAAGGTGGTTGTCGGTGCCGCCGGAAACGATTCTGAATCCGTCCGCCGCAAGTTTGCCAGCGAGCGTTTTGGCGTTCTTAACGATTTGCGCGGCGTAGTCTTTAAATTCGGGCTGGAGCGCTTCGCCGAAGGCAACGGCTTTTGCCGCAATAACGTGCATCAAATTTCCGCCTTGAAGGCAGGGGAAAACTGCGCTGTTCATTTTTTTGGTAAGATTTTCGTCGTTCCAGAGGATAAAGCCGCCGCGCGGTCCGCGTAAAGATTTGTGCGTCGTGGAAGTTACCACATCGGCGTAGGGAATTGGCGAAGGGTGCGCGCCGCCCGCAATGAGTCCGGCGATATGCGCCATGTCGACCATAAGGAACGCGCCGACTTTTTTAGCGATTGCCGCGAAACGCTCAAAGTCCAGAATGCGGCTGTAGGCTGAAGCGCCCGCGATTATAAGTTTCGGCTGAGATTCGACCGCGAGTTTTTCAAGTTCGTCGTAGTCAATCGTTTCGGTCTTTTCGCTTACGCCGTAGGGAACAATTTTATAATATTTGCCGCTCACATTAACTGGGGAGCCATGGCTCAAGTGTCCGCCGTGCGAAAGATTCATGCTAAGTACGACATCGCCAATATTTATCAGCGCCAGAAATGCCGCCTGATTTGCCTGCGCGCCGCTGTGACTCTGGACGTTGGCGAAGTTCGCGCCGAAAAGTTCCTTAACGCGGTCGATTGCCGCTTGCTCTACGATGTCAGCATTGGAACATCCACCATAATAACGACGGCATGGATATCCTTCGCAATATTTCAAAGTGAATATACTTCCCTGTGCTTCCATAACCGCCTTGCTGACGATATTTTCAGACGCTATCATTTCGAGACCGTTGCGCTGGCGATTGAGTTCAGCCTGCACCGCGTCGTAGATGAGTTTGTCTTTGGTAAGACCTTCATTAAGATTCATGTTTGCACCTCCGCAGTTACTGTACGATTTTTCGCCGGATTTGTCAACGTCGCGCGGAATATTTTTACGCGGCAAGATTCTGGGAAAGTCTGTAGTAAACGCCGCGTCTGGCTATCAGATTTTCGTGCGTGCCTTCCTCGGTAATACTGCCGTGTTCAAGCACCAGAATGCGGCTGGAATTTCTGACGGTAGCCAGTCTGTGAGCGACGGTTATCGTCGTGCGATTCTCAGAAAGTTTCTGCATAGCCCGCTGAATCTGGCGTTCGGTTTCGTTGTCGAGCGCGCTGGTAGCTTCGTCCAGAATCAAAATCTTCGGATTGCGCAGGAACATTCTGGCGATGGCGAGGCGCTGTTTCTGTCCGCCGGAAAGTTTCACGCCGCGTTCGCCAATGAAGGTATCGTAGCCGTTCGGCAGCGCGCTGATAAATTCGTGAGCCTCAGCAAGTTTCGCCGCCTCGATAATTTCTTCGTCCGTAGCGTCGGGGCGCCCGTAGGCAATGTTATCTTTGACGCTGGCGGAAAACAGGAAGATATCCTGCTGAATCATGCCGACTTCCTGCCGCAGACTTTCGGTCTTGAGCGTTTTAATATCGCGCCCGTTGATAGAAATTTTGCCGCCGCTGAGGTCGTACATTCCCAACAAAAGTTCGCAGAGCGTGGTTTTGCCGCCGCCCGTCATTCCGACAATGCCAATGTGCTCGCCCGCCGCTATGCTCAGGTTGAAGTCGCTGAAAATCGGCGGCGTGTTCTCGTAGGCAAAGTCGACGTGCGAAAATTCTATCGCCTGCGGTTCGACGCCTGCTTCAAGTTTCGCCACGCGCTCCGCAGAAATTTCGCTGGACTCCGGCATTTCCATGAGTTCGCGGTAGCGGTGCACGCCCGCCATTCCGCGCTGATATACTTCCGTCAGCATCATCAGCTGGAAAACTGGACGCATGCAAAGCGCCATGTAAAGCAGGAACGCCACTAAATCGCTGATTGACATTAATCCCAGGCTTATCAGCGCGCCGCCCAGTACCGTTATCACCAGATTCATCAGGTTGGAGAAAAAATCCATACCGCCATGGAGCCTGCCGACGGTGCTGAAAGATTTTTCCTGCACGCGCAGAAGATTTTCACCGGCGCGCGTCATTTTAGCGAGTTCACGTTCCTCACTGCTGAAAATTTTCACGAGGCGGATACCCTGCAGGCTTTCAGAAATTTGCCCGCTCAAATCGCCGGTATTTTCGCGCGCCTTCATGAACATCTGCTTCATGTCACGGTTGAGTTTAAACGTCTGCCACGTCTTGACGAAAAGCAGCGCCGTCACGATTAGCGCCAGCTGCCAGTTCAGGTAGAAAAGCAGCGCGACCGAGCCGAGCATTGTGATTGAGCACGTAACGAACAGGTGCGGGACTGCGAACATTAAATTCCCGACTTCGGATATGTCGTTGACGAGCCGCGAAAGTAACTGCCCGCTCTGCGCGTTATCGTAGAATGAATAGCCCATGCGCAGCAGGTGCCGGAAAAGTTTTTCGCGCATGTCAAATTCAATCCGCGCGCCCATTCCGCGCCCGAGCCGTTCAACTTCATAGTTCAGAAAGTAGCTCGCCGCGTAAATCATCAGCAAGCCGCCCGCCAGCAGCGCCATTTCCGAGGAAATTCCGCGCGGGAGCAGTTCGTCCATGATGTGGCGAATCAGCATCGGCGCCAGAAGTCCCAGCCCCGCGCCTGCCAGCGAGCCGAAAATTACAAATGCTACGATTTTTTTGTGTGCGGCGTAGCTCTCCGCGAAAAATTTTAACTGATTCTTGAGCATTCCACGTCCCTCCATAAATTTTCACAAAAAAAATACCCTGCATAATAATACAGGGCAGCGAGAAAATAGTCAATAATTATAATCAAATTGTAATAATTTTTAACCGCGCGCAAAGTTTAGCTGTTCTTTTTAATCTGCTCGGTGGTTTCCTTGAGGTTGTCGCGAATCGCGCCCTTGACCTTCATTTCGGCGGCGAATTTAGCGTCGGAAATTTTTTCCTTAGCGTCGTCAACCTTCTCGGCGACGGCTTCCTTGACGGATTTTTTGGTTTCGGCGACGGTCTCTTTGGCGTGGGAAAGGTCATCTTTGGCGGCGGCAACGCGCTCTTTGGCGTCGTCAACCTTTTCTTCGACGGCTTCCTTAGCGTCTTCGACTTTTTCCTTAAGCTCGTCCCTAGCGTCAGCGAGGTCTTTTTTCGCGGCGGCAACGCGCTCTTTGGCGTCGTCAACTTTTTCCTCGACGGTCTCTTTGAGTTCATTTTTTCTGTCGACCAAATCCTGTTTCGCGGCGGCAACGCGTTCCTTAGCGTCGTCAACTTTTTCTTCGACGGCTTCCTTCGCGTCTTCGACTTTTTCAGCGACGGCTTCCTTAGCGTCGGCAATTTTTTCCTTCGCGCTGTCTACGGCGTTATCGAGTTTTTCAGCAACGGCGCCGGCTTTTTTCGCGGCAGCGTCGACCATTGATTTGAACATTGAAATCCCTCCAAATTATTTATCAGCGATTTGGCGAACGAGTTTTTCAGCGGCTTCAAACATTTTGGTCAGACCGTCGGGATTTTTGCCGCCAGCCTGCGCCATATCTGGACGCCCGCCGCCGCCTCCGCCAATCAGCTTTGAAATTTCCTTGACGATTCTGCCAGCGTGTACGCCCAGCGCGACGGCTTTTTTGTCAGCCTTGACGACCAGATTAACCTTGCCGTCATTGACCGCCGCCAGCGTCAGCACACCGGTATCGATTTTGTCAAGCAGAAAGTCGGCAATTTCGCGGAGCTCGTCCATATCCTTAGCCTGCGCCATGCCGGAAAGATATTTCAGCGCGCCAATTTCCATAGCGCCCATCAAAAGTTTCTGCGCCTCGGCTCTTTCCTGCAGGGCGTGAACTTCGTCGAGCTGCTTTTTCATGGCTTTATCTTCGGCGAGAATTTTTTCAAGCTGCGCGGGCAAATCTTCAGCGCGAACCTTCAGCATTGCGGACGCGGAATTTAAAAGCTCAGCCTGCCGGTTGGCGTCTTTAAGCGCCGCGCGACCGGTGATAGCCTCAATGCGCCGCACGCCCGCCGCTACGCCGCCTTCGCTGACGATTTTGAATCTGCCAATCTGCCCGACATTTTTGACGTGCGAGCCGCCGCAAAGTTCACAGCTGAAACCAGGGACGCTGACAACGCGGACAATATCGCCGTACTTTTCGCCGAACAGTGCCATTGCGCCGAGTTTCTTAGCGTCGTCAATGCTCATCTGCTGAATGTCAACGTCCGTCGCCTTGAGAATTTCCTCGTTGACAAGTTCCTCAACGGCGGCAAGCTGCTGGGCGGTTACCGGCTCGAAGTTGGAAAAGTCAAAACGCAGACGTTCCGGCGTGACGAGTGAACCAGCCTGATGAACCTGCTCGCCGACAATTTTTCTGAGCGCCGCCTGAAGTAAATGCGTGGCGGTATGGTTTCGCGCGGAAGAAAGTTTTTTATCGCGGTCGACGAGAATTTTGACGGTCTCGCCGATTTTGAGCTGCCCTTCCTCGACGTAGGCTTCATGGTAAACCGTGCCGTCGGGCAGTTTCTTGGCGTTGTCGACGCGGATTTTGCCGAACTCGCTGAGGAACTCGCCAGCGTCACCAATCTGCCCGCCGCCTTCAGCATAAAACGGCGTCCGCTCAAGAATAATTCCAACTTCATCGCCGTCGTGAATTTCCTCGACAAGCTCGCCGCGCTTCCACATGGCAACGACTTTTGCGCTGGCGGCAGTTTCGTCGACTTTGATATTCTTCGTGTCGACTGCGGATAAATCGGGAATAGCCGCCCATTCGTTAGCGGCACGAGCGGCGCGGGCGCGCTGGCGCTGATTTTCCATTGCGGCGTCGAAACCTTTTTTATCGGGCGTCAGAGAATTTTCCTGCAGAATTTCCTCGGTAAGCTCGAACGGGAAACCGAAAGTGTCATACAGGCGGAAAATGAAGTCGCCAGCCAGTTCGGTCTTGCCGGAATTTTTAGCGGCGTCAATTTCGCGCGTGAGCAGTTCCATACCCTGCGCGAGCGTGGCGGCGAATCTGTCTTCCTCAAGGCGGATAACTTTTTTGATATAGCTGGCTTTTTCGGTAAGCTCCTCAAAGTCGTCGACGCCGGAATAAATTTTGCAGACAGCCTCAACCGCGCCTTCCAGGAACGCGTCTTTAATGCCGAGCATTCTGCCATGACGAATCGCGCGGCGCAAAATCCTGCGAAGAACGTAGCCGCGCCCCTCGTTGGAAGGTAAAATCCCGTCCATAATCATAATCGTCATCGAGCGCGCGTGGTCGGCGATAACCTTGAACGAAATGTCCTTTTTCGCGTCGGCGCCGTACTTCAAGCCGCAGCAGGTTTCAACGTACTCGATAATCGGGAACAGCAGGTCGGTTTCAAAATTCGTGCGCTTGTTCTGCAGGACGGACGCGAGGCGTTCGAGTCCGCAGCCGGTATCGATATTTTTGTGTTCGAGCGGCTCATACTTGCCCTCTGCCGTTTTGTTATACTGCGTGAAAACCAGATTCCAGATTTCAAGATAGCGGTCGCAGTCACAGCCAGGCGCGCAGGTATCTTTGCCGCAGCCGCGCTCTTCGCCGAGGTCGATGTAAATTTCCGAATCGGGACCGCACGGACCGCCGGTGCCAATTTCCCAGAAATTATCTTCCAGCCGGACGATATGCGCAGGATTCAAGCCAGGCTGCTGTTTCCAAATCTGCTCAGCCTCGTCGTCCTTCGGATAAATCGAGACCCAGAGCTTTTCGCGCGGCAGTCCGCAAACTTCGGTTAAAAATTCCCACGCCCACGGAATTGCCTCCGCCTTGAAATAGTCGCCGAAAGAAAAATTCCCCAGCATTTCAAAATAAGTGTGATGGCGCGCGGTTCTGCCGACGTTTTCAATATCGCCGGTACGGACGCAGCGCTGAGACGTTACCACGCGGCGGCGCGGCGGCGTAACCTTGCCCGTGAAAAATGCTTTGAACGGCGCCATGCCCGCGCCAATCATTAAAAGCGTCGGGTCGTCTTTCGGTATCAGCGACGCGCTCGGCAGGTGCAGATGTCCCTTGCTCTCGAAGAATTTCACCCACGCCGTGCGCAGTTCATTTCCCGTCATTTTTTTCAATTTATCAAGCCTCCAAAAAAATTTCGCGTCATTGAATTTCAAATTCCCTGATAGCGCCGTACTGCATGAACTCGCTCGCCGCGACAGGATCGCCCTTGATAATCAGCGACTGAACCTTTTTAATATCCGCGTCAGCGATTTTTATGCGACCGGCGTCGAGCTCCGCCATGACTTTATTCAAAAGGTTACCGCGCGAAACCAGTGAATTTCCGTAAAGGGCGTTGTTGTAGAAAATATTCATCGACGCTTCGGATTTGTCGGCGTCGCAGTTAAAAAAAACGAACGTTTTGTACGCCAATAAATTCACCTTCTCAAAAAGAATTTACCGGCGCAGTATAGCACTTTTTTCCGCGCATTGCAAACCGCCGGAATTTCTGATGATAAAATGAAAAAGCGCTTGAAAAAAATTTACATGTATGATAATATTTAAAATAGCTTGATGAATATTGGCAAGCCAGAGATTATTAACTAGAGTGGAGGTTTTTCGGATGAAGAAAAAAATTCTTTCCGCACTGACGGCAACGCTTATTCTGGGCGTAGTGTCGCCAACTTTCGCGGCGCCGATTGACGACGAGGTAGCAGAACTTCGTGCACGTCTTGCGCAGCTGGAACGCCGCATTGCCGAACGCGATGCCAGAATCGAGTACGAAAGCGAACGCGTGGACGATCTCGAACGCGGCGTCAATCGTCACACTAATCAAACCAACTGGGCGGAGAAATTCAAAGTCAACGGCGAACTGCGCTATCGTTTCTGGAATATGAACCGCCGCGACGACGTGAGCCAGCTGCAGCTGCGCATTCTGCCCTCGGTTCAGATTAACGAAAATTTCGCCGTCAAAACCCGTTTTACCGCGTCGTACAACATGAACAGTGACACCGAGTCGGATTGGCGGGCGAATTTCGCGTACCTCGAAGGCAAATTCAACAGATTCCAGATTAACGCCGGTAAACTGCCGCTGTTCACGGAGGCTGATGGCGGTATGGTTGCTGATGATTTCTTCAGCGGCGTACAGGCGATTGTTGACGTGGGAGATACCGCCAAACTGAGAGGCAACGTCGGTCACTGGGACGAAAAAGGCGATTACCTCGGCGCGGAAGTCACGGTCAATCCCAACGAGAATCTGGATTTCGGCGTAGGCTACCACCACTTCAGAAGGAACAAAGATAACATCGTAGCGGGCGGCGTAGGCTATCAGCTCAACGATGACTGGAAACTGAACGCGGCGGTTGCTTACAACAACAAAGCCAACTCGCACAAGACCGCTTACAACCTTGAGGCGAATTATCACGGAGCGAACCGCAAGGAAGTTGGAAGCTGGGGCGCATACGCGGCGTATCGCTACGTTGGCAGCGGCGTAGGCATCGTTCCGACTTACGATACTTACGGGCAGACTGCGAACAAGCGGGGCTTTGAAATTGGCGCAGGCTACACGCCCTTCACGGACACGCTGCTCAAGGTCAGCTACTTCCACGGCAAGAGCTTTGACGCAGGTCATCCTACGGACAGAACTTTCTTCGCACGCGCAAGCTTATTCTTTTAATTAATCTTCGCAGCAATTATTCTTTTTAGCATTATAAATCTACTTTCTTTGTACCGACAAAGAAAGTAGCAAAGAAAACTCGTCCGCTTCGGTCGCATCCATGCGACCTGGCGGACATGGGCGCCCGTCCATGGGCGCCTCTTTTTTTTATGCGGCGTCGAAGTCCACGCTGTTTACTGGAAATTCAAAGTAGGTGTCAGGGTAAGGCTCGTCCGCCAGCGTGAAGTGCCACCATTCCGAGTAGAGCGGCTTGAAGCCGTGCTTAATCATAACGTCGCGCAGGTACTGGCGGTTGGCGATTTGCGCCTGCGTCAGGTTTCCGCGATAGTCGGGGTGGGAAAGTTCGCCAAAATAATCGAACGTGCCGCCCATGTCGACTTCCTTGCCGGTGCGCATATCGAAGAGCGTCAGGTCGACGGTAGAGCCGCGAGTGTGACCGGATTTTTCCATGATGTAATCTTCAGCGAAGAGGCGCGATTTGTCAATTTCGGGGTAGAAATATCTTTTCATGCGGGTATCGCCGATATTCTTCGCCCAGCGGACGAAATGGTCAACCGCCATTTGCGGACGGTACGCGTCGTAAATCTTCAGCCGGTAGCCGTGGAGTTTAACTTCGTCGGAAACTGCTTTGAGCGCGGCGGCGGCCTCACGCGTCATGAGCGCGCAGGGTTCATAGTAGCCGTCAATCCTGTCGCCAACGAAATTGTAGGTCGAGTAGTAGCGGATTTCAAGGATAGCGTCCGGCACCGCTTCCGAGAGCAGTACAAAGCCCGAAGGGTCGAGCGCGTTGAGCGAACGCTGCGCCTGCGCCGGAGTTATCAGCAGTGCCAGCGTTAAAACTATTCCAGCTAAAAATTTCATTTTACATCCACCTTCCAAAGACCGTGCAGGTTGCAGTATTCGTAGACAGCCAGCGGTTCGTCGCCTTCCGCCACAAGGAAAGTTGCTTCGGGCGCGTCGCTCGGCGTAAGGTAACGGTGCTGCCCGCCGCGTTTTGTCTGCAGGTAAATCCACTGAATCCAGTGCGCGTCAGTCATTGGGTGCGCGACGCTGCCGACCTTCACGGTGATTTTGTTGCCCTCGACTTCGACAGCGGGAACGTGTTTGTCCTGCGCGGCGTCCGTGGTATTCGCGCTGAGCGTCTGCATGGGTTTGCCGTTGCACGAAATTTCAGCGCTGCCAGTTTTGTTCAGCAGCATGATTAGGGTTTTGTCCTCGCCGATTAAAATTCTGCCGTTTGACATTTTTCAATCACTCCTGTAGTTTTTTTGCATCTACTTTCTTTCGGTGCGAAAGAAAGTAGCAAAGAAAGCAGCCCGCTGAAATCGCGTCCAGCGATTTGCGCGGGCGGCGCCCCGTCCATGGGGCGCCTCTTAATAGCGTACGTCCATGGGGCGCTTCTTAATGTGGAGCCTCTCTTACGATTTGCAGATAATCACCTCTTAAAAAAATTCGGCAACATTTTAGCGGAAAGTTTCGCGCAGTGCAAGTAGGATATTTTTCCTGGGCGTTGAATCAAATCTTGACAATGATAGCGGCGGTGTTGTAAAATGCTCAAAGTGCAGATTAGCAGGGGCGGTAGTGTACCCTTCGAGTTCAAAGTTGCGGCAGATTTTTTTTGCGGCAAAAATTTCCTCGACAACGGCAGTTTTATCGGCGATATTCAAATCTCCGGCGAAATTATTAATGACGGTCTGAAGTTCGTGGCGCGCGGAAAAATAAAATGCAGGAAACAATTCTCCTGCGACAGATGCCTGACGCAATCGACGGTTGACCAGGATGTGAACTTCGACGAAGAACTTGAGCGCGCGGATATTGTTGACGATTATGTTGAGCTGACGGAACTCGTGCGTGATAACCTAATCGCAAGTCAGCCGATACAGAATCTGTGTAGGGCTGACTGCAAGGGACTTTGTCCAGTCTGCGGAAAAAATTTGAATGACGGCGCGTGTGAGTGCGAAACTTTTACTGTTGACCCAAGGCTTGCACCGTTAATAAATTTAAAATCATTCGAGGAAGTGTGAATTTTGGCAGCACCTAAAAGAAAATTGAGCAAATCCAGACGCGACCGGCGTCGTGCGAATTGGAAGCTTGAAGCTCCGAACTACGTAAAATGTCCGAGATGCCATGAGCCTAAACTCCCGCACCATGTGTGCCTGGAATGCGGTTACTATGACGGCAAAGAAGTTATCGAAACGGCTTGAGTATAGCGGAAATTTTTGGGCAGGCATTGCAACCTGCCCATTTTTTTTGCAAGGAGTATCACGATGAAACTGGCAGTTGACGCAATGGGCGGCGATAAGGCTCCGGCGGAAATCGTTAAGGGCGCCGTCGAGGCAGCTAAAAAATATCCCTGCGAAATTGTGCTGGTCGGCGACGAAACTCAAATCACCGAGATTCTGCGCGACGAACCCGACTGGCAAAATTTGCCGCTCACCATTAAGCACGCCGACGAAATTATTTCCATGGGCGAACACCCCGCCGACGCCGTTCGCAATAAGAAAAATTCGTCAATCGTCGTAGCTACGCGCCTCGTTCAATCCGGCGAATGCGACGCGGTACTTTCCGCAGGCTCAACCGGCGCCGCAGTTGCCGCCGCTCAGTTAATCCTCAAGCGCATTCACGGTATCGGGCGCCCCGCCATAGCCACGCCGTTTCCTACGCCGAAGGGCGTCACGCTTTTGCTTGACAGCGGCGCGAACGTCGACAGCAAGCCCGAACACCTTGTTCAAAGCGGGATTATGGGCTCGCTCTACGCGGAACACGTACTCGGCAAGAAAAATCCGCGCGTCGGTCTTTTGAATATCGGCGAGGAAGACACTAAGGGCAATGAGCAGGCGAAGGAAACTTTCCAGCTTTTCAAAAACATGACGACGATTAATTTCACGGGCAACGCTGAGGGGCGCGATATTCCCGCCGGAGATTTCGACGTGATTGTCTGTGATGGTTTCGTCGGCAACGTCGTGCTGAAATTCGGCGAGGGAATGGCGCTGACGATTTTCGCGCTGATTAAAGAGGCGATTGAAAATGCTAACGTCGCTACGAAACTTGGCGCACTGCTTTTAATGCCGACGCTAAAGGAGCTCGCTAAAAAAATGGACGCGTCAGAATACGGCGGCGCGCCACTTCTGGGCGTGAACGGCTGCTGCATTATCAGCCACGGCACTTCCAGCGCCAAATCAATCTGCAACGCGATTGGCGTCGCTAACGGCTACGTCAAAAGCAACATTTTGGAAAAAATCAAGGCGGCGCTCGATCAACAAAAATTTTAAGACGGCTCTAACGTAATTGAAATATAATTTTTCGCGGGTTATAATAATGGCAGGTGAGGAGGAAGATTGAATGTTTGAAAACAACATAATCTGCAAGCTGCTGAAAATCCAGTACCCGATATTCCAGGGCGGAATGGCGTGGATAGGTACGGCGGAACTTGCATCGGCAGTATCGAACGCGGGCGGGCTGGGGCTAATCGGCGCCGGACACATGCCGCCGGATATTCTGCGCAAGGAAATTCAGAAGTGCAAGGGCTGGACGGATAAACCTTTCGGCGTGAACATAATGCTGATGTCGCCTTTCGTCAAGGAAGTCATGCAGGTCGTCATTGATGAGCGCGTACCTGTCGTAACGACGGGCGCGGGTAACCCAGGCGAATACGTTCCCGCGCTCAAGGAAATTGGCACGAAAGTTATTCCCGTCGTGGCGAGCGTGGCACTTGCTAAGCGGCTGGTTAAATCCGGCGCAGACGCGGTTATAGCTGAGGGCTGCGAATCTGGCGGACACATTGGCGAAATTTCCACGATGCCGCTGATTCCGCAGGTCGTCGACGCGGTGGAAGTTCCTGTCATAGCGGCGGGCGGTTTCGCTGACAGTCGCGGTATGGCGGCGGCTTTTGCGCTCGGCGCGCACGCGATTCAGATGGGTACGCGTTTCGTTCTCAGCGAAGAATGCATTGCCCACCCGAATTACAAGGAAATTGTTTTGAAGGCGAAAGACCGCTCAACCGTCGTTACCGGCAGGACGCTCGGTCACCCTGCGCGCGTTATCGCCAACAAACTGACGCGGCAGTTTCTGGAAATGGAGGCTAACGGCACGCCCGCTGAGGAGCTGGAAAAATTCGGCGAAGGTAAACTTCACCTCGCGACGCACAAGGGCGACGTGGAAAATGGCTCCGTCATGATTGGGCAGATTTCCGGCATGCTCGACGACATTAAGCCGGTCAAACAGATTATTGACGACATTGTTAATGGACTTCCGGCGGCGGTCGCGGAACTGCAGAGCAATTATCTTTGAGCTTGAAAAATTTTCGCGGCGGCTGGAATTTTCGTGGCGGCTGAATCTGGCGAATTTCCGGCGGATGGGATTTTCGTGGCGGGCAAATATTTTTGAGACGGAGGGGTTTTATGAGCAAGCTGGCATTTATATTCCCAGGGCAGGGCGCGCAGTTCGTTGGCATGGGCAAGGATTTCTACGACAACCACGCCGCCGCTAAAAACTTTTTCGACGAGGCGGACGACGCGCTGGGCTATTCTATCAGCAGAATGTGCTTTGAAGGTTCCGAGGACGATTTGAAGCTTACGGCTAACACGCAGCCCGCGATTCTGATTGTCAGCGTAATTGCGGCGGAACTTCTCAAGGCGGAAGGGATTGCGCCGGAAGTTGCAGGCGGACACAGCCTCGGCGAATATTCGGCGCTGGTAACGGCTGGCGCGCTGAAATTCCGTGACGCCGTAGTTTTAGTTCACAAGCGCGGGCAGTTCATGCAGGAGGCGGTACCCGTCGGCGAAGGCTCAATGGCGGCGATTATCGGGCTGGACGATAAAGTTATAGTTGAAATTTGCGCGGAGGCGTCGAAGGTCGGCGAAGTGCAGGCGGTCAATTTCAACTGCCCAGGTCAGACGGTTATCGCCGGTACGGTTGCTGGCGTCGACGCGGCGGTCGAAAAGCTCAAGGCTGCCGGTGCTAAAAAAGCCGTCGTACTGCCGGTCAGCGCGCCTTTCCACAGCACGCTTATGAAGCCCGCCGCTGAAAAACTTTCCGCCGAGCTCGATAAAACTGAAATTCACGACGCCGCATTTCCCGTTGCCGCGAACTTTAACGGTAAGCTGGAAACTGCCGCCGCTGACATCAAGAAAAATCTCGTCGCGCAGGCGGATAATCCCGTCCGCTGGATTGAGTGCGTCGGCGCCATGAAAAATTTCGGCGCGGAAACTTTCATCGAGTGCGGTCCAGGCAAAACGCTCTGCGGCTTCAACCGCCGTATCGACAAAAAAATTCAAAGCCTGAACGTGGAAAATCTTGACAGCCTTGCCAAAACTGTTGAGGCGATTAAAAATGCTCTTTAAGTTCGACCACAACAATCTTTACATTGAACACGTTCTGGAGCTGCAGTGGGTCAAAAGCCGCAAGACGCCCTACAGAATGGCGTAAACCTTGGAAATGGGGCGATGAGAGATAAACTATGAGTTCAAAAGCAATGGCGACGCTGATAGAATCGCTGACAAAACTGCCTGGCGTTGGTACTAAAACAGCGGCGCGGCTCGCCTATCACATTGTCGACATGAGCGCAGACGACGTTGCGGCGCTGGCGGACGCCATTCGCAATATTAAAACTGAAACGCATACCTGCGCGAATTGTTTTACGACGATTGACAGCGGGCGCGAAGTCTGCGAAATTTGCGAATCGCCCAGCCGCGACGAAAAAACTGTCTGCGTGGTCAAGGACGCCAGGGATTTGGACGCTATCGAGCGCGCGAATTTTTACAACGGCAAATACCACGTCACCGGCGGCTTGATTTCGCCAATGGCTGGAACTACGCAGGAAGATATTCGCCTGCACGAACTTTTAGCGCGCGCGCAGAAAGACGGCGTTCAAGAAATTATCGTTGCGCTGGAGCCGAGCATCGAGGGCAACGTTACCGCGAACTTCATCGCCAAAATGTTCAAGCCCTTCGACGTTAAGGTTACGAAGCTCGCGCAGGGCATGGCGGTCGGCGCGGATTTTGCCGGTACTGACAGCGTGACTATCGCCAAGGCTATCGAAAACCGCGTGCCCGTCTGAATAAAAAATTGCAACGAAAAAACCCTCCGACGTTTGCCGAAGGGCTTTTTTTGACGATTGCGACTGTGCGCCGAAAGGATTTTTTGCTTGCGTGATGATGGTCACTGTGCTTTCGTTGCTGTCGGTAGGAAGTTTTTTAGAAGATATTCATGAGCTTCAGAACGAGAAATTTCTTTCCCATCCTTGAAATACAAATTATGTTCAGGATCAGCCCATTTTGTTACGCAAGTAATTCCGGCTTTTGCCCAGCCTTCATCAACTGCTTTACTTGAAGAATGCCAAATCCACATTGTATGATCTTCTCCGTGCCAGTCATCGATAAGTCCACACTGGTAAAGAAGTTTGCTATCCTCTGATGTTTCAGTTGAACTGCCGCCCGCGACCTGGTTGAGCTCGTCGTCGCTCATGGTTTCGTCCGCGAATTTGTCTTCCGCCCTTGCAATTCACCTCCTTTCGATAGAGTTGCCGAGGGAATTTTTTACCATTTCCAGTCGGATTCGGTCATTTGCTTGCCGGTGACTTTCATTGCGTGCTGACGCGCCTGTTCCTGCGAAATTTCTCTACCGTTAAGGCGATAATGATTACCGATGTTGCCGCCGCCTCTCCATTCAAAATCAATCCCGACAGTTTTCCAACCGCGCTGAATTTCTTCTTCGATTGATGTTCCAGGAGTAAACGCAATTCTTCTTTCTCCATAACGGTCGGTTGAACCGTTCAAACTGTTAAGAAAACGGCTGTCGTCAGCCGATTCGTAGCAATTTCCGCCAGCAACGCCTTCAAGTTCTTCGTCGCTCATGGTTTCGTCCGCGAATTTGTCTTCCGCCATTGCAATTCGCCTCCTTTGTAGATTATACGCTTGGACTCCCAAAATGTTAAGCGCCGCTCGAAAAATTTTTTCCGCCGTCAGACGAAAACCCTCCGACGCATTGCCGAAGGGTCTTTTTTAGTTATTTGTCGTCGTAATGTGTACCACATTGATATATTTCCAAAATTTCACCATCGATTTTGAATATCAAACGGTTTTTTTCATCGATTCGGACACTCCACCAACCTGAAAAGTTACCTTTTAACGGCTCCGGCTTGCCTGTGCAGTTATAGCCGTTTCGGTCTATGTCCTGCAGCAGATTATTTATCCGCTTCAGCGTCTTCTTGTCCTGCGTCTGCCAATACCGATAATCCGCCCATGCTGTATCATGCCATAAAAGTTTCATTCGTCGACCTCAATCAATTCATGTTCGTGCATATTGCGACCGTGTTTGACATCTTCGTAAATTTTTCTCAGCAGGCTTTGGTTTTCTTCGCTCCAGAACGGGTCAAGTCCAAATTCCCCGCCGTATTTAAGGTTATCCATTAACAGTTTAATGCCGTCAACAAATTTCAAGCCGGTTTTTTCTTCAAAAGTCTTTACATCTTCGCTGTCAACCGTAAAACTCATCGTCTCCGTCATTTTTATCACCTCGACTGCATTTTAGCAGAAAAATTTTGTTTTGGCAACGAAAAAGCCCTCCGACCGCGCGCCGAAGGGCTTTTTTGACGATTGCGACCGTCCGCCGAGTTTTTTTTGGTTATCTAATCCTAGGCCAAATTTTCGCAGCACCAAGCTGATTTGCAGCGGGGTCTGTGTCGATACCACCATACGGTTCGCCTGCTCCGCCCGCAACGCCTTCGAGTTCGTCGTCGCTCATAACTTCGTCATTGATTTTCTTTTCGTCTGCCATTGTTATCATTCCTTTCGTGTTTTTGTAGCTTATACGCAGGATTCCGAAATTCATTAAGAGTCTAGCAAAAAAATTTTCCGCCGTCAACGAAATGTGGTATAATACTCCGCGCAGGATTTCAGCCTGTCTGAAAGGAGCTACTATGAAAAACATGGGTCTTGAAGTTTTTATCGCGCCGATTATCGGCATAATAATTATTTTCGCGCTGATAAAACTGGTTGCGCTGCCGTTCTGGCTGCTGAAAAACAGCATCATTGGCGCGATTATGCTGTACATTTTCAACTTCCTCGGATTTTTTACAATCAAGCTGACATTTCTGAACTGCCTGATTGCGGGCGTTTTCGGTATCCCTGGAATTGTCGGACTGATAATTTATCTGAACTATTTGAAGTGAAATTATGATTCAGCTTGATAAGGTTACGAAATTTTACGGCGAGCGGCTGATTTTTTCGGACGTGAGTTTCAAAATTGCGGACGGCGAGAAAATTGGTATCGTAGGCAAAAACGGCGCGGGCAAGTCCACGCTGATTAAGATTCTGATTGGCGCCGAGGAATTTGAAGGCGGAACTATCAGCGGCTTGCGCAAGGAAGATATTGGCTACGCCGAGCAAATCCCGCAGTTTGAGAAACCAACGCTGCTGGCGGAAATGCTGAGCGTCGGCGTTGAGGAATTTCAGGCGCGGAAAATTTTATTCGGTCTGGGCTTCAAGGAATCCGAGCTTGCCAAAAATCCGAACGAGTTCAGCGGCGGCGAAACTGCCAAAATCGCGCTGGCTAAATCGCTGCTGGACGAGCCGCGCGTTCTGATTCTGGACGAGCCTACCAACCACCTCGACATTTATGCCATAGATTTTCTGGAAGATTTTCTGAAGAATTACCGCTACACCGTCATCGCCGTCACGCACGACCGCCACTTCCTCCAAAACTGCGTTGATAAAATCGTTGACATGGAAAATTGCCGCGCGACGGTTTACAATGCGAACTATGAGAAATTCGTCCAGCTTAAAAAGGAACAGCGCGAGTTTCAGCTTAAAGCCTACGAGAAACAGCAGGAAGAAATTGCGAAGCTCGAAGAATTTGTGCGGCGCAATAAAGTCCGCGCGTCTACGGCTAAGCGCGCCCGCAGTCGCCAGATTAAGCTTGACAAAATGGAGCGCCTTGAAAAACCGCCCGCTGAAGAATCTGTCAAGCTCCGGCTGGGCGAAGCCGACGAATCCGCCAACCGCGTGCTGATTCTCGACAGAATTAATTTCAAGGGCATTATCAAAAATTTCAGCGCCGAAATTCGCAAGGGCGAGAAGGTCGGCTTAATCGGGCGCAACGGCATTGGCAAATCCACGCTGCTCAAAATTATCGTCGGCGATTTGCGCGCGGACAGCGGCAGCGTCAAAATCGGCAACCGCGTCAAGGTCGGCTACCTTTCGCAGGGACACGAGGAACTTAACGAAAATTCCACCGCCATTGAGGAACTCATAAACAATTTCGGCTTGAACATTGAGCAGGCGCGCTCCGCCCTCGCGCGGCTGGATTTGTTCGCGCAGGTTGTCGAAAAGCCAATCGCCGATATGTCTGGGGGAGAAAAAACGCGCGTCGCTCTTGCTAAACTTATTCTTACCGGCGCCAACTTCCTGATTCTGGACGAGCCGACGAATCATCTGGATTTGCCCGCGCGAGAGGCGATTGAATCTGCACTGCGCGAATTCGACGGCACAATTTTAATCGTCACGCACGACAGATATTTATTGGACGCCGTAACCAGCCGCGTTATCGAATTTGAAGACCGCCCCGCGCCAGTTTTGCCAAAGCCGGAAAAAATTTCCAAGCCAGTCTCAAAGCCAAAGCCCGCGCCGGTGAAAACTTCCAGACAGCAGGAAAAATCTGAGCAGCAGCTTGAAAAACTCGAAGCGCAGATAAAAATGGCGGAAATGGAACTGAAAATGCTGGAGCGGGAAATAAATTCGGCATCGGAACCAGCGCGACTGGCAGAACTGGCGGCGGCGCACGAAGCCAAGCTGGCGGAAATCGACGCGCTTTATGCTGAGCTCGATGAATAATTTTTCGCTTGACGTAACGCGCGGTTTGTGTAAAAATTAACGCTGCTGAAATTAAAGGAGTGATTATTTATGGGTCATCAGCCACCTGCACTTGAAAAACTTTTCGACGAGTGGGCTAAAAAACACGCGGAAAATATTTCGCAGGAAGGTCCGTACTTCATGGATCACGAGGCGCCCTACGGCAAATTCGTCCGCGACGGTATCGTCAACTTCGACAACTGGAAAAAGCAGAAGGTTCGCATTTGCTTTGTCCTGCACGAAGCGAGCGGCTACACCGACCTTGAAAAATACCCCGAAGGTCACGATGTCGCCGCCGAATGGAACGAAAAGGGCTCATTCTCGAAGTTCATGTTCAAGCTCGCCGTCTGGACGAAAGCTGTGAATGACGCCTTCGCCGCCGCGCCCACGACCTACGTCAAAAAAGAAGTTATGGCGGTAAAAGACGATTTGATTCGCTCAATCGCCATCGTCAACATCAAAAAGAGCGACGGGCAGCTCCGTCCGAATTATTCTATCGTGAAAAACTTCGCCAACGCCGACTACGCCGAAATTCGCCGCGAGCTGGAAATTATCAACGCCAATGTAATTCTTTTATGCGATAATTTCTTTTTCCTCGCCGGTAAGCGCCCAAAACCAGGCGATCAGAATCCCGAAGCAGTTCCCGCGCCAGAAGCAGTTCCCGCGCCCGAAACTCTTGCGCCCGAAGTTCCCGCTGCGGAAGCTGCCGCGCAGGAAAATGCTGGCGAAGAGGCCGCCGCTGCTGACGGGCAGGAAAAGCAGCCGCGCATACTGACGCCCCGCGCTTTTTATTTCGACGAGCTCAAGCCCCTTGCCAAATTCGCCTACACCTGGAATAACAAACTGGTCTTTCGGATGTGGTCGCCCGCGCAATTCGTCGGCACGCTCTCTTCCAACACGATTAACTATTACGCCGTCCGCGAAATTACGCGCGCCGCGTTCAAAGTTTTCGGGCAGAAAAACGCCGCCGCTAAAGCTAAGGCAGCCGCGAGCGCTAAACCTGCGGCTCCGGCTCCGGCGCCTGCTAAGCCTGAGGCTCCGGCTCCGGCAAAATAGATTTTTATTGAGCGAATTTTTCAAGTCACCGTTTCGCGCGGTGGCTTTTTTTATGCGCAGAACTCATAGCGCTATAAAAAATCAGGAATTGATTCGACGCGCGGGATTGTTTATAATTAAATCAAAAGTTCTCGGAGGTAATTGTTATGAAAGACGTAGTAGTTTTGGTAGGCAGTGGAGGAATTGGGCAGGCGATAGCGCGGCGCGTTGGCGCTGGCAGGCACGTCGTACTGGGCGACCTGCGGCAGGAATCGGCAGATTCTGCGGCGAAAATACTGGAAGACGCCGGCTTTGAAGTTTCGACAATCGCGGTTGACATTTCTTCGCGCGAATCGATTCTGGCGCTGGTGGAGCATGCTCAGAAATTCGGCGCAGTTAAGAACGTCATCAACGCGGCGGGAGTTTCGCCGTCGCAGGCGCCGGTTTCAGCCATTTTGAAAGTCGACCTGTACGGCACGGCGGTATTCCTTGAAGAATTTGGCAAGATAATTGCGGACGGCGGCTCCGGCGTAATAATTTCTTCGCAGTCCGGTCACAGGCTCCCTGCGCTGCCTGAGGAACAGAATACCGCGCTGGCAACCGCGCCCACCGAGGAACTTTTGAATCTGCCCTTCCTCAAGGAAATTACCGATACACTCCGCGCGTACCAATATGCTAAACGCGGAAATTGCCTGCGCGTCATGTACGAAGCAAGCCGCTGGGGCAAGCGCGGCGCCACTGTCAACGCTATCAGCCCTGGCGTTATCATTACGCCGCTGGCAAACGACGAGCTCAAAGGTCCGCGCGGCGAAGGCTATCGCAAAATGCTCGAAGCCAGTCCCGCCGGTCGTGCTGGTTGTCCTGATGAAGTCGGCGATTTGGCGGAATTTATTATGAGCAGTCGTGGCAGATTTATTTCCGGCGCAGATTTTCTCATTGACGGCGGCACCACTGCCAGCTATTTCTACGGCGATTTGCAGTATCTCAAAAAAACTCACTGAGGTGATTTTATTGAAAAAATTTTTCGCGCTGCTGATAGCGCTGGCGGCGATATGGCTGGCGGGCTGCGGCGGCATAACAGAAAAAAAAGACGCGTCTGTTCAGGCACAGGCTGTGCCGACTTCCAAAATTCTCGTGGCATATTTTTCGCGCGCGGGCGACAATTTTGAAGTTGGCATTATCGAGAAGGGCAATACCAAAATCGCCGCCGAGATGATAGCTAAAAAAACCGGCGCCGATATGTTCGAAATTAAGCCGGTCAAGGAATACCCGTTCGAGTACAAAGAATGCACTGAAGTCGCCAAGCAGGAAAAGGCTGAAAACGCCCGCCCCGAAATTGTTTCCTACGTCAAAAATCTCGACCAGTACGACGTGATTTTCCTCGGGTATCCAATTTTCTGGAGCGATATGCCAATGCCGGTCTACACTTTCCTTGAGAATCAGGACTTCCGTGGCAAGACGATAATTCCGTTCTGCACGTCCGCCGGCGAATACATGACGGGCAAGGAAAGCGAAATTTCCGACCACGCGCGCGGCTCGAAGGTGCGCGAAGGAATTGGTATTCGCGGCAAAGATTGTCAGGATAAGCCCGACGCCGTCCGCGAAAAAGTTAATAACTGGCTCACAGGTTTGGGGTACTGAAAAAGCCGGTAAAATACCAAAAGATTTAAAGCGCGGCGTTCTGTCACAGGACGGCGTTTATGATTTGCTGACTAAAAACCGCGAACTGCAGGCGCGCTTGCTTGAAGTTCTGGCGGAAATTGTCAGGAACCGCTGAAAATTTTCCAACGCTCCCAGCATGGGGGCAGTTTTTTTTACGCAAAAGTTTGCTTTACGTGGCATTCGTGATATAATTCAGCGTAAAAATTTTTTCCGCTTGAAAGGAGATTCTAAAATGAACTTGAAAAAAGGCGCCAGCGTATTAGCAACCTGCGTAATGGCTGCCGCGCTCTTCACCGGCTGCGGCGGCGGCTCTACTCCCGCGCAAAATTCCGAGGACATTAAAATTGGTACGATTAAGTACCTGAACGTTACCGAAACGACGATGGACGAACTTATTAAGAAAGCCGAGGAAGAGGCAAATATCAAGCTGTCGACGCACGCCACAACTTTCTATGACAGCCTGCCGCTCCTGCAGATGGGGCTCGAATCCGGCAGCGTCGAAGAGGCAAGTACTTACAAATGTGTCGCAGATTATCTTATCGCCCGCAACCCGAAAGTTGAAATCGCTGGGGGACACAATCCCGCGCACCTTTCCGATAATTTCTGCTTCGCAATGCGCGCTGCTGACGCCGAACTCAAGAATAAAATCGACGCCGCGCTCGGCGCCATGAAAGATGACGGCACGCTCGACAGTCTTGTCAAAACTTATATCACCGACCTTAAAGGCGCCGAAGATCCGCCCGCAGTCACGATTGAAAAAATTGACGGCGCTGAGACGCTGAAAATTGGCGTGACCGGCGACCTGCCGCCGCTCGACCTCGTTCTGGCTAACGGACAAGTTGCCGGCTTTAATACCGCTATGCTCGCTGAACTTGGCAAGCGCCTCAACAGAAATATTGAAATCGTGCAAATCGACAGCGCCAGCCGCGCCGCCGCACTCACGTCCAACCAGATTGATGTTTCCTTCTGGGCAGTCGTTCCCGCTTCCGCAGATATGCCCATAGACATTGACAAGCCCGAAGGCGTTGAAGTTTCCACGCCCTACTTCCGTGACGAAATCGTTCACATTCAGTTGAAAAAATAAGCGAGGCGTAATCTAAATGAACTTGAAAAAATTTCTGCTGCTCATGCTAACGCTCAGCCTGCTGGTAATGGCGGGCTGCGGCGGCGGCGAAACTAAAACCGAACCCAACGCTATCAAAATTGGTATGCTCCGCTACCTCAACGCCAGCGAGAAAGAATTTAACGTCTTCATGGAAAAAATTTTCGAGACCTTTAACATAAACACCCTCCCGCATGAAGTCGTTTACTTCGACAATCTGAACTCAATGCAGATGGCGCTTGAATCCGGTCAAATCGACGAAGTCAGTACCTATCTTTGCGTCTCGAATTATCTTATCGCGCGCAATCCCAAAATCGAAGTGCTGGAAGGGCACACGCTGGAATTTATCGACGCGTTTTGCCTCGCCATGCGCGAAAATGACGTTGTACTCCGCACCGAAATTGACGGCGCCCTTTCCGAAATGCGCGAAAGCGGCTTGCTCGATAATCTCACGCGCGAATATATTAACAATCTGAAGGGCGATACCGAACCGCCAGCCGTCGACATTGCGAATATTCCTGGCGCTGATACGATTAAGGTTGCCATAACCGGCGACCTCCCGCCGCTGGATTTGGTTCGCGCGGACGGAAAAGCTGCCGGCTTTAATACCGCTGTGCTGGCGGAAATTGGCAGACTCCTCGGCAAAAATATCGAACTCGTGCAGGTTGACAGCAGCGCCCGCGCGGCGGCTCTTACCAGCGGTCAGGTCGACGTAGTTTTCTGGGCGATTGTTCCTGTCAGCGAAATTATTCCCGCCAACGCCGATAAACCCGCCGGAGTTGAGCTGACTGCGCCTTACTATCGCGGCAAAATCGTTCACATTGGCTTGAAGAAAGATTGACATGGAGCTTGTCTACAAAATTTTCATCAAAGACGGCGCGTGGCTGACAATTCTAAACGGACTCTGGGCGACAGTGGAAATTTCAGCGCTGTCGCTCCTTTTTGGTACGATAATCGGCGCGGCGCTATGCTCAATGCGCGTCGGGAAAATCAAGCCGCTGGAAATTTTCGCGCGGGTCTACATTTCAATAATTCGCGGTTCGCCAGTTTTAATGCTGCTCATGCTTTTATTTTACGGCGTCTTCGCGCGGAGCGGAATAAGCCCGATAGCCGTCGCGGTGATAACATTTTCCATGCATACGGCGGCGCACGTGGCGGAACTTTTGCGCTCGTCGCTTATGGGAATTGACACGGGACAGGTAGAGGCGGCGCGCACGCTGGGATTTTCGCGCTGGCAGGCGTTCAAGCTTGTAGCTTTGCCGCAAATCGTCAGAATCGCCAAGCCAGTCTACCAGTCGACGGTCATAAATCTGATTCAGTGGACGAGCGTCGTCGGCTACGTCACGATAACTGATTTGACGCGCGTCATAAACAACACGGCGTCGCGCACGATGCAGCCAATGATTACGATAATCGGCGGAATGCTGATTTATCTGGCGCTGTCCTACGCCGTGCACAAAATTTTCCATTTTGGTGATAAAAAATGAGCGTTATCGAAATTCGCGGGCTTAGCAAAAAATTTGGCGATTTGAGCGTTCTGCGCGGCGTGAACTTCAGCGTTGAGGAAGGCGAGCGCATTGTGATTATCGGCGGCTCCGGCTGCGGCAAGAGCGTTTTCCTGCGCTGTATTGAGCTTTTGGAGACGCCCGACGCCGGAAATATTTTTATCGACGGACAGGAAATTACCGCGCCGGACTGCGACATTGACAAAATCCGCCAGAGCATGGGAATGGTCTACCAGCGGTTCAATCTTTTCGCGCACCTGAACGTTATGGACAACCTGTGCCTTGCGCCGGTTACGCTTTTAAAAATGCCGCGCGCCGACGCTGAGAAAAAAGCCATGGAACTTCTCGTGCAGGTCGGGCTTGTCGCTAAGGCTGACGCTTACCCGCAAGTTTTATCTGGCGGCCAGCAGCAGCGTATCGCAATTTGCCGCACTTTGATGATGAACCCGAAAGTTATTCTGTTCGACGAGCCTACCAGCGCGCTCGATCCGACAATGGTCGGTGAAGTTCTGGCAGTTATTCGCATGCTCGCCAAAAAAAATCTGACTATGATTATCGTCACGCACGAAATGAACTTTGCGCGCGAAGTCGCTACGAAGATTCTATTTTTCGCGGACGGCGGAATTTACGAGCAGGGTACGCCCGCTGAAATTTTCGACAACCCCAAGCGCGAGAAAACTGTCGCCTTCATTCAGCGCGAAAAATATTTCCACTACGAAATTACCGAGCGCCACTTCGACCTTATGGAAATGCAGAACAAAATCGCGCTGTTCGCCGAAAAATACGGGCTGAGCAATAAATACACTTACCGCGTCCAGCTTTGCTGCGAGGAAATTATTTACGAAATGCTCGACAACGCCTGCGCGGGCGACGAAATTTCTATGGTAATCGACATAACCTACGCCGAGGCGGTTAAGCAGACCGAGTTTAAAGTCCTCTGCGGCGGCAAAAATTATAATCCGCTGGCGAATGAAAAATTCGACGAAGAAGATTTGGGCGCCGTGATTTTGCGCAATGTCACGAAGGATTTTTCGCACAGCTACGAGGGCGGCGTCAACAAAATCAGTTTCAAACTTTAGGTGATTTTCGTGGAAGAAATTTCTGACTGGCTGCGTCTGGCTGACAAATTCGCGGACGACGGTAACGCTCAGGCAATGCTCGGCGCGGCGCAGGAAATTTTGGAGCTGGATAAAAATTCTGCCGACGGTTTTGCCGTTCTCGCTGAAGCTAATTTGTATCTTGGAAACCTTGACGCCGCTGAAAAGCTCGCGCCGGATAATCTTCGCGGGCGATTGGTTAAAGCCGCCGTTGCCGCTGAAAGGTTTGAACTTATCGTCGCGCTGAAAAGTTTCGCTGAAGTTCAAGCCGAAGCCCGCGCGACTGGCAATAGAAAAATTCTGAGCAAAGCGCTTGCCTGGAGCGCCAACAGTCTGTACCTTGCCGGCGACGCGAAAACCGCCGCTGAAAATCTGCGCGAAGCCAGCGCCCTTACCGGCAGTGCGGAACTTTTTTCAAAGCACCTGTTCCTTAGCAACTACAACGGCGGCGCCGCTAAATCCGTCGCGCAGGAATACGATAAATTTTTCGCGGGCGTCGAGCAGTTCCAGCACGAAAATCATCACGCCGGTAAGAAAATTCGTGTCGGGTACATTTCGCCGGATTTTCGCCAGCATGCAGTTGCCAATTTCGTCAAGCCGCTGCTCAGTGACTTCGACGCTGAAAATTTTGAAGTGAGCGTCTACCAAAACGGCGCCAGCGATTTCGTCACGGCTAAGCTGAAAAACGACAAAGTTCACTGGCGGGACTTGAACGGCTTGGACGCGGAAACTGTTGCGCGGATTATTTACGCGGACGGGATTGATATACTCGTTGACCTGTCTGGACATACGCAAAATTCCTGCCTGCCGGTTCTGGCGTACAAGCCCGCGCCCGTTCAAATCTGCGCGATTGGCTACACGGCTACGACCGGTCTTAGCGCCGTCGACTACGTTTTGAGCGATACAAACTGCGCCGCCGATGAAAATAATTTCACCGAAAAAATTCTGCGCGTTGAGGGCTGCCAGCTTTGCTACGCGCCGTTCGCTGACATGCCTGCCGTTGCTCATAAAAAAAACAGCCGCGTGACTTTCGGCAGTTTCAACAATTTTGCAAAGGTTACCGATGAAGTGCTGGAACTCTGGCGCGAAATTCTGAACGCCGTCCCAAATTCCAGGCTGATTGTCAAAAGCAAAATCTGCAGTGTCCCCGACGGACGGAAAATTGTCATGCGGCGTCTGAAAGATTTGCCAGTCGAACTGCGTCCGTACAGCCGCGACTACCTTGAGCAGTACAACGATATTGACATTGCGCTGGATACTTTCCCCTATAACGGCGGTGTGACGACCTGCGAGGCGCTGTATATGGGCGTGCCGGTGGTAACTTTGCGCGGCGGGCTTGGCGCGTCGATTTTGACTGCCGCCGGTTGTCAGGAATTTATCGCGCAGGATGCTGGCGAGTACATAAAAAAAGCCGTCGGACTTTCGCAGCGAAGGAATTTGAATTTGCGGGAAAAAGTTCTGGCGTCGCGGCTCATGGACGGAAAAAGATATATGCGGGCGCTTGAGAAAATTTATCGCGAAATTTTAGACGGCGGGCGGGAATAGATACAGCTGTACTCAGTACAAAAAGCCAGCGCAGCGAAATTTTTCCAACCGAAAAGAAGCGCCTGAACAAGCTCAGACGCTCCTTTAAGAACTGCAATATTTAATGGTGCGGATGAAGGGACTTGAACCCATACGCCTGATGGCACCGGATTCTAAGTCCGGCGCGTCTGCCAGTTCCGCCACATCCGCAGCTACTCCGTTTCCTAATTCACCATTTCAATTATACATTTTAACATAAAGAAAGTCAATAAATTGGAGCGTGATTATTTTGCGATTTCTTAGCGGGCTAATCTTGATTGCCGTGATTTTTTTGGGAATAATTTTTGTTCAGCCCGCGCCCGAAGGCTTTCCAATTCTGGAGTACCACACGATAACGCAAAATCCAGACCCCAGCTCGGAAATTTACAACGTGCCGCCCGCCGAATTTTCAGCCCAGCTTGATTATCTGCAGGAAAACGGGTATACTACGATAACTTTGAACGATTTTATTCGCGCCCAGCGTTTCGGCTCTCCGCTGCCAGCCAAGCCGATTATTCTGACTTTCGACGACGGCTACGCGGACAACTATTACGAAATGCTGCCGATTCTGGAGGCGCACGGCATGACCGCCGTAGTTTTTGTCATCACCAACGAACTCGGCAAATCTGGCTATCTCGATTTGGAACAGCTCAAGGATATGCAGCGGCGCGGAATTGAAATTGGTTCGCATACCGCCGACCATTTGCCGCTGGTCACGCTCAGCGACGATTTGCTGGCAAACCAAATCCGCGTGTCGAAAATTTTTCTGGAATGGAACGGCTTAGACCCAATCGCCAGTCTGTCCTATCCCAACGGCGTCTACAATTCCCAGATTATCCAGATGCTCAAGGACGAAAATTATCTGGCGGCGGTTACCGGCGAAGCGGGCTTGAACACGCTCGACAGCGACCCTTTTACCCTGCGCCGCGTTCATATCCGCAAGCCGCGTTTCGGGATTTACGAATTTCGCTGGCGGCTCCTCAAGGCTGAAATTTTTGCAAAGCTGAAAGGTTGAAACTTTTTGAACTTGACACGAAAAATCTGCGCGGCGGCGCTGGCACTCGTAACTTCATTCGCCGCACTGCCGGTTCTGGCAAAAAACTTTGAACCGCTGCCGATGAAACGCCTGCCCGTCGAAGTTGAAGATACCGGCGGCACGCTGATTTTTTCAGACAGCCCCGAATACGTCACGCAAAACGGCATTCTCTACACCGACGTTGTCGAAGGCGAGGCGCGCGTCCTTTTCTACCACCTCAACGATTCCGGCTTCAAGAAAAAAATCGCCGTTATCGTCGAGAACGTTTCCGGCAAAGCCAATACCGTCGAAGTCACGCGCGGCGGATTTGCCGAGCCCAGCGCGAATTATCTGCAGGTCGGCAAGGACACCCAGCTCCACTACATGAAAAATAATTTCCACGGCAAAATTAAGCTGGCTAAGGGCGAACGCAAGCTCCTTCATGAAAAAATGAGCAGTACCATTATCGACGCGGGACAATTAATCCACGGCGTCTACGATTTCCACGCGAAAGGCGCCGTCCGAATTTACGTGCTGATGTGTCCGCCCTACGCCGACCCGCTTAAATTCGTCAGCTACGCCGAAATTCTCCCGCGCGATGAATACCAGCTGCGCGGCACCTTCAAAAACATGAACCGCGTCTTCAAGCTCCGCCGCGACTACAACCCCGCAACCGACGGTATCGGTTACGTCCTGCTGGTCGACGACGCAACGGATTTGTACAAGCACGGCGTTGACGCGACCGACGGCGCCGAAGTCATAAACGCAGGGAACTACGGCGTCAATTACATTCTGAATTTCAAAACCAAAGCCCCGACGCGCTACGTCCTCAGCCCGCTCGGCGGCACCTACGCCGGAGCCATGCGCTTCAGCTACGGCAAAAATTCCGGCGTTATCCCTACGCCGCGCGGCAGACTTTTCTTTGGCGATAAGACCCCTCCAGAAACTGAAGACGTTCAGAAAGCCCGCGAAGACGGTTTCGCTTTTTGGACGAGCGAAATGGAATTTTGCGAGCTTGGAAGTTACAGCGGCAGGGTCAGCTTTGAATTTTCCCCGCCTGGCGCCTCGAATCTGCCCGTCCATATTATTTTGATGCCGACCGAATAGAAAGGAATCGCTATGAAAATTTTGGCGCGTCAACTGACGCTGGATTTATATAACTGCAACGAAAAAAAATTAACCGACATCGACGCGATTAAGAATCTCCTGAGCGCCTTTTTCAGCCACGAACCCAACTTCAGCGCCGAGCATACAGCTCACGACCACAGCACGATTATCGGCGCCTTCCGCGAAGGTCACGTTGCACTTCACGTTTATTCCGCGCTGCGCTACGTCGCCGCCGATATTTTTACCTGCACTGAAAATTCCAATCCCGAAGCGCTCGAAAAAATTCTGCGCAAATTCTTTCAGCCGGATAAAATCAAATCCACCTTCCTCAAGCGCGGCGATTTTGGGCAGGAACACGAAGTCACGCCTAAAATTAAAACCCGCGTCGCTCCACTCCGGCGCGTGAAAAACGTCGGCGCTAAGGTTGTTAAAACGCTGATTCGGAGGGGCAATTAGATGACTTTCACCGATATGACTGACCTTTACCGCAGCCTCGGCAAAACCAAAAAATGTACATTTATTTTCTGCGCGGATCACGGCGTCGCCCAAATGAACGTCAGCGCCTACCCGCAGTCCACCACCGCCGGCATGGTTAAAAACTACCTCGTTGACAAGGGCGCTGCTGCTAACGCCTTTGCGAATTTCTGCCATTCCGAACTCGTCGTAGTCGACGTGGGCGTCAACGCGGATATTTCCAGCCTGCCGAATATCGTCAACAGGAAAATCGCGCTGGGTACCGGCAATATCGCCGAGGCTCCCGCAATGACGCGCGCGCAGGCTCGCCGCTCCATAAAAGTCGGCAAGGATTTGGTGGAAAAGGCTGTCAAGGCGGGCTACAACTGCTTCCTTATCGGCGAAATGGGAATTGCCAACACGACCGTCGCCGCCGCGATAACCGCCACGATTCTCGAAACCAGCCCCAAAAAAGTTACAGGGCGCGGCTCGAATATTTCCGACGCCTGCTTCAAAAATAAGCTGAAGGTTGTCCGCAAAATTTTGCAGGTTCACGACCCCGACCCTATGGACGCTATTGCCGTGCTGGCGGCAGTTGGCGGCTTTGAGTTCGGCGCAATGGCTGGCGTGATTCTTGCCGCCGCAAAGCATGACTGCGTTGTCATTCTGGACGGCTTCAATACCGCCGCCGCCGCGCTCCTCGCTGACTTGATTGACGAAACCGCCTGCGACTGCCTTATCGCCGCGCACCTTGGGCGCGAAACCGGTCACCGCGAAATTCTGGATTATCTCAACCTTACGCCAATGTTTACGCTTGATCTGGCGCTCGGCGAGGCGATTGGCTCCTCGATTGCCGCGCACGTACTTGACAGGCTGGCGTATATTTACGTCTGCGAAGACGGCGACGATTTCCACGGCGACCTTAGCGACTTCAAGGAAGACGACGACGCCAACGAAGAGGCTATGGTCAACGATTTGCTTGAAAAAATCGGTCTGAGCGAGATGACTAATATTTCCAGCATTGACGACCTCGAAGATTATTTCGTGAAAAATTTCGACGGCGATATTCACGTTGAGGAAGTCAATCTGGATTTCCAGCTCAGCGACGACCAGCGCCTTGAACCTTTCGACCCGCCCTTCAGCGTCAACGATTTTAACGTTCCGCGCTCCTACCCCATGATGATTCGCGAAATGAACGGGGAGCATGAGGAACAAATTGCCGCCACTGACAAAACCTTCAGCTTTTACCTTAAGACGATGCCGACGCTCCATTTCAAGGCGATGAATCTTTGCCGCGAATACCTTGACAGTCTGACTAAGCCGAAAAAAAGTCTCGGTCTGCTTGAGGATATTGCCGCGCAGGTTGCCGGTATCACCAATTCCGAAAAGCCTTCCAACCGCCTGCGCCACGCCGCCCTTGCCTTTACCAACGTCGAAAATTCCCCGAAAAAATCTTCCAGAAATTCCTCGCGGCGCAACGTCTCCATGGATTTCAGCATGACGGCACGCACTTTCGCGAAAAAAATTTTCATGGGTATCGTCGACCCTAAACAGAGTCCGACGGTTGCTTTTAATTTCGGTCGGACGCTGGCGGAGGAAATTTCTTTCAGCATGCCGATTATCGCTCTCACCGAACTCAGCGACTGGAACCTCGATAAGATTGACGAACGCTTTGCCAGCGCGCTCCTTACGCGAAAGGGCGAGCTGAAATTTGAACCCGAAGATTTTCTGAACCACGTGCCGAAAAAGTTCCAGTGCCTTACCGGCGCGCTGATTGGCGCAATGATAGCCGCCGCGCATAACTCCACGCTGATTGTCGTTGACTGCGGCGCCGTTGAAATTATCGCGCGGTACATTGAAAAACTTTGCCCGCAGATTCGCCCGTTTATCCTTCACGCCGTCGACCTGATTAACTACGACTTCGAGCCAGGGCAGCGTATCGGCTTCGACGGAGAAATTGCCTGCATTGGCGCTGAAATCGTCGAGGCGGCGCTTACCGCGCTCAATGATATGAAAACCTTCAACGAGACCGGCGTGGCTGTTGCTGTCGATTCTGGTGCGTCTGGAGGCAAATCATGAAGGCTGTAACTAACGGGAAATTCATTCTGCCGGACGACCGCGGAAATTTTTTTATCCGCACCGGCGAAACTTTAACTTTCGGCGAGAAAATTCTGGAGCTGAGCGCGGAAACTGACGCGGAAGAAATTATCGACGCGCAGGGAAATTTCGTGGCGCCTGGCTTCATAAACATTCACATTCACGGCTGCGCCGGCGCTGACGTTATGGACGCAACGCCCGCCGCGCTGGAAAAAATCTGCAGTTTCCTGCCGCGTACCGGCGTCACGGGTTTTCTGCCGACGACTATGACAATGCCGCTTGAAGAAATTCACCGCGCGCTGAAAAATATCCGTGACGCTAAAACTTCCGGCGCGAAAATTCTCGGCGCGAATGTTGAAGGTCCGTTCATCAGCGCGAAATTCGCCGGTGCGCAGGACAAAAAAAATATCCGCCGCGCAGATTTGAGCCTGCTCAGCGAATACCTCGACGTTATAAAAATTATCACGGCGGCGCCGGAGGAATTTGACTTCGCCTTCATCGACGCCTGCCGCGCGGAAAATATTATCGTTTCAGTTGGTCACAGTGCCGCGGACTACGAAACTGCGCTGGCTGCGATTGAACGCGGCGCGAATCACGTCACGCACCTTTTCAACGCGCAAACTGGTCTGCACCACCGCAAGCCTGGAATTGTCGGCGCGGCGCTCGATTCTCACGCAGCCGTTGAGCTGATTGCGGATAACGTTCACGTTCACCCCGCCGCTCAGCGTATCGTCTGGAAAGTCAAGCCGCGCGAAGAAATTATTCTGATAACCGATTCACTTCGCGCCTGCGGTTTAGGCGACTGCGAAAGCGAACTTGGCGGGCAGAAAGTTTTCGTCCGCAATGGCGTCGCTAAACTTGCCGACGGTACGATAGCCGCCAGCGTCGCGCCAATGAACGCCGTCGTCCGCAACTTTTACCAGAATACCGGCGCGAGCCTGCCTGAAGTCATTGAGCTTGTCACGAAAAATCCTGCGCGAGAGCTCGGCGTTTACGATTCAACCGGCTCGCTGGAAGTCGGCAAGGCGGCTGACATTGTGATTTTCGACGCAGATTTTAGTATTCAGCGCGCGTTTGTCAATGGAAAATAAAAAAACCCGCTTTTTCGGCGGGCATTTTTTTGAAAGTCCTGCCTGCTCTCAGGCGGCGAGGTCGTATTCTTCGTCAGTCAGGTTATCGCGCAAAAATTCTTCCAGCTCGTCCAGAACGGCGGCGGCTTTTTTCGGCGAAGTCTGCTCTGAAAGTTTGAGCGTGAGAGCCGCCAGTTCTTTTTTGGTAGCTTCGTCGAGCGCGTCGAATTTCCCGTTCAAAGAGGAGTCATGCAAAATTTTTTGGCAGTCTTGGGCGCGCTGAATGCACTCCTGCATTTTGGGCTTTTTCATATTCGACCGCGTAAATTCGTAAATGTGGTGAATAACTGTGACGTTGGCTTCAAAAAAGCTTCGATGGTGGAGCTGAAGTTCGATAACCGCGCCGTTCGAAAGAATCATGCAAAGCTGAATATCCCTGTAGCCCTGCGGCAGAGGATTATTCCAGCGGTCGTTAATCCAAATTACGTCGTCGCGCTGTTTAATTTCTTCAAACACCGCCAGCAAGGATTCTTCGTCAGGGTAAAGCAGGCTCGCCGCCCACATATCCGTAACGTAGCTGTAATCGCCGCCGTATTCAATTCTGGTTTTTTCGCGCACGCGCTCTTTCTTTTTGATATAAGGGCGCATCTTGAGTTCGCCGCCCAATTCTTCCTGCAGAGTCTGCATGAGCGCTTTGTATTCTTCTTCCGCCGCCTCGTTCAGCGCGTAAAGGTCTTTGATATTCTTAACGCCTTTCTGGTAAGGGTACGGCTTGACAATCACCGGCAAATTTTTTGTGCCGAGCTCTTTCATCGCCGCAAGAATTTCGCTGCCTTCAAAAACTGCATATGTTCCGTCGCCGCGCTCAACAACTATTAATGGATTCAGCAGGAGCTTTTTTCCGATTTTGGCAAGTCTGATATTGTGTTTCACCGCTGAAATTTCCGCCGCTGTAAATTTTTCGGTCGGGCGCAGTTTTTCTATCGGAATTATTTGCGTGTCCGGCGGCAAAGTGAAATAGGTGGCGGCGATTGGATCCAATTCTTCAGCGTAAGATTTTTCGGCGAAACAGAACATTAACGCCGCCAGCAGAATCAAAATCCGCGCTGCCGAAAATCTCAGAAAGTTAAATCTGCACAACACTTGTCCAATCTCCCTTCAAACTCACGGTAACAGCGCCGCTTTCAAAACTTCGTCCATGTGTTCAACGGTTACGAACTCCAGTTTTTCGCGCACGACTTCGGGAATATCCTCGATGTCACGCGCATTTTCTTTCGGCAGAATTATCGTGTGCATACCTTCGCGGTAAGCCGCCAGCACTTTTTCCTTGAGCCCGCCTATCGGCAGGACATTCCCGCGCAAAGTTATTTCGCCGGTCATCGCTACGTCCGACCGCACTTTCCGTTTCGTCAGCGCGCTAATCATCGCCGTCGCCATGGTTATTCCGGCGCTCGGTCCGTCCTTTGGCACTGCGCCTTCCGGCACGTGTACATGAATATCTATCTTCTCGTAGAAATCTTCTTCCAGCGCCATTGCGTCACTCCGGCTGCGTATGTACGTCAAGCCCGCCTGCGCGCTCTCCTGCATAACGTCGCCCAAATGCCCCGTCAGCAAAAGTTTCCCCTTGCCCTTGAGCACTATCGCTTCCGTCGGCAGAATGTCTCCGCCAACTTCCGTCCACGCCATACCTGTCGAAACGCCTACCTGCGGTTCTTTTTCCGCCTTCGAGGGCAAATGTTTCGGTTTTCCTAAAAAGTCGCGCAGATTTTTCGTCGTGACGTAAACCGTGCCGTCAAACCCGTCTACGATTTTTCGCGCCGCTTTTCTGCACGCCCGCCCTATCACGCGCTCAAGTTCCCGCACGCCCGCTTCACGCGTGTACTCAGCGATTATTTCCTGCAGCACGCCCTTCGCAAAAACTACGTCGCCCGCCTGCAGACCGTTTGCTTCCTTCTGCTTTTTTATGAGATACCGCCGCGCAATTTCCAGCTTCTCCTGCTCCGTGTAGCTCGACAGCTGAATTATTTCCATGCGGTCGCGCAGCGGCTTGGGTATCGTGGTCAAATCGTTCGCCGTTACTATCCACAGCACTTTCGACAGGTCAAACGGCGCGTCCACGTAGTGATCTGTAAACGAATTATTCTGCTCAGGGTCAAGCACTTCCAGCAGCGCCGAACTGGGGTCTCCGCTCCAGCCGTCGCGCCCCAGCTTGTCAACTTCATCAAGCAGAAAAACGGGATTGTTCGTGCCGGCTTTCTTCAAGCCCTGAATAATCCGCCCAGCCATAGCGCCGACATACGTCCGCCGGTGTCCGCGAATTTCAGCTTCATCGCGTATACCGCCCAGCGACGCCCGCACGAATTTCCTGCCCATTGCCTTTGCGACGCTTGACGCCAGCGAAGTTTTTCCTACGCCAGGCGGTCCCACTAAACAAAGAATCGGCGACGGCTTGTCTACCGTCAGCACTTTTACCGCCAGAAAATCTAAAATGCGTTCCTTGATTTTTTCCAGGCCGTAATGGTCGGCGTCCAGAACTTTCGCCGCCTCGGCTATATCCCTTGAATCCTCGCTGGAAATGCGCCACGGCAGCTCCAGAAGCCAGTCTATGTACGTCCGAATAACGTTAGATTCCTGCGACATTGCCGGTAAACGCTCCATGCGCCCGATTTCCTTCATGATAATTTCCCGCACTTCGTCAGGATAATCGCCCGCCTCAAGTTTCGCGCGGTACTCATTCGCGTTATCCGCCGCGTCTTCCTCTTCGCCGAGTTCCTTGTGAATCGCCCGCAGCTGTTCGCGCAGGTAGCTATCCTTCTGCATTTTTTCAATCTGCCCGCGCACCCGCTGGTTTATCTGCGTCTCCATCTTCAGAACTTCAATTTCCCGCGCAAGTATCGCGTACAAGCGCTCCAGCCGGTACTCCACGTCGAGGCACTCTAAAAGTTCCTGCTTCTGTTCCGGCTTCAAATTCAGGTGGCTGGTGATTAAATCCGCAAGCCGCCCAATATCTTCGAGTATCGTCACCGCCACGAAAGTTTCATTCGGTATCTTCCGGCTGAGCTTTACCCAGTCTTCAAATTCCCGCACTACGCCGCGTACCAGCGCTTCCAGCTGCATTGAATCTTCCCACGCGTCTTCGTGCACTTCGATATTCGCTTCCACGTAGCCTTCAATTTCGCGATACCCAATCAGTACGCCGCGCTTTACGCCTTCAACCAGCACTCGAACATTTCCGTCCGGCATCTTGATTATCTGCCGAATTTCGCTCACGGTGCCTACGTCGAAAAGGTCTTCCCGCTCTGGAAAATCCGTGTCTATTTCGCGCTGCGTCACCAGAAATATTCGCCGGTTGTCCGTCACCATTGCCGCTTCCAGCGCGCTGATTGAACTCGCCCGCCCAACGTCAAGGTGCATTATCATGTTTGGAAAGACCGTCACGCCGCGCAAAGGCACCAGCGGCATTCTGGCAAGCTCCACTATGTTCGTCATTTTCTCACCACCTGTCATTCTGTAAATTGCCGAGGTTTAATTATTTTCGATTTTCAGCGTCGGTTCCCGACTGAGCATCACATCTTCCGCCGTTATCGTAACACTGATACTTTCGCCGACGTTCGGCACTTCATACATGTAATCTCTCATCGTGCGTTCAAGTATCGAGCGCAGACCGCGCGCGCCGGTTCCACGCTGAAGGGCTTCCCGCGCTATCTCCTTCAGCGCCCCGTCTTCAAAAGCCAGTTTCGCGTCGTCCATTTCCATAAGCGTCTGGTACTGCTTTATCAGCGCGTTTTTCGGCTTTGTCAGAATTTCTATGAGCGCCGCCTCGTCCAGCGCGTCCAGCGTCACGATTATCGGCAGCCTGCCTACAAATTCTGGAATAAGCCCGTACTTGAGCAAATCGTCAGGCATAACGTCTTTTAGCAGGGCGTTGGAATTTTTATCAGCCTTTGAAGAAATATTGGCGCCGAAACCCATGGCGTTGCCCTTAGTGCGCGCTTCGATAACTTTATCGAGGTCGTTGAAGGCGCCGCCGCAAATGAACAGGATATTGCGGGTATTGATAGTGATCATTTCCTGCATTTGCTGATGAACGGGATTGGGAATGGAAATGTTGACGGTAGAGCCTTCGAGGATTTTCAGGAGTGCCTGCTGAACGCCTTCGCCGGAAATATCGCGGTTGACGCCGGCTTTGCGGGCGATTTTGTCAATCTCGTCGATGTAGATAATACCGCGTTCGGCGGCTTCAAGGTCATTGCCGGCGGATTGAAGAAGGCTGAGTAGGACATCTTCAACGTCATTGCCAACGTAACCGGCTTCAGTCAGCGCGTTGGCGTCGACGACGGCGAGGGGAACGCTGAGAATACGGGCGAGCGTCTGAGCGAGGAGGGTTTTGCCGGAGCCGGTGGGACCAATCATAAGGACGTTGGATTTTTGAAGTTCGACGGCGGAGCGGTTTTTTTGCTGACCGATACGCTTGTAGTGATTGTAGACGGCTACGGCGAGGGTTTTTTTAGCTTCCTGCTGCCCGATAACGTACTGTTCGAGAGTGGCGAAGATTTTTTTTGGCTTAGGCAAAGCGGCATTGGCGGCGGCGTTGGAATCCTTGACTTCGGTTTCAATAATTTCGTTGCAAAGGCGGACGCAGTTATCGCAAATGTAGGCGCCGTTGCCCTGAATGAGGCGGGAAACCTGCAGATTGGTTTTACCGCAGAAAGAACAGCGATAAGTGCCGCTGGCAGAACCTTTGACCAAAGCGGAGCCCCCCTCCCGTCAGTCGGCGTCCTTAGTGAGTTCGAGTTTGGCGGGGCGGGTGATAACGTCGTCAATCAAGCCGTAAGCTTTGGCGTCTTCGGCAGTCATGAAGTTATCGCGCTCGGTATCAGCCACGATTTTTTCGCGCGGCTGACCTGTATGGCGGCAGAGAATATCGTTGCCGACTTCGCGCAGGCGGAGAATTTCGCGCGCCTGAATCTGAATGTCGGTGGACTGCCCGCTGGCGCCGCCCAGTGGCTGATGAATCATGATTCGTGCGAGCGGCAGGGCGAAACGTTTGCCCTTGGCACCGGCAGTAAGGAGCAGCGAACCCATTGACGCCGCCTGCCCAATGCAGATTGTGGAAACTTCGGGCTTGATATACTGCATTGTATCGTAGATAGCGAGACCGGCTGTAACTACGCCGCCAGGCGAATTTATGTACAGGTGGATATCCTTATCGGGGTCTTCGGATTCGAGGAAGAGCATTTGCGCGACGACGGAATTAGCCACGTCGTCATTAATGGGACCGCCGAGGAAGATGATTCTGTCTTTGAGCAGGCGGGAATAAATATCGTAGGCGCGTTCGCCGAAGCCGGTCTTTTCAATGACCATTGGAACGTAGTAAGCCATTTTAGCACCTCAATCTTTCGCGGTATCGGAATCGGCGGCAGTTTCAGTATTTTCCGCCGGAGTTTCAGCAGTTTCCGCCGGAGTTTCAGCGGCGGTGGAGTTATCGATAATGAACTTGAAAACCTTGCGGTGAAGGACGTTGGAAATAAGGCTGGAGATTTGGTTATTTTCAGTGAGAACTTTGTAAATCTGCTTGGGAGTGGTGCGGTAAAGCGCCGCCATGTATTGAAGTTCCATGTTGAGTTCGGTATTGTCGGCGCGGATATTTTCAACGCGGGAAACTTCATCGAGGAGAATATCGGTGCGGGTAGCCTTAGTGGCGGCGTCTTTGTAGGAATCGCGCAGGGCGTCCATATCGAGACCAGAAAGGGACATGTACTGCGCGAGGGTCATGCCGCGCTGCTGGAGGTTGAGTTCAAGTTCAGCGATAAGCTGGTCGATTTTAGAATCAATCATGACGGGCGGAATATCGACAGTCATGTTATTGGCGGCGAGTTCGATAATATCTTCGTGCTGTTTTTCGGTAGCGCGGCGTTCGGCGGCGGCAGTCATATTCTTTTTAATGTCGGCGCGGAACTCTTCAAGCGTCTCGAACTTGGAAGCTTTTTTGGCAAATTCGTCGTCGAGTTCGGGCAGGGTTTTATGCTTAATCGAGTGGACGACGCAGCGGAAAATAGCTGGCTTATCGGCGAGGTCAGCAACGTGGTAATCTTCAGGGAAAGTTACGCGGACGTTGACTTCTTCGCCGGTCTTAGCGCCTACGAGCTGATCTTCAAAGGTGTCAATGAATTTGTGGGAGCCGATGTCGAGCGGGTAATCCGTACCGGCGCCGCCTTCGAAGGGCGTGTAGACTTCGTAGTCAACTTTCTTAGCCTTTTTGACAGTGACGGCGTAGGTTTTATCTTCGTCGTGGAAAATCAATTTATCGCCGGCTTTGGCGCTGGTGATTTTATCTGCGAAGGGCGTATCAGCGGCAGCGGCGTCGGTGAAGGATTCGCTGAGGGCGGCGCCGTTGAAGTCAAGGGTAATGAAGTCGCCGCTTTGAACGGTATCGCCTTCCTCGGCGTCGGTGAGCGTGGCGTGGTGTTCGCGCAGGTGATTGAGCTGGTCTTCAATGTCATCATCGGAGACGGGCTCGACGGTTCTTTCAACGGAAAGGTTTTTGTATTCGCCGAGTTTAACTTCAGGGTAGGGCGTGAAAGTCAGCGTGAAGGTGAAGGGCTTGCCGTCTTCGCAGGTTATAATTTTGTGTTTCATCTGCGTGACGGGGATAATTTTTTCCTCGTTGACGAGTTCGTCGGCGGCTTTTTTGATAAGCAGGTCGGCAGCTTCTTCGAGAATGGCGCCCTTGCCGAGATTCGCTTCGAGGATTTGCGGCGGGATTTTCTTGCCCTTGCGGAACCCAGGAATAGCGACGCGCTCAGAGAGTTTTTGGGCTCCCTGCTTTTTTGCTTTCTCAAGGTCGGCGGCTTCGTACTCCACGGTAATTTCAGTCTGGTAATTTTCCAATTTCTTTTCGGAAGTTTTCATTGTCAAAATATGACCCCCTAATTTTCCTTTATGCAACGCGCCAATATTATCACAGCGCGCAAAATTATTCAAGGTTTTGTTTTTTTATTCAGCATTTCTTTTAAAAAAAGAAACGCTGGCAAAGAAAATGGGCCGCATAGGTCGCATCCAGCGACCTGTGACGGCCCGCGCCCCATCCATGGGGCGCCTCTTAAGCGCATGCGTCCATGTGGCGCTTCTTAAGCGCATGCATCCTTGGGGCGCCTCTTAAGCGCATGCGTCATTGTGGCGCTTCTAATTGCATTTTTGGTGGTTACCTCTTGCGGTTTATCACAAAACTGGCGATTTGTTCCAGCGCGAATCTGGCAGCAGAATCCGGCAGGCTCATTATGGCGCAGTCGATATGGGCTTCGGCGCGGGTTCTGCAGTAAGCGGCGGCGTCGGTCTCGCTGATAATTTTTATGGCGGTCTGCACGTCGGCGCCGGAAACGTTGCCCTGCGCGATAATTTTTTTCAGAGTTTCAGCGTCACCGCTCTGGTTCAGCGCGCGAATTACCGGCAAAGTTATGACGCCGCTTTTAATGTCGCCGCCCAGAATTTTGCCTGTCAGATTTTCCTCGCCGAAAAAATCTAAAAGGTCGTCGACAATCTGAAACGCTAAGCCTAAATTTTCGCCGTAAGCCGCAAGATTTTCAATTTCCATATCGTCACGTTCCGCCACGATAGCGCCGAGCCTGCAGCAGGTCGACAGGAAAAACGCCGTCTTGAGATTTATGCGCGTGTAGTATTCGCTGAGAGTTGGAACTGCGAAAAGCGCGCGATCCTGCATAATTTCCCCGACGCAAAGATTTTTGACGAGCCTGGACAGAATTTCGCTGACCCTGCTGCCGTAATCGCCTTCCGCCACAAGCTGGAACGCCTTAGCGAAAAGATAATCGCCGACCAGTACCGCAATCTGCGCGCCGTAGGCAGAATTAATCGTCGCAACGCCGCGCCGTTTTTTCGCGCTGTCCAAAATATCGTCGTGTACAAGGCTGGCAGTGTGAATCAGTTCCAGCGCCGTTGCCAGCGGAATTTTCTTAGCAGGTGCCGCGTCGCCGGAGCACAGGAAAAATAACTGCGGACGCAGCCTTTTTCCTCCGACAATCAGCGGCGCGCAAATTTCTTTTATGAATGAGTCCTCGCTTATCGACTGCGCCAGGCAATTTTCCAGTTCGCGCAAATCATTTGTTCCCAACGCAGATAGAAAATCCAAAAATCTCACCTGTTTCAAAAATTTTTACCGGCAACGAATTTCAGGCAGACAAACCGCAATTCGTTCGGCTCCAGCAATTTGTACTTTGAAGTTGAACCGTAAAGCTGAGAATATTTTTCGCGGCACTGCAGCACGCGCTTAACATAATCCCGCGTCTCGGCGTAGGGAATGGCGTCAACGTCCGAAAAATTCCGCCGCCAGCCATTTTCCTCAATCCAGCGGTGAACGTTACCGCGCCCCGCGTTGTACGCCGCCAGCGCCAGAACGTCATTCCCGAAAAATTCCGCCTCAAGCTCCGAAAGATACCAAATCCCGTAGCGGATATTCGTTTCGTGGTCGTGCAAATCCGGCGCCGGCTCCTCCAGGCAATACGCTATCCAGTCCGCCGTCTCCGGCATGAGCTGCATTAAGCCGACCGCCCCGCTGTGCGAATACGCATTTTCCGCGAAGTTGCTTTCCACCTTCATGACCGAAATCGCCAGAAATCTGTCGACGCTGTACCGCGCGGAATTTTTTTCTACCTGCTCGCGGTACGGGAACGGGTACAGGATTTTTTTCTGCGAAGACGGCAGATTCAGCGCGAAATAAGCTATCACGCACAGCACGAACGCCAGCGCGAAAAATTTTTTCAATGAACTAGCCAAGGGTATTCCCCCCTAAGTACCGCCCCTTCAGGGCGTCGCGAACCTGGCGGCGGATATGGAAATGATTCTTTTTGTTGCCAATCACCACGTCGGCGCGGCGGCAAATTTCAGCGATTGGCATCTGCGCATTGATTCTGGTTAGCGCCTGCTGGTATGAGAGCTTGTCGCGCTGCATTAATCGCCAAATCTGCTGGTTCGGTCTCACCGCAACCGCCCATATTTCGTCGAACAGAAATTCCCAGCCGACTTCAAAAAGCAGCGGCACTTCCACTACGACAAATTCGCGCCCTTGCGCCTGGCACTGTTCCAGAAAATCTCTGACGCGGTTCAGCAAAATCGGATGCGCCACAGAATTTATCCACTCGCGCTCGTCGGGGTGGTTGAAAATAATTTCGCCAATAATTTTTTTGTTCAGGAAGCCGTCCTCGCTTACCACGTACCCGCCGAAATGCTGAACGTAAATTCCAAAAAGTTCGCCGAAGGGTAGCAAAAGTTCAAAGGTAACCTCGTCAATATCCAAAGTCGTCGCGCCGAGCTTTTGCAGTTCCCACGAAACCGCCGATTTTCCACAGGCGATACCGCCGGTAAGTCCGAGGATAAACACAGCCTTCCCCTCCTAAGTCAGTTTGAATCCGCCAGCAGTTTTCTCAATCTTCCGCGCCTTGAGCAGGTGTCCAATCGCCTGCTTGAATGCGCGCTTGCTCATTTTGAACGTCTCAAAAATTTTTTCCGGCTCGGTCTTATCGTTGAAGTCCGTCGAGCCGCCGTTTTCGCGAATGTACTGCAGAATCCTTTCCGCGTCGAAATCAATCACGTTTTCCTTGTGTTCGCGCAGGAGCTCAGAAATTTTCATGGAAAGCGCCAGCCTGCCGGTTTTTTCGTCCACGTACAGCCGCGCCATTACAGTGTCGCCAACTTTAACGCGTCCGAACATTTCAGCGAACGGCATGAAAATTCCGCGCTCGGCGCCCACGTCCAGAAATGCTCCGGCGTCCGTCACGTTTATAACCTTCAGCCGCGCGATTTGCCCGACTTTCATTTTCGGCACGCGCATTGAAGCCGTCAGCCTTTTTTTCGGGTCGAGGTACAGAAAAACTTCTACGCTGTCGCCGACTTTTACCGGCGCCGTCTGCTGGAATTTGTGCAGTAAAATATCGTCGTCGGAATTTCCAGTTCCCGCGTCGAGGAATGCGCCGAAATCAGACTGGCGCACGACTTTCAGCGTGGCAACCGTCATCGGCTTAAGTTCAGGCAGTTTACTCAGCATAGTGTGTAATCTCCGCGTCGCCCCAGAGTTTTTCCAGCGCGTAAAAATTCCGGCTCTCGTCCTTGAACACGTGAACGACAATATCGCCGTAGTCCAGCAAAATCCATTCGCCCTCGCTGTAGCCTTCCTTGTGGCTGAAGTGTACGCCCGCCTCGCCGAGTTTTTCCTCAACGTTGTCAGCAATGGCGCGAACCTGCGTCGCCGTCGGCGCGCTGCAAATGATAAAATAATCCGTCGAGAACATCAGCCCGCGCATATCCATCGTCACAATGTCGCTGGCTTTCTTGTCGCTCGCCGCTTTGCAAATTTCCTGCGTCATTTCCTTTGTATCCATAATCATCGCTCCTTATTCGTCAACTTCATCTTCGCCGTAAGCGTCGGGAATTTCGGCAATGTCCTGCACGGGGAACATTTCACTGATTCGCGCGTCAATTTCCTTGAGATTCGGCTCCCAGATACCCTGCGGCGTCTCTGTGCCAGGCAGCATAATCGTCACCGGCGGGTCACTGCTCATTCGCCGCAGGACGTTCGCCAGATGCGCCGAGTCAAAAATTTCCGCGCTCGTTTCCATTTTGTTGCGGAAAATATCCGCTATCGCCGGCAGTTTCGTTATCGTATCCAGCTGTAAAACTTTAGAGTAAAGCGCCTTGATAAATTTCTGCTGCCGCTGAACCCTGCCTACGTCCCCAAGATTGTCGCTGCGGTACCGCAAATATTTCTGCGCCGCCTCCCCGTCAAGGTGCTGGTATCCCTGCCCCAGATGAATTTCCAGCCCAGATTCGGGGTCTTCGTAGTTCATATCTTCTTCGACGTAAATATCAATCCCGCCGAAAATGTCAATCAGCTCGGCGAAAGTGTTCATGTCAACGACAATGTACTGGTGAATTGAAATCCCCAGCAGCGCCGAAATGTGCCGCACGATAAGACTGGCGCCGCCCCAGCTGTAAAGGCTCCCAATCCTGCCCGCTGAAGAATCCGCTGAAACCCATGTGTCGCGCGGAATAGAAATCAGCCGCGATTTGCCCGTATCGTTTGAAAAACTCAAAACCAGAATCGTATCCGCCTGCGCATTATCGTCAATCCCCAGCAGCAGAATATTCGTGTAGCCGTTGAACTTCGGATTAATCTCGCCGACCATAGCGGTGCGCCGCTCGTCGTAGCCCTCGTACATCGTGCTGAACTCGCTGTAAAACATTCTGCCGAAATTGAAAATCCCTACCGCCGCAAACAGCGTCGCCGAAATCATCAGCAGTAACAGCACGAACATGAAAATTCTTCGGAAAAATATCTGCCGCCGCCGACGCCGCAGGGCTCTACGCTTTCGCGCTATGTTCGCCTGAGTTGTATTCGCCATTTCGCTCACAGCTCATTTCGTCAGTCAAAAAGTTTTCTGCAGCAGTAAAAAATTCCGCGCGGCTATCGTGTCGGGGTGCAGCAGCGTAGCCTTCTGCACTATAAATATAATCGATTCGTCAAGCGCTTTCAAAATAATTTCGTCCAGCTCCGAAGATTTTTCCGCGAAGTCGCGCAGTTCCTCTACCCCAGGATAATTCCGATTCGGCTCAATCATATCCGCGAAGTAAATAATCTTGTCCAGCGGCGTCATATCGCGCGCGCCGACAGTGTGCCGGTGAATAGCCTGAATAATTTCCGCGTCGTCCACGCCGTAAATTTCCTGCACCATCTTCGCGCCAATGTACGCGTGCAACAGGAGCGGCATGGTTTTTTCCACTTCGCCAATTTCAATCCCGCGCTTAATCGCCTCGGCGGGCAGTTGCTCATTTTCAAATTCGCGCGCGCAGTCGTGCAGAAGTCCGGCGGTATACGCCCTGTCCACGTCCACGCCGAATTTTTTCGCCAGCTTTACCGCAGTATTCGCCACGCCGATTGAATGCGCGAATCTGTCTTTCTTGAGCCGCCGCTGAAGTTCCCGCCGCATTTCGTCAATAGTCATTTGTAAAGCCGCTCCCTTGCAATGTATTCCTCCACGACCTCCGGCACCAGATATTTTATCGACCGCCCCGCCCGCACCCGTTCGCGAATATCCGTCGAAGAAATTTCCAGCCCGGGCGTTTCCACCTGATGAATGTGCGCCATTGCCGCTTCGCCGAAAAATTCTTCCAGCGCCGGTAAATCCACTTCGACGCCTGGTCTTTTCGTCGCTATGAAATGCACCTTGCTGACGAGTTCGCGCGCTTTGTACCATTTCGACAAATCCGCCATTGAATCCGCGCCGATTATAAAAAATAATTCCGCCGCCGCGCCAAATTTTTCCCTGAGCGCATTCATTGTGTCCAGCGTGTACGAAAGTCCTTCGCGCAGAAATTCCATTGGCGAGACCGTGAATTTTTCATTCGACTGCGTCGCAAGGTACGTCATCATCAGCCGGTGAACTTCCGGCGTCACGAACCTTTCCACTTTGTGCGGCGGGCGCGCTGAAGGGATAAATAAAACTTCGTCCAGCGCGAAAATTTCCCGCGCAGATTCAGCCATCGCCAGATGCCCCAAATGTATCGGGTCGAATGTGCCGCCCATTATTCCAACTTTCACAGCCAAATCACCACGCCCAAAATTAAACTCGTCAGCAAAATTATCAGTCCCGCGCGAAGATAATCTAAAAAATCGTGCCGCCCTTTCGGCGTCCGCAAATAATTTTTCAGCGTCCGCAGATAGCCAGTCACCGCGTCTGACCGTTGCCTTCAATCAGATATTTCATCGTGGTAAGCGCCTCAAGACCCATAGGACCGCGCGCGTGGAGTTTCTGCGTGCTTATACCAATTTCGGCGCCGAAACCAAATTCAAATCCGTCAGTGAAGCGCGTCGAGGCGTTGACGTAAACGCAGGCGGAATCGACGAGCGTCTGGAATTTTTCCGCCGCCGCCTTATCCTCGGTAATAATCGCGTCGGAATGCTGGGTGTTGTAGCGGTTAATGTGGTAAATCGCCTCATCAACGCCGTCAACAATCTTCACGCTCAGAATCAGGTCGCTGTATTCGGTTGCCCAGTCTTCGTCGGTTGCGGGCTTCATCTTCGGGAGAATTTTAAGGCAGCGTTCATCGCCGCGCAGTTCGACGCCATTTTCAATCATGAGGCTGGCGATTTGCGGCAGGAACTCTTCAGCGATAGTTTCATCAATCAGCAGCGTTTCCATGGCGTTGCAGACGGACGGGCGCGAAATTTTAGCGGTAAGCACGACCGGCAGCGCAATTTTGAAATCCGCCTTCTTGTCAACGTAAATGTGACAGACGCCGGTGCCGGTCTCAATCACGGGAACGGTGGAATGTTCGACGACGCGCGTAATTAAACCGGCGCCGCCGCGCGGAATAATCACGTCGATAAGTTTGCGCAGGCGGCACATTGCGATAACGGCATCGCGGTCGGTAATTTCAATAAACTCGATGGCGTGTTCAGGGACGCCGCAGGAAGTTTCCGCCTCGATAAGAATATCGGTGAGCATTTTGTTTGTACGAATCGCCTCGGAGCCGCCGCGCAGTACGCAGGCATTGCCGGATTTGAGACACAGCGCCGCCGCGTCGACGGTAACATTCGGGCGCGCCTCGTAGATAATTCCTACGACGCCGAAGGGAACGCGAACGCGCCGGATTTTCAAACCGTTGGGGCGCGTAACTTCAAAATCCAGTGCGCCAATCGGGTCGGGCAGCTTAGCAGTCTGCCGCAAGCCTTCCGCCATGTCAGCGATTCGTTTCGGGTTAAGAGTCAGCCGGTCAATCATGTTTCTGCGCGTGCCGCGCTGGAGCGCCGTTTCTACGTCTTCAGCGTTGGCTTTGAGAATTTCGTCCTGGCGTTTTTCGAGTGCCTCAGCCATAGCCAGCAGTGCGGAATTTTTTACTTCGGCAGTCAGCGCCGACATGCGCAGTGCCGCCGTTTTGGCAAATTTCGCGTGGTTCATTACGACTTCTTTAATCAACATTTGTATCAACTCCCATGAAAAATAGTTCCAATTTCTTCGCCGTTCAGCGCGCGCCGCAGGTTGCCAATTTCTTTGCCGCTGATAATCAGCAGGATAATTCCATTAGCCGTAGCAAGTTTCGCCGCCTGAATCTTAGTGAACATACCGCCAATGCCGAGCTTCGTACCGGCGCCGCCAGCCATTTTTTCAATTTCCTCAGTAATTTCGGGAACGTCGTGGATAATTTTCGCCGCCGGATTAGTTTTAGGATTGCTGTCGTAGAGCCCGTCGATGTCAGTCAGAATAATCAGCGCCTCCGCGTCGACCATATCAGCAACCAGCGCGGAAAGGTTATCGTTGTCGCCAATGCGGATTTCGTCAGTCGCCACGGCGTCATTTTCGTTAATGACGGGGATAACGCCCATTCTGAGAATCGCGCCGATTGAGTTGCGGAAATTTTCGCGGGCTTGCGGGTCAGTGGCGGTGCTTTTAGTGAGCAGCAGCTGAGCCACGGTCTGCCCGTACTCGCTGAAAAATTTTTCGTAGATGTGCATAAGAACGCCCTGCCCAATGGCGGCGAGCGCCTGATTTTCTGGAATTGTGTCGGGCTTTTCAGTCAGACGCATTTTGCCGATACCCGCGGCGATTGCGCCGGAAGTCACGAAGATAATTTCCCTGCCGGAATTTCGCAGGTCAGTAATTTCGCGAATCAGATTATCAATGCGGTAGAGGTTGAGCCTGCCCGCGCCATAGCTCAGCGTGCTCGTCCCGACCTTGACAACAATCCGTCGCGCAGATTTTAAAATTTCCCTTGCCGCGCTCATAGCACATCACATCCTTTTTGCATTTCATTATAAATTCATTCGCGCTATTGCGCAAGTAATGCGCGCAAAAAAAATTCCCGCCGAGGATTTTCCGGCAGGAGATTTGAAAAAAAATTAGCCGTAAAAATTTAGTAGCCGAAAACAGCCGCCGCGCGTTTCATATTTTCGCGAATTTTGACGCCGAACGGGCAGCGTTTTTCGCAGGCGCCGCACTGAATGCATTCGCTTGCGTGGTGCTTGAGCGCGGCGTAGTGTTCGCGGACGGTTTCTGGAATATTTTTCTGCGCGAGCGTCAGGTTCAGGAATTTGTGAACGTAGGCAATGTCGATTTTCCTGACGCAGGGTGCGCAGTGGCTGCAGTAGGTGCAGTTGCCGCGCCAGCTGATTTTCGGGAACGTCGCGAAAGTTTCAGCGAAATCTTTTTCAGCGTCGGTGGCGGTTTCGTAGGCTAGACTTTGGCGGAACTGTTCGACTGAATGCGCGCCGGAAAGTACGACGCAGACGCCAGGACGAGTCAGCGCGTAGTGAATGCACTGGTTGACGGTCAGCGCGACGCCGGCAGGTGAAAGTTTTGCGTCAAGCAAATCGCCGCCGCCGAAGCATTTCATGACGGTGATACCAACGCCGAGGCGCTGGCAGGTTTCGTAGAGTTTCTGGCGGTCGGCGTCCATGTTCGTCAGGTTGCCGGCGTAGTTATCGCGGTTCCAGAGCTGTTCAACGTCTTCGGAGGCGGGCAGCAAATCGTAGCAGGGATTGACGCTGAACATTAAAACTTCGATAGCGCCGCTCTCCACGGCTTTCAGCGCGACCTGCGGATTGTGACTGCTCATGCCGATATGACGAATCACGCCGTCCCGTTTGAGCTGGTTGACGTAATCGAGCACGCCGCCGTTGGCAATTTCGTCCCAGTCATCGAGCGCGTCGCAGTAGTGAATTGTGCCCACGTCGATATAATCCGTCTGCAAAAGTTTGAGCGATTCTTCAAAGCCAGCCTTGACTTCGGGAAGTTTGCGCGTGCGGAAATACTGCCCGTCTTTCCAGTTCGAGCAGATGTGGGACTGCGCGATAAATTTTTCGCGGCGCCCGCGCATGGCTTCACCGACGGCGCTGCGAACGGCGGGGTCGCTGGCGTAGAGGTCGAAGTAGTTCACGCCGACTTCCTCCGCCACGTCGAAAAGTTTCTTCGTCATTGCGAAATTTTCTTCGCTGAAGCCTTCACAGCCCAGCCCAATTTCGCTGACTTTGATGCCGGTATTGCCGAGCATTCGGTAGTTCATGTTAAGCTCTCCCAAATTTTTTTACGCTTTTCCAGCCAGCACCTTGTAGCCGTGAATGCGTTCCTCCGCGTCTTTCTGCGTCTTAGCGAAAAGTTCAGCGGCGGCGTCAGGGAAATTGCGCTTGAGCGACAAGTACCGAACTTCGCCCTGCAAAAATTCCTGGAACTTGCTGAAGTCCGGCTCTTTGGAATCGAGTGTGAACGGATTTTTACCAGCGGCAACCAGCTGAGGATTGTAGCGCCAGTTCGCCCAGTAGCCGCATTCAACCGCAAGCTTGCCTTCCAGCTGGCTGTTACCCATTCCCTTGCGGATACCATGATTAATGCACGGCGCGTAAGCGATAATCAAGCTCGGTCCGTCATAAGCCTCAGCCTCGTTGATAGCCTTGAGCAGCTGATTCTGGTCGGCGCCCATGCTAACCTGCGCGACGTAAACATAGCCGTAGCTCATCGCCATTTTGCCGAGGTCTTTCTTCTTGGTTTTCTTGCCGGTCGCCGCGAACTGCGCGATAGCCGCCGCCGGAGTAGCCTTGCTCGCCTGCCCGCCGGTATTTGAATAAACTTCCGTGTCGAACACGAAGACGTTGACATTTTCGCCGCTGGCAAGCACGTGGTCTAAGCCGCCGTAGCCAATGTCATACGCCCAGCCGTCGCCGCCAACAATCCACTGGCTCCGCTTAACGAAATAATCGCGGTTATCGTAAATCTTGTTCAGCAAAGCGTTATCGCCTTTTTCCGCCGCCAGAATTTCCGCCAGCTTATCCGCACGCTCGCGCGTACCTTCAGCAACGTCAAGATTTTCCTTCCAGTCGGTAAGCGCCGCTTTCAGATTCTCGCTGAGATTTTCCTTAAGCGCCTCTTCAACTTCAGCCGCCAGCGTCTCACGAATCGCCTTGACGCCGAGGAACATTCCCAGACCGTATTCGGCGTTATCCTCGAACAGCGAATTGCCCCAGGCGGGACCGTGACCCTTCGCATTGGTGGTATAGGGCATAGCCGGAGCCGACGCGCTCCAAATCGAACTGCAGCCCGTAGCGTTGGCAATCATCATTCTGTCGCCAAAAAGCTGTGTCAAAAGTTTCATGTAAGGCGTCTCGCCGCAGCCCGCGCACGCGCCGCTGAACTCAAATAAAGGTTTCTCGAACTGACTGCCGATAACGGTGGTTTTTTTAGTTGGATTATTTTTCGGCGCAACTTTCATACCGAAATCAAAAACTTTCTGGCGCGCCTTAGCGTCGTCGTCGAAGGTAACCATAGTCAGCGCCTGCTTAGAACAAACCTGCGCGCAGTTGCCGCAGCCGAGGCAGTCATAAGTTGAAACGGCAATCGTCAAATCGTAAGCGCCCTTTGAAATTTTGGACGGGATTGATTCAAAGCCTTCGGGAGCGTTCGCGCGTTCCTCCGGCGTAGTCAGAATCGGACGAATGGCGGCGTGCGGGCAGACGAAAGAGCACTGGTTACAGCCAATGCATTTGGATTTATCCCACGCCGGAACTTTGATAGCCGTACCGCGTTTCTCGAAGGCGGCGCCGCCCAGCGGGAAAGTGCCATCCGCGTATTCGACGAATTTGCTGACGGGAAGAATTTCGCCTTCCTGCCGGTTCATCACGTTCTGAATTTCGGTGATAAATTCCGTCGGATTTTCCTGCGCGGTATTGCGGTTCATGCTGGTATCGTCAACGTCCCAGCTGCTGGTGTCGACTTTGTGGAGCGCGGCAATGCCCTGGTCGATAGCGCCGCAGTTCATGTCAACGATATTCTGACCCTTCGAGCCGTAGGATTTTTCAACGGCGTCCTTGAGATATTTAACCGCCTCGTCAATCGGAATGATATTCGCCAGCTTGAAGAACGCCGCCTGCATAACCATGTTGAAACGCCCGCCGAGCCCGAGCTCACCGGCGATTTTCACGGCGTTGACGGTGTAAACCTGAATGTCATTTTCGAGAATGTAGCGCTTCATGGACGGCTTGAGCTTGTGACCAAGTTTCTCGTCGCTCCAGTTGGTGTTCAGCAGGAAGGTGCCGCCCTTTTTCATACCGGCGATAAGATTGTAGTGGTGGACGTAACTTTTCTGCGAGCAGCTGACGAAATCCGGACGCGTGATAAGATAGGGCGAAGTGATTGGCGATTTGCCGAAACGCAGGTGGCTCATCGTAATGCCGCCGGATTTTTTGGAATCGTAGGCGAAATAAGCCTGCGCGTAGAGGTCGGTGTTATCGCCGATAATTTTGATAGCGGATTTGTTGGCGCCGACGGTGCCGTCCGAGCCGAGTCCCCAGAATTTGCAGGCGGTCGTACCTTCGGGCGTCAAATCGTAATCGTGATTGTCAGTCGTCAGAGATTTGTGCGTAACGTCGTCGTTCAAGCCGAGCGTGAAACCGTTCATGGGATTATCTTTGGTAAGTTCGTGGAAGACTGCGAGAATCTGGTCAGGCGTGGTATCCTTGCCGCCGAGACCGTAGCGCCCGCCGATAACTTTGGGCGAAATGTCAGCGTCATAGAAAGCTGCGCGAACGTCGAGGTAAAGCGGTTCGCCAACTGCGCCGGATTCTTTAGTGCGGTCGAGAACTGCGACGCCTTTGACAGTCTTAGGAATGGCGCTGAGGAAATGTTTCGCGCTGAACGGGCGGTACAGATGAACGCTGATAAGTCCGACCTTTTCGCCGTTTTTGTTGAGGTAGTCAACGGCTTCCTGCATCGTCTGGCAGACGGAGCCAATGGCGATAACAACGCGGTCGGCGTCGGGCGCGCCGTAGTAGTCAAAGACGTGGTGAACTCTGCCGGTAATTTTCGCAACGTCAGCCATAGCCGATTCGACAATATCCGGCAGCGCGTCGTAATTTTTATTGACGGTTTCGCGAATCTGGAAGTAAACGTCGGGATTGGTAGCCGTGCCGCGAATGACGGGATGGTCAGGATTGAGCGCGCGGCGGCGGAAATTATTTATCGCGTCGTAGTCGACAACCTTAGCCAAATCGGCGTAGTCAATGGTTTCGATTTTCTGAATTTCGTGGGAAGTTCTGAAGCCGTCGAAGAAATTCACGAACGGGATTGAGCCCTTGATAGCCGCAAGGTGAGCGACGGCGGATAAATCCATGACTTCCTGCACGGAAGATTCAGCGAGCATAGCGACGCCGGTCTGGCGCGCTGCCATAACGTCCTGATGGTCGCCGAAAATATTCAGCGTGGAAGTAGCGAGCGCGCGGGCGGAAACGTGGAATACGCCAGGCAGAAATTCACCGGCGATTTTGTACAGGTTAGGAATCATCAGCAGGAAGCCCTGCGACGCGGTGTAAGTCGTAGTAAGCGCGCCAGCCTGAAGCGAGCCGTGAACGGTACCGGCGGCGCCGCCTTCGGATTGCAATTCAATCAGACGAACTTTCTGCCCGAAAATATTTTTGGTGCCGCGGGCAGCCATTTCGTCAACATCTTCAGCCATAGGCGAGGACGGAGTGATTGGGTAAATTGCGGCGACTTCGGTGAAAGCGTAGGAAATATACGCCGCCGCCATGTTGCCGTCCATCGTCTTCATTTTTTTAGCCATAAGATTTCAAAAATCTCCTCTCACAAAAAAAATACCGCAGTGATTATATCACGCGGCTCCAAAAATGTAAAACAAATTCTTAGCGGCTGTCAAGAATTTCTAAGGAACAGATAGCAGTACGTGGAACTGGCGGTAAGCTGGAGATTTCTGGTAATTTTGCTGTCGAACTTCAGCGCGGGCGAATTGTCAGCGTAAACCGCGAAAACAAGATTGTCGCACGTCTTAGCGTAGGTGTCGCAGATAAATTTATTCCACAAAGGCAAAATCGCGCCGCTGTTCAGATATTTTCTGGCAACGACAGTCTGCTCGACGACGAGGCTTTTACCGTCCGGCGAAGTCACAAGGTAATAAGCGGCGAGCCTGCCGTCCTTCACCAGAATCGAACTCAAATCCCGCTCAACGAAATTTTTCTTGTAGCCGTCGAAAAAATCTTTCACGTTCAGAACGTTGCCGAAAAAATTCTCCTGCGAATTGTAAAGCTGCTCCATATATTCCGGCGGCGCCTCGCGAAACGTGTAAACCTCAAAATTCCTGCGCGAAAAATATTCCAGATATTTGTGCCCGTGTTCCGCCATGAATTTATCAAAATAATTTTCCTTCCACGTGCGGAGACTTTCCCAATCCGCGCGAAAAGTTTTCAAAACGCCCTGCTCTACGAATCCAAGCGCCCTGCAGATTCCGGCAACCACTTCGAGATTTCCATGCCGCTCAGAAATTTTAACCTCAATCTCCGAAAAATTTTCCAGCTGCGTCAGATTTTTCAGGAGCGCAGTGAAGACGCCGCGCCGCCTTTTTCCCTCGTCCGTATAAGCCCAGATAACGTCGCAGTGAGTTCCTGCGCCATTCGCGCACAGGTAGCCTGCCGGAAAATTGTCTTCCAGCATTATGTATAAAAGTTTTTTGTCGCCAGCAATTTTCGCCGCCCAATCAGAATAAGCCGTGCGGCTGTCCCCGAACAGAAAAACATAATCCCTGTACGTGCCGATAATTATTTCCCGCGCCATTTAAATCCCTCCAAACAAAAAGCGGGTTTTACCCCGCCGTAATTTTGAATCGCCGACAAAGCAACCTGCTACGCTGCTTACCGTGGATTGAAGTTATGAGGATCCTTACCGGCAGCAACCATGTCAAGCTGGTCGTCCGTCAGAATTTCGGAATCGCCGCTAAGGTCGTCGACGTAATCGCGAATATCCGCGGCGGAAAGTTCGACGCCGACTTCTTTGGCGAGTTCGATTGTCTGCTGAATCTGTATGGCGTTGACATCTTCAAGCGCGGTGCCGCCGAGAATCTTGTCGAATTTCTCTGCCAGCGCATCGTCAATCATGAGTTTGGCGTAGAACAATTTGAGCTTTTCCATTTGAGACACCTCCTCTGAAAATTGATTTGGCTGGCAAAAATTTTTAGAAACCTCTGGCTGCAATTCCGTTGACGAAGAAAATGTTCATGCCGTCGGTGACGAAATCGTAAATTTTCTGCACTTCGCCGGTCTTTTCCGCCTTGATAACGGTAGCCTTCGTGCCGTCTTCAGTAAGCGCCGCATTGCCCTTGTCGTCGCTCGCGCGGATAAAATCGTCGTCGTTGCCGTGAATCCTCCCGTAGTAAAAACGCTGAAGTGCCGTCGTGTTCCAGACTGCGCCGTTGCTGAACTCAACGCGGATAATTTCTTTGTCGAGAATCGGGCGGAGTTCGATAACTTTGGCGACGACTTTGTTAGTTGATTCGTCGAGGCTGATAACTTCGTCGCCGAGTTTAATTTCGCTGATATCTTTAGCGCCGCTCGGCGTGGAAACTTTTGAATCGCCGACAAAGCAAGCTGGAAGTGGGTGAAACTTCTTGTTATCCTTATCCTTACCGGCAGCAACCATGTCAAGCTGGTCGTCCGTCAGAATTTCGGAATCATTGTTGACAGTCTCGATGTAATCGCGAATATCTGCGGCGGAAAGTTCGATGCCGACTTCTTTGGCGAGTTCGACAACCTGCTGAATCTGTATGGTGTTGACATTTTCAATCGCGGTGTCGCCGAGAATCTTGTCGAATTTCTCTGCCAGCGCATCGTCAATCATGAGTTTGGCGTAGAACAATTCGAGTTTTTCCATTTGAGACACCTCTTTTAAAAATCGGTTTGAGCTGAAAAAACTTTTTCTACAGATTATACGCCGCAATTTGGAAAATATTAAGCCCGCGGAAAATTTTTTCACGGCGGGATTTTAAGTAAAAATTTTGCAGATAATATCGTCGCAGGCGGACTGAATTTCGAGCGGATTTTTTTTATTGACGATGAGAACTTTGTGCTGGGGGTCGCCGAAAGTAATTCGCCCGACGTACTTAGCGCTGTCTTCGTCCAGCGCGATAATATTTCTGAAGCAGTTGTAATCGGCGGCGGCGAACGGGCGCAAATCTTCCGGCGGCACTCTGCAGGTTGCGGACTGAATCAGCATAAGATTTTCCAGCCCGTACTCAACAAGCAGTTCGCGCATGATAAATTCCGCCACCTTCGCAACGCCCTCGCTGCTGAGGAAAAGAATATCCTGCGCCGCCGCGTCGCTCTGCCAGAACTCCCCGCTGAGAATGTCGACGGCGGTAATTCTGCCGTTTTTAAGAAATGCGCCGGTGTCAATCAGCGTGATTTTATTTTCCAGTCGAACTGGGTCGTAGGGCGGCAAATCCATGCGCTCAATCGTGGCGCCGAGAAATGCGATTGGCGAATGCCCGCAGATAATTTCCGCGTCGCCTTCGTATTCCATGTAAAATTTCGAGCGAATCCAAAGCATTGTCAGGGGATTTTGCTTTTCAAGCGGCACGCCAGGTTCAAGCCCCGCGTGTACGAAAATATATTCCTGCCCGCCAATTTTCATGCGGTGATAAACCGGCAGACTGCGCACGAATTTCAGAATTTCAGCCACGGCGCAGGGATTTTTCCTTTCAAGAATTTTGAGCGCGGCTAAAGTGTCCCTGCCATCGCCTTCCGCCCAGTTAGCGCGCCGACTGTCGGCGCAGTTCACGTCGAAGACTTCCAGAAGATTTTCCTCGTGGTTGCCGCGCAGGAAGATAAAATTTTTACGGCGGCTCTGCGCCATAACCCACATCAAAGTTTCAGCAACCTTCGCGCCACGGTCAACGTAATCGCCCAGAAAAATCACAAGGTCTTCATCGGTGACGTTAAGTTTCTCCCAGAGATTTGCAAAGCGGTCGAAGTTGCCGTGAATGTCGCCGACCGCAATGATTCGACGCCAGCCGGTATCGTTGACCGCGGGCGCCAGATTTTCAATAAATTTTGCCACGGACTTTCTCCTCCTGCACAAACTTTAGCAATGCGCGGCGCCGCTGTCAAGGCTTGCAGGAAAATTTCCGCGGCGGGCGAAATATTTCCTGTTCAAGTTATCAGCGAATGGAGCTTTTAAAATGAAACGAATGGGGATTTTGGGACCGAGCGGGACGCATTCCGAGGCGGCGGCGATTCGGCTCAACGAACTTTCGGCGGAAAAATCCGAGCTGGTAATTCTGCCGGAAATTTTTGAAGTGCTGGCGGCGGTCGTGGAAGAACAGCTTGACGCGGGCTTTGTGCCGGTAGAAAATTCGCTGGAAGGCTCGATAAATATCACGCTGGACACGCTTGCGCGCAGTGAAAAATTAATCGTCGCGCGGGAGTTCGTCTACCCAATTCACAATCAGCTGATGGCGCGCGCAGGCGTCGAATGAAAACTGCGCCGCTATCTGTACCAGTCGCGCTGGAATTTTGAACGGTCTGCAAACCCTCGCCGCTGAAATTCAGGACAATATGGCGAACAGCACGCGCTTTTTTGAAGTCCGACGCCGTGGAATATGTTCGCCGCAAATGTATCTGGCTGAAAAATCTCGGCGTTTTCCCCGTTATCAACGCGTAATCTGGAAGGAGAAAAATTTTTATGGTTATAATCATGCGCCCTGAGGCGACTGTCGACAATATTGCCGAAGTCAAGAAGGTTATCGAAGCCGCCGGTCTCGAAGCGAAAATCATGGAGGGCGCGCAGCAGAAAATTGTTGGAGTCATTGGCGATAAGACCAAGCTGGTTTCCGTGGCGATTGACGCTCTGCCTGGCGTTGAGAGCAGCGTTGCCATTTCCAAAAGCTACAAGCTCGCCAGCCGCGAATTTCACCCGCAAAATACCGTTATCGACGTGGGCGGCGTTAAGATTGGCGGCGGAGAAATTGTCGTAATGGCGGGACCCTGCGCGGTTGAATCGTGCGAACAGCTTTTGAGGCGGCGGATATTGTCAGGGGAGGCGGCGCTCAGTTCCTGCGCGGCGGCGCGTATAAGCCCAGAACTTCGCCCTACAGCTTTCAGGGGCTCGAAGTCGAAGGCTTGAAAATTCTCGCAGAAGCCCGCGCACGTACCGGCTTGAAAATTATCACGGAAGTTACAACCGTCGAAGGAATTGAACCCGTTGCCGAATACGCGGACGTTTTACAGATTGGCGCGCGCAACATGCAGAATTTCGGCTTGCTCAAGGAAGTTGGCAAATGCGGCAAGCCAGTCATGCTCAAGCGCGGGCTGGCGGCTACGATTGACGAATGGCTCAACGCGGCGGAATATATCATGAACGCCGGAAATCCCGACGTGATTCTGTGCGAGCGCGGGATTAGAACTTACGAAACCTACACGCGCAACACGCTGGATATGAGCGCCGTCGCCGCCGTCAAGCATTTGTCGCACCTTCCGATTATCGTCGACCCCAGCCACGGTACCGGCCGCTGGCGTATGATTAAACCAATGGCTTTCGCGGCTGTCGCTGCCGGCGCTGATGGTCTGATGATGGAAGTTCACCCGAACCCCGCAAAGGCTCTTTCCGACGGCTCGCAGTCTTTAACCGCTGAACATTATTTCGATTTGATGAGCGGCGTCAGGAAACTTTCCAGATTTATGCGTGAAGAAAATCTAAATCCGATTGTTGCTTAAAATTCAGGAGGCGTTTTGTAAATGGCTAAAACCGCTGTGGTCGTCGGCAGTTCGTGGGGCGACGAAGGCAAGGGCAGGGCGATTGACGAGCTCGCGAAAAATGCTGATACCGTCGTAAGATTTTCCGGCGGCTCCAATGCCGGTCACTGCGTCGTTGTCGACGGCGAAGAGTACAAGCTCCGGCTCATTCCTTCGGGGATTCTCTACCCCAACAAGACCTGCGTTATCGCTAACGGCGTGGTGTTCGACCCGCAGGTTTTCTTCGAGGAAATTGACTCGCTCAGGGCGCGCGGCGTTGAGACGGCTGACATTAAAGTTTCAAACCGCGCCCACGTCGTACTTCCTTACCACAAAATTATTGACGAACTCAACGAAGAAATGCGCGGCGCCGGAAAAATCGGCACCACCAAACGCGGTATCGGTCCGGCGTACATGGACAGGGACGACCGCATCGGCATTCGCGTCTGCGATTTGATTGACCGCGAGGAATTTGCCGCGAAACTGAAGGATTTGCTGGAATATAAAAATCTGATTCTGACGAAAGTTTTCAACCGCGAGCCGCTGAGCTATGAAGAAATTCTGCGCGAATACGAAGGTTACGCCGAGCGCCTGCGCCCGTACGTCTGCGACACGATTGCGCTTTTGAACGAGCAGATTGACGCCGGTAAAAAAATTCTGTTTGAAGGCGCGCAGGCAACGATGCTTGACATTGACTTTGGAACCTATCCCTACGTCACGGCGAGCCACCCCGTAAGCGGCGGCGTCTGCATTGGCGCTGGAATTGCGCCGCAGAAAATCGGCACGGTTATCGGCGTTGTCAAGGCTTACATGACGCGCGTCGGCGAAGGTCCTTTCCCGACGGAACAGCTCAACGAAACTGGCGAGAAACTCCGCGCCGTCGGACATGAATTTGGCACGGTTACCGGCAGACCTCGGCGTACCGGCTGGCTCGACGCCTGCGTTATCCGCTACGCCGCGCAGCTTTCGGGTATCGACTACATGACGGTTACCAAACTTGACGTGCTGGACAGTTTCGACGAAATTAAACTCTGCGTCGCCTACAAGCTGAACGGGCAGATTATCAACGAAATTCCCGCCAGTCTGAAAATCCTCGCGCAGGTTGAGCCGGTCTACGAAACTTTTGCCGGCTGGAACTGCGACACCAGCAAGATTCGCCGCTATGAAGATTTGCCCGCCAATGCGAAAAAATATCTGGAGCGCTTAGCTGAAGTCACGGGGATTAAGCTGGGAATAATTTCCGTGGGACCGAACCGCGACCAGACGATTGTCGTCGAGGAAAATATTTTTTAAATGCGGAAAATAAAAATAACCGTCGCGCGGAAAGTCTGCCACCAGGATTTGATTGACCGCTACGAAAATCCGCTGGAAAATCCGTGCGATATGACTGAAGGGCAAACTTTTATTGCGGACGGCTGGAAGAAACCTGACGGCTTGTGCGAAAGCGCGTGGGAGAGCATGTCGCCATTTGTGATGGCGCTGGCTTACGGCGCAGAAAATTTGTACGACGGCTGGATGAAAAATCCCAGATCCGCGCTGATTTCCTGCAACGACGGTTTCAGACCAGTGAGTTTTTTAATCGAAGTTATAGACTAAAAAAGAAAAAGAGGCGCCACATGGACGCACGCGCTTAAGAAGCGCGCCATGGACGGCGCGCGGGCCGTCACAGGTCGCCGGATGCGACCTATGCGGCCCAGTTTTCTTTGCCAGCGTTTCTTTTTCAAAAGAAATGCTGAAACAAAATTAAAATACCGCCTCAATCGTACCAATAATCTCGCCGCGATGATTTTTCAGCGTTGGCGGGAATTTTTTATCGAGCGCGTCGGCTTCGTCGTGAGTTAGCAGGTCGAGATTTTTGAGCACGGCGATAACCATGGGCGTAACGGCGGCATAACTGCCGTCCTCAATCTTGAACGTGACGCCGAGATTTTCGTCCTTGACGCAGAGGCAGTAAACCGCGTCGGCGCCAATCTTAGCGATGATTCTGCCGCCGGTAATTTCGGAAACGGCGAGGTCGATTCTGCCGGTGCCGGAGAGAACTTGCGGGTAAGCGCTCATAGCGTCGCGGATTTTAGTGGCGGCGGTTTCGTAGTCATTCCAGCCGCCGAGTTTGGGCGTGGAAAGGCGGGCGTAGGCGAGCGCCATGTTGTAAAGCGGCAGATAGAAAACTGGCACGCCGCAGCCGTCGATACCAATTTCGAGTTCGGATTCTGGAACTTTCGCCGCCATTGCAACGTGCTGGAAAATAATTTTCTGGGCTTCGTGGTCGGGCTGAGTGTAGCCAGCGTAGGGAATGCCGAGCATCATAGCCAGCGCGATAATCTGGGAGTGCTTGCCAGAGCAGGGATTGTGTACGGGCAGAACTTTTTCACCGGCGGCGATTAAATCCTTGAACGCCTTGCCGCTCATTGGTCGTACGACGCCGCAATCCAAAACAGATTCGTCGAGACCGAGTTTCTTGAGAATACCGCGAACCAGCGCCACATGATTTGGCTCGCCGCTGTGCGAAGAAACTAAAAGCGCCAGTTCCTCGGCGGTGATGTTGTAGCGTTCGAGCCCGCCGTTTCTGACGAAGGGCAGCGCCTGAAAAGGTTTAGCGGCACTGCGCCAGAACATTGGCAGTTTAGCGTTGCCGACGGAATAAACAATTTCGCCCGCGCAGTTGACGGCCGCCACGTCGCCGCGATGAATGTTCTCGACGTGAGCGCCGCGCGTAAAGTGCAGAACAATTTCGCTCATTTCTATACCCCCAGAAGTTTTCCAATGCCGTCGCGCAGATTTATTTTCGGCGCCCAGCCAGGCAGCGTTTTAAAATTTTTCCACGGCACCATGACTTCGCGCTGGCGGTACGGGCGTCCGCCCCACTCGATTGAAAGTTTTTTGCCGGCAACTTCCTCAAAAATTTTCACGACTTCGCGCAGAGGAATTGGATTAAGCGAAGAAACGCCGTAAGTCCCGCAATAATCATAGCGATTCGCCGCAAGGTATTCGCCCGCTAAAACAAACGCCTCAACAATGTCGTCAATGTAAACCACGTCCAGAAGCTGCCCGCCTGGCGACATTTTCAGCGTTTCGCCTGTTTCAGCAATTTTCCTGAGCAGGCTCCAAATTTTAACGCGCTTATCGTCCGCGCCGTAAGTGTCGAACAGGTGCAGCGCGATACAGCGCAAGCCGCGCGCCTCAACGTAAAACTGGATAATGCTCTCAAAACATTCTTTGGTCGCGGCGTAGAGATTGACGGGGCTGTATTCGGCGTCCTCGAAATGCTGGTACATTGTGCCGACGTTGACGAAATTGAAAACGTTGTTCGCCGTCATTGCGTCGAGGAGTTCCGTGCCGAAAGTTATGTTGCTCTGAATCAGAAATTTAATGTCGTCGAACTGGTGCGCGTTCAGAAAATTTGCCGCCAAGTGATAAACCACGTCTGGGCGGTTGCCTTCCACGCACAAATCCGTTACGATGTCCAGCACGGTATTTTCGCTGTCGTAGACGTGAAACTTGACGTTGCGGCGGAGATTTTCGCTGAGCTCGTCGATTTTTGAAGTCGGACGAACGATAGCAACAACTTCGTGCCCGTCATTGACGAGACGCTCGCCCAAATGATGCCCGATAAAGCCCGTGATACCAGTCATTAAAATTTTCATAAAATCACCTCAAGGAATTGTAGCCGCTCATGAAACTCTGGTCGCTCCAAAGATAGTCCCATTCGCCGAAACGCCCGCAGGAAATTATCCCGCACCGTTCAACTTCGCGCAGGACGATTTCGCGCCGATTATCGCAATTTCAGTTTTCATTAAAATCCCTCACAGCATGTACCGGCAGTCAACAATTTTCTTATCGCCAAAATTCGGCACGCCGCGAAATTCATCCCACGCCGTCACAATCGCCAGCACGTTCGCCGCGTCATAAACTTCGCGCGCACTGTTCAAAATTTTAACCGGCAAATCTGGATAACGGCGGGCAAACTCTTCATTAGCGGCGGGGTCGTAAGCGACGATTTTTTTGAAACCGGCGTCAAGAATTTCGCGAATAATGTGCAGGGCGGGTGTATCACGAACGTCGTCAGAAAGCGGCTTGAAACTCAAACCGAGAATCCCGACGGTGGAATTTTTGTCGAGATTTTTGACGATTTGCCGTGCGATATTTTTCGGACGATTGTCATTCGTGGCGATAACATTTTTGAGAATCTGCGGCTCAAAACCTTTCGCCCTGCTCTGCGCGAACATGGCGTTGGTGTCCTTGGGCAGGCAGTAACCGCCATAGCCGCAACCTGGATAAACGTAGCTCGTCATGTTACAGCCGTTCCAGCGCTTATCCATGTGCAAAATTCTGAACGCCTCGGCAACTTCGATACCGCCAATCGTGTCGGCAATCTGCGCCATTTCATTGGAAAAACTAATCAGCGTCGCCAGCAGCGTGTTCGACAGATATTTGATAAATTCGCCGGTCGAGGGCGTAACGCACTTAATCGGAATGTTCATCGGCGCATAAAGTTTGACGAGAATCGCGCGGGCTCTTTCGTCGTCGCAGCCAATGACGATTCTGTCAGCGCCGAGGAAATCTTCCCAGCAGTGCCCTTCGCGCAGAAATTCAGGATTATTGGCGACGGCGAAATTTTTTGAACCGCCGGTTTTTTCGCTGACGTAGGGAATAATTTTTTCAGCGGTAGTCGAAGGCGGAATTGTGGACTTTGTGACGAGCACGCGGAATTTATCGTCAGCCACGGCGTCAATCGTCGAATCAACCGCCGCGAACAAATATTTCAAATCAGCGCTGCCGTCCGCGCCGTAGGGCGTCCCGACGCAGTAATAAATAATTTCGCTGTCAGCAACCGCCGCCGCCACGTCGTCCGTCACGAAAAAATTTTTGCCGAGATTTTCAGCCAGCACTTTATCCATGTGCGGTTCGAGGAACGGCAGTTTGCCCGCGCGAAGAATTTTTTTACGTTCAGCGTCCACGTCGACGCCGTAAACTTTGTAGCCCAAATGCGCGAAGCCCAGCGCCGTCGTCAGTCCTACGAATCCTAAACCGAAAACTGTTACCATTGCAAATTCTCCTTCGGATTTTCCTTGACGAAATTCAAGAAACGCGCGACGCCTTCCTCAACGTAAATCGTTGGATTGTAGCCGAGAATTTTTCTGGCTTTGTCGACGTTCGGGCAGCGGCGCTGCGGATTGTCGGTGAGATAATCTTTGTCGGCGCTCACGGAGTAGTTGATTTTTCCGGCGTAGTTGAAAATTCCCCTGCCGGCGTCGCGGTAAATTTCAGCCAGCCGCGTGATTGAAATTTCCGGCTTGTCGATACCAATGTTGAAAAAATCGTAGCGCCCGTGGAGCAAAGTTTTGAGGCAGCCGAAGGCAGAATCGGCGATATGGCAGAAAGTTCTGGTCGGCGCGCCGCTCGAAAGAATCGTAATATCCTCGCCGTGAAGAATGTTGCTGGCGAAATCGGCAACGACGCGCTTGTCATTGATTTTCATGCCAGGACCGTAGGTGTTGAAGAGGCGCACGACACTGATTGGCAGATTAAATTCCTGCGCGAAATATTTGCAGAGAGTTTCGCCGAAACGCTTGGACTCGTCGTAGCAGGCGCGCGGACCGGTGCAGCTGACGTTGCCGTTATAATTTTCGTCGGTAGGAACTTTGTCAGCGGGCGGGTCGCCGTAAATTTCGCTGGTCGAAAAAAACACGAAGCCACGAAGATTTTTGACGCGATAAAAATCGAAAAGCCTGCGCAAGCCGGTAACGTTGGCGTCAATCGTCTCAATCGGAAATTTGCGGTAAAAAGGCGGCGAAGCAATCGACGCCATGTGCAGAACAAAATTCGCGTCAGCGGCGGCGGGAATATTTTCAATGCTGTCGCTGATTATGTCGAACTTGTCGAAGGTCACGTGCGGGTCGTCGGAAATATTTTCAATCCAGGCGGGCTTGCCGAGAATGAAGTTATCGAGGCAGATAACTTTTTTGAGCCTGAGCGCGTCGCGGAATTTGTAAAAAAAATGCGTGAGATAAAAGCCCATGGTGCCGGCGGCGCCCGTGATTAAAACCGTGCTGCCGGAAAATTTCTCGCGCTCGGCGGCGCTCAAACTGCTAAACGTGTATTCCAAGTCCAGCGCGAATTGTTTGCTAATCATAAAATCACTCCCACGTTTTCCACGGCGCGCCGTCGTCCCAAAGTTTTTCGAGCCGCATTTTGTCGCGCAAAGTATCCATGCACTGCCAGAAGCCGTCGTGCCGGTACGCCATAACTTCACCGGCGCGCGTCAGATTTTTCATAGGCTCCTGCTCGAACATGAAATCACCATCGATAAAATCAAAAACGCCAGCGTTCAGAACCATGTAGCCGCCATTAATCCAGCCCACATCTTCCTTGCTTTTTTCGCGGAACGCCAGAACTTTATCGCCGTCGAAGTCGAGATAACCGAAACGGCTCTCCGGCTTGATAGCGGTTATCGTGCAGATTTTCCCGTGAGACTCGTGGAACTTCACCAGCTCAGAAATATTCACGTCTGAAACGCCGTCGCCGTAAGTCAGCAGGAAAGTATCGCCGTCAATGTACGGCTGAATTTTTTTGACGCGACCGCCGGTCAGCGTGCTGTAGCCGGTGTCGACGACGGTAACTTTCCAGTCCTCGGAAAAATTATTATGAACTTTGATTCGAGTCTCTCCACGAAAATCGAAAGTCACGTCGCTGTTGTGCAGGACGTAGTCGGCGAAATATTCCTTAATGACGTGCTGTTTGTAGCCCGCGCAGATTATGAACTCGTTGAAGCTGTGGTGCGCGTACTCCTTCATTATGTGCCAGAGAATCGGCTTGCCGCCAATTTCAATCATCGGTTTAGGAATTAGCTGGGACTCTTCGCTTATTCGCGTGCCGAATCCGCCAGCCAGAATTACTACCTTCAAAATTTTCCCTCCCAGATTGACAAAAACTTCGCTCAGATTATATGATATCGCGTAGATTTTTTCAATGGAAAAATTTCCCTATCGACAAATTCAAAAATCGTGCTAAAATTATCCTGCACGATAAAATTTTTTAGGAGGAATTTAAAATGAGATATGTCTGCAACGTTTGCGGGTACGAGTACGACGAGACAGCCGGCGACCCCGATAACGGGATTGAACCTGGCACGAAGTTCGAAGACCTGCCGGAAGATTTCGTCTGCCCGCTCTGCGGCGTCGGCAAGGAAGATTTTATTGCCGAGGAATAATTTCGGCGCAAATTTTTAAATTGGAGGAATGTTTTTATGAAAGTTACAGTTGTTGGTGCGGGTAATGTTGGCGCGACGGTTGCGAACGTCCTGGCGACAAAGGCTTTTGCCAGCGAAGTCGTTCTTATCGACATCAAGGAAGGGCTTTCCGAGGGCAAGGCGATGGACATCATGCAGACCGCGCACATGCTCAATTTCGACACGAAAGTTACCGGCGTTACGAACAACTACGCGGCTACCGCTGGCTCGCAGGTTATCGTTATCACTTCCGGCATTCCGCGCAAGCCTGGTATGAGCCGCGAAGACCTTATCGGCGTCAATTCCGGCATTGTCGGCGGCGTCATGAAATCCTGCCTCGAATATTCGCCCGACGCTATCTTCATTATCGTTTCCAATCCTATGGACGCCATGACCTACCTCGCGCTGAAAAACAGCAAGCTGCCCAAAAACCGCATAATCGGGCAGGGCGGTATGCTCGACAGCAGCCGTTTCCGCTATTTCCTCGCGCAGGCTCTGACCGAAGCCGGTTACCCCGCAACTCCTACTGACATTGACGGCATGGTCGTCGGCGGACACAGCGATAAGACCATGGTTCCGCTCGTCAGCATTGCTACTTATCGCGGCATTCCCGTAACCCAGCTTTTGAGCGCGGAAAAAATCCAGCAGGTCGTTGAAGATACCAAAGTCGGCGGCGCAACGCTCACGAAACTGCTCGGAACTTCCGCATGGTACGCTCCTGGCGCGGCGGCGGCGGCTCTCGTCGAAGCCATTGCCCTCGACGCTAAGAAACTCATTCCCTGCTGCGTCTACCTCGAAGGCGAATACGGCGAAGACGACCTGTGCATTGGCGTTCCTGTCATTCTCGGCAAAGACGGCGTAGAAAAAATCGTCGAAGTTCAGTTCTCCGAAGACGAAAAAGCTAAATTCGCTGAAAGCGTTGCGGCGGCTCGCGAGACCAATTCCAAACTCGGCGACGCACTGAAATAATTTTCAACACAACAAAAAGAAGCGCCCCATGGACGCACACGCTTAAGAAGCGCGCCATGGACGGCGCGCGGGCCGTCACAGGTCGCCGGAAGCGACCTATGCGGCCCCCTTTCTTTGCCAGCGTTTCTTTCGAGAAAGAAATGCTGAAAAACATTTCGTTGCCAGCGTTTCTTTCTTCAAGAAAGAAATGCTGATTTATTTTTAGATTAAAACATCAACGCGCGAAGTTTTTTCAGCGGCGGCGCGTCTTCTTTCGCTGAGGCTGTCAAGAATCTGCTGCCACCAGGATTTATTGTTCCTGTCGAGCGGACTTTTCGCGCGTTTAGTACCGTCGTCGCTCTTGGAAATGCTCCACATGCTCATTCCGCCGTCCGCGTCGATAATCACGCCGGAACTTTTCACCGTCGGATTGTTGTTCCAGTTCAAATTCGCCACGTCGTACAAAAGCGCCTCGTACTCTACGCGCTTATCTGGATTTTCCTGCATTTCGCGCAGAATTTTCGGCGAGATCGCAACGTTGCCCTTGCCGCTGCCAGAAAAAGGCGCCGTTCCCGCGCTGAACTTCAGATTCGGAAATTTCTTCGCCAAATCCTTCAAAATATTTCCGCCGTCGTATTCCTCAGCAGACGCCTGCGCGAAACTCAGCGCCGCCTCCGAAACGTAGCTTTGACCTACCTTCACCGGCATAAAAATTCCTCCCTGAAAAATTTTTCCTCAACATAATATCGTTACCGCCGCTGAAAAAATTTATCAAAATTCCTTAAAATAATTTGCCTTCCCCCCTTTACAAACATGAAATATTTATGATAAAATTAGCCAGCTTTGTAGGAAGAAAAATGCTGTTGTGAGGAGACGATGAAATGATAAAGGAATGGATCCAGAAAATCACGGATATAGTCATGCCGTTGGACCCGCTGCCGGAAGAGGAACCGATGAAAAAAGTTGAGGCGCAGCCCGCCGAAGCGAAAATCATGCAGGCTGCAGAAGTGCGCCGCGCGGCAGCTGGCGGCAGCTCGACTTACGTGAACGGCGTCCGTTACCCCGCCTACACTGACGTTTCGCAGAGCAACCGCCCGAATCTTACGGTTATCAAGCCGCAGGAGTTCGACATGAAAATCTACAGACCGGCAGATTACAATCAGGTTAGGGGAATAACCGACGACATTCTCAGCCAGAGGGCAGTCGTGGTCAACTATGAACACGTCAACGTTGAAGAGCAGCAGCGCATTTGCGACTTCATTGACGGCGCCTGCTTTGTTATCGACGGCACCACGACCCAGATTTCCGAAAGAATTTATCTTTACGCGCCGGCTGGTATTGACGCGAGCGACCTTGCTGAAATGGTTGCTTCAACTTCCGCGCGCCGCCATTAATTACGCTGATAAATTTTCCCCCATAAAAATTTTTACCGCCCCCGAACGTTGGAGGCGGATTTTTTTTTGGAAGGAGCTCTTTTGTATTGTCAGCCAGATATTCTGCGCGCTGAAAAAAATGTTATAATCAGCTAAAAAAATTTTCAGGAGTTTCAATGATGCTGATAATTTTTTTGGCAGCGTTAATCGCAGCGGTGCAGCTTTCGAATATGTATTTGAGGTACCTGTCATTTCGTGACGGAATGACTGACGCCGAGCGGGTACTGTTGTGGCGGAGACTTTTAATCTGGGGAATTGTTAGCGCGCTGATTTACGGCGCGATGTTAAAGCATTTTGGAATTTCGGCTCCGCTGTACAAATTTTTGTTAATGGTGTGCTGGATACCGTGGCAGGCGATTTTTATGCTGACGGTGCGGCGCAATTTTTTACAGCACGTGTTCATTATGGGAATGGGCTCGGTCTGGAGTTTGATTCAGCACAACTGGGCGGCGATTTTCTGCGCAATTTCATTCAACACCGAGCTGGAAATTCTTTTTGGACACGCGATTTTTTATCTGGCGCTGTTTTTTTTGCTGCTGCCGGTCGAGCGGCGGATTTTTCTGAAGCTGTTGCCGCCACAGAATTTTTTCGATTCGTACGGGCGATTTACTTCGGTGTTCCCGCTGATTTTAATTTCGAGCGTGGTAATAATGTGGGCGCAGGAACCGCTTGTGCATTCGTGGGCGGAGCGGTTTTCGCGGCTGTACATACCGTTCGTATTCTTTTTCTTTTATCGGTACGTAATCGATTCGACGAAGCAGCTGTACGAGCGGCGGCAGACGAATCAGAATTTGCGGCGCATGTCGGAACAAATCATGGCGCTGGGCGAGTACAATCGGATAATGGAGGAGAGCCGCGATAAAATTGTGGCAATGCGGCACGACCTGCGGCACAGCTACCGGCTGATTTACATGATGCTGGAGACCGGCGAAATTGAGGAGGCGCGGCGATTCATTGAGCGGCAGGAAAAATTAATTGGCACTACGAAAGTAACAATTTTTTGCGTCCAGCCGCTGATAAATGTCGCACTGCTGATTTACGTCCGTCGCGCAGAGAATTTCGGTATCAAAGTTCAGCACAAAGTTAATCTGCCGGAAAATATCGGCGTCGACGAGAGCGATTTGGCGCTGCTCATTTCAAACCTGCTGGAAAATGCGATAAACGCCAGCTGCCGCCAGCCTCAAAACCGCCGCGCAATTTCGATTCAGATTCAAAATGTAGGCGAACAGTTCGTGGTGGAAATTGCCAACCTGTTCGACGGCGAAGTTGAGTTCGACGAAAAAAATATGCCGCGAACTTCGCGCGAAGGTCACGGCTTGGGAATGGTCTCGGTAAAAAATTTCGCCGACCGCTACGGCGCGTACGTCGATTTTTCCAAGGAAGGCGGCACTTTCAAAGTGACGCTGTATTGGCTGAACCTGTCTCAATGAGGTGCGTCATGTACTTGAGCTTGGCGGCTTTGCTCTTGCGCTGGCTGATAGGAATTCTCGTGCCGTCCGTCAAAACAAAATCCTCGACGTCCATGAACTTGACGAAATCCATGTTGAGAATAATTCGGTGGTAACATTCGACGAAACGCGCGTCCGCTTCGAGTTCGCTGGAAATTTCTTCGTAGGTGTTGGACGGGAAAATATCGATGTTGGTCGCGTGAATGCAGAGGCGGCGGCTTTCAAAAATGTCGACGTAGCGGATACTTTTGTACGGAATGGCGGTATCGACGCCGTTGATTCGGACGGCGATTTTTTTCTGACTTTCCCAGAGTTTTGGAAAAAAGTACTCGCAGGTTTTGTCGAACTGCTCAGCGTTATCGGCGAGCGGCTTGATGAAATAGCCGACGGCGAAAACCCTGTAGCCTTCGAGAATGAAATCTTCGCTGCTGGTGAGGAAAATTATGGCGGCGGCGTGGTCTTTGCTGCGGACAATCTGCGCGATTTGAATACCGTTCAGCGGCTTCATAAAGATATCGAAAATCATCAGGTCGTAAACAGCGGGCTTGAACGATTTTAGAAAATCCTCGGCGCCGGAAAACGAATCGATTTGGATGGCGCGAAAAGTTTCGGGAAATTTTTTAGCGAGGTATCTTTTGAGAAAAGTTTTGGCAGCGTTCAGGTCTTCGGGCTGGTCGTCGACGATAGCGATTTTCATGGGCAGGACTCCTTCAGTTTTTGCAATTAAAGCACAAAAATTTTTGCGTGATAAGAGCCTGCCGCAAAAGTGCAGGATTTTTGGCAAAAGTGATTGAAAAAAACCATTACCGTTATTGTATAATTGAAGAAAAATTTAATTGAGGCGGAAAATGAAACAGTGGCAAATTTTGAAGAACGGCAGGCGGCGGGATTTCGCAGTGATAATTTTAATCACGGCAATTTTCGTGCTGATGGTGACGCTGAACGTGCGGCTGATATTTCAAATGACCTCGAACCAGACCGAGGAAATTGGGCAGACGCAGCTCGAAGTAATTCGCAGCGAATTTCAGGGAATAATTTACCAGGCGGAAGAGGCGACGGCGCGGGTTGCAATGGAGGCGGAACAGCTGCTGAAGTCACGGGCGCCGCTCGAAGAGATTGAAGATTTTTTCGTCAAGCGGAAGGCGGAGCGTAAAAATCTGACGGACGGCGTTTGTTTCAACACTTACATTGCGGGCAAGGACTGGTCGGTAATTCCGGATTTTGATATGCCGCCGGATTATCACGCGCCGGAACGAATCTGGTACAAGGGCGCGTCGGAAAAAGTCGGCGAGATTTACATAACCGAGCCCTACGTTGACGCAATGACCGGCGATATGTGCTACACGATTTCCAAAATGCTCAGCGACGGGGAAACTGTTGTCGCGCAGGATTTTACTTTCGCGGACGTTCACCAGTTCATTCGCAAAATGAGTACCACCAGCGACCGCAAGGCTTTAATCGTCACGGCGAACGGTATGATTATCGGTTATACTGACATGAGCCTCGTCGGCAGGAAAATTTCTGACAAACTGCCGGAGTACGAAAAAATTTTGAACCGCGTGGTGCAGTCTGACCACAGCAAAAGTTTTATCACGCAGATTGACGGCGAAGAACACACGATTTTCAGCAGCGCGACGACGAACGGCTGGTACATAATTTTCAGCGTCAACAACCGCGCGTTCTACCGCGACAGCTACGAGCAGATTTTTTTGACGGCGCTGATAAGTCTGATAATGCTGGTGACGATAATTTTCCTGTACCTGAACGCGATGCGCAACGGCTTGCTGGCGGAAAATGCTTTGCGCGCGAAGGAAGAATTTTTGTCGCGGCTGTCTGGCGAACTGCGCGACCCTCTGCGCAACATTTTGAAAATCTCGAACAAGGGCGTACTGCACATGGACGACGACCCAGCCGAATGCGCCGCCGAAGTTCGCGAATCTGCGCTGAAACTTTCGGACATGCTGGACAATTTATTCTCGTTCTCGACGATAGTAGCGAGAGCGCCCGTCGAAAAAATTTTGCAGGACGAGGAACTTTCGAAAGTCAGCCGGTACGCGCGGCAGGGAATTGCGGCGGTGCTGATTCTGGCAATGGTCGTGGCGTTCGGAATTTGTCTGACCACGACAATCAGCTGGGGCGATACCAAAATGCAGCGCGAAATTGACACTTACGAATCGCAGCTTTCAGAATGGATAGCAGACCAGCGCGGCACGCTGAAAACTTTCGTGAATCTTTTGAGCGAGCACCCCGAGCTTATGAGCGATTATCCGTCCGCCGTGGAATATCTCGACGACCTCGCCAGGCATTACCCCGAAATTTCCGTGTGCTACATGTCGAATCCTTACGCCGAGCACCAGGTTATCATGAATAACGGCTGGGAGTCGCCCGACCCGAACTGGCGCGTTGACCAGCGCCCGTGGTACATTGAGGCGGAAAAATCTCCCGACGGCTTCAGCATTTCGTCGCCCTACTACGACGCGCAGACTGGGATTTATTGCGTGACGATGGCGCAAATGGTTTTCGGTCCGAAGGGCGAATTTGTCGGCGTTTTCGGCATTGATTTTTATCTCGACCGGCTGACGAAAGTTTTGGGCGAAAGTTACACCGCCGACAGCTATGCCTTCCTCGTCGACAAAAACGGCGTCATTATCAACCACCCGAATAAAAATTATCAGCAGACCGACGCGCAAATGACCAATATCTTCGACACCGAATACGCGAAAGTTTACGACAGCGCGGAAATTACCACGCTCACGGACTACACCGGCAATTCCGTCGCCTGCCTCGCCAAAAAAAATAAAATTTCCAGCTTCACGGTGATTGTTGTCAACGACTGGTGGAATATTTACGGCAGCGTTATCGTGCTGGGCGTGCTTTTCGCCGTCCTGCTGGGAGTTTGCATTGCGATTGTCAATACGCTAATCAGTCGGCAGCTGCGATGGCAGGCGTCGGCTAATCGCAAACTCAAGGAGGCGTCAGAAACGGCGCTGGCGGCGAGTCAGTCGAAGTCGCAGTTTCTCGCGCAGATGTCCCACGAAATTCGCACGCCTATCAACGCCGTACTCGGTATGAACGAAATGATTCTGCGCGAAAGCGAATCGGACGAAGTTTTGGAATACGCCACGAACATTCAAAGCGCCGGCCGGACGCTCCTGACGCTGATTAATTCTATCCTCGACTTCAGCAAAATCGAAGACGGCAAGATGGAAATTGTGCCGGTGCGCTATGAAACCGTCGCGCTGATTGACGACCTTGTTAACATGATTCTCGACAAGGCGCAGAAAAAAGGTCTGGAATTTCGGACGGAAATCAGCTCGAAATTGCCGTGCAGTCTTTACGGCGACGACGTTCGCATTCGGCAGGTTATCACCAACATTCTCACCAACGCCGTCAAGTACACGCACGCCGGTCACGTGACGCTGAAAATTTCCGGCACCGAAATTGACGCCGATACTTTTGAACTGCGCGTCGAAGTCAGCGATACCGGCATTGGCATTCGCGCCGAGGATATGAGCAAACTTTTCCAATCCTTCCAGCGCCTGGACGAGGAGCGCAACCGCAACATTGAAGGCACCGGTCTGGGAATTGCTATTGTGCAGAAACTTTTGGCGATGATGGGCAGTCAGCTCGAAGTTGAAAGCGTTTACGGCAGCGGCTCAGATTTTTCGTTCAAGCTGACGCAGAAAATTATCGACAAAAATCCTATCGGCGATTATTCTGCCATTCACCTCAAGCGCTTCGACAAATCCGCCCAGAAAAAATTCCTGCTGGCGGAAGGCGCCAAAATTCTGGTCGTCGACGATAACGATATGAATCTGAAAGTTATCAGCGGCTTGCTCAAGCGCAACAAAATTATTCCAGACCTCGCCGAGAGCGGGCAGCAGGGTATTGAACTTGCGCGGAAGAATTTCTACCACATAATTTTCCTCGATAATATGATGCCGCGAATGACGGGCGTCGAGGCGCTGAAAATTATGCAGCAGGAAAAATTTTTGAGCAGCGAAACTTCGGTGATAATGCTGACGGCGAGCGCCATTGCCGGTATGCGCGAAAAATATCTGCAGGAGGGCTTCAACGATTATCTTTCAAAGCCAATCGAAGTCGACGAGCTGGAAGAAATGCTGGCGAAACATTTGCCGCCGGAGCTGGTCTCATTCGAAGTTGAAAAGCAGCGAAAAATAACGCCTGCCGCGCCGGTCGAAGAACCAGCTGTCGAAGAATCTGCCGTCGAAGAACCTGCCGTCGAGGAACCAGCTGACGAAGAATCTGCTGACGAAGATACTTTCACGGCAAAAGAGCGCGCGCGATTCGCGGAAATTTGCCCAGACATAAATCTGGATACCGCCCTGCAGTATTCAATGGACAGCAAAAGTTTCCTCGAACAGATAATGGAGACGTACACGGACGCAAAGCGCGCGGAAAAATTGCAGGCGGCGTTCGAGTCCGGCGACGTGAAAAATTATCAGGTGCTGGTGCACGCGCTGAAGTCAACTTCAATGTCAATCGGCGCGGAAAAACTGAGCGCAGCGGCGCGGGAACTTGAACTTGCGGCGGCGGCAAATGACGTGGCAAAAATTCAGGCGAATCACGGCGATTTAATGGCTGGCTATCAAAAAGTTTGTGAACAAATCACTCGCTGGCTGGAGGCTTAATCTGTCTGGAAAAAATACATTCAGTATAATTTGGAGGAATAGCAATGCGAAAGAAAAAAATTTTGGTGATTGACGACGACGAAATGAATCTGCAAATCGCGAAAATGGTGCTGGAAAAAAAGCTGACGTGCGAAGTTTTCTGCGTAGATACCGGCGAGGCGGGGCTTGACGTTCTGCGGAGCGAACGCGTAGATTTGGTGCTGCTGGATATTTTAATGCCGGAGCACGACGGGATTGAGACGCTGGCGGACATTCGCGGCGACGTGCTTACAAAAGATGTGCCGGTAATAATGCTCACGGCGTCTGGCGCGGCAGAAAACATTCAGCGGGTCAGCGAACTTGGCGTTCAGGATTATATCAAAAAGCCGTTCATGCCGGCGGATTTGGTCGCGCGCGTCAAGAAAAAGCTCGATGAACTCCGCCCCGAAGAAGTTTTGCTCATCGGCGAAGACTACGCGTCATTGCTGGAACTGCAGAAACTAATCGAGGAAACTTTCCCCTACGAAACTCAAATCGCAACCTCGGTGGAGACGGCGGAGAAATTTTTGAGCGAGCGGAATATCCGGCTGATAATTGCCAACGCCGAAATGAAATTCGTCAGCGGCTACGAATTTCTGGCGATGATTGCGGCGAACGAAAAATTCTGCGCGATACCCTTCACGCTCACTACCGACAAAAAACTTTTCGCCCATCTCTCCAAAATCCGCCAGCCGCCGCCTGTCGAGGAAGAACCTCCGCACGCCAGCAAAAAGAAACTGGCTAACGTCGTTACCAGCGCGATTGGCTATGAACTCGACGTGCGCATTTAATTTGCTTACCCCTCTAACTATAAAACCGCCGACATTTTTGCCGACGGTCTTTTTTTATTTGAGATTGTGTATTTCAGAATATTTTATTGCTCCAGCGAGAATTTCCTTGTCGCTCATCCCTTTGAACAGATTTTCGCGCCGCCACTCGGTATAGTCCGCTGGCTGGTCGTCGTTCTGCGCTATCTGCCTGAGGAACTCTCCGGCTTCGATGTAGCCCAGATTTTCTATCAGACATTTTATGCCCCTGCTAATCAATTCTTCGTTCGTCATAGCAATCACTCTCCGCCATTATCTTTACAAATTCTGTCGGGCTTACGATTTTTACCTCTTTGGAAATATATTTCAGCAGTTTCTTATCGACTGTCACAAAATAATCGCAGTCAGCTACAATCGCGCTCGCTATGTGGTATGCGTCTTTGATTTTTATTCCGGCGGCTAGCATTTTTTCTACTTCCGGCTTTAATTCTTCGAGATTGTCAACGCCCACATAAATCGTCCTGTAGTTCCTCATAAAAAAATCGTTGTAATTCCTGTTGCGCAGGTTCGAGTTCTGATTATTTTCGTAGTGCAACATAAACGACGTTGCCAGCTCGATATTTTTCTTGATAATTTCTTTTTGAATGGCAATGACGGCGTTTTTGTCGGCAACGATTTCGTCTGAAACTTTTTTGTCGTGGTGGCGATTATAGCAACAGTTGTCAAGATAAATTCTCATTGCGCCAGCTCCTTCCGTCAAAGTATATCCACCGCCGCTAAAAAAATCAAGCGCAAATTTTGCCGCCGACCAGAAAAAGTGCAGGAATTTCCGCAAAAGTGATTGAGACAAAATCAAACATGTGTAGTACAATATCCCCGATACTGAAGGGAGGGCTTTTCGTGGCAGAAAAAATTTTTAGCGCCGAGTGCCACGTGGATTTTCAGTACGACAACGAGGCGGCGGTCTGGATTGCTACCAGCGACGATTTAACCGGCTTGATTCTCGAAGCTGAAACGCCGGAAATTCTGATGAAACGCGTCGTCGCCGCCGCGCCCGAACTCATCGCGCTCAACAACCTGCCGCGCTACAGGACTATTAAATTTTTAATGATTCGCAACGAAAGAGCGGTCTTGAACTATGGCTGATATCGCTTCTGAAAAACTGCTCAATTTCAAGCCTCGGCTACGGTCAGAGGCTTTTTTTATTGCCCGCCGCAAAAGTGCAGGAATTCCCGCAAAAGTGATTGAGACAAAATCAAGAATGTGTGCTATAATCCTACCGTGAACCCTTGACAAAAAAATTTGCCGGCTGCAGGCGCAGTCAGCGGAATGGAGGAATTTATCATGGAACTCTCGACAAAACTCAAAGGCGGATTCTGCGAAATTGCCGCCGCTGACATCTTTGACATTCAGCGCTTCGCAGACCTCAACCTCACGAAGGTAGATGGCGTCTACATCATCGCCAGCGCCGCCGACCTGCAAACTCTCGCGGCTTACGTCAACGAGGGCAACTACTGCCAAGGCATGACGTTCAGGCTCGAGGAAGACATCGACCTCAGCAGCGTCACCGACTGGACGCCAATCGGCAACGCATCCTACAACAGATTCAGCGGCACGTTCGACGGCAACCACAAAACTATCAGAAATCTGACTGTCAGCGCGAACGCCTACTACGTAGGACTTTTCGGCTACATCTACAACACGGGCGCTGTCAAAAATCTCACGCTCGAAAATTTTTCTGTTACGAATACTCTTGGCAATATACATGCCAACACCGGCGCGCTGGCTGGCCTGGTTAACAATTATTCTACCATTGAAAATGTCACGGTAATCGGCGCAACTGTCAAAGCCATTGGAAGCGGCTATGTCGGCGGGCTCGTCGGTTCGCTTGAAAGCGTCTCCAGTATAAAGGGCTGCTGCGTTCAGGCTCAAGTCAGCGGCGGTGATTGGAATGGCGCTATCGTCGGCTACAACACCCCCAACAGTTCGAATGAATTTGAAAATAACTACTACGCCTCCAACGCCGCCGCTCAGGGCAAGGGCGATAATATCAACGCCACCAAACTCGTCATACTCGGCAAAACCTCTGACTTCCCCAACGTGGAAATTACCGGCGCACTCACGTTCGGCAATTATTTCGGCGCGAGCGTCGGTACGAATCTGACTTTCAAAGTTACCGGCAACAGCTACATCGAAAACGCTGAAAAAACTGACGACACGACCTACACCTACACCGTCGCTGAAAATTCCCTGCCGAAATTCTGGGAAATTGAAACTCTTGGCGATTACAACTTCGATTATAAAGACGGCGCCTATTTTATCCGCAGTGCGCGGGATTTCGTCAACTTCGTTAATTACGTCAACGGCGGCAACAACTGCGAAGGCTTGACTTTCAAACTCGACGGCGATATTAATCTGGAAGGCTTATCCTTCAGCGCGATTGAAAATTTCGCCGGAACCTTCGACGGCGGCGGCTATACACTTAATGCTGATTCTGTACCGTTGAGCGGCGGCACAATTAAAAATGTCAACCTGCTGACGCCCGCCAGCCGCACTTCCTACAACGCCAGCGGCTCCGCCACTACCGCCGAACTTTACAGAATTGCCAACATCAGCGGCATTACCTACAGCGCCGACGCCGAGCTGATTTATTTCGGCAATTACGTTTACGCGCCAACCAACACAACGCTTACCCTTACGCCGGACGGAAGTTTCAGCAGCATTGAACTCACCGGCGCAACCGCTAACGGCAACGGCACTTACAGCGTCAACAGCGCGGCGGAAATTTCTTTCACCGGCTACCGCAAGGTCGGCAACTACGCGTTCAAAGTCGAAAACGGCTGCTACATGATTCGCACCGCGCAGGAACTCGAAAATCTCGCTTACGCCGTCAACGCGGGCAACGGCTGCAGAGGTATGACGTTCAAGCTTGCCAACGATATTGATTTGGGCAAAGTCCCTGACGGGCAGAGCAACCATACCGCTATCGGCGGTAAAGCGGATTTTTATGGCACGTTCGACGGCGACGGTCACACTATCGACAACCTGACAATCAGCTCCAGCGCAGAATATCAGGGGCTTTTCGGTAGTTTAAGCGCGGGCGGCACGGTTAAAAATGTTCGGCTCACCAACGTAAAAATCAACGGCAGTCATGACATTGGTGGCATAGCCGGTTATGTTGGTGCTGATGACGGTTGTGCGGTTGAAAACTGCAGCGTCGAAGGCGACATCAGCGGCAGGGGTGACATTGGCGGCGTGGTCGGTAAAAGCTATGGCACCGTTAAAGATTGCTCGCACAGCGGCTCGGTCTCCGCTTCATTTACTGGCGCGGGCGGTATCGTCGGTAACTTGAAGGATTATTGCTCGGTAGAGAACTGCATAAACGCCGGTACTGTCAGTTCAAAGATAACCAGCAGTTATCAGCAAGGCGTCATCTACGCCTGCAATGGCGACGCAAGCGGCGTTTCAGCCAAAAACTGCTACTACCTCGACAATCCCAGCGGCGTCGAGGAGACCAACGGCGCAAATCCTATCGGCAAACTCAATCCGCCCGCCGGTTACAAAATCATAGTCAACGGCGGCATCGTTACTTGCGGCGGTGAATGTTTCGTTCGTGACAGCGCTACAGTTTCTTTCAAGCTTGAGCCGGTCGACGCAACCAACGCTAAAAAAATTACCTCTGTTAAGGTTGGCGGCGCGACTTACGAGGCGAACGCGCAGGACGAATTTTCTTTCACTGTCAGCGGCAACAGCGGCGTTAATGTTCAAATTGCCGCCACGTACTACCAGCTGACTGAAACTAACAACAGCGTCACCAACACGGAAAACGCCGTCAAAATCGTCGGCAGCGCGGCGGACGATTCGATAACCAACAACGCGAATAGCGTCAGCATTTCCGGCGGCGGCGGCAACGACGAAATTACCAACACCGGCAGAAATACTGTCTTTGAATATCGCGCGGGCGACGGCTCCGACGTTATCACCGGCTTCAACGAAACTTCCACGCTGAAAATCCTCGACGCGAACGGCAACGCTACCTGTTACACCAAAGCTGTCAGCGGCAATGACGTTGTTTTGACCGTCGGCACCAGCACGCTCACGCTCAAAGACGCCAAGTCTATCGCTAAGCTCAAAATCGAAGGCGCTGACGTTACCGGCTACACCACCGGCGAGCTCAGCGACAAAACTTTCTACAAGGACGGCGATACCTGGCTTATCGCAACTTACGAGGATTTGGAAAATCTGGCGGCGATTGTCAACGGCGGCAACAAATGCTACGGCAAAAATTTCCGGCTCCTCAGCGATATTTCTATGCCGACAGTTGCGGACGGGCAAAGCAACCATACGACTATCGGTAGCAATGGACACGATTTTGGGGGCACGTTCGACGGCGCGGGCTATACTATCGACAATCTGAGAATCAGCTCCGCCAACGAAAATAATCTGGGCTTGTTCGGCAATGTTCATAGAACTGTAAAAAATCTCCGGCTGACGAACGCAAAAGTCAGCGGCAATGCAAATATTGGCGGCGTTGTCGGACTTTTGTATGGCACGGTTGAAAACTGCAGTGTCGAAGGCGACATCAGCGGCAGTAATTTTATTGGCGGCGTTGTCGGCGCTGCAAACTCCGGCACTATTAAAAATTGCTCGCACAGCGGCTCGGTTTCTTCTTCAGTGAAGAACGCGGGCGGTATCGTCAGTAGTTTGGTTAACAGCTCTGTTGAAAATTGCGTCAACGCGGGCGAAGTCAGCGCTCCTGAAAATTTTGGCGTTATCGCTGGTTTCAACAACGGCAGAATCAACACCAACTACTACATCGACAATCCCAGCAACGTCCCAGACAACGGCGCGGCTCTGGCAACTACGCTCACCGTTCCCGCTGGCTTGAAGGTCGTTGAGGGCGGCGCGCAGATTCTCGACAAGATTTACACGGCGAAAGGCGCAACCGTTACGCTGAAGCTTGACGAAAGTTTAACCCGCTCTGATATTCTGTTCGTCGGAATTAAGGGCGCAACGCCCAGCGGCGGCAACTATTCCTACAAAATGCCCGCAGACGGCAACGCTGAAATTCTTGACAGCGATTTGATTTACTTCCTGCGCGACGATACCGACAACACGTGGCTGATTCGCTCCCCTGCCGATTTGCAAAACCTCGCGGCTTACGTCAACGGCGGCAACGACTGCAGCGGTATGACTTTCAAGCTCGCTGGCGATATTAACCTTGAATCAATCGAAAACTTCACGCCAATCGGAAACAACAGCAACAGATTCCGCGGCACGTTCGACGGCAACGGCAAGAAAATTACCAATCTGAAAATCAACACCGACAAAGACAACGCCGGACTTTTCGGCGTCATGCAAGGCGGCACGATTAAAGATCTTACCCTGCTGAATGCGAACGTTACAAGCAGCGGGCGATATGCCGGTGCGCTCGTCGGTAGTTTTAGTAACGGCAATATTGAAAACTGCAACGTAATTTCGAAAGTCAAAAATTCGACGAATACCGGCGGCGGTCTGGCAGGTTTGAGCGGTATACACTCTACTATCAAAAACTGCGTGGTAATTTCCAATGTCGAGGGCGGCAATGGTATTGTTGGCTTCAGGAACGGCATCATTAGAGATAACGTCCTTATCAGCGACGCTCCTGACGATTCCGGCAGCGCCAGATATTACGCGCTCAACGTTCCGACCGGCGTCAATGTTCAGCTTAAAAATTCCAGCGACACTGACAAAACTTACACCGCGTTTAACGGCAAAACTTATTATCGCGCGGGTACCGAGCTCCAGCTCATTCCCAGCGCCTCGTACAGGGAGCCGGATTTCTACGTTGTTTACGGCTTCACGAAGGCTTACCGCTGGGGCGACGAAGAAATTTACGATTTGACGATGCCCGCTCAAAATACCACGATTGAGCCGATTGGTATGGAAAAAATTGGCAGCCTCGGCTTCTGCTACGAAAGCGACTTTGAAGACAACGGCGCCATTCAGATAACCAGCGTTGCCGATTTTGCCGCGTTTGCGGAATTTGCCAGCAAAAACGACACGGCTTTGCGCAGTTACCGGCTGACGGCGGATCTGGATTTGTCGAGCCTTACAGATTTTGCGGGAATTGGCGGCACGGGCGCGGCGAATTTCAAAGGCACCTTCGACGGCGGCGGACACAAAATCAGCGGGCTCAATATTTCCAGCACTGAAGATAACGTCGGTCTTTTCCGCGAAATTGGCAGCAGTGGTCAGGTTAAGAATCTCACCGTCTCGGGCGCGAACGTCACCGGCAGCGGCAACGTTGGAATTATCGCTGGCAGAAATTACGGCACGCTCGTGAACTGCAGCCTTGGAGACAACGAAACCGGCGTCCTCGTGGGCGAAAACGCGGGCACCGTCAAAACTTCCAGCGACGAGGCTTTTTATCTGATAAACAACCTTGAAGATTTTAAAGCGTTCGTGGCATTTGTCGGCACGCACGATACCACTCTGCACAATTTCCGCCTCACGACTGATTTGGATTTGTCGAGCCTTACAGATTTTGGCGGAATTGGCGTGCCGGACGACGGCGACGGCTTGACGGATTTCAACGGCTTGTTCGACGGCGGCGGGCATACAATCAGCGGGTTCAATATTTCCAGCATCTATGAAGATACCGTCGGTCTTTTCCGCGAAATTGGCTACAACGGTCTGGTTCAGAATCTCAACGTAACCGACGCGACCGTCAGCGGCAACAACAACGTCGGAATTATCGCGGGCAGAAGTTACGGCAACGTTCGCAACTGCAACATTTCCGGCGAAGTCAGCGGCACGGATAATACCGGCGGCGTCATTGGCTACAACGCGGGCGGCTTACTCGAGTCCACCGCCGATGTTAGGGTTGACGGCGGCAGCGGCGTTACCGGCGGTCTCGTCGGCTACAACTTCTGGCACGTCGAAAACTGCAGCGTCAAGGTTTCCGGCACGAACAACCGCGTGGCGGGCTACAGCGGCAGCAACTACGCCAAAGTCAGCGGCAATGTTTTTGAGCTTGTGATTAGCGGCGACGCGCAAGATTTTATCGGCTCGCGCGGTACCAGCGGCGAAGTTTACGGCAACTACTTCATCACCAGCAATACTACCGATATGGAATATCCGAGCGGCGCGGCGCGCATTTACAAGCTGTCACTTCCCGAAGGCTCTGAAATTGTTTCCGGCGCGTTCAAAATCGGCAGCGATTATTACGCTCAAGCCGGAGCGACCGTGACGATTAAACCGGCGGCTGGCGTTTATCTGACGTACACCGCTACCGGCAAAACTTTAGAAATTACCGGCGCGGACGGCGAAACTGTAACCATCGGCGGCAATTTAGAATTTACCGACGAGAACGGCAACGCTGTTAGCACCGGCAACACTGCAAAAATTCTCGTGGAGAAAGACGCCAGCGGCAATTCTACTTTTGTGATGCCGGAGAGCGATACCTCCTTTGGAACTGAGACGCACGAAGAAATTAAAGGCTTGAAGTTCGTGATTGAGGGCGGCGACGGCTACTACGAAATCAGCAACGCGGCGGAGCTTAACGCCTTCGTAAATTATTTGAACACCTCCGCAGACAAAGGCGCGGGCAAAACTTTCAAAATCACGGCTGACATAACCGCCGATAGCTATATGACTAAAGTTTCTAAGAGCCTTTTTGCAGGGACGCTGGACGGCGGCGGGCACACGGTGAATCTTATAACCTCTAGTCTCACAACTCGGCTCGCCGGCACGATTAAAAATTTGAATGTGCTGAACGGCGGTCTTACGAATCTGAATAATGGTACAATTACGAACTGCGCGATTGTCGGGACGAGCGGCAACGATACGATTTATCGCCGTGGCGAGCCTATACCGTTCAGATATGTTGTGGGCGAAGGCAACGATACTATTGACACCCAGGGCATGGACTGCACGCTGAAAATTGTCAACCCTGACGGCACGCTTGCGCAGTACCTCAAGGAAACCAGCGGCGATAATATTCTCGTTCACGTTGGCGGAAATACCGTGACGATTCAAAACGGCGCCAAGCTCGGCAGCGTGAATATCGAGGGCTATCCCCGTATCTCTGACCTGACTTTCTCGGACGGCGTTTATCTGATTAGCAGCGAAGATAATCTGAAGTCGCTGGCAGGTTACTTGAGTCGCGGCAACAACACGGCTGGGCTTACCTTCAAGCTCACGAAAGACATTTCCCACAACAGCAGTACTATTATCGGCGTGACAGCAAATCCTTTCAGAGGCACGTTCGACGGCGACGGGTATACTATCGAGCTAGGTAATCGCAGCAACGCTTTGTTTTACTATGTTGAAGGCGCCACGATTCAGAATCTGACAATAGGCGGCACCTTTGACATAAGTAATCGAGGCACCTCCTACGGCTGTCTGGTGAAAGAAGTGCGTGGCAGCGCCGAAACCAACATTAAGAATGTTAAAGTTACCAGCAGTATTTCTGGCAGCGACAATAACAATTACTCCAACGAGTACACGAACGTTGGCGGCGTCGTCGGGCTCAACAAGGGCAATCTGGTTTTGACTGACGTGGTTTACAGCGGGCAAATCCAACACCAAAACGGTTTCGCTGGCGGCTTAGTAGGGGAATGTGCCAGCGGCTCTAAGCTGGAGATAAATAATTCGGTGTTCGCCGGCACGCACAAGGTAGAAGGCGGCGGCGCATTTTCGCCCATTGCAACGAAAGTGACGTACTTCGGCATTACTTTCAACGATAACGGCGCGTATTATGTCGGCGATGGCGCGACTCCCGCGGGCATCTATGAACCTGTCGGCAGCGGCACGCAGGTTGTTCAGATTAACGGCGTGGATGGCGCAAAGCTGGAGGCGGTCGAAGGCACGCTTGCAGAAATTGGCGGCAACTACTACGCGCCGGTTGGTCAGGCGGTTACTTTCACAGTCCAGCCCGAAAAGGCAGGCTACACCATTGCCGGAATTAAGTACAACGGCTCGGATCTCACTGCTGACGCGGACGGCAACTACACGATAATTCCCGAGGCTGGCAAGGAACTTTCTGTGGATGTCGGCTTTGAAATTACTGACAACAGCCACACGGTTAAAAACAACGGCGAGATTCTGGTTTTCGGCGAGGGCGTGCAGACAGTCACCGTGAGCGAAGGTATCCGCCAGTTCACCGTTAAGAATATGGGCGCGGGCGATAGTATTCTTCTGCCGTTAAGTTTTGCTGGGAGAGACATTACCCAAATCAACGGCGGCGTTAAAATTGGCGATCTTACGATTCTGGGCGTCAATTTGTCCCATGGAACCGGCCAAACGTGGGTCGACGAGGGCAGCAACACTTACTCTTATCATTACGCCGAAACCGCCGGCTTATATAAAAACAGTATAAACAATTGTTATCTTATATACAGTGAAGGCGGCGCCCACGGCTCGGAAATTTTAAGAATCAGCGGTCTCAAAAGCTCGAACGGGCTGACTGAATTTACTAAAGCCTACACTGATACAAAATTTAATAAAACACGCTACGATAAATATATTCGCGTTCCGAGGAGCAGCATAGCCGAGGGCAGCGATGTTGTGCTGACGGATACGTCTAGCCAAGGATGGATGTTGGAACTGGTAAACGACGTTTCTGCTGGTGAAAATCATTGGCAGGACAACGGCAACGGCAGCTATTCTTATTTAACCGACATAAAGCTCGGCACTTACGCGAAAACAAACAACCTGACACTTATATACACAGCCCCTGCAGGCGGCAACACCGGCACCGAATCGATTAAAGTTACCGGCGCGGCGGTTCAGCCGACCCTCGAACGCGTTCAAGTAAATTATACAATCGAAGGCGGCGGCGGCGACACCTATCAAATCGGCGGCGGCTCAGCTACCGCCGGAATTAGCATCAAGCCCGTCAAGCCAATTATCAACGAAAACGGCGGCGGCAGTAGTGGCAGTAGCGGCAGTAGCGTCGAAAGCGGCAGCAGCGGCGGCAGTGGCAGCAGCGGCAGCGGCAGCGGTAACACTAACACGAGCCTTATAAATTACGATTACCACTTGACGATACCGGTTGATGCGTTCACGAGCGGCACAACTCTGACGCTTGCGAAAATGGATTATACCAACGTCGTCAACATAAAGCTCGGCGGCGAGGACAGCGCGCCGGTCGAAGGTTCGAATTTCGTTGCGGGCGTTGCTAAAGCTGATGGCTTTGCGGGCACGGGTATTGCGGTTCCGATAAACAACTACTGCGCGAAAAATGTCACGGTGAACAACGGCAGCACCGTGTACAACTACGTTGACGGCGCGACGATAAATGCTCACTATGGCGCGATAGTGTACAACTACGCGGCAAATGTGAATTTCAGCGGCGACGGCAAAATCTATAACGAAGGCTCCGGCGGGCAGTTTATCGTTGCCCACGGCGACGTCGCGACGAACAACTCCAATAATATCAAAATTGTCGGCAGCGACGGCAATGAGCAAATTAGCAATTTCGGCGCCAATACCACGATTGAGGCTGGCGCGGGCATCGATGTGATTTACAACTACAGCGATAACGTCGTAGTCAAGGGCGAAGACGGCAATGACCAGATTTTCGTTTACGGCAACAACGACACGATTTACGGCGGCGAGGGCAATGACCAGATTCGCATTGCCGTACCGAGCAAGGACAAAACCGTTGTGCTTGCTGATTTTACGAGCGGCGATACTCTGTTCGTCGAAGATTATAATAGAAAGTACTCCGGCAGAAGCTACGACGCGGCGGGCAACCTTGTTCTCACGACCAGCAACGGCAAGAAACTTACGATTAAAGGTCTCGGCAAGCTCGACGAACAGTCCACGGCTGGAGATCACTGGTACGAGAACGAAGGCACGCTTTACTACGGCGACGGCAATGTCACCAACACTACTAATAATCAGGGTGGCTCTCTGGCAATTACCCGCACGGTTAATACCGGCACCAACAACTATGTGCAAATCAAGGGCGCGACCGGCACGCCTGTGTTCGAAGGAACTGCTGAGGATTCGTATTACCTGCTGAAGTTCACGCCGGAAAATTTCACTGGTGACGCGGAAGTTACGCTCAACAATCGGACTTCCCGCTACAAATTTGAGAGCGGCGATTACGGCGGCAAGACTATAAAGCCTGCACACCCGCGCGCGATTTTCTCCAGCGCGTCGAATGTTAATTTTGACCTCAGCAACAGCGTGTACCACGAGATTTACATTAGCGGCGGCGATAACGTAACTGTCACGTCGATGAAGGACGGCTTCATAAGAATCGCGCAGAACGTCAAGAAAATGACGCTGACCGTCACGGGCATGACGCCTGGCATCACGAATGCGAGCTACAGCGATATTCGCTTTGAAGATAGAATTACGTCTTTGGAGCAGACGCTGGACGGCGTGCTTGTCAACGGCAACATTCTTATCAAGGGTACGAATCTTCAGCAGGCAAAGGGCTGGCAGATTGGCGGCGACCATACCGCTACGCTGCGCTCCAGCAAATCCGACGGTCTTGTTCTTATCGACGCGTACAGCGGGCACGAAGCCAAAGGCTACGACCGCTTAGCTTACAAGAGCGTTGCGGGCGGCGCTGATTCCGTCAGCGCGACTGTCGGTGGAATTTCGCGCGCGCCGAGCGTCAAGGGCAGCACGATAACCATTGATGACGAAATTTTCATGGACTCCGCTACCGCCGTGACCGTTTCGAGCAACGATCACGTTTTCGCCGTCGATACCAGAAAGAAAAAAGTTGTGGCGTCAACTGCGGCGACGCTGGACGTGAAGTACAGCTACAACACAATCACCGGCTCCAGCGGCAACGATTCAATCAGCAACAACGGCGTGCAGAATGTAATCGACGCGGGCGCTGGCGCTGACGTTATCCTCAGCAGCGGCAAAGAGGCTACAATTTCCGGCGGCAGTGGCGATGACACAATCACCAACACCAGCAAAGATTCTTCGATTGACGGCGGCTACGGCGCTGATTCAATCATGAACTACGCAACCGGCGCTATGATTTTCGGCGGCGATGAATACGACACCCTTACCGGCGATACGATTGTAAATTCAGCGGACAGCGTGACAATCGACGCGGGCGCGGGTTCGGACAAAGTTACCAACACCGGCTCCAGCGTCAGAATCAGCCTCGGCAACAATGACGATAACATCTGGAACTACGATAACGAAGACGTTGCGATTTTCGGCGGCGCGGGCGCTGACCACGTTTTGAACTACAACTCGAAAAAAGTTTACATTGACGGCGGCTACGGCGATGACGACCTGTGGAGCCGAAGCGAAAATTCTACGATTATCGGCGGCTCTGGCAACGACAAGATTGACAACCTCGGCAGTAACACCAAAGTTTTCGGCGGCTACGGCAACGACAGCATTATTAATATCGCGCAGTACGTCACGATTGACGCGGGCAGCGGTGACGATACCGTTGAGAATTACGCGGAAAATGTTGTGATTAATCTCGGCAGCGACTTCAGCTCGATTCGCAACGACGCCAGCAACGTCACGATTAATTTCGGCACCAGCAGGGTTACGAATATCTCCGAGTACGAGCACGCCTACGTTTACTACAGCAACAAAAACGATAACGTCATGCTCGTCGGCAGCCACCACAACGAAACGCTCGGCAACCAGGCTTCACATGCGACGATAAACGGCGGCGGCGGCTCCGACGTGATTTACAACAACAGCGTTGGCGACAGGAACGCGGATTTTTCCGTGATAGACGGCGGCGCTGGCAGCGATTCGATTTGGAACAACGGCAACTACAACACCCTGCTCGGCGGCGACGGCAACGACGACATCACCAACAGAAGTTTCAAACGCACCACGATTGACGGCGGCGCGGGCAAGGACACTATCGATAACCGCGGCGATTACAGCTCCATAAGCGGCGGCGCGGACAACGATAAAATCTTAAACAGCGCCAACAACGTTACGCTCCTCGGCGGCGCCGGTGACGATACCATTTACAACACCGGCAACAAAGCTTTGATTGACGGCGGCGCGGACAACGATTTGATTATGACTTACACCGGCGTTACGATTCGCGCGGCTGAGGGCGACGATACCGTTTCCGTTATCGGCGGCAGCACTGAAATTACCGTGGTCGATTTCGGCGAAGGCGACGTTATTACCGGCTTGAACCTGGAGGGCGGAATTTCTGACGCAGGCGAAAATGCTATCCGCGTCGACGGCGTTGTTATTAACGGCTTGCAGAAAGTTTCCGTCGGCGGGCGCTTCAACAATAACAATCAGCTTTTCGCCACGACTTTGAACGGCGGCGTCTACATTGACGGCAATGTTATCCGCTACGCTGCAGTTTCTGACGGCGGCGAATCTTTGACCGACAACAGCACGCCGGTTATGGAACTCGATGGCACGAAAAATCTGAGCGGCGTGGCGGTTGACAACAAAGAAGTTACGCTCACGGCGGACAATTTCAGCGGCAGCGTCGCCAGCATCAAGAGCAACAGCGGCGGCTACAGCGTCGATTTGAGCGGCGACCTTAAGGGCAAATCTTTCCTCGCGAGCGGCAGTGATACCATTCGCATTTCCAGCGACAACGTGACTGTTTCGCTCAGCGGCGGCAACAACGTTATCCATGTCAGCCGCGGCATTGACGTTGTGCACATTTTCGGCGCCGACCCGACCGATAAGATTTTCTTCGACGACAACGGGCGCTGGGTTAATAAGGATTATGACGGCGTGGTTTACCTTCAAACTTACGACGGCGAAATTACGCTCGACGGCTGGACGAAATCTTCAGACCGTGGCGCATGGAAACTTGGCGCAAACGGTGAAGCTACGCTTTACACGGCGGCGACTGTTGCCGGTGCGAAATGGTTTGGATATAGAGATGGCGGCGGTTATCTGTATTACGAGCCCGCTCAATTCGACGAGGAAAGCAAGACAACTGCAGTTCTCGGCGGCGTCGCGAATATTGACGGTATGGACGTGGACACCAGCGATTTGGTTGGTGAAGGCTTGCAGGGCTACACAGATTTGAAGCTGTCTCCGCACAATTTCAAAAGAAGCGGTATCAGCGTGCTCGGCTCGATGGCTGGCAAAACTCTTAATTATAAGCTGCAGGCTGGCGATTATTCCTTCAAACCTTTCTACGGCGGCGACGGCAAGGACGTTATTTACGTTGACGACGAAGCGGTAAATCTTGTCGTGCAAAGCGGCGACGGCAACGATTACATTTACAATTCCGCCAACGTCGCGAATATAGACGCTGGCGACGGAAATGACGAAATCTATAACACCGGCGACTACGCGGTTATCGACGGCGGCGAGGGCAATGACGTTATCACCAGCAACGGCAGGGACGCTTTCCTTTACGGCGGCGCGGGCGATAATCAGATTAACGTCAACGGCGAAAATTCCCGCGTCTACGCAGGCGAAGGCAACAACAAGATTCACGTCGGCGACGTTACGAAATTTTACGTCGAAGGTTTTGGCGTGGGCGATGAAATTAATTTCGGCACGGGTCTGAATCTCTCCAGCCTTGAAACCAGCGGCGATAGTCTCGTTGCCAGCCTCAGCGGTAAAAAATCGGTCGGCACCTTTATAAAAGACAAATCGACCATGGTGCGTGTCAACGGCAGCAGCATTTACTTCGACAGTATTCCTACTGCAGACAGGGATATAGGCGGGAACATCACTTTGTACAACGGCGACGCCGAAGGTACTGGCAAAATCGTCGGCAAAGGCATTTCCAGCGAAAAAGGCTTGATTGTCATTCCTGACAGCGGAGTTAAAATTCAGCGCATTCCTGAAAGAAACACCCGCACGGATGGTGGAAATAATTCCTACGCGCAGTTTACAATCGGCAGCGGCAATGATACGCAAAATATTTCCGTCGTCGGCGCCAATAAAAATGATAATCTTATAGCTATCGTCAACGGCTCGGAAGTTTCAATCGGCAGCGTTGCGGACAGCGTTCCAATCCACGGCGGCTCTTTGACAGCGAACTACAGCGACAAGGGAACCCCCACGACCGTTAGGATTTACGATATTCCCGACAGCATTAATGGCGGCTCAGTAGTTTCAGACCTCGGCGATAAATCAATCACGCTTATCGGCGCGCCGGACAGCGGCTATCTCAGTTTCGTCGACGGCAATCTCAGCATTTTCGGCGGCTTCGGCGCAAACGGCGTGGCTAATATCGCCGGCAGGGAAGTCACGCTTGAAGGCACGACTGTTTCTGCCATTGTTGACGAAGGGCAGGTTACAATCGGCGGCATTTCGCAAATTTCCAATACCGATTCCAGCAGCTGGATTATGAAAGAATCTGTCAACGCCGATAACGAGACCGTCACGCTGAACAGCGCGGTTTACAGCCAGTACATCGACCGCAGCGGCGTCTACATTGAGGACGACATTATCAAATTCCGCGAAAGATTTACCGGCAACGCTATCGAACTGGACGGCGTGAAAAATCTCAGCGGCAGGCTCAACAGCCACACCGTCACGCTTACCGCAGATAATTTCGCGCAGGACACCGTTACGATTGTCAGCAACGCGGGCGGCTACAGCTTCGCGCTCGACAGCACCGCCAGCGGCAAGGTGCTTTACGGCACGGAAGTCGCCGACACGCTCATTAACGAGGCAGACAGCGCGACGATTTTCGGCAACGGCGGCGACGATTCTATTTCCAACAGCGGCGCCAGCGTGAAAATTGACGGCGGCGCAGGCGCGGATAACATTAACAACACCGGCGCAGGCGTTATAATTGACGGCGGCAACGACGCGGATAACATTAACAACAGCGGCGCAGGCGTTGAAATTCTCGGCGGCTACGGCGACGACTACATTTACAACAGCGCGAGCAATGTTACGATTGAAGGCGGCTCCGGCAAAGACTCCATTCACAGCGGCGGCACAGGCGTTCAAATTGAAGGCGGTGACGGCGAAAACTACATTGACATTTCCGGCGACAGCGTTTCAGTTTTCGGCGGCGTTAACGACGATACAATCCAAATTTCCGCCACGAACTCTTACGTGGACGGCGGCGCGGGCGACGATATTGTTCGGGTTGCAAAAGACGGCGCCACGGTCGACGTTTCGGACGGCAAAGATACCGTGCAAATTAACGTCGGAGTTTCAAATGTTTCGCTGGTGGGCTTGCACGCGGGCAATGTCATTCAGATAATTAGCGGAGAAGAAACTGTGACGCCCGAGCAAATCGAAAGTATTGACGGCGGCATTAAGGTTAACGGCATTTCGATTAAGGGCGTTGGTCTGGAAAAATCTATAACCGAGCGCTGGAGTGTGAGCGACGGCACGGCGTCTTATATCGTCGGCAGAAACGCCGGCTTCGCGATAAACGGCAACCAGATTGAATATCTCGCCAGCGAGACCGAAGTTACGAAACTTGCGCTTAGCGGCAACCTGACTTCGACTGACGGTATAAGCCTTGACGGTAGCGCGGTAACTCTCGGAACGAATGCGTTCTACTTAACGACCGGCATCAGCGTTCAGAGCAACGACGGCGGTTACAGTTTCCATATTAACGCGGAGGGCGCTCAAAAATTCACCGGCAGCGACAGCGCGGATAACATTTACATTTACGGCAGCAACGACGCGATTTACGGCGGCGCGGGCGCGGATAACATCTGGCTCAAGAACGGCAGCGGCACCAAGATTTACACCGGCGCGGACAACGATACCATTCACGTCAACGCCTACGACATCGACAACTTCACGCTTGAAGATTTCTCCGGCGGCGACGAAATTTTCTTCTACGACTACAACGGCGAACGCTTAAGCATTAACGGAATTAGTACGGTTAGCGGCGGCGTGGTGGTAGAGCCCAGCGAAGGTGGTAACGTTACGATTAACGGCGCGGCGGCGGTTCTTTCGCAGAACGTGGAGTGGGAAAAAATTTCTGACGGCGTCTACGCCTACAGACCAGGCACCACCAGCGGGCTTTACATTGACGGCAACACTCTCAAATACCGCGAGAGCAACCAGCCGGATGCCGGTGTCGAATTCGGCGGTCTGGCGACAACCGACAGTCTGACATTCAAATGGTCATACACATACCATAGCTTAGAGCTGTATCCTGAAAACTTTGGCGAAAACGGCGTCAGCGTTGTCAGCAACAACGGCGGCTATGAGTTCCGCACTGCAGACGCAGACTACCACGGCAAAACTTTCACCGCCAACGGCAGAGACGACACAATTGAAAACTACGGCTCCAATATAAAAATCGACGGCGGCGCTGGCAATAATGAAATCTATCTTGAAAGAGGCTCCAACGTCACAGTTGACGCCTCGAGCGGCAGTAACATAATCAAAATCGCTGAATACGACGTCCACTCTCTCAAGGTGTTGGGCTTTGGCGCGGACGACACACTCACAAACTATCCCAAACGCACCGGAGTTATCACGAATGTTGGCGCGAACCAGTACGGCGATTTAGTTTTCGAGACGGGCTATCGCAGCGTTACCGTCAACGGTCTGCTTTATTCCGCCGAAACAACCGGCTGGCAGTTCGCTGCAGGCACCGAAGATTCTCCTGCCACTTCCAGCCTCGTTGATCAGACTTTGGCGGGCGGCTTTCTCAGCAACGGTCAGATTGTTTATCGTGAATCTTCAATCGGCGGCGCGGCGCAGATTGTTTTGAGCGGCATAATCGGCACGCCCAAAATCTACGACAAAACTATCGAGCTTACGAGAGACAATTTCCTCTACGACACGGCGAGCATTGTCAGCAACGCGGGCGGCTACACAATCCGGCTCAACGGCGATATGACCGGCTTGACTTTCTTCGGCAGCAACGCGGATGATACCATTTTAAATTATTCGCACAACGTTTCAATCGACGGCGGCGCGGGCAACGATTACATTGAAAACGTCTACAACAGCAGCAAAGGGCAACACCCCACGATTAACACCGGCGAAGGCAACGACACAATTTATACCGAGGATGATGTTGTTGTTGAGAATTTCGGCGCGGGCGACGTGATTCAGTACACCGGCGAAGTGAATAAAACGGAAATTGATAATGGTCATTTGTACGTTTATGCAGATAATGTGGGCTACAGTGTTTACGGCATAAATTCATTGTCTGAAGCCGGCGGCGGATATTGGCAGTTCGACGCGACCGACACCGACAAAGCCACTTACTACGCTAACGCAACTCTCGCGGGCGCCTACGCTGAAGGCAACACGATTAAATACCGCGACTTAATTCCTGGCACCAGCAGCGGGCTTGTGCTTAACGGCGTGAACCCGAATAACGCTCCCAGAGTATATGACGAAGACAAAACAGTTTGCCTCGGCTGGAAAAATGTGGCTGGCACCGGCGTCACGGTTGAGAACAACGGCGGCTACAGTTTCTATCTGGCGGACAGTTGGGATAACTTGTTCGACAACCGCTCTTTCACCGGCTCGGCGAGCGCTGATTCTATTCTCGGCTTGTGGAACGAAAATGTTACAATCGACGGCGGCAAAGGCAATGACACTATCACCCTGTACTCGCCTGAGAGCGCTACTGTCAGCGGCGGCGAAGGCAGCGATACGATTCAGATTTACGGCGGCAAAATTCACCTTCAGGATTTTGGCGCTGACGACGAAATTCAGCTCGTGGACGGTAACGGCGAGCGGGTTGACGTTACCGACATTGTGCAGTATGAGGACGGCTCGGTTATTTTGAATGGCGCCGATGGTTCTTCCAAGGCGCAGGTTTATAATCTGTCTGTCAGCGGCGACGGCGATTTAGGCTGGAGCCACAGCGGCAACACTTATACCCTCAAGCAGCAAGCTCAGACTGCGGGCGCCTACATTGAAAACGGCGTTGTCAAATATCTCGCGGCGGACACCAGCGAGACCACGCTTGTTGAAATTAGCGGGCTGAAGAGTGAGCCGACGGTTGTCGAGGGCGGAATTATAATTTCTGCGGCTAACATTGCGAACAGCGCAGCAATTTCCGTCAAGAGCAATGCTGGCGGTTACAGTTTCCTGCTGGACAGTGACGTTACCGGCAAAACTTTCTTCGCTACGGCTGACAATGATATCATTGCCGACAAAGGCAGCAGCAACACCTTTAAAACAGGCGCTGGCAACGACTGGATTTACATTGGCAACAACGCTACTGTAGAGACCGGCGGCGGCAGCGACGTAGTTGTAGTTGACATAGCGAACGTCAGCAGATTTCGCATAACCGACATGGACGAAAACGACGAGATTTACTTCATTAAAGACGGCAAGGATTTAGAGGTAACTGAAATTACGTCTTGTTCAGATGCTTCAACGGGCGAAATTGGCGTGAACTTCAAAGTTGACGGAAAAGATATCCAAATGTATGGCGTCACAGACATTAGTGAAATAGACGGTTACTGGAACGCAGACGGCGAATATGTTATAGGGTTTACTCCAGGTATTTTTAAGTCTGAGCCGCAGCTTGCCCCCGTTAGGCCGAATTTTACCCCTCCTAAGCCGAATTCTAACCCTACTAATCCGACGATGAGTAACCCTCATAAGCCGACGTCTCTGCCTCGTGAGCCGATATCTATGCCTGATACTCCGGCGATTAAACTCATGCTTCCTACAAATTCTAACGGCGATGTTGCTGAGGAAGAATTTAACGGCGATGTTGCTGAGGAATTTTTCGGCGACGGCGCGGAAGGCTCTGGCGGCAATGAAATCGTTCAAAGCATTACGACGGTGAAACTGCCTGGCGTCCAGAATTTAGAAAAACTCACGGGCGACACGATTACTTTGACGGAGGCTAATTTCAAGACTGACACGATAACGCTGGCAAATAACGACGGCGGCTACAAATTTGTTTTCAGCGGCACCTTCAGCGGCAAGACTTTCAACATTGCGGACGACGTGGTTGGCAACATTGAAATTGCTGAAGGCTGCACCGGCTTGACGATTAATAATCTCGGCGCGGGCAACGAACTTAAATTCAACTTCGCGCTGAAGCTGACAGATGCCGAGAATGCTGATATTCTGGTTCCTGAACTTACTTCGGACGAAATCGACGGTATCAAATTCACCTACAAAATGCCGGACACTTACGACGGAACCGGCACCATCACGAATCACGGCGAAGTTAAAGCCAGCGTCAAGCTTAGCGGCGTCGAGCGGTACTCGGACGGCGATATGTGGGACGGCGGCAAATACGTCAACAAGTCGGTTGAGGGCGTGTACCTCGACGTTATGACTTTGAAGTACAACAGCTCCAATGACGTCCGCGAAACTTATTTTGAACTGGACGGCGTGACCGGCGAGCCGAAAGTTACGAAAGATACCGTGATTCTGACGGCGGCGAATTTCTCCGGCGATTCAATGAGCGTAACCAGCAACGAGGGCGGTTACACCTTTGAACTGCGCGGCGACCTTACCGGCAAGACTTTCAACGCTGGCGCAAATCCTGTCCGGCTGACTGACAGCGAAGGCGAGCTTGCGAATTATACCCGCGCGAACAATGTTTTGACATTAGCCAACGGCGGCACGGTGATTGTCAGCAACGCTACCGAAATTGCTGGCGTCGACGTTACCGGCTACGACAGTCCTGAAAATCTGGACAATTACATTTTTGCCAAAGACGGCGAAACTTATCTGATTCGTAACGCGAGCGATTTGAAGAATCTAGCGGCTTACGCGAACAGCGGCGGCGCAACGAGCGGTAAGACGTTCAAGGTTACCGGCGCGATTGATTTGAGCGAAACTGACTTCAGCGCGATTCAGAATTTCGCTGGGACGTTCGACGGCGACAGCAAGGTTATCAGCGGGTTCAGCGGCAACCTGTTCGCGAGCGTGAGCGGTACCGTTAAAAATGTTATCGCGCTGGGCGGCGGCATCGTCAGCTACAGCGTCGACGTGGAAGGCAAAGCGGTTCAGCCCGCGGGCACTTTCACCGGCAACTATTTCTACGCCGACGTTCAGGCTACGACCGGCAACACGAAACTTTTCAAAGTCACCGTTCCCGAAGGCGTCAGCGTTAGCCCGACCGCCATTACCGAAAATTATTACGCGGCTGGCACGATTAATTTCAATGCTGGCACTGGCAAAGCGATTGCGCCCGTCGAGCTCAGCGGCGATATTGAAATTACCAGCGCGGATATTTATCACAGCGTGACAATTCCGGCGGGCTATCAGATTTCGGCGGCGGAGAGCGCGGAAATTGGCGGCGCAACTTATTACCGCGGCGCGGCGACTTTGACGCCAAAGACCGGCTTTACCGGCAACACGGTTAGTTTCACGGTCGGCGGAGCTTTCGACGCTCCCGCGGCGGCAACTTTCGACACGGCTGGTCATTACATTTATAAGAGCGGCGAAAATACCTACGCGCTGGCAACGGCTGAAACTGCGGCGTCTCACGATTTGATTCAGGTTTACAAAATTGAACTGCCCGCGAATTTGAATGCGAGCGGCACAACCTACAGCGTCGGCGGCGACACTTACGCGGAGGCTGGCGCAGAATTGACGCTGGCTCCGGCGGACGGCTACATTGTCGAGAGCTATTTGGAAAATTCCCTGACTGTCGAGAAGGATATAGCAATTACGGCTAGCGTTGTGCGCGGCGGCAAGATTGGTGACGTGACCTGGACGCTGAAAAATGACACGCTTACTTTCAGCGGCTTCGGCTCAGTCAGCAGCAATGACTGGAACTTGAGCGCGGACGAAAAAGCCAGCGTTACGAAAGTTGCGATTAGCAGCGGCGTTACCGTCGCGGAGGGCATTTTAAGCGGTCTCAGCAATCTGGCGGCGGTTGACGTTCCCAAAGGCATTTTCGTTAAGACGCTGAACAGTCTGCCCGCCGCGAAAAAATCTTTGCTGAATATTAGCGGCGATAACTACACGATAACCGCTGATTCTACCGGCAAGGTTACGCTGACGATTACCGGCGCAATGACTCAAGGAAATTATCCGTGGCTGATGAGCGACCTCTTCGACGCGGAAAATCTTGAGCTGGTTATCAGCGAAGGCGTGACTGAAATTCCCAAGAACGCCTTCCTGAAAATGTCCAGCATTAAATCCGTCAGCCTGCCTTCGACGCTCACGAAGATTGACGAAGACGCTTTTGAAAAATGCACCGGCCTGACTGAAATTAATCTGCCCGCCAGCGTCACAACAATTCACAGCGAGGCTTTTGACGGCTGCAGTGATTCGCTGAAAGTTAATGCGGCGGCGGTTGCTGGCAAAGCTCTGCAGTACGGCGGCAATATTGCATCCGTGGGAACCGCTGTCGACATAAAGAGCGCCATCGAATCTACCGAAAACGATATTAAGATTTCTGTGTCTGACCTAGTGAGCAATGAAGACAGCACCGGAGCTAACTATTTCTCGCTGAATTACATTGAGCCGGAAACTACCAAGTACATTAATGCCAGCGGCGAAACGGTTACTACCAGCGCAATTCCGCTCACTAAGGACATGGTGACTACTGATAATATGAATCTGGGTGCTGGCACGTACGTTGTCAAAGGTCAGATTGGCGGAGTCGTAGGGTATAATTGTCTTAGCTATATGTACAACACGTTTAGCTTTGACGGCGAAGTCAATCTCATTCTTGCTGACGGCGCGGAAATGGTAACCAGCGGCATTATCAGCGAAGTCGCTAACAGCGTGCTCAACGTTTATTCGCAGGGCGGCAAAAACGGCAATATTGGTAAATTGCACGTGGACTTTGGGCTTTTCGGACAGTATACTCAGGGGTATCAGCAAGCCACGGTAAACTTTTACGGCGGCAATATCTCAACGCCTGTTCTGTCAGGCGACGTTAAAACAAATCTGTCGTGGACGAGCGCGAATGACCAGTTCACGATTTGGGAAAATGAAAATGGTGAGCCGGTGCTGAATGGCAGCTTCGCCGAGTCCTTAGGAGAATTTAGCGGTTTAATGGTGAACGTCTTCAGTCCGGCGTATGAAGTCACGCTGCCGATGGGTATGACTGCCAAGGGCGCGGAAAATGGCAAAGTTTTCGTGAAGGTTGGCGAAAGCGTCACGCTCGTTCCTGAAGGCAATGTCAAGAGCGACGTTCTGGCTGGCGATACAAAACTTACCGCTAATGCCGACGGCACGTACAGCTACACGCCGAGCGCAGACGTTGTAATTTCTGCGACGATTATTCCGACAGTCGGCAACATTGCGTATGAGAACGACGCTTATCAGATTAAGACGGCTGAAGATTTGCAGGCGTTAGCGGCTTACGTCGGCGGCGGCAAAACCTGCGCTGGCATGACGTTCAAACTTGCGAATAACATTGACGCGGGCGGCTACTCAATCAGCGCGCTCAGCGGATTTGCTGGCACGTTCGACGGCGCGGGCAACATTCTTCTCAATCTCGGCAGCGATATTTTCAGCGGCGTTGAAACCAGCGCGATTGAAAATCTGAACTACTACGGCGCAACTGCGATAACCGGCGCGACGAAACTTTACAAACTCAGCGCGCCGAATCACTTCAGTTTCAGCGGCGACGGCTTGAAGGTTTACAACGGCAACCTTTACGCTACCGGCAGAGTCAGCTTTGCGCTTGCGGCGGAAAATCTTACCGGCGCGGCGTTCCAGCTCAACAGCGTGAAATTCGGCGAAACTGCACTTACGGCGAGCGACGGCACTTACAGCGTCACGCTCAACGATGACGGCGCGCTCACGGCGGAAAGTTTCATACAGGTTAGCGGCGCCTACCGCAACGAGATTCAAAATGTTTCCGTGGTCGGCACGGCGGCGGCTGACGAAATTACGAATACCGCGCGGAATGTGACGATAGACGCGGGCGCGGGCGACGACGTGATTCAGACCTACGCCAGCGCGACGATAACTTCCGGCGACGGCAACGACACGATTAAGGTTGACGTGGAAAATGTTGCGGCGTTCAGCGTTACAGATTTCGCGGCGGGCGATGAGATTCAGCTTATCGACGCCAGCGACAATAGCGTTGCGACGTCGGCGATTGAATTTGACGGCGCGGGCAATTTGGTTGCTGAGGCGGCGGGCAACAAAAGCGTGGCGATTCTCGGCATTAACAAAATTGCTGAAACGCTCAACGCGTGGAGCTACAACGCTGAAATTTCTTTGGCGAGCTACGCGCCGACGACGATTGCGGGCGCCAGCATTGACGGCGGCAAGATTGTTTACGCTGAAAATGCGACGAGCGACAGGGCACTTATTCAACTCAGCGGCGTAGCTGAAAATTCCGCGCCTGACGTTATCGGAAACATTGTTGTGATTGACGACGGGACTTTTGCGGGCGACAGTCTGGGCGTCAATGACAACGCTGGCGATTTCCAGTTCTACGTTCGCGCGGAGGGCAAAAAATTCGTCGGCACGACCGGCGCGGATAAAGTCACAATCAGAGGCGCAATGACTTTCGACGGCAACGGCGGCGGCGATGAAATTACCATTGCTGAAGGCGTCGAGGCGGTTACGCTTGAAAACTTCGGCGCGAGCGACACGGTTCATATGCCAGCGGCGGTCGATTCGCTTGAAACTTTTGAAGGCGGCGTGGTTGCCAATGGCGTCTCGATTACCGGCTTGAATCTTCCGGCGGACGATTATACCTGGACGCTGGAGAGCGGCACCGCGAAACTTGGCTCTGGCAAAACTGCGGGCGTGAAAGTCGACAACGGCGTTATCGTTTACGAGCCGCCTGAAATTATCGGCGATATTCTGGCTGAGCTGGAAGGCGTCGACAAAACCGAAGGCATTAACGTTACCGGCAGCACGATTGAACTCGTCGCGCAGAACTTCAGCGAAAATGGTATCAGCGTCAAGACCGCGGGCGATTACAAATTCAACGTCAACGGCGCGGGCAAATTCTACAGCGCGGGCGAAGTCAGCGTGAGCGCCGACAGCGTGACGGTGGTTGGCAGCGCGGGCAGCGATACGATTATCATTGGCGAAAACGTTACGGAAATTTCGATTGAAGATTTCAGCACGGGCGACGAAATTAGTATCAGCGGCGGCGAGATTACTGGAATTGACTCGGAAGAAGACGGCGTGAAGTTTACGGCTGGCACTCATACTGTGATGGTTAAGGGCGCGAAACTTTCGGCGGCTGGCAAGTTATGGAGCATCACCGGCGGCGTTGGCGTTTACGGCGAGCAGACGATTGGCGGCGCGTTCATCGAGGGCGGCGTTGTCAAATTCTGCGAGGATAATTTCCCCGAAGAAAATAAAGCTGTTGTGCTGGACGGAATTACCAGCGCGCCTCTCGGCGGCGATAACCTTGTTTGTTTGTATCAGGAAAATTTCGCGAGCGATACCCTTAGCATTATCAGCGGCGACGGCTACACGTTTGATCTTGACATCCACGTGACGGGCAAGACGATTCTCGGCAGCGCGAATGCTGATCACATTGAAAATCATGGCAGCAACGTTTATATCGACGGCGGCGCGGGCAAAGATATTATTTACAACGAAGGCTCCAGCGTGACGATTCTTGGCGGCGCGGACGATGACGAAATCGAAAGCAAAGGCGACAACGTCTCAATCAGCGGCGGCACCGGCGAAAATACCGTCAAGCTCTACAGCCAGCAAAGTGTCACCGTCAACACTGCGCTTGGCGACGACACGATTACTATCGGCAGCGTAACGGAACTGAACGTTGAAGGCTTTGGCGCGGGCGACGTGATTGACGAAGTCAGCGATAACGTTGAGATTAAGGGCGTCGACTGGTCGAGTGAAGGCACAAAATGGACGCTTGACGGCAGCAGCGCGAAACTCGTTGATGAAACTTTGGCGGGCGCTTACAAAGAAATCACCTTGGTAAAATATCGTGGCGCGTCCGTCGCCGTCGAGGAGGGTATTCAGATTGACGGCATTGCCAACGTCGAAGGTATGACATTGGAAAATGGCACTGTATTGTCGAAAGATAACATTTCTTCGGACGGCGCGACTGTTGTCAGCGACCACTACTATACGTTCACTATCACTGAAGGCACGGACGAAACTATCAAGAAATTCACCGGCACGAGCGATCACGATTATATTATTAACCAAGCCTCGAACATGATAATCGACGGCGGCGCGGGTAATGACTACTTTGATATAAGCGGGGCGAATGTAACAATAATCGGCGGCGCTGGCGCTGATACGATTAACGCGATTGTTTCGTTCACCGCGAAAGATTTTGCGGCGGGCGATGTGATTAAGCTTTACAACGCGGAAGGTAATATCATTGCGGTTGATTCGCTTGAGGCTGTCGACGGCGGGATTAAGGCTGGCGGCTTGACGATTGGCGGAATTGGAATCGCGCGGGTTGAGACCGGCTGGGACGGATTTACTTACAAGCGTGACACGATAGCGGGCGCGGCGATTAGCAACGGCAAAATTGTTTACGATTCTGTTAGCGGCAGCGAGAATTTGTTCACGGTCATCGGCTTGAAATCGACGGAAGGCATTGAAGTTGACCTTGAAAGCAGCGAAATTCATCTTACGGCGGCGAATGTCGGTGAATCGGATATTTCCGTCATCGAAGCGGATTATACGATTATTTTGGCGGACGAGCTGAAGAATGTTCATACCGAGGCTGGCTGGACGACTGAAGGCGACAAGCTGGTTTATACTTCGGCGAGCGAATCCGGCGGCTTCGACGGCTTGACTTACGTGGCGCCGGTTGCGGCTAAGAGTTTCGCGCTGGAAGGTCTGAGCAATAAGTTCGGCGTAGCGATTGACGGCAACAAAGTTATTCTGAACACGGCGGCGCTGGCAATGACGACGATAACTTTGACAACGACCGACGACTATGAACTTGCGCTGGCTGATGGTATTCTGACTGAAAAAACTTTGGACGAAGCGGCGGCGTGGAGTTCTGGCGCTGGCACGGCTTACACGTACAAGACGGCGAGCTACAAGCCTTACTACGAGCTGAGCGGAAATGTTGTTACGTACACGGCGGCTAGCGGCGGCGAAAGTGTCACGGTAGATTTTGGCAAGGCGCTGACGATTAGCAACGGCGAGATTTCCGGCGTGGAAGTTGACGGCAAAACAGTCAAAGTTACCAGCGAGGAAATTTTGAGCGCGTTGACGGCGGAAAAATCTGCCACGTTGACGGGTGACGGTTTCAGCTTTGTGCTCGGCGAAAATGTTACTTCGGCGGCGGCAGATATTCCGGCGGATTGGAGCGCGGTTGAAAATCAAAAAGCGACCTACACCACGGCTTATCAGGGCGCGTATTATTCTGCGAACGGCGATGAAATTTCCTACGTTGCAGAATCCGGCAAGTCTCAGTTCGAGATTGAGGGAATCAGAGAGACGGGCGGAATTTCTGTCAGCGGTACGACGGTGACGCTGGGCGCCGAGAATCTTGCTGAAACCGACGTGACAATTACCACTGGCTGGACGCTGGCATTGGCGGATGGCGTTTCTGCGCCGGAGCCGGTTGATCCGCACTTCGACGAGAATGTTTACAAGTCCGAGAGCAGCACTGCCGGTTACACGCTGGCGAATAATAAAATCAGCTACACGGCGGAAGTTCCGGCAAGCACTTTGTTCACGCTCACTGGCGTCGCGAATACCGACGGCGTTTCTGTCGAAGGTACGACGGTAACTTTGAACGAGGGCAACCTCGGCGAATCTGACGTAACAATCACCGAAGGCTACAATCTTGCGCTGAAAGACGTTTCTGGACCGCAAACTGTAGCCGCCAGCCTCAGCGGGAATGTTTACACCGCCGAAAGCACGTCTGCTGGTTACACGCTCGAGAATAACGAAATTAAGTACACGGCGGCAGTTCCGGCTAAGACTTTCACGCTCACCAATTTGAGTTCAAGCGCGGCGCTCGGTGAAAATCTTATCGTGACGGACGGCGATACTACCAACTTCAAATTCAAGGCAGCGGCGCTGGACGGAAAATCTGTCAGCATAACGAGCAACAGCGCGTTTAGCGTCGAACTCGACAGCGACGTTGAAACCACGGCTGAAACTATTTCCGAGTCGAAAGTTCTGACGGGCAGCACGCTGAATTATACGGCGGCGGCAACTGGCGAATATTACGATACAGATTCAACCGGCGTCATCTACAACGCGCAGACCGGCGGCGAGCAATTTGAACTGACTGGGATCAAATCTGCGGACGGCGTAACGATTAGCGGCGGCACTGTCACGGTAAGCGAATCGGCGCTGGATATGACGGCGGAGGCGAGTTATTCAGTAGCTTTGAGCGGCGACGATAAATTCAGCCTGACTTTCAACGGAAAAACTGACGGCACGGAAATTGCGGCGACGCTGGTCAACGGCAGCTATACTTCCGCCTATACGCCAGCGCATTTCACGGGCAGCGGCAAGACTTACACGTTCAATCCAGCGACAACTCCGACAACGTTCACAATCAGCGGGTTGGGCAGCGGCGCTGAACTCGGCACAAATATTTTCGTTGCGAATAGCAAAGTGACGGTTAATACCGGCGCGCTGGACGCGAATCACAGCAGAATTTCTGTCGGCGGCAATTATGCGCTGGAACTTGGAAACGATGTCGCGCAGGTTGCGACGATTAACTTCGCGCAGTCCGGCAACGCGGTAACTTTGAGCGGCACGAGCGCGGGCTACGCAAAATCCGGCAGCGCGTATGAGTGGCAGACGCAAGTTGGCGGCGAAACTTTGATTATAACCGGCTTGAAGTCAGGCGCGACTTTGACGGAGAGCATGTTCAGCCGCGCGGACGGCAAGATTATTTTCAAGCCGACCGATGAACTTCTGCCAGAAAATCCTTCGACGATAACAATTTCTTCCGGCGGCGAAATTGACACTTCGAGCTTGACTGTGACGCCAAAAGTTGACGCGCACTGGAACAGCTTCACCTACGTTGCTGATAAAACTGCGTCGAGCTGGACGACTGGCGCGAGTGAAGTTAGCTACACGGCGGCGACCGGCGGCGGCGATTTGTTCACGCTGAGCGGCGTCAAGAATACCACGGGAGTTTCAATCAGCGGCACGACGGTAACTTTGGGCGCGGGCAACCTCGGCGAAAGCGATGCAACGATTACCGGCAGCGGCTACACTCTTGCGCTGGCGTCTGGCATTTCCACGCCGAATACGACAAACGCGCACTTCGACGGCAACGTTTACAAGTCCGCGAGCAATACCGCTGGCTATACGCTGGTCGGCAATGAAATTAAATACACGGCGGCAAAAGCGGCAAGCGATTTGTTCACGTTGAACGGCGTCGCGAATACCAACGGCGTCACGGTTAGCGGCAGCACGGTAACTTTGACAGCGAACAATCTCAAGGGCGAAAATGTCACGATTAAGGGCGGAAATTACCAGCTGGCGATGGCGAATGGCATTTCGACGCCGGTTACGACGAACGCGCACTTCGACGGCAACGTTTACAAGTCCG
>JAGABT010000016.1 GCA_017614505.1 Selenomonadaceae bacterium | reverse complement strand
TTGGTTTTTGTTTCAGCATTTCTTTCGAGAAAGTGCAACTGCGATGAGTAAGAGCAGTTGCTGCTGGCAAAGAAAGCTGCCCGCTGAGGAAAGCACGCCTTGCTACGCAAGCCGCGCACACGTCACGCTCTCAACGCGGGCGGCGCAAGCAGGTGCTCACCAGTTCGCACCTGCACCATGTGGCGCCTCTTCTTAATTGCGGATTAAACCAAAACTGCGGCGTTCTTCGCCGCGAAATAATCTTCCACGCGCATCAGCATGAAACAATAATCTGACAGCCGGTTCAAAAATAAGCCGTCGACTTCGTGTACCGCCTCAAATCTTCCCAGCCGGTAAAATTCCCGCTCAGCCCGCCGCACTGTCGTTCGCGCCAAATCTAAAAACGCACCAGCCTGCGTGTCGCCTGGTATCACGAAATTTTTCAGCGGCGGCAGCTTTGAATCCAGCTCGTCCATTTCCGATTCGAGCTGCGCCACGTCCGCCGCGGTTATCATCGCCGGTCTGTCGACGCTCGCCAAATCCGCCATGAGTTTCGGCATTAATCTCTGCAGCTCAAAAATTTTCTGCTTGACTTCCGGCAGTTTTGAAAATGCGCGCGCCATTGCCAGCGCCGAGTTAGCCTCGTCAACTACACCGTAAGTTTCGACGCGCGGCGTTTCTTTGCCGATTCTCTCGCCGGTATAAAGCGAAGTCTGCCCGCCGTCGCCGGTTTTCGTGTAAATTTTCATGGCTCAAGCTCCAAACTGTTCAATCTCGCTGAAGAAAATTTTAATTTCGCGCGCGGCAGTTTCTGCGCCGTCCGAGGCGTGTACCGCGTTTTTCGTGACGCTTTCCGCGTAGAGCTTGCGAATCGTGCCTTCAGCCGCCTTCGCCGGATTCGTTGCGCCGTTAATTTCCCGCACGCGCTCAATGACATTTTCGCCGCCGAGTACCAGCGCCATAAGCGGCGCGCTCGTCATGAACTCAACCAGCTCAGGATAAAACGGCTTCTCGACGTGTTCGGCGTAGTGAATCGCCGCTATTTTCGCGTCCATCTGCATGACTTTCGCGGCGACGATTTTGAAACCGGCGGCTTCGTAAATCTTGAGAATATCGCCCGTGTGACCCTTGCCGAAAGCGTCCGGCTTAATCAGTACCAAAGTTTTTTCCATTTTAAAATTCCTCCCCAAAATTTAATGTTCCGGCGTGCGCTGGCTGAGTTCAAGCGCCGTAACCACGCCGCCATTGACAATCACCGACAAAATTTCCTTCGTGTCGCCAGGCTCGTACATGTAATTTCCGCTGACATGAGTCCAGCTCATTTTCGTGCCGGACCATTTCTGATAAAAATATTCGCCGCTGGCGTCGAAGGGCTTCGCGAGCGTAACAACTTCGTCAGCCTCGCCGTAAATTTCAAGAACTTCGCCGATTGACATTCCAACGCAGACGCCCGCCGGAGTTTCCCAGCCGTTATCCGCCGTCACCGCCACGTAGCGAACTTTTTTGCCCAGAAAACCAATCTCAACGTCGTCGCCGTATTTGATAACGTCAGTCACAAGCTGCGCGTAACCGCCAGGGTGACTCGTCGGCTGCCCGCAACTTTCGATAACTTCGGCGTAAGGCATATTCAGCCACAAATCTCCAAGCCCAAAATCGTCGCTCTCAATCGCGAAACAGACATTCGCCGCGAGCATAACCAGCAGCGTCACCGTGAGAAAAAGTTTTTTCATAAAAATTCCCCCCTAAATTTTGCAGGCGTCGACAACTTCCTGAATCTGCGCGACGCTAAGATTGTCGACGTGAAAGCCGCCCGTGCAGACGGTTACCGCGCGAAATTTCTTGCAGTAACTTTCAGCAACCGCGCGACAAATAATTTCGTCCTTGTGACCGGTGACGTTCAGCACCGAGGAAGTACAGCTGAAATTTTCGCCGCTCAAAGATTTTCTCGGTATCGCCAGAACAACGCTGCCAATGTGCGGTTTATCGCCGCCGCGAATCAGAATCAGAATATCTTCGCCGACGCGTTCAATCTCAATCGTAAGCTCAGCGAAACTCAGCTGGCGCGTGATAATTTCACGGCTCATAGGCAGGATACCATTTGCGCGGGTCGACTTCCATAAACGGCGCGCGCTTAAATTTTTCCTTCATGTCGAATGGAACTGTGCAGTCGAAAATCGTCTTGCAGGAAATTCCAACGTCGCGAATGCTCGGCGAATACGCGGGACTGGAACTCGGGTCGAGCGGGTGACAGCGTACGCCTGGAATTGCGATAATGTCCCTGTCGCCCTGAAAGCGCGTGTTCATCGCCCACAAAACGTCATTGGTGTCGAAAATGTCAACGTCGTCGTCAACCAGAATCACGTGCTTGAGCTCTGGGAACGCGGAAAATGCTAAGAGCGCCGCCTGACGCTGCTTGCCCTCGTCGACGTGATTTTTCTTGACGCACTGCAGAATCGCCATGTACTTGCCGCCGCCCGCGCGGTGCGAATAAACATTTTTAACCTTGCCAGGCAGCGCCTTATCGAGCAGATTCAGAATCGACGCCTCGGTCGGAATGCCCGCCATGTTGACATGTTCCTCCGAAGGACCAATGCAGGTCTGCATAATCGGATTTTTCCTGTGCGTGACGGCGTGAACTTTCAACAGCCAGCATTCGTGCGAGGCGGGACCGTCGTAGCCAGGAAATTCCGGCATGGCAAAGCCGGTGTGCGTGTTCTGGTCTTCGACGACGTTGTTGCTGGCGGGCAGAATTTCGCCCTCGATGACGTACTCGGCGTTGGCAATGGCGTTCTCGTTAATCGTGAGACAGCGCACGAGTTCGACGGGGTGTTTACGCAAGGCTCCGGCGATTGAAAGTTCATTGAAGCCCAGCGGCGTGGTAGGCGGCTCGAAGCACGAACAGATTGAAATTGCGGGGTCGACGCCGATTGATACTGAAATTGGCAGCGGCTGGTTGAGTTCAGTTGCGCGCTCCGCCATTGCGCCAATGTGCCGCGAACCTGGCTGCAGGAATATCGACAGCTCGGTTTTCGATTGTATGCACATGCGGTGAATCGTCACGTCCGAAAGCCCTGTGTCTGGGTGCGTCGCGTAGCACATTCCCAGCGTGATGTACGGTCCCGCGTCCTGCGGCGTGTTCGTCGGCGCCGGTAACAGCCTGAACAAATCAAAATCCGCGTCCGTCGCGCGGTGAACTATTTCCTGTACCGGCGCACTGCCTTCGACTACAACCGGCTGAATCGGATTGTTCGCGCAGTCTTTGATAAGGTGACCGAGTTCCTCCTTGCGGCAGCCGAAAAGTTTCGCCACGCGCTCGCGGCTCGCCATTAAGCCAATCACAACGCTGGCATTCGGGTGACCCTTGACGTTGTGAAAAATCATCGCCGGACCGTCAATCGTGGTAGGGCGCGCAACCGTTCCGCCCGCGCCAATGTACTTGTACACGCCGGAAAGCTCCGCCGCCGGATTAACCTCAACGTCGGTTTCAATCAGCTGGTTCGGTATCCCGCGCAGAAATTCCAGCGCGCTCCTCAAACTGTTTATCACGTTATCGCCTCCCTAAAAATTTTTATACTTGAAAAGCCAATCGCGCAGGGCGGAAATGTTGTAGGCGAAACTCCACGTGTACATATGATTTCCTCCCGCGAAGACCGTGTAGTTGATATTGGCGCGCTGTTTTTCCAGCTGGCGAACTTTTTTATTGAGTTCAGCAACCGGCGCCTTGCTGTCCCAGAAATTTTCGTTGCTGGCAACTTTCGCGCCGAGTTCCTCCCAGTTCGCAACGGCGGCGTTCATAGCAGGAAACGCCTTGGTATCGCCTTCGCAAACGACAATCCACAGATTTTTATCGCGCAGAATTTTCATCTCGTCGGTGTTCCACTGGCACGCAACCAGCAGTTGAGCCGCGAAAAGTTCTGGATACCTGTCGCTAATCGCAATGTTCGCCATACCGCCCTGCGATTGCCCCGTGCCGTAAATCCTGCTGGTGTCGACGGCGTAGTTTTTAATCACGTCGAAAATCAGATTCGTCGTCAAGCTCAAGCCGCGCGTCCAGACATTTTCGTCCGTCGTCATCATTCCAATTTCGTCAACCAAATCGGCGGTGTACTGCGGCGCCAGAATTATGCACGGGTGCTTTTTCTGAAAATCCCGCGCGGCAAAACTCGTAGCGCCATTGCCCTGAATCAGCGGCGTCGTGACTTCGTTGATATTCGCGCTGGCGTCGGCTATGAAAACTACCAGCGGAAATTTTTTATCGCCGTCGTAGCCTTCCGGCAGGAAAATATTGTACGGCATTTCCAAGCCGGTCTCGTCAGTGTAAACGTGCGGGCTGAAACTTTCAACTACCGGCGCGCTAATTTCAGCGCGAATGGACTTCCCGCTGGGATAAAATTCAGTGCCGTCCGCCGCGTAAATTTTTTCAACCTGCCGCACGCTGAAATTCAAATCCGGCAGCCTGCGACTGGAACGCCTCGGCGCGTCACCAGAAGTATTTTTCGGACGGTCGGGCTTACTGTTCAAATCGCCGTCGAACGCGGTATTCTCGTTTGCGAAATTCAACGTCACCAGATTTTTCTTAACGCTGACAGATTCGATAACCTTTCCTTCAACCGCAAAACTGTCAGTGAAAATCGTCTGCGCGTTGAGCTTTTTCGGGTACTCGATAACCGCGCGAGAAATTTTTTCGCCGTCGCCGTAGACTTCAGCCACGCCCTTAACGCTCAAAATATTTTCAATCATGATAACTTCCGCCGAAGCCTGCGCCTCGAAAATAAAACTGTCAGCCGTCATTGCCCCCGCCAGAATCATCGCCGCCGTTAAAATTTTCTTCATTTTCCTGCCCCGCAATCTAATTCGCCGGAACCATAGAGCGAATCCACTGCGCGAAAGAATCTGGGTTGCGCGTCTGAATCAGAACTACGCCTGGACCGCGAAATCTGCAGACAAGCCCTTCGCCGGAAGTCATGCTGGAAATCCAGCCGCTGGACGCCTTCTCGATTTTGTATTCCATGTAGTCCGGCCACGCCACAAGGTGCCCGTTGTCGATTATGACTTCCTCGCCGTCCTCAAGGTTGACAGGGTGAATCACGCCGTAGCTGGAAATGAAAACCGTGCCCTTGCCTTCGACGTGCAGAATGAAAAATCCCTCGCCGCTGAACAAGCCGCGCATGAGATTCTGCGCCTTAGTGCTGACGTTAATGCCTTCGGTGCTGGCAAGAAAACCGTTTTTCTGAACAATCAAGCCATAGGTGCCGTCAAGTTCCAAATCCAGAATCCCGCCCGGCAGCTGGTGACCGAGCAAAACTTCACCGTCGCCGCGCTTAGCCGTCAGCTCCTGAAAAAACATACTCTCGCCGGAAAGAACTTTACGCGCCAGACCGCTCAAAATCCCGCCTTCCATTTTGCCTTCAACGTCGACCGAGCCGCTCATGGCTATCATGGCGTCGGACTCCGCCTTGATTTTTTCGCCGCGATTCAGCTTAAACTTCACGACGGGAAAAGCTTCGGGGTACAAAATTTCGTACTTCATTTTCAAACCTCCTGCGGTGTTGAATACATTGACAGTTTAGGATTATTTTCTGAAATCCAGCCCAGCGCCCATTCATTTTCGACGAGCAGTACTGGATTTTCCTGCCGGTCGAGCAGAAACATTCCGCGATTCGCGCCGCGCAGTGACGCCGGTGTAACTTTTTCGCCGGTGGAAAATTTCAGCCAGCGCGCCACTTCAAACGGCAGCATCGTCAGCAGAACGTCCACGCCGTATTCCGACTTCAGCCGGTACTGCAAAACTTCAAACTGCAGCGTGCCGACCGTTCCCACGACGAATGATTCATTGCCCATTCCAACTGGGTAGAAAAGCTGAATGGCGCCTTCCTGCGTGAGCTGTTCAATCCCTTTCGCGAACTGCTTGCGCTTCATCGTGTCTTTCGCCTGCACCCGCGCGAATTTTTCCGGCGGAAATGTTGGAAATTCTTCAAAGCGGAATTTATGCGCGGCGTCGGCTATCGTGTCGCCAATTCCGAAAATTCCTGGGTCGAACAGTCCAACTATGTCGCCTGGGAATGCCTCGTCGATTATCTGCCGCTCCTGCGCGAGGAACTGCTGCGGCTGTGCCAGCTTGATGATTTTGTTCGACGGCGCGTGCCAGACCTGCATGTTCCGTTCAAATTTCCCTGAGCAGATTCTGATAAACGCCAGCCGGTCTCGGTGCGCAGGGTTCATGTTCGCCTGAATTTTGAACACGAACGCTGAAAATTTTTCGTCGTCCGGCTCGATAACTCCGTCGTCTGAAAGCCTCGGTGCGGGCGGCGGCGCCAGTTTCAGATATTCCTCCAAGAAATTCTGCACGCCGAAATTCGTCATGGCTGAGCCGAAAAAAGTCGGCGTCAAATCGCCAGCATTAATCTTGTCAATGTCAAAATCTTCGCCAGCCTCGTCCAGCAGCGTCAAATCGTCCTGAAGCGCGTCGTAATTCGCCTGCCCGATTTTTTTAATCATGTCGGGGTCGTCCGGCGCGAAAATTTCTGAAATGCGCTCGCTCTGCCCGTGCGTCGTATCCTCCGCAAAAAGTTCAACGCGATTTTTCTGCCGGTCGTAAACGCCCAGATATTTGCCGTCAACGCCAATCGGAAAATTCATCGGGTAGGCGCTGATTCCCAGCACTTTTTCAACTTCGTCCAAAAGGTCGAGCGGAACTTTGCCGTAGCGGTCGAGCTTGTTTATGAAGGTGAAAATTGGAATGCGCCTTTCGCGGCAGACCTTGAACAGCTTTTTAGTCTGCGCCTCGACGCCCTTAGCCGCGTCCAGCACCATAACCGCGCTGTCAACCGCCATGAGCGTGCGGTAGGTATCCTCGGAAAAATCCTGGTGACCAGGCGTATCGAGAATATTTATGCGGCAGCCGCCGTAGTCGAACTGCAGGACGGAACTCGTCACGGAAATTCCGCGCTGTTTCTCAATTTCCATCCAGTCGCTGACGGCGTGGCGCTGGGTCTTGCGGGATTTTATTGAACCGGCTAAGTGTATCGCTCCGCCGTAGAGCAAAAGTTTTTCGGTAAGTGTGGTTTTGCCGGCGTCCGGATGCGAAATTATCGCGAACGTCCGGCGCTTCGATATTTCTTCGGCTAATGTCATTTGCAGCACCTTTCTTGCGAACTTGAATTTTTCGGTTTAAAATGTTCCTGCTAATGATACCAGCAAAAAAAATTTATGACAAGGGATTTTTGAAGGTGGCGGACTCAAAATTCGTAACGGACTTCACGGCGGGCTCGGTGCCGCGCCAGCTGCTGACCTTCGCGCTGCCGCTGTACCTGTCGAACATTCTGCAAATCGTGTACAACGTGGCGGATATGGTAATCGTCGGACAAGTTTTGGGGAGCGTGGGACTTTCAGCCGTGGCGATTGGCGGCGACGTGACAATGTTCATAAATTTTTTCGCAATGGGATTTTCGGGCGCGGGGCAGGTAATTGCGGCTCAGCTTTTGGGCGCGCGGCAGTCTCAGCAGCTGGGAAGATTTATCGGCAACATGGCAAGTTTTTTAATGGCTGGCGGAATTTTTTTCATGGCAGTCTGTTTAATCCTGCGCGAAGAAATTCTGCAGATAATGAGCACGCCGCCGGAATCATTCGACGAGGCGCTGGCTTATGCTACGGTGACAATCAGCGGGATAGTTTTCATTTACGGCTACAACGCTGTCAGCGCGATTCTGCGCGGCTTAGGAGATTCAAAGCACCCGTTCATATTTATCAGCGTGGCGGCAGTTCTGAACGTGGCGCTGGACGTGGCGTTTGTAATTTTTCTGGGAATGGGAGCGAGCGGCGCGGCGTGGGCAACGGTTATCAGTCAGGGCGTGAGCTTTGTGAGCTGCGTGATTTTCCTGTACAGGCACCGGCCGGAGCTGGGCTTTGAAATTTCTGCGAAAGATTTCGTGACGCCGGACAGGGAACTTTTGGCGCGGCTGATAAAGCTCGGACTACCAATGGCGATTCGGAGCGCGTCAATTCAGACTTCCAAAATGTTCGTGAACTCGTGGATAAATTCATTCGGCGTGGTGGTATCGGCATTCGCAGGCGTCGGGCACAAAATTTCCAGCGTGTCAATGCTGCTTTCAAACGCGCTGACAATGGCGGGCTCGTCGATGGTCGGGCAGAACATTGGCGCCAGAAAATTTGAACGCGTCACGAAAATAATGCAGACGATGGCGGCGGTGACATTCACAATCGCCTCGGCAATGTCGCTGACGATTTGGATTTTCCCGCGCGAAATTTACGGCGTGTTCACGGACGACGCGGCGGTTATCGCGGTGGGAATGGAATACCTGCCAATCGCCGTGCTGATGTTTTTCGGGAGCGCGGCGCGTTCGCCGATGATGGCGCTGATAAACGGCAGCGGGAGTACAGTTGCGAATTTCTTAACGGCGCTGTTCGACGGAATAATTTTGCGAATAGGGCTGGCGGTGCTTTTCGGCTTGACGCTGGAAATGGGATACCTGGGATTCTGGCTGGGCGACGCCTGCGCGGGATTCACGCCGCTGGTCATAGGCTTAGCGCTGTATTTTTCTGGCAAGTGGAAGGAGTAATTCAGATGTCGATTTTCAGACAGCCGCTTATTCAAAATCCGCCGCAAAATCTTCGGCGCAGAGATTCAAATTTCGACACCGGCGGCGACAATTTTAACGATGGCGGTAACGACTGGGACAGCGACTACAGCAGTTCCAACAATTACAACAATAACAATTACGGCGGCTGGAATGACGGCGGCGACGGTGGCGATAGCGGGGACGGCGGCAGCGGCGATTAAACCGCAAATGAGAAAATTTTCGCGCAGGCTGGCGTTCTGCAGGAATTGTTTCACGATTTGACGAATAATTTTGCAAAGATTGAAGTTGCGGAGGCGGCTCGTATGAAGAGGATTTTTTTGGAGGAAGCGATAACTGAAAACGTAAAGATAACCGGCAAGGACGCGAATCATCTGGCTCATTCCCTGCGCGCGCAGAAGGGCGACCAGATTATAGCCGTTGACAAATTCGGCAACACGGCGGTGATTGAGTTCACGGCGTTTGAAGGCAACATTATCTACGCGCGAACCGTCGGCGAAATTAAAAGCGTTGCGCACAGCGAGACGATTAAAATCCTGCGGACGATCGGCAAGGCGGGCGAGCTCGAAACGCACATGCGCAGTAGCGAAACTTTTGTTAAGAGAATCACACTGGCGGACTGCCTGCCCAAGCAGAATAAATTCGACACGATAGTCGAGAAAGCCACGGAGCTGGGCATTGACAGGCTGGAGCCGCTCATTTCCGACAGGACAATCGCCCGCCCTGGAAATTTCCGCGCGAAATCCAAACTCGAACGCTGGGCGCGCGTCGCCAAAGAAGCCGCCGAACAATGCGCCCGCGATACCCTTCCCGAAATCGGCAGCATTTGCGAACTTGCTGACTGGCTCAAGGAAATTAAGCCGCGTCTCGGAAAATTCAAGGATAAAAAATTCGACGGCGGAGGCGCCCTGCTTTTATTTTTCAACGAAAAGGAAACCGCTGACAATCTGCCGGAAATTCTCCACGCCTACAAAAACTGCGACTGCGATAAAAATATTATCCTGCTGATTGGTCCCGAAGGCGGATTTTCCGAGCGCGAAGTCCGCGAAATCAAGGCGGCGGGCGGCGTCAGCGTCAGCCTCGGCAGGCGCATTCTCAAAACCGACACCGCCGCAATTTCCGCGCTGGCTATCGTTCAGTACGAAATGAGCTGACATGAAAATTTTTTTCCATACGCTCGGCTGTAAGGTCAACCAGTACGAGACCGAGGCTATGCAGAAAATTTTTGAGTCGGCTGGCTACGAAATTTCCGCCGCTGAAAATGCTGATGTTGTGGTCGTGAATACCTGTACGGTGACGGCGCTCAGTTCGCAGAAATCCCGCCAGATAATTCGCCGCGCAGTCAAGGCAAATCCAAACGCCGTGGTTGCGGTCGTCGGCTGCTACGCGCAAAATTCGCCCGAAGAAATTTCCAGAATCGACGGCGTTGACGTGATTATCGGCACGGCTGACCGTACCAGAATCGTCGAGCTCGTCGAACTTGCGCTGAATAATCGCGCTGAAAAAATTTTGCGTGTCAGCGGCGTCGAAGAAATTTCTGAGTTTGAAGAGTTGCCGCATACGCCGCATCGCACCCGCGCCTTTCTGAAAATCGAGGACGGCTGCAACAATTTCTGCTCCTACTGCATTATCCCCTACGTTCGAGGCAGGGTTCGTTCGCGCAGTCTGGAGAGCATTCGCGCGGAATGTGTCGAGCTAGCCGCCGCCGGTTACAGGGAAATTGTGCTGACTGGCATTCACATTGGCGCTTACGGCAGGGATTTTCGCGACGGCACGAATCTTGTCGACGCCATCAAGGTTGTGCTGGACACGGCTAATCCTGCGCGACTGCGCCTCGGCTCGCTTGAGTCTGCTGAAATGTCTGACGCGCTGATTAATCTCATGAAAACTGACGCGCGCATTTGCAACCACGTCCATTTACCTTTACAAAGCGGCTGCGACGAAATTTTGAAAGCCATGCGCCGCCCTTATACCACGAAAGGTTTCGCTGAACTTACCGCGCGGCTGGCGGCTGAAGTTCCAGAAATTTCCATTGGCACGGATTTAATCGTTGGATTCCCTGGCGAGACGGAGGAAAATTTTGCCGAGACGCTTGAGTTTATTGAGAGCCAGCCTTTCAGCAAGATTCACGTGTTCCCGTTTTCCGCGCGTGAAGGCACCGTCGCCGCAACTTTGCCGAATCAGGTTGACGCTAAGACAAAAAAAATACGCGCCAGTCGCGCGCTTGAAATTTCTGCCGCTAAGGAAAGGGCTTTTGCGGAAAAACTTATCGGTAAAACGGTTGAGATTATCGCTGAAACCGAAACCGGCGGCGTTGTCGACGGCCTGACGAAAAATTATGTGCGCGTCTTTGTCCCCGCCAGTTCCAAAATTCAGCTCGGCGAAATGGTCAGCGTTCAGGTTGAGAAAACTGTCGCAGGCGGCGTCCTAGCAAATGCGCGGGACTAAATTTCCAACCGGCATATCGACAATCCTCAAGCCGCCAATCGCCGTCCGCAAGCCAACTCTGCCAGCGAATTGCTCAGTAACCTCGCCAATATCCGCCGCGTTTTCACCGTAAGCAAAATTTTTCATAATGCCGAGAATTTTTTCAGCGCTTTCAGCCGGAACGACGGCGATAATTTTACCCTCGTTGGCAAGTTCCAGCGCGTCGAAGCCCAGAATTTCGCAGACGCCCCGCACTTCCTCCCGCACAGGGATTTTTTTTTCGTCAAGAATAATCCCGACGCCAGCCGCGCCAGCAATTTCGTTCAGCACAGCCGCCACGCCGCCGCGCGTCGCGTCTCTAAGCATTGCAATTTTCGGCTCAGCGCGCAGCATTTCAAAAATCATTCTGTTCAAAGGCGCGCAGTCAGATTTTACACTCTCCGGCAGTTCCAGACCATGACGCTCAGCCAGAATCGTCGCCGCGTGCTCACCAATCGTCCCAGAAATCAGAACGCGCATACCAGCGCGAACATTCTTTGCCGAAATATCCACGCCGTCAATCAGCTCGCCGACGCCCGCCGTGTTTATGAAAATCCCGTCCGCCTGCCCGCGCCCCACAACTTTCGTATCGCCGGTGACAATCTGCACGCCAGCTTCAGCCGCCGCCGCCGCCATCGACGCCGCAATTTTTTTCAAATCGTCAAGCTCAAAGCCTTCCTCCAGAATCACGCCAGCAGAAATATATTTCGGAACCGCGCCGGTAACCGCCAGATCGTTCACCGTGCCACAAATCGCCAGCTTGCCAATATCCCCGCCGCGAAAAAATATCGGTCGCACAACGTAGCTGTCAGTCGTCATGGCGATTTTCCCAAGCTTAGCGCCGTCATGCAGCTCGCTAAGAAATTCGTTGTCGAACGCCGGCAGAATTATTTCGCGAATCAAATCAGCGCTGAACTTCCCGCCCGCGCCGTGCGCCATCGTAACCTTACTCAAAGCCTCAAGCCTCCATATTTGTACCACGCCGCGCAGATGCCTTCCACTGAAATCATGCAAGGTCCAACCGCGTGTAACGGCTGGCAGGCTTTACCGAACAGCGGGCATTCCACCGGCTTTATTACGCCGCGCAAAACTTCTCCGCACCGGCACGCCGTCTTTCGCGCGGATTTTTTTATTTCCAGCGGCAAAACTTTTTCAGCGTCGAACGCCGCGAACTCCTCCCGCATTTTCAAGCCGGACTTTGGAATTACTCCCAAGCCGCGCCATTCTGCGTCAACCGGCTCGTACACCTGCGCGAGTATTTTCTGCGCCGCCAAATTTCCTTCCGCCCTGACGACGCTTTTATATTCGTTCGCAACTTCCGCGCGCCCTTCGTCCACCTGCCTCAGCAAATTCACCAGCGCCAGCAAAATTTCTTCCGGCTCGAACCCCGCCACGACCGCCGGTACCTGCAAAAATCTGAACGCGTCCGCGCCCGTCACTACCGCCACATGTCCAGGCAATAAAAAGCCGTCCACGCGTACCGCCGAATCCGCCAGCAGCATTTTCAGCGCCGGTGGTACCAATTTCTGTGCCGACAGGAATAATAAATTCGTCACGCCCAAATTTCGCGCCGCCAAAACCGCAGCCGCCGCCGTCGGAGCCGTCGTTTCAAAGCCCACCGCCAGAAATATCACGCGCTTAGCCGGATTTTCCTGCGCGATTTTTATGCAGTCCAGCGGCGAATAAATTACCCGCACATCTGCGCCAGCCGCCGCCACTTCCGCCAGATTTTCTGCCGAGCCTGGAACTTTCAGCATATCGCCGAACGTCGCAATTATCACGCCGTCCATTTTCGCATAAGCTATCGCCGCGTCTATGTACTCGTCGCCCGTCACGCAGACAGGACAGCCAGGTCCCGATACCAGCTCAACATTTTCCGGCAGAATGTTCCTAATCCCAGCGCGAAAAATCGCCACGGTATGAGTGCCGCAAACTTCCATGAACCGCAGATTTTTCTTACCGCGCGCCAGATTTTCAATCGTCTCAACCAGACTCATAGCGTGAACACCGTCCGAGGCGCGCCGTTCATTTCAGCAACCAGCGCGTCGCGCAGTCTTACTTCTTCCTCGTCGACGACCTGCATTGCAAAGCCCGCGTGTACTAAAACATAATCGCCGACCTTCGCCTCCGGCAGCAGCATTAAACTCGCCTGCCGCCTTACGCCGGAATGTTCCACCGTCGCCAGACTTTCTTCAATCGCTACGACTTTCGCCGGAAATGCTAAACACATTTTCCCTGCCTCCTGCAATTATTTTCAGGCGTTGACCTGGTTGACCGTGAGCCTGTCAATTTCTTCCAGCGATTTCTGCTTGCTCTCAATCCCCAGCGCCAGCACGACCACCGAAATTACCACGAAGACCGACGCGAACATTGCGAAAATCACGCTCATTTCAGCGCCGCTCGCCAGCAGCACGCCAACCAACATCGGCGCCAGCATTCCGCCAATACGTCCGAAACCTGCCGCCCAGCCTGAACCCAGCGCTCTGATTGACGTGGGATAAAGTTCCGGCGTGTACGTGTAAATTACTCCCCACGCGCCGAGGTTGAAGAAACTCATAGCCGCGCCCCACATCAAAAGTTCGGCAGGCGTCGCCGCGTTCCCGAAAAAGTAACTGCACACGCCCGACATCAGCAGGAATATCGACAGCGTGTACCGCCGCCCGATAATGTCAACCAGCCACGCCGCCGCGAAGTAGCCAGGCAACTGCGCCAGCGTCATTATCAGCACGTACTCGAACGACTTGACAACCGCGAGCCCCTGCGCGAAGACGATTGACGGCAGCCACATGAAAATTCCGTAGTAACTGTAAACAATCCCGAACCACGCCAGCCACAGCATGATTGTCCTTACGCGAAACTGCGGCGTCCACAGCGTCGAAAACGTCGGCTTTGCCGTCTGATTCGTACCCAGCTCCGCGTCGCTCAGCTTTTTGTCGAACGCCTTGCCTTCCACGCCCAGTTTGCACTCCAAATCCGCTACGATTGACTTCGCCTCGTCGATTTTCCCGCGCGAAATTAAATAGCGTATCGATTCCGGCATGTGCAGGCGGATTAAAAAGACGTACAGCGCCGGCAGCGCGCCAATCACGAACGCAATGTGCCAGCCGTAAACAGGTATCAGCAGGTAGGAAATGCACGCCGCTACCAGCCAGCCTACGCCCCAGAAACTTTCCAGCAGCACGATAAATCTGCCGCGCAAATGCGAAGGCGCGTACTCGCTCATAAGCGTCGCCGCTACCGGCAGTTCGCCGCCCAATCCGAAGCCGACCAAAAATCTGAAGAATAACAGCGATTCGTAGCTCCACGCCACCGCGCAAAGCCCCGTTGACACGCTATACAGAATGACCGTCGCCGCGAAAACTTTTTTCCGCCCAAATCTGTCTGCGAAAGTCCCCGCTAAGACCGCGCCCAGCGCCATTCCTATCAAGCCTATACTGCCAATCCAGCCGACCTGCTCCGGCGTCAAGCCCCATTCCTTCGCCAGAATCGGCAGCACGAACGAGATTAATCCCGTGTCCATCGAGTCGAACAGCCACCCCAGCCCCGTTACCACCAGCAGTTTGTAATGGAACGAGCCCACCGGCAAATTTTCAAGCCGCTCAAGTATCATTTTAAAAATTCCTCCTAAAAGTTTAATCGCCCGTCGGACGCGTCACGCTGAAAACGCCCCTGACGCGCCGAATCTGCGCGATGATATTCGCAACCTGCTCCGCATTGCGCACGTCAATGCCGAGGCGCACCGTCGAAGTCTTATTGCTCCTGTTCTGGCTGGCGTAAACGGAATTGATGTGGAGTTTGAGTGCCGAAGGAATTGCCAGAATTTCCGTGAGAACGCCGCTCTGATCAATGCAGATAATTTCAAGGTTGACGCTGTAGCTGGCGGCGGCGGCGGAATCCCAGCTGACTTCAATCATGCGGTTGAGCTCGGTGCCGCTGATAATATTCGGGCAGTCGACGCGGTGAACTGAAACACCGCGCCCGCGCGTCACGTAGCCGCAAATTTCATCGCCAGGAATCGGGTTGCAGCACTTAGCCAGCCTTACGACAAAGCCGCTTTCGCCTTCGACCAGAACGCCGCTGTCATTTTTGCCGGCACTTCGCGCAGGCGCAGGGTGAAGGTCCTTAATGACTTCGGAAATATCCGGCGGCGCGACGGCTAAATCTTTCTTGTGCATTTCGACTATCTTAGCCGCAACGCCGTTGAAATGAATCCCGCCGTAGCCAATCTGCGCGAGCAAATCTTCATCGGTGCCTGCGTTCATCTGCTCGGCGATTTTTTTCAGCCGGTCTTCCTTGAGCAAATCTTTCGGCGAGTAATTGAGCCGCTTGAGTTCGTCGGTAAGGAGCTGGCGCCCGCGCTGAATATTTTCCTCGCGGTTTTCGCGCTTGAACCAGGAACGGATTTTCGTGCGAGTATCGCTGGAGGCGACGATATTAATCCAGTCGCGGCTGGGACCGTTGTTGGAACGGTTGGTGATAATTTCCACGTAGTCACCGGTCTGCAGTTTGTATTCGAGCGGCACCATTTTGCCGTTGACCTTCGCGCCAACGCAGTGATGACCAACCTGCGTGTGAATGCGGTAGGCGAAGTCGATTGGATTGGAACCGGCGGGCAGCGCCAGCAAATCTCCGGCGGGCGTGAATACAAAAATTTCGTCGCTGAAAATGTCAATCTTGAGCGCTTCCAGATATTCCTTCGGGTCTTTAATTTCGCGCTGAAGGTTGACCATCTGTTTGAGCCACGACATTTTCTGATCGTCAGCCTTGCCCGCGCGAACGCTCCCTCCGGCTTCCTTGTACTTCCAGTGCGCCGCCACGCCGTATTCAGAAATCTGGTGCATTGCGAAAGTCCGAATCTGAATTTCCAGCGGGTAGCCCAGCACCATAACCGTCGTGTGCAGCGAGCGGTAACCGTTGCTTTTCGGCACGGCGATATAGTCTTTGAACCGCCCAGGTATCGGCTTCCAGCGCGAATGAATCACGCCCAGCACGTTGTAACAGTCCTTGACGTTTTCCACCAGAATCCTGACCGCGAACAAATCGTAAATCTCGCCAATGTCCTTGTTATCGCGCATCATTTTTTTGTAAATGCTGTAAAAATGTTTCGCGCGCCCGCTGATTGAGGCGTGAATGTCCAGATCGTCGAACTCTTCCTCAATCTGCTTGACCGCCTCGGTAATGTAAATCTGCCGCTCCTTGCGCTTGATTTTGATATTCTCAACCAGCTCGTAATAAATATCCGGCTCAAGGTAGCGCAGGCTTAAATCTTCCAGCTCCCACTTGATATTTGAAATTCCCAGCCGGTTAGCCAGCGGCGCGTAAACTTCCAGCGTCTCCTGCGCGATTCGCTTTCGCTTATCCTCGCGCATGAATTTCAGCGTCCGCATGTTGTGCAGCCGGTCGGCGAGCTTAATCATTATCACGCGAATATCCTTCGCCATGGCGATAATCATCTTGCGGTAAGTTTCGAGCGTCTGTTCCTCCTTGAGCTTAGCGCGCTCGGCGTCCGCCTTGGATTTTTCCGGCACATTCTTTTTAATGAGGCTGACTTTTTTGTTCATCAGACTGATTTTGGTAACGCCGTCAATCAGCAGCGCCATTTCGTCGCCGAACATATCCTGAATTTCGTCGAGCGTGAAAAGCGTGTCCTCAACCACGTCGTGAAGAATCGCGGCGGCTATCGTGGTATCGTCCAGCTGGAGTTCCGTGAGGATAGCGGCGACATTCAGCGGGTGATTTATGTACGGCTCGCCGGAAGCGCGCGTCTGCTTTTTGTGACCTTCCTTAGCGACGAGGTAGGCGCGCTCAATCATAGCCAAATCTGCGTCCGGCTGATAACTTTTCACGGCATCGAGAATTGATTCAATCGTCACAGGCTTTTTGCCCTTATCGTTCATGCTGCCACCCCCGCTAAAAAAATTCAGCTTCTTCGATAAATTTTAAAATTTGGTAATTCTTCAACGAGCTGCCAATTTCCTTGCACGTTCTCAAAAAATTTTATATCAGCCTTCTGCGCAACTATGGCGATAATTTTTTTGTCCGCCGGCAAATCTTTGAAGTCCATGAACGGCATGACGTTGAGCGCAGTCCAGCTCATTGCGTGCGGCTTGAGCTTAGCGATTTTGTCAGTTTCTTCCAGCCGGAAAACTTTCAAGCCGGAATAAAAAACAACCGAGCCAGGATACGTGTTGCTGTAACTCACCACGCACGTTTGAGCGTCGACCAGCGGCGCGATTATTTTAGCGACATCTTTGCCGGAGTTTCTTTCACAAATCGGAATTGCAACGAACACGAAAACCACCAGCAGTACCGCCATTACCGCCGCTATCCGCCGGAAAAGAATTTTCCGTTCGACGAAAAAGCCCGCGAACAGAATCGCCAGCGGCATCATGTAGGGAAATGTATACGTCGGGTACTTCGTCGCGAAACTCTGGAATACTATGAAGACCGTCACCGCCCAGATTATCAGAAACCGCCTGCGCGAATCCAGCGGCGGGAAGTGCAAATTTCTGAGCGTCGAGTACAAGACTGGAAACGACCACGGCGCCGTTCCTATCAGGAAAACCAGAATGTAGTAGAACCATACGTTATTCTGCGGGTGCTCCGAAACCGTCGCCCTTAAAAAGTTGTGCACGCCCAAAAATTCTTCGAGAAATTTCGCCCCGTGCATAAAGTACATCGGCAGGTACCAGACTGAAACTATCGCCAGAAAAATTCCCAAGCCGCGCGCCCACGGCATTTTCAGCAGGAATTTCAAGTCGCGCTGGCTCAGCAGGAACAGCAGGATTATCAGCCCAGGCAGGAAAAATCCAATCGGTCCCTTCGTGAGTACCGCCACGCCCGAAGTTGCGAACGCCGCGTACAGGTACGAATTTTTCCGCTCAACCCAGCCGAAGTAGAAAAACATCAGCGTCGACGACAGCGCGCAGAAAAGCGTCATGTCCGTAATTATCGCGTGCGCTATGTACCAGTATTCCGGCATGGTTGCGAGAATTACCGCCGCCACGAATCCGACTTTCGGGTTGAACATTTTGGACGCGAAAAATTTCGTCAGGAACACGCCGACTGTGGCGAATACCGCCGGAAAAAATCGCGCCGCAAATTCGTTCACGCCGAAAATTTTGTACGACAGCAGCAGCTCCCAGTAAAATAAAATCGGTTTGTCGTACCAGTAGTTCCCGTAAATTTGCGGCGAAAAATAGTCGCCCGCCGCCAGCATTTCTTTGGCAGTCAGCACGTAGCAGTTTTCCGTAGGGTCGGTTACCGGCACCCACCAGCTTCCCAGAAAAAACATCGCCACGCACAGCGCCAGCAAAATTCTATTTTCCATTTAGTCTGAACGTCCTCGAATTTTCCAACGAGCGTTTGCCGCACGCGGGCATTTCAAACGTGCGGGTCTCGTCGTTTATTTTAATGAATCCCAGTTCGCGGAAAATATTCACGGCGTCGAGCATGGCGCTGACTGGAAAATTTTCGCGGAACTTTGCGGTAAGCGCGTAGAGGTCGAAGGCGGGATTATCCTTGAGCTGAGCTTTCAGGAATTTGTAAACGTCGGCGAGCAGCTCACGCGTCAGCTGAACTTTTTCAGTGGCGGACGGCGTAATTTCGCTGACGAAACATTTGACGTAGCGTTCGCCCTGCCAGTAGTCAATCGACGGCTGAAAAATAATATCGACCGGCGCGCTGTTGACGGTGTTCAAAAACTGCGCCGCGCCAAAAGATATTGCCTTGACATTCCGGCTCTCGTCCGCCGCGTCACGAATCACGAAACTCAAATGCGCCTTGTCGCTGCCAATGATTTTCGCCTCGGCGCAGGTGACGTTCCTGCAGGCTAAAATCGGTTCGGGGTTGCCTACGCCGCACGGCTCCAGCTTGCCAAATTCCTCCGCCATTGTCAAAGTTATCTGCGTCGGATTAATCAGCGCGTCAATTTCGACTACCGGCGGAAAATCCGCGTCGGTCAAATGCGCCCTGACGTATTCGTCGAACCGCCGCTGAAATTCTGGAATGCTCTTAGTGGGAAGGGAAAAACCTGCCGCCTGCCGGTGCCCGCCGTAGTTTTCAAACAGATCAGCCATCGAATCGAGCGCGTTTTTCATGTGGAGCGCCGGAATACTGCGGCAGGAACCGCGCGAAATATTTTGACCGACGGAAATGACAATCGAAGGCAGGGTATACTTTTCGACGAGCCGCGACGCCGTAAGACCAATCAAGCCAGGGTTCCAGCTTCCGTCGGCGACGGTAAGCGTCCACAAATCGCCGCCCTGTTTATCGCGCAGGACTTGAACTTTACTTTCAGCCTGCGTGAAATTTTTCTTCTCAATGCGCTTGCGTTCGACGTTCATTTCTTCGAGGCGGAAGGCGATTTTGCCAGCCTCAACGGCGTCTTCAGTCATCAGCAGTTCCAGCCCGCGCTTGGCAGAGTCGAGCCGCCCGATTGAGTTCAGACGCGGCGCAATCTGGTAGGCGACGTTCGACGCGGTAATTCTCTTGCCAGCGAAGCCGGAAACGTTCACCAGCGCCGCCAGCCCAATGCATTTAGTCTCGCGCATTTTCTCCAGACCGAGCCGGACGATTTTCCGATTTTCGCCGGTAAGCGGAACCAAATCCGCCACGGTTGCCAGCGCCGCCAGCTCAATGTCAATCGTGTACTCCGCGAAGTCAGCGCCCTCAAGTTCCTGCGCGAGTGCCTGACAGATTTTGAAAGCCACGCCCGCTCCGCACAGATTTTTTTCGGCGTAGGGGCAGCCTTCCATATGCGGGTCGAGAATCGCCACGGCGTCAGCAACTTCTTCAAGCGGCGGCAGGTGGTGGTCGGTAACGATCACGTCCATTTTGTCGGTAACGGTGGCGATTTCCTTCCAGTTGGAAATTCCGCAGTCAACCGAAATTAAAAGTTTCGCGCCGGCTTTGACAATTTTTTCCAGCGCCGGAACGTTCAAGCCGTAGCCCTCGACGCGGTCGGGAATGTACGTCATAACGTCGCCGCCGAAATTTATGAGCGCGCGCGCCAGAAGAGCCGTGCCAGCCATGCCGTCAACGTCGTAGTCGCCGTACACGCAAATTTTTTCGCCTTCGTCAATCGCCGCCAGAATTCTGTCAATCGCCTCGTCCATACCGCGCATCGTGAAGGGGTCGTAAAATTCCTGCGCAGTTTCGGGGTTGAGAAATTTTTCAGCGTCAGCGGCAGTGGTAATTCCTCGGTGTACCAGGATTTTCGCAGTGAGCTCCGAAATTCCGACTTCCGCCGCCAGTTTCGCAACCGCCGCCGCGTCGTCGTCTATGATTTTCCAAATTTTTTGCATGTCAAACCTCAAATCACTTTTTCCAGTTTCTGAACGTCAGCCAGAGCGGACCGGCAATGAAAATCGACGAATAGCAGCCGCTGATAAAGCCAATCGTCAGCGCAAATGCGAAATCTTTGGTAGTCTCGCCGCCGAAAAAGTACAGCGCCAGCGTCGTAAACAAACACGTACAGACCGTGTACATTGAGCGCGTCAGTGTCTGGTAAATCGAGCGGTTGACCAGTTCGACAACGTTCCCGCCGCGCTTGAAGTGCAGTTTCAGATTTTCGCGAATCCTGTCGAAAATAACAATCGTGTCGTTAATCGAATAGCCGACGATTGTCAGGAGCGCCGCCACGAATGACGAATCTACCTGCTTCTGCGTGAACGAGAACACCGCCAGCACTATCAGAATGTCGTGAATCAGCGCGATTATCGCCGCGAATCCGAACCGAAATTCAAACCGATACGCGATGTACAAAATTATCAGCACCCACGAAATTACCAGCGCCATTACCGCGTTGAAAATCAGCTCGCCGCCAATCGTCGCGCCAACTTTTTCTTCGCGCAGTACTTCGTAATTTCCAACGCTCGAACGAATCGCCGCCATGACTTCCTTGCGCTGAACTTCTTCCAAATCTACCGTGCGAATCATGACGTTTGTCGAACTTGCCACGTCCGAAGTTTCGCCGGAAAGCTGAATCGTTGCGCCGTCCAGTCCGAAAGGTCTCAGCGCGTCACGCACTTTGGAAATTTCCACCGCCTGCTCGAATTTCAAATCCATTATCGTGCCGCCGGTGAAGTCTATTCCGAAATTGAAACCGCGCGTCGCCATTGAAATCAGCCCTGGGATTATTACCAGCAGCGAAATTATGAACCAGATTTTCGCGCGCCCCGCTATGTCGAACTTAGGCATTTTTATTCACCTCGAACAGCACAAATCCGTCGGCGCCGTACACGCTCGGACTTTCAAAAATTCTCGCGTTGACCAGCAGTTTCAGCATGTACTGCGTCAGCGTTATCGCTGTGAACATGCTAAGCAGCACGCCCAATCCCAGCGTTATCGCGAAGCCGCGAATGTTGCCCGTGCCGAACATGAACAGCACCGCCGCCGCAATTATCGTCGTTATGTTCGAGTCGAAAATCGTCGTGAACGCCCGCTTGAATCCCGTCTCCATCGCCAGCCGGATTGATTTGCCCAGCCGAAATTCTTCCTTGAAATGCTCAAAAATCAGAACGTTCGCGTCGACCGCCATGCCGATTGACAGAATTATTCCCGCCACGCCAGGCAGCGTCAGCGTTGCGTCGAGCCCTTTCAGAATCGCCAGTAGCAGCAGCGTGTAAGCCATGAGCGAAATGTCTGCCACGAATCCGCATGCGCGGTAAAACAGCAGCATGAAAACAAGCACCGCCGCAATTCCTATGACGAACGCAAATTCAGATTTGTCCTTTGAGTCCTGCCCCAGCGACGGTCCGACGGTGCGCGTCTCGATTATGTTTACCTTGACCGGCAGTGCGCCGCTGCGGAGTAAAACTGCCAGCCGCTGCGCTTCTTCCAAGTCTCGCTGACCAGAAATTTCCGCGCGCCCGCCGAGTATCGGCTCACGTACCACGGGGTCTGTCAGAACTTCGCCGTCAAGCAGAATTGCAATTTTCCTGCCGACGTTTTTCAGCGTGGCGTCAGCGAATTTTTGCGCGCCCTCGTCGCTGAACTCAAGATTGACGACGCTTTGATTATTCTGCTGATTCATCGCCGCCTGCGCGTCTTTCAAGTCGGTGCCGGTTAAAAGCGTGTTGCCTTCCTCGTCCTTGAACTCAAGCATCGCCGTCTTGCCAATCGTTTCAATCGCCTTGTCGGGGTCTTTAATCCCAGGCAGTTCGATAATGACGCGGCGTTCACCCTCGCGCTGGATTATCGGCTCAGTCAGACCCAGCTCGTTTATGCGCCGCTCCATTATGCTTACAACGCGCTGCATTGCGTCATCGTCAACCTTCGCAATTTCGGTATCTTCCGCCTCAAGTACCACGTGCGTGCCGCCCTGCAGGTCTAAGCCCTGCCGTATCGAATGCGCCAGCGGTCGGATAAATATAACAAAAACAGCCACAATCGCCGCCAGTATTACCAGCAATTTGGCTAAAGCATCTTTCCTCACAAAAAATTTTCTCCCTTCCAAAAACTTCGCAACTGGTAAAATATACTACATTGTTGCGATTAAGGCAAATTTTTTGCAAAAAAATAACGCGCCCTCAGACGCGCTCGATAATTCTTTTTTCAGTGATAATCATGTCGACCGGCGAATCGTGCGGCTCGACTGGAATTTCCTCAACAAGCTGGAAGTCGTAAGCCAGCGCGATTTTCTTAGCGTTGACAGCGGCGGGCAGGAATTTATCGTAGTAGCCGCCGCCCAAGCCCAGCCGGTTGCATTTAGCGTCGAAAGCCGCGCCAGGCACTACCACGCATTCAATTTTTTCAGCGCTGACAAATTCGCGCAGATTTTCTTTAACCGTTGCAATTCCGAAGGCGCCAGTTTCCAGCGCGTCGAAATTCGGCACAATCACCGGCAGCATTTCGCCCCGCCCGACGATTAGCGGCACTGCCAGAGTTTTTCCCTGCGCGAAGGCGTCTGCGAAAATTTCCCGCAGCTGAATTTCCTCCGCCATTGAAACGTAAGCCATGACGGTTGACGCGTCTTGATAAATTTCCAGCGCTAAAAATTTCTGAACGATTTGAGCGCTGAGAGATTCGCGCTCGGCGGGCGTCAAAGATTTTCTGAGTGCGAGCATTTCCCGCCGCAGTTCTTTTTTAGTCATGCTGATTCACGTTTAGCCTTGAAAGCCGCGCGAGCTTCATTGAGCGACATGCGATTTGCGCCGCCGCGATAATCTGGGTCGTCAAATTGAACAGGATCATCTTCCCAGTAGCAAACCTCGCAAATGTCGTAAATGTGTCCCTCGTCTACCATTCCTTCGCCGCAGCACGGGCACGGCACTTTAACTTCTTCCTCCATGTTCCAAATCTCCCTTCAAAGCGCGCAGATAGTAATTTTCGCCGTCAATCGGCTTGAACATTGTAACAATCCCGCGATAAGGATGTCCCTTGACAAAATCATTAGTCAACTTATCATAACGCGTGATGTAACCGTCCTTATCAACATGTCCCAGAATATTTTCGCCGACGGCAGATTCAGCCAGTTCAATAGCGCGCCGCTCGTATTGTTCCATTGTAAAATATGGATACTCTTCACGGTGAGTCCTGCCGTTTTGCCAATGGTTCATTAATTTCTGGCGATTTTTAAAGCCGCGAACTACAAATTCATTCGCGCCCGTCGGCGAAACTTCATAAATCGTCATCGTCGTCGTCAGCGGGTTTGGTATCTTTCGGCTGGTCAATCGCGCTAATCGCGTTGCGGCTGACTTCGATAACGACATTTTCCGCAACCTTGAGGTTGAGAATTTCGCCGTTAATATCGTCAATCACGCCGTAAAGCCCGCCGACCGTCACGACGCGCATTCCAATATGCAGGCGGTTGAGCATTGTCTCGCGTTCCTTACGCGCCCGCTGTTGCGGTTTGTACAGCAAAAAATAAAAAATGGCGACCATGAACAAAATCGGCATCCAGCTGACCATTGCCGCCATTGTATCTTCAGTCATTAATCAATTCCCCCTTGAGCCAGATAAAAATCTGCGCGAAATTCGCTGAACCTGTCCGCCAGAATCGCCGCGCGCATTTGCGCCATAAATCTTTGCAGGTAACGCAGGTTGTGCAGCGTCAAAAGCCGCAAGCCAAAAATTTCATTCGCGCGGACGAGGTGCCGAATATAGGCGCGGGTGAAATTATTCCGGCAGGCGTAGCAGTCGCAGTCATTTTCCAGCGGCGCGAAATCTTCAGTGAACGCCGCATTTTTCATGACGAGCCGCCCGCGCGGAGCAGTCTTAGGCGAAACCATTGCCATACCGTTTCGAGCAACGCGCGTCGGGAAAACGCAGTCAAACATGTCGACGCCGCGCGCCACGCTTTCCAGTAAATGTTCCGGCGTACCCAGCCCCATGAAATACCGCGCCTTATTCGCAGGCAAATTCCGCGTCGAAAATTCCAGCATGTCAAACATAAGCTCCGTCGGCTCGCCCACGCTCAAGCCGCCAATCGCGCAGCCGTCGAAGTCCATAGCGCCAATAACTTTCGCGCTCTCCTCGCGCAAATCCTGAAACATTCCGCCCTGACAAATTCCAAAAATCCCCTGCGTTTTGGAAGTCGCCGCGCTCAGACTGCGCTCAGCCCAGCGGTGAGTTCTGGCGGTAGAAGTTCGCGCGTAGTTATAATCGGCGGGGTAGGGAATGCACTCGTCGAACGCCATCATAATATCCGCGCCCAGCGCCATCTGCGTCCCAATGGAAATTTCCGGCGACAGGAATTTTGGCGCGCCGTCAATGTGCGAGCGGAACGTCACGCCGTCTTCAGTAATTTTCCGCAGCTCGCCTAAGCTGAAAACCTGAAAGCCGCCGCTGTCAGTCAAAATCCCGCGCGACCAGTTCATAAATTTATGCAGACCGCCCGCCCTGCGAATCAGCTCGGCGCCTGGACGCAGGAATAAATGGTACGTGTTGCCCAAAATTATCCCCGCGCCCAAATCTTCCAGTTCCTCCGGCGAGAGCGTCTTAACCGTCGCTTGAGTTCCCACCGGCATGAATATCGGCGTTTTGAAATCGCCGTGCGGCGTGTGCAAAATTCCCGCCCGCGCGCCCGTCGCCTTGTCCGCGTGCTCCAGCTCAAATGTTACCGCTGCCATCAATCCTGCTCCTTATAAACATCGCGTCGCCGAAGGAAAAAAATCTGTAGCGCGCCTCAACCGCCGCGTGATACGCCTCCAAAGTAAATTCGCGTCCGGCGAACGCGCTCACCAGCATGATAAGCGTCGACTTCGGCAGGTGAAAATTCGTAACCAGCGCGTCGACGATTTTAAATTCGTAGCCAGGGTAGATAAAAATTTTCGTGGAGCCGCTGCCCGCCCTGACGCTGAATTTATCGAGCGCGGCACTTTCCAGCGTCCGAATCGAAGTCGTTCCAACGGCGATAACCCGCCTGCCAGCCAGTTTCGTTTCGCGAATCAGCGCGGCAGTTTCCTCCGGCACGGTGTAAAATTCTTCGTGCATTTCGTGTTCTTCAATATTTTCAGCCTGCACGGGGCGGAAAGTTCCTAAGCCGACGTGCAAAGTCACAAAGCCGAGCTCCACGCCAGATTTTTCAAGTTCAGTCATCTGCTCAGCGGTGAAGTGCAGACCGGCTGTCGGCGCGGCGGCACTGCCACGCACGCGGTTATAAACCGTCTGGTAGCGCTCGGTATCGTCAAGCTTTTCGTGAATGTATGGCGGCAGCGGCGTTTCTCCAAGCCTGTCCAGAATTTCTTCAAACACGCCGTCGAATTTAAACTCAACAACGCGCCCGCCGAAATCCGTCCGCCCAATGACGCGGCAGCTCAATTCCTCGCTGAAAAAAATCTCCGCGCCTTCCTGAATTTTCCGCCCAGGTCTTACCAAAGTTTCCCACGTAAAATTATCCAGCCGCCGCAGTAAAAATATTTCCACGCGCCCGCCGGTTGAGCGCCGCCCAATCAGTCGCGCAGGTATTACCCGCGTATCGTTGAAAATCAGCGCGTCGCCCGCCTCCAGAAATTTCCGCAGGTCGTAGAAATGCTCGTGCAAAATTTCCCGCGTCGCCGGATTCAAAACCATCAGCCGTGACGCGTTGCGCGGCTCTATCGGCTTCTGCGCGATTAGCTCTTCCGGCAGCGCGTAATCAAATTCCGTCAGCAACATTCAAATTCCCTCAGTAAAGTTTTTTCAAGCCGGTGCCGGTGTAGTAGTGCGCCAGAATTTTCTTGTAGTCCCAGCCGGATTTGGCGTAAGCCTGCGCGCCGTACTGCGACATTCCGACGCCGTGCCCGCGCCCGTAGCCCGTGAAAATAACCTTGTCTTCCTTGAACTCCACGTCAAAAAGCGTGCTCGGCAGGGAAAATTTCGTGCGCAAATCGATACCGCTGACCTGAACGGTTTTTTCGGAACCGACAATCGTCACGGTTTTAGCACGCCCAGAGGAAGTCCTGTCCGACGCCGCCTTACCAATTTCCAGCTTCGACAGGCTGATAAATTTCAGCTCGCCAAGCCCGCCGCCGATTCGCTCAGCAAAACTTTGCGCGGGAAATTCCTTCGTCCAGGGCTGCGTCTTAGTTTCAAGTTCCGCAACCGGCACAAGGTGCGACGCCTTAGTTTTCCAGACGTCGAAAATATTTTCCGTCATGCCGCCGCTGTCCGTGTGAAAATTCGCGTCGACAAGCTTCTCGTTGCTGAGTACGATAACTTCGCCGCGCGTCTCGCTAATCGCCTTATCCGTCGCCGCAACTTCCTCAACGCCGTTGTAAAGCTGGCAGTGGTTCGTAGCGCAGAGGTCGTAGCCTTCAGCCTTATGGCGCCCGCGATTTTTCAGCGCGAAAGTGCGGGCAGCAACCGCCTGAGCTTTAAGCGCCTCGGCGTGGAAAGCAATGCTCATTTCGTTTGGCACAACGCCGCGCAGATATTCTTCAATCGGCACGAGATTTACCACGGTCAGCGCGTTGCCTGTCTTAGCAAGCCGCACGCCGCCGAAATATTTTTTCCCGTTAATCGTAACCTGCAAATCTTTCAGCGCAACTTTTTCGCCGCGAATTTCGATGGCTTCAGCTTCGATTTTGCCAGCGTCGAAGGAAATTTTTTCGCCCGCCGCAATTTTGCCGAGAATTTTTTTAGCGTCAGCCCCGTCGACGATAACGCCGGACGCGGATATTTCAAGTTCAACGCTCTGAGCGCTGCTCAAAATCCCAATGCGAATTTCCGGCTGCCACGTCGATTCTGCCGCCTGCGTGGGAACTGCCAGCAACATTAGCGCCAGAAAAATCTGCAGTAAAAACTTAACCCTGCGCATTGTTTTTCTCGTTCAAAAGCTGAATGAATTTATCTTCGAGCGTTTTGGTGTAGAATTTCGGTCGGATTTTCTGCGAATTGGCAACGGCGACGCGGAGATTTTTGTGCAGAGCGTCGAGCGCCGGTACGTCCGCTAGCAAACTCACGGCGCGGTTGATATAATCCTGCGCGGAAGTTACGGGAATTGCCACGCCTTCCAGCCCGATATTTTTGGTAATGCTCAAGCCGAAACGCGTGCTGCGGCGGTCGCTGTAGAAAGTGACAACCGGCACGCCCATATAAAGCGCGTCCAGCGTGAGGCTGGTTGCAACGTACGGGTACGGGTCAAGGATAACGTCGAGGTGCGTCATTTCCTGCATGTAGTTCGGCGTATTCGGGCGGAACAGAATCTGATCCATGTTGAAGCCGAGCTTTTTCATTCGTTCGTAAGCCTGGTCAACGGTCGTATTACTGGCGAATTCCGGCGCGCGCATGAGCATTGCGGAATTTTTCACGCGTTCCAGAATCTGTTTCCAGATATTCAAAATGTCGTCGTTCAAATCTTCGTAGCGGCAGACGGTGCCGAAAACAAAGTAGTTGCGCTTGGTGCATGGCGCGTACTGCGGAACCGGCACATCCTCGCGCAGGGCATAGCTGAAATTGCTCGGCAGGTACAAAAATTTCTCGCTGAAAAATTTATCGTGCTCGCCAGGCGGGTCAACAATTTCGTCCGTGATAAAATAATCGACAGCCTTCAGACCGGTGGTATTCCTGTAGCCGACGCCGCTGATTTGAATCGGCGCGGGCTTGTAGGCAAGCGCGGGCAGTTTATTTCCGTCGCCGTGACCAACCAAATCGACGAGAATTTCAATGCGGTCGCTGTGAATTTTTTCAGCCAGCTCGGCGTAGCTCATGGCGCTGGCGTCAACGAAGTGCTCGATATTTTTCTGGAAAAGGCTGGTATAAACGTCAGTGACTTCGCTGAGGCTGTAGCAGGTGACTTCAAATTTGCTCCTGTCGTGCGAGGCAACCATACCAAAACTGACGGTGAAGGTATCGTTTTTGCGGAAGTCTGGAATAATGTAGCCGACGCGGATTCTGCCTTCGCGCGCGGAAAATTCGGTGTAGGGCTGAATTTCGCTGCAAAGATTCTGGAACTCGAAGTGCGTCGACGCCAAATCTTCATTGGAAACGTCAAGGTAGTTGAGCGTCCTGAGCGCGCCGCTGGTCATTGCGCATTTGTCAGCGAAATTCTCAGCCGCTTTCGCCGCCTTGTCGTAGTGGTCAGCCGCCTCGATTGGGTAACCGTTGAGCATGGCAAGTTTCGCGCGGCGGGCGTGGTAGCGCTGCATAAATTCATTCGTGAAAGTGCCGCCTTCCAGATGTTTGCCGGCTTCAGCAACAGCCTCGTAGGCGTTGACGTAATCGTTCAGCTCGTGGCGGCAAATGGCGATGAGCAGGAAAGTTTCGGCGTTCTGCCTCGATTCGGACAGCGCGGCTTTCTCAAAATTGTACAGCGCGCGCTTGAGGTTGATTGGATTCTGAATCTTGCTTTCGTAGAAGCCAGGCTCCAGCGCGACGTAAGTCATTGCGCGTTCAAAATATTTATCAGCCTGTTCCGGCGTAACTGGCGGGGCGTCCTGCGGAAATTCGGGCAGTTCCTCGCCGTTGAGCCACGCGTTGAAAATTTTCTCGTAGTCTTCCTCGACCTCGCCCATGTACACGCCGTCATTCATAACGGGCGATTCTTCCATTTTGCGGCGAATCGTCAAATGGTAATCGCGAACTTTGTCCCAGTCGTTGGCAAGCTCGACGGCTTTCTGAATGTATTCTTCCTCGCTGAAAGTGCAAAGCTCGCCGAGTCCGACGTTGGTAAGCAGGGAAAAACCGAAACGCGAATTGTGCCTGTCCTGAACCAGCGTGATAACCGGCAGCCCCATGTACAGCGCGTCGCAGGTTGTACCGCCGCCCGGGTAAGGGAAGGTATCCAGCGCAATATCGGCGCGGGTGTATTTCTGCAGATATTTCTGTTCGTCCGGCTCGTAAATCAGCCTGTCAAGCGAAAGACCGGCGTCCTGAATGCGCTTGAGCGCGGCGTCGGTGCCGTATTTGTCGCGGAACGCCTTGCCCTTCAAATAAAGCTTGGAGCCAGGGACGGCGTTGACGATTTTCGCCCAGACGCGGAGCGCCTCGTCAGTAACCTTGGTGAAATTGTTGAAGCTGACGAAAGTAATGTAGCCGTTCTTCGTGCAGGGCGCGGGGTTGACGACGGTGGGGTCGTCGTGCCACATGTAGCAGAAGTGGCTGTGCTGCAGGCGGAGCATTTTCTCGCTGAAAAATTTCTCGTTCAGTCCGACGGGGTCGGTGTACTTGTCAACCATGAAATAATCAATCGCCTTGACGCCGGTGGTATTGAACCAGCCAATCGCGCTGATAATCACGGGCGCGGGCTTGTGGGCGACGACGTTCATGACGTTGTTGGCGGTGTGCCCCGAAAGGTCTACCAGAATGTCAATTTCGTCATCGATAATGCGCTGGGCGGCGTCTTTGGGCTTGTCGAAGAGAATATTTCTGAAGCCGTCGACGCTGTTTTTGAAATCCAGCGCGATGTTGTCTTCCTTGTTCTTGGCGTAAATGTAAACCTCGAAGCGGGATTTGTCGTAGCACTTGTAGAAGGCGTAGCTGAAAAACGCGACGACGTGGCGGCGAATATCCGGCGAAATGTAGCCAATGCGCAGTTTTTCATGGCGCGGATGCGTGGCGGGGTCGTGCGGGAATTTTTCTACGCTGTCAAAAAGTCCCTGAAAGCCGCAAATTTCCTCGAAAAGTTTTTCGCGCGTCACGTTGACGTTGTGCAGGCTGAAAAGGAAGTTGCTGTAGTCTTCGCGCTGAATCCTGTCGACGTACACGCGGAGATTCGGGTCCTGCATTTCGTTGGGATTGACCTTCGCGCTGAGTTCGTAGTACTTCAGCGAATTGGGCGCGTCGCCGGCGTAGCGGTAGGCGTGTCCCAGAATGTTGTAAATCATCATGCGCGTCAGCAAATCGACGTTGGGCAGCGTCAGCGCTTTTTCCGACCAGTAAATACAGCCGCCGTAGTTTTGCTGCAAGTCGCAGACGCGTGAACGCAAAAAAAGCCGATATGGCGTCGGCGGGAAATGATCTTCCAGATACTTGACGGCTTTATCCGCCTCGTTCGTGCGGTGGTAGTCCACGTAAATCGACGCAACTTTTTCAGCGGGAACGGGGTCGTCCGGCTCCAGCTTTGCAATTTCCGCCACAGTCTCCAGCGTCTTATCCTCGTCGTGAACCGTGCCGTGGTAGTGGAACAAATCCTTCATCAGCTTATCGACTTGCTTTTTTTTCTTCTCAACTTTTTTCTTGTCAGGCTTGATTTTTCGCATTAGCAAATGACCTCCAAATTTCCAAATCACAGTAACGAATTATTTTATCACAGAATTTCAATTCGTGGTAGCTTTCCAGATTTTAATCCGGCGCGCAGCAAACGCGGCAGTTTCCGCGCTGAAAGTGGTGGGCTCCAGCCCGCGGTAGTTTTTGAATTTCGCAAGAGCGGCAGTCATTTCAGCAACGGCGTCACGAAAATTTTCACGGGCGGCGTAACATTCTGCCAGCTCGGCGGAAAATTCCGGCAGTGCAGGGAATTTCTTAACCGCAATTTTAGCGAATGTCTCACGGTCACTCAGGCGGTCAGGAAAATTTGACAAAACGTCCAGAATGATTCGGTACGAGCGGGTTGACTTTGAACCGGCGCCAATGTCGAGCCTTGCGAATTTTTCAGCGTTTTCAAAGTCGCCCAGCCCTTCGTAACTTTCAGCCAGATAGCCGTAAATGCGCTCAGGCTCAGGCGTTTCAGCCAGTTCCGCCAGCAGCATTTTCAAGTTGCGCTCAGCCTTAGCGCGGTTAATCCCCGCGGAATATCCCGTGTGAAAAATCGTCAGCAACTGCGGCGGCACAAAAGTAACTTCAGTCAGCGCCGGTCGAAGTTCCTCGTGAATCTTCCCGAAGTAATGAAGCCCGCGATGGTTTTTAAAAATCCGCAGTACATAATCCGCACCGAGAATTTTATCACCGGCGTCCGCATCGACGTTGACCAGCTGAACAAGCATTCCCTGCTGGCGAAATTCTTCCGCGCGTTCAATGGCGAATCTCAAATTCCTGCCCGTGCCATTCGCGAAAAATTCATCAGCGTCAAGGAAAATAATCCAGTTGCCAGTCGCGCGGCTCAACGCCAAATTCCTCGGCGCAGAAAAATCTTCGCGCCATTCGTCGTGAAAAATCTTCGCGCCAAAACTTTCAGCAACCGCCACGGTAGAATCAGCCGAGCCGGTGTCAACAACAACAATTTCGTCGACAAATTCAGCGAAACTCTTAAGCGAGCGCTCCAAATCCGCCGCGCAGTTTTTGACAATGTAACACGCAGAAATTTTCACGGCAGCTCACTTTTTCTTGAAAAAACTCAGCACGACAAATCCCAGCGCAATTCCGCCGATAATGTAAACGTCGTACTCTTTGAAAAAAGCCTCGGAGCCTTCGCCCGTCCACTTGATGTAGACCGCAATCACGACCGCCAAAACTACCAGCACGTTGGAAATCAGCCGCGCCCGCTTTTTAAAAAAATCCATTCTGCTAACCTCCGCGCTTGCTTTTATTCCGCGCAACGCTTAAAATGTAGCCACTCAAACTCGAAAGGAGTTGCCCTATGGGTATACTAGACAAACTGAAAAAAATCCTGCCGAAGCGCAAGGAACCTGAACTGAAAAATAACGTCCCAAAGGAACGCGAAAATATCCGCAAAACTTTCGGTCTCTATTGCAACGCAAACCACGGCACGGAGGGCGGCAGGCTCTGCCCGAAATGCACGGCGCTTTTAACCACCGTCATGCTCAAAATTCAGCGCTGCCCCTACGGCATTGCCAAACCAATCTGCGACGCCTGCGAAACGCCCTGCTTCGGCGAAGTCCCTACCAAAGAGTTTCGCGCCATTATGAAATCTGGTCAGAAAAAAATGCTCCTGTCGCACCCGCTGATGGCAGTCCGCCACAAAATCGCCAGCCTCGGCGTTGAATACGCCAAAATCCAGCGCGATAAAAAATCTACCAACAAGCAGAAAGAGCAGGAGGAAAAAGTCAAGTCCCAAATCGCCAGCGCCACCCGCTCGCCGAAATCTTCCAAGCCCAAAAAGCGCAGGAAGAAATAGTTGCTAGTTGCCAGTTTGCTTGTCGAACAGCTCGATAAAATCTTTCAGCGGCAGCGGCTTTGAAAAATAATAGCCCTGAATGTCCACGTCGCCCATTTCGGTTATGTAGTCCAACTGCGTCTGCGTTTCGACGCCTTCGGTGACAACGCCCATTTTCAGTTCTTCCGCCAGCTCGATTATCGTCCGCAAGATTTTCCGCGCGCGCTCCGACTGCTCAATTTCCCGCACAAATGCCATGTCGACTTTCAGTACGTCGAACTGCAGATTTTTCAGCATGTTCAGCGACGAGTAGCCGGAACCGAAATCGTCCATCAGCACTGGGAATCCAATTTCCTTGAACTGCCGGATTATCGACGACAGCTGCTGCGGATTGTCCGTGTACGCGCTTTCCGTAACTTCCAGCTTGAGCATCCACGGCTCGATATTGTATTTTTTTATCAGATTCAGCAGGAAAATCACCAGGTCGAAGCTGTAAAAATTCAGCCGCGAAACGTTCACCGAGACCGGCACGACCGGCTTACCGGCGTCCAGCTGCCCGCGCAGGAATTTGCACGCCGCCTCCCAGACGAATCTGTCCAGCCGCACGATAAAGCCGTTGCGCTCGAAAACGGGTATGAAATATCCAGGCGAAATCATTCCGCTTTCGGGGTGAAACCAGCGTACCAGTGCCTCCGCGCTCACGATTGTTTTCGTTTTGGAATTGTAAATCGGCTGCAGGAAAATCGTGAACTGGTTGTCTTTCAGCGCGAAATCCATATCGCGGACAATCATCTGTTCCTTGAGCATACGTTCGCGGAGGCTGGCGTCGTAGTAGGCGTAGCGCGTAACGTAATTGCCCTTGATTTTCCGCAGTGCCATACTCGCGCGGTCGCACATCTGGTCAATCGGGAGCGAAATATCCGTGACGATATAAACGCCGGCGTAAAATAAAATGTTGTGGCTGATATTCAGCGACTGAATTGTAATGTCCAGCTCGCAGATAAGTTTTTCAATGTCGAGGGTATCCTGCGGCACGCACAAAATGAAATGGTCAGCCTCGACGCGACTGCAAAGTCCGACGCGCGGGTTAAGTGTACGCTTGAAATAATCCGCCGTCGTCTTCAGAATGCGGTTGCCCGTGTCGATATGAAACAGGTCATTGATAACCTTGAAGCAGCTGATGTCGAGGTAAACTATCGCGTAAGGCACGTAGGGATTGGCGTGCATAAGGTCGGCGGCTTTTTTGTAGAAAGTTCCGCGCCGGTAAAGCCCCGTCAGCGAATCAATGTCGATGTAGTGCTGAAGTTCGGTAAGGTACTGATCTCTGGCGACTTTCTCTATGCGGTGGCGGCGATTTTCGTAGCGCGCAAGGACGTTGTGAACGCGATGCCGGACAACCGCTCGGCTAAGAGGTCTGGTAAAAAATTCCATTGCGCCCAAATCCAGCGCGCGGGCTGCACCTTCGTCGTCGCCGTGGTCGATTATCGCCATAATCGGAATTTCTCTCAGCCGGTCGTCGTGTGCTAGGTTCTTGATAAATTCAAAGCTGTCAAAATTCTCCGCGAAGAGCGCAACAATTACAACTTTGACAGAATTGCCCGCGATAAATTCAAGGCACGCGGCTTCGTCCGCAGCTTCAACTACACTGTACTTGTCCGCAAAAATATTTTCCAAATCCGCGCGGATATTTTCGTCGGCGCCCGCCAGAATCAGCGCTGGTAAATCTTTATCCATGTCACCGCCCCATTCCTAAAAAAATTTAGCCTAATTCTAGCACGTTCCGCCGCATTTCTCAATACTGGCGATTTTTTTTGCCTGTGTTATAATTCCAGCAAAGAGAGGACGATTTTTTATGAAACAGGTTACCTACCGGCTGGAGAGCCGCGAAAGTTTTTTGAAATTCATCTACGAAATCAAGTACAGCAAGGATTATCAGAACGCCAGGGAAGTTTTGTTCAAGGTGCTGACTTCGCAGATTCTTACCGCTGATGTTTACGATTTGAGCTGTCTGATGAAGGAATATTTCCCGAATGACAAACTCGTCGGTATATCGATGAGCGGTTTCGCGGCGAAAAAATCTGCCGACAGTGACAGCATAAAATGGCACGAGCGAATGAAGTTTTTCCAGAAAGATTACGCGGTTATCAGCTGTCTTTTCTTTGAGTCGACGGATTTGAAAATTTTTGAAATTGCCGGAGCCGAAGTGGATAATTTCATGGCGATGACGGCGAATTTAAATCGTGAACTCAAAAAAATTCCCAACCTTAAGGGCGTGGAAATTCTTTTCGCTGGCGGCAAGGAACGCGTGGCGATTTTCATGGACAGGGTAACCGAAGGGCTCGAAGATATTCCATTTTTCGGCGCGGAAGCCGGCGCTGTGGATTCCAGTCAGAAAATTGCCGACAGGCGTCCGCAGGCAATTCAGTCTTTGGGCGGTCAAAATATTATCCAGTACGTCATGGGACGGCGCATTCATAACGAAGGGATTATTGTCATTGCCTACAGCGGCGAGGATTTGCATATTACGACGGAATACAATTTCGGCTGGAAACCGGTGGGCATGGAAATGACCGTGACGGAAACGCTCGGCATAAACGGGCTTTGCACAATCGACGGCGCACCGGCTATCGAAATTTACAGGAAATATCTGAACGTTGAGCCGAATGAATTTCTGCTGTTCAACGTCTTCGATTTTCCTTTTGTAGTTGACAGGGGCGGCTTACCGGCGTCGCGCGTGGCGGCTTTCTACGACGAGGAAGGCAGGCTTTACATGACGGGCGACGTTCGCAAGGGCGAAAAAATTCGCCTGAGTTACGGCAACCCCGAAGAAATTTTGCAGGAAACCTGGGAGTCCAGCGAACGCATGCGGCAATTCAAACCGCAGGCAATTTTCGCATACATTTGCGGCGCCCGCACAATTTTCCTCGACGTTGACGCCAGCCGCGAAATGAAAGATTTTCTGCGTATCGTTCCGCATTCGGCTTACTGTTTCGGCGGCGGAGAAATTTACAAGCACCACGGCATGGGCGGGCAGCTTGCTACGGCGCTCCTCGCTATAGGGTTCCGCGAAGGCAAAGACTGCGCCTGCTACTCCATATGGAAGCGCCAGGCTGAACGCGTTAATAAAAGTCCAACACTGCCGCTCGCCAGACGCCTCGCCGCATTCCTTGCCGCAACCACCAACGACTTGAAGGAGATTAACCGCAACTACCGCGCCGCCGCTGAAGCCGCCGAAGCCGCCAATAAATCCAAGTCCCAGTTCCTTTCCAACATGTCCCACGAAATTCGCACTCCGATTAACGCTATCCTCGGCATGAACGAAATGATTCTGCGCGAAAGTTCCGACCCCCAGATTCTCGAATACGCAGAAAATATCCGCGCCGCCGGAAATACCCTGCTCGGTATCGTCAATGACATTTTGGACTTTAGCAAAATCGAAGCCGGCAAAATGGAAATTATCCCCGTCGAATACGCGCTGAGTTCCCTGCTCAACGATCTGGTAAACATGATTCAGGCGCGCGCTGAAAAAAAAGGTCTGGAGTTCCACATTAACGCCGAATGGAGCCTGCCCAGCGACCTGTACGGCGATGAAATTCGCATTAAACAAATCGTCACAAACATTCTCACCAACGCCGTCAAGTACACCGAAAAAGGCTCCGTCACGCTGACCGTCAGCAGCCGGAAAATCGCCGACGATACCGCCAGAATCCGCATCAGCGTCAAGGATACCGGCATCGGTATCAAGCAGGAGGATTTGAAAAAACTTTACAGCGCCTTCGAGCGGATTGAGGAAAAGCGCAACCGCACGATTGAGGGCACTGGTCTGGGAATGAATATCACAAAGAGCCTGCTGGAAATGATGGGCAGCCGGCTCGAAGTTTCCAGCGTCTACGGCGAAGGCTCGGATTTCAGTTTTGAGATTGAGCAGAAAGTTTTGAACTGGCACCCGATTGGCGACTTCGAGGAAAGCTACCGGCACGCTCTCAGCCAGCACAAAAAGTACCGCGAAAAATTTACCGCGCCCGCCGCCAGAATCCTCGTCGTCGACGATACTGTTATGAATATCACCGTTGTCAAGGGTTTGCTCAAGCAGACTAAGATTAAAATCGATACGGCGGACAGCGGCTACGCGGCTTTGAAACTCGTCACGAAAAATGTTTACGACATTATCTTCCTCGATCACCGCATGCCTGGGATTGACGGTATTGAGACGCTCCAGCGCATGAAGGCTATGCCGGATAATCTGAATCAGTCCGCGCCGGTGATTTCGCTGACTGCCAACGCGATTAGCGGCGCCCGCCAGATTTATATCAACGCCGGTTTTCAGGATTACCTCACCAAGCCGATTGACAGCGAAAAGCTCGAAGCCATGCTGCTCGACTATCTGCCCGCCGAAAAAGTTCACAGCGTCGAAGAAACTGACGACGTGGAAATTGCCGATGAAAAAACTCTGCCCGAATGGCTCAAAAATGTTGTCGGTATCAACACGGCGGACGGCTTGAGAAATTGCGGAGATGTGGATTCATACCTTGACGCGCTGACGGTTTTCGCGCAGTCCGTGACCAGCGGCGCTAAGGAAATTTCCAATTTCTACCACGCGGCTGACTGGAAAAATTACACGACGAAAGTTCACGCGCTAAAAAGTTCCGCCCGCGTCATTGGCGCCAATGAACTTTCTGACCGCGCCCGCCGCCTCGAAGATGCCGGCAATTCCGGCTACATCAACGAAATTAACGACTTCACTGACGAATTGCTTGAACTCTACATCAGTTTCGCCAATAAGCTTGCGCCGCTCGTTCAGCCGGAGGAAGACGATTCCGATAAGCCGCTGATTGACGATGACGCGCTGGCTGAAGCCTACGAGGCGCTCAACGAAGCCGCCGCCGGTTTTGACTACGATACCGCTATGTTCGTGCTCGATTCGCTCGCGGATTATCGCATTCCCGAAAATCAGCGCGAAAAATTTTCTCAGATTAAATCAGCCGCCGCTAAGCCGGACTGGGAAACTCTCGCGAATTTACTGGTTGGTTAAGTTTTTTTTCAGCATTTCTTTGCTTGCTGGTTAAGTTTGTTTCAGCATTTCTTTTGAAAAAGAAACGCTGGCAAAGAAAACTGGGCCGCATAGGTCGCATCCGGCGACCTGTGACGGCCCGCGCGCCATCCATGGCGCGCCTCTAATTGCGTACTTTTACAATAAGGAAGGATTATCGATATGCCAGAAAAATTTTGGATTAACTGCCCGCTCAATATCAACGGTCTCGAACTCGACGCCAAATTCACTAAAAACGCCGTCGACAACATTTTCAAGCCGTTCCTGCGCAAGCTTACCGAAATTCAGGGAATGATGGACAGGAAAATCGTAGCGTATCTCGCCGCGCCGCCCGCCGCTGGTAAGACCACTCTTGCGCAGTACCTCGAAAAGCTCAGCCGCGAAGATCCAGTTTTCACCAACGTTCGCGCGCTCGGCATGGACGGCTTCCACTACGATTCGGCGTACCTCAAGGCTAACAAAATTCTGCGCGACGGCGTTGAAATTCTCATGAACGACATCAAAGGCGCGCCCGAAACTTTCGACGTTGACACAATGCAAATCAAGCTGCGCGAAGTCCGGCAGGAAGGCACCAACTGGAACGCCTACGACCGAATCATTCACGACGTGGTTCACGACGCGCTCAGCGTGGAGGACGATATTGTTCTGGTTGAGGGCAATTACCTGCTGCTTGACGAGCCGCGCTGGACGAATATTCGCGTGCTGGCTGACTATACGGTTTTCGTCAAAGCCGACCCCGCTTATCTGAAAGACCGGCTGATTTTCCGCAAAATGAAGAGTGGCCTCACGCGCGAACAGGCGGAAAATTTCTACGTCAACAGCGACAGTAAAAATGTTATCCGCGTGCTGGAAAATTCTGCGCACGCCAACGAGACCTGGGCGCTGCTGCCCGACGGCGACTACGCCAAAATCGACGACGAGGAAGAAGATTTCGACAGCGTAGTTTTTGAACCCGATGAAGGTGAGGCTTAAAGTTCCAGGCTCGTGCGGCGAATTTGTGCAGGGATTTTTTCAAGGCGCGCCGCTGCTGATAACCTGCCCTGTCGAAATTTTTACCACGGTCACGGTCTCGGACGAATTTTCCGGCGTGGCGGGCTTAGGCGAAAAATCACTGGCAATGCTGGAAAAGTTCAGCCTGCCGAAAAATTTTGGCGTGCGCTTGGTTTCAGACTTGCCGCGCGCCAAGGGAATGGCGTCTTCATCGGCGGATTTGGCAGCGGTAGCAAAGGCTGTGTCGGTCGCGCTGGGGCAGGAACTTTCGGCGGAAAAAATCTCGGAGCTGGCGGCGTCGATTGAGCCTACCGACGGGATTTTCTTTAGCGGAATTGTTGCGATGAACCCCGTCACCGGCAAATTCGTCAAAAACATTCGCGTCGCTGAAAATTTTACCGTGGCGATTTTCGACTACGGCGGCGAGGTCGATACGCTCAAATTCAACCGGCGCAGTGATTTTCAAATTCCGGCGCTGGCTGAAAATCTGATCTTTGAACTTGTCGAAGAATCTGCACGCGCCAATCAGTCGATTCTGTACAAGAAAAATCTGCCGGAAATTACAGCCTTCGCGAAAAATCTGGGCGCCGTTACCGTCAACGCGGCGCATTCCGGCACAGTCATCGGAATTTTTTTTCGCGCTGGCGATACGGCGGTTGACGCTAAGATTCTGGAAATTGGCAGGCGCTTCGAGTTCATAAAATTTTTGACCAAAACGCGTCTGACGGGCGGTGGCTTTTATGGAGAAATTTGAACACGGCGGGCAGGTCTACGACGCGGACGGCAAGGCTGGAGACTGGCTGGACTTCAGCGCGAATATCAATCCGCTCGGCTTGTCCGAAAAAGTTCGCGCGGCTTTGGCTGAAAATCTGGCGGGCGTCGTGAATTACCCAGACCCTGCGGCTGTCGAGTTAAAGGCGGCAATTTGCGCGCGGTACGCTGTCAAGCCGGAAAATTTGGTTCTGCTGAACGGCGCGGCAGAATTTTTTTATTTGTACCTGAACGCCACGCGTCCGCGCAGAGTTGTAATCCCAGTGCCGAGCTTTTCGGAATACGAACGGGCAGCCCGCGCCGCCGGTGCCGACGTGGAATATTTTTATTTGAAGGCTGAAAAAAAATTCGCGCTGGACGTGGAAAAAATTCCGGCGGCAGACTGCGTAATACTCGGACGCCCGAACAATCCGACGGGAACGCTGCCGACGCTCGACGAAATACAGGCGCTGGCGGAAAAATCCTGCGTGCTGGTTGACGAATCGTTCATAGATTTTCTGCCGGTCGAATCTGCGCGACGGCTGGTGTCAGAAAAAATTTTGGTGGTGCAGTCGCTGACGAAAATTTTCGCAATACCTGGCTTGCGATTAGGATTTGCAGTCGTCGAAGAAAAACTGGCGGCGCGGCTGAATCTGGCTAAGGACGTCTGGAATGTGAACTTCCTCGCGCAGAAAGCGGGCGTGGCGGCGCTGGCGGACGAGGAATATTTGGCTGAAACGCTGTCGTGGCTGGCGGCGGAGCGGGAATTTTTTTTAACGCGGCTGAAAAAACTGCGCGGCGTCGAAGTGGTTGGCGGGGCGGCGAATTTCGTACTGGTGCGGCTGGAACGAGCGCCGGAAGTTTTAGAAGAATTGCGGCGGCGGAAAATTCTGGTGCGGAGCTGCGCGAATTTTGCAGGGCTGGACGAAAGATTTTTGAGAGTGGCGGTGCGGTCGCGGGCGGAAAATTTGCGGCTGTTAGAAAATTTGGAGGCGATTTTATGAAGATAATGCTGGTGCGGCACGGCGAGACTTTTTGGAATGCAAACGGCAGGATTCAGGGGCGGTCTGATATTGAGCTTTCGCCGACGGGAATTGAGCAGGCTAAGATTCTGGCTAAATTCTGCCCGTTTGAAAAGGTTGACGCGGTTTATTCAAGCGATTTGAAGCGCGCTAAGGTGACGGCGGAAATTCTGGCTGAAAAATTTGGTCTGAGCGTAGAGCTGGTGCCGGAACTGCGCGAAGTTAGTTTTGGCGACTGGGAAGGCAACAACTTCAAAAATTTGCAGGAGACTGAGCCGGAGAACGTTGAGAAATTTTTCCAGCGCCCCGACGAACTGCGCATTTCCAACGGCGAAACTTTTGCTGAAATGCAGGCGCGGGCGATGGCTGGGCTAAAAAAAATAATCGCCGCTCATGCAAGCGACGAAAATTCTCAGATAATCGTGGCGGCTCACGGTGCGGTAAACCGCGCGATTCTGTGTTCGATTCTGGAAATTCCGATTCGGAAAATGTGGGTGCTGAGCCAGTTCAACACGGCGGTGAATATTCTGCGAGTCGACGACGGCTTTTTCACGGTCGATTTGATAAACGGCACGGCTCATCTTGAGCGCGCGCAAATCGTCAATCGTCAATCCTGGTCTTAACGCTAAAAAAAAGAGGCGCCCCATGGACGGGGCGCCGCCCGCGTTGAGAGCGTGACGCGAACACCGCGGGCTGTCTTTCTTTGCTACTTTCTTTCTGCACCAGAAAGAAAGTAGATACAAAAACTCCTAAAACTCCTAAAACTAATCGTCAATAGAAGTTTTAATCTCCTCCATGGTGTACGCCTCGATAATATCGCCTTCCCTGAAATCGCGGAAATCGACAATCGAAATTCCGCATTCGTAGCCGCTGGCGACTTCCTTAACCTCGTCCTTGAATCTGCGCAGAGAATCAATGGCGCCGTCGTAAATTTCGACGTTATCGCGCAGGAGGCGGATTTTGGAATTGTTGAAGATTTTGCCTTCGAGAACGTAGGAACCGGCAACGAGCGCTTTGGAAAATTTCATGACCTTGCGAATTTCAACGCGCCCCTGCACAACTTCCTTGTACTTCGGCGCCAGCAGTCCGCTCATGGCATCTTTAACGTCGCCAATCGCATCGTAAATGACGCGGTAGGTGCGAATGTCAATGTGTTCGTTGTCGGCGGCGCGGCGGGCGTTTGCATCTGGGCGGACGTTGAAGGCGATAATCAGCGCGTTGGCAGCGCTCGCCAGCATAACGTCACCTTCGTTGACGGCGCCAACGCCCGAATGCACAATCTTAACGTGAACTTCGTCATTCGTTTTGTTGAGCGCCAAAAGCGAGCCGGACAGCGCCTCAATCGAGCCCTGCACGTCAGCCTTAACGACGATATTCAAATCTTTAATCGTGCCAGCCTTAATCTGGTTGAACAAATCGTCAAGCGAAACTTTTTTGGACTTGATAAGTTCCGTGCGCTGAATTGCCAGACGATGTTCGGCGATAGACTTGGCGGTTTTTTCGTCAAGCGCGGCGAGAATGTCACCGGCGGCAGGCACGTCGCTCAAGCCGAGAACTTCGACAGGAACGCTGGGACCTGCTTTTTTGACGTTATCGCCACGGTCGTTAATCATGGCGCGGACTCTGCCGAAAGTCGTACCGGCAACGATATAATCGCCAATTCTGAGCGTGCCGTTTTGAACCAGAACCGTTGCAACGGGACCGCGCCCCTTATCGAGCTGGGCTTCAATGATAACGCCGCGCGCGTCACGATTCGGATTGGCTTTGAGTTCCTGCATGTCAGCTACGATTAAAATCATTTCGAGCAGGAGATTCAGATTAATTTTTTTCTTCGCGGAAACTTCGACCATAACGGTATCGCCGCCGAAATCGTCCGCAACCAGCTCGTATTCCATGAGTTCCTGCTTGACTTTCATGGGATTGGCGCCAGGCTTGTCGATTTTGTTAATCGCAACGAGAATTGGAACATTCGCCGCCTTAGCGTGGTTAATCGCCTCGATAGTCTGCGGCATAACGCCATCGTCAGCGGCTACAACCAGAACAGCAACGTCGGTAACCTGCGCGCCGCGCGCACGCATAGCGGTAAAAGCTTCGTGACCAGGCGTGTCGAGGAAAACGATTTTGCGGTCGTTGCACATGACCTGATAGGCGCCGATGTGCTGGGTGATACCGCCGGCTTCGGTTGCGGTGACGGAAGACTGGCGGATAGCGTCGAGCAGGGAGGTTTTGCCGTGGTCTACGTGTCCCATGACGGTGACGACGGGCGGACGCGGCTTGAGAGTTTTGGGATCGTCTTCAATTTCTGGAATGAGCGTGGGGTCGACTTCGGGTGGCAGTTCCTCAGCGGTAACGCCAAATTCGGACGCGACGAGCGCGGCGGTGTCGAAGTCAACTTCCTGATTAATGCTGGCGATAACGCCCATGAGCAAAAGTTTCTTGAGAATTTCGGCGGCGGTACAGCTCATTTTGCTGGCGAGGTCTTTGACGACGATACTGCTGCCGATTTTTATATGCGTTGGGCGGGCAATTTCTGCTTTGTGTACGGGAGCGGGCTGCTGGCGAATTTTCTTTTTAGGGCGCGCCGGACGATTAGTTTGCGGCTGTACCTGAGTTTGAGCCTGCTGCTGGCTTTTAGCAACGCTGGCGGCATTTTTATTGCGGCGGTTGCGGCTGCGATTCTGCGCGCGGTTGCCGTCCTCACGACTGCTGTCGCGGTTTTTGCGCTCGGTACGTTCGTGGTCGGAGCGCGTGTCGGCAGGGCGTTCAGTTTTAGTTTCAGCGCGTTTAGTTTCTTCGCGCGGCGGTTGAGCAGGACGCTCTTTGCGAAATTCGCGCGGCTTCGGTTTATCGTCAACTTTCGGCGCGGGTTTCTGCGCGACCGGCTCAGATTTTGGCTTGGGCGCCGGTTTCGGTTCTGCCGGTTTCGGCGCAGGCTTAGGCGCTGGTCTTTCAGCTCTTGGCGCAGGTTTTGATTCTGGTTTTGGCGCGACGGGCTCAACTTTTGGTTTAGGCGCCGGTTTTGGTTCCACCTTACCTGCTGGTTTAGCTGGCGCAGGTTTAGCTTGCTGCTTGCCGGCAGGCTTAGGCGCAGGAGATTTTTCGGGCGCCGGTGCAGGTTTCGCCGGAGCTTCTTCCGCTGGTTTTCGACGCGCGAAGGTTTCTTTCAGCACGGCGTAGACTTCCTCGCCCACTGCGCTGAAACGGTTTGCGACTTTGATTTTGCGCTTTTTCAAAAAGTCGACGATTGACTGGCTTTCCTGATTGAATTCCTCCGCCAGCTCAAAAATTCTATACTTTGGAGTTTTCGGTGTTTTCGACATAGAGCCACCCCCAGTTAAATTTTAGATTTTCGTTCGCATTATGATTGACTCCCTTTCAGAAGGTTGAACTGTTTTGAACCGCCGCGCAGATTTGGTCGTAAATTTCGGCGGGAACTTTGGACTTGAACGGTTTATCGAGGCGGCGGCGTTTAAGATTTTCCGCCGCGCATTTTTCATTTTTGCAAACGTAGGCGCCGCGCCCAGGAGCTTTGCCGGAAAAATCCAGCGCGAATTCACCGGCGGGACTTTTGACGACGCGCAGGAACTCGGATTTGTGGCGAATTTCCCTGCAGCTCACGCAGCGGCGCATTTCAATTTTTTTAATCGCGGACACTTCCTAATTTTGCTTATTATCGTCGTCGAAGTCAGCAAAAGCGTCGAACGCGCCGAACGGGTCATCTTCCTCAGCAGGAGTTTCAGCGGCGGGAGTTTCAGGTTCGGGCTCCGGCTCAGCTTTAGTTTCCGGCTCCGGCTCAGTTTCAGCCTGCGCGAAAAGGTTGGTGACTTTGGCGGATTTTTTAGCGGCAGGCGGAGCGGGTTCCTCGACTGGTGCTTCAGTTTCAGCGGCGGGCGCTTCAGTTTCAGCTGGTTCGTCAAAACCTGAATCACCGAAGGCGTCGCCGAAATCAACCTGCTCGAAGGAGTCGCCGAAATCTGGCGTAGAGAATGCGTCGGGGGCAGTTTCAGCAACAGCGGCGGGCGTTTCTTCAGCGGCAGGCGCGGGCGATTCGCCGAAATCTGGCGCAGAAAATTCGTCGCCGAACTCCGCCGGCTCGAAGGCGTCGAATGCGCCAAACAAATCGACAGGAACCTGCGGCTGAGCCTGTACCTGTGGCGGCGGCGGAGCCTGTACCTGCGGCTGTTCCTGCGGAGATTTTTTCTTCTTCTTTTTCTTTTTCTTAGGCTGCTGTTCCTGCCCCTGCTCCGACAAATCTTTGGGCGGCTGCGGCTGTTGAATTTTCGGCACCTTTTTCTTTCTGGGTCTTTCTTCAATCAGCTGGACAACGCGCGTATCTTCGTCGTAAGTTTCGTCCTTCGCCTGCGCCTTGCTCTTAATGTCGATTTTCCAGCCGGTGATTTTGGCGGCGAGGCGGGCGTTCTGCCCTTCCTTACCGATAGCCAGGCTGAGCTGGTTGTTCGGAACAACAACGTGGGAAACTTTTTCGTACTCGTTGACGGCAACGCGCATGACTTTCGAGGGGCTGAGCGCATTGGCGATGAAAATCGCGGGGTCGGCGTCCCATTTCACAACGTCAATTTTTTCGCCGCGCAGTTCCTGAGAAATTGCCTGCGCGCGGACGCCGCGTTCACCGAGGCACGCGCCAACCGGCTCAACATTCGGATCATTTGAAGTCACGGCGACCTTCGAGCGATTACCAGATTCGCGGGCGACGGCTTTAATCGAAACGATACCTTCCTGAATTTCCGGCACTTCGAGTTCAAAAAGCCTGCGCAAAAGTCCAGGGTGCGTGCGGGAAAGATAAACCTGCGGACCCTTGCCGATTTTGCGAACTTCCGCCACGTAAGCGCGGACGCGGTCGCCGACCTTGAATCTGTCGGTGTAAATCTGCTCAACCGGCACGAGAATCGCCTCGGTCTTGCCAATGTCGACGATAACGTTGCCGTCCTCGATTTTGGAAACGGTGCCGGTTACAACGTCGTTATCGCGGTTGGTAAATTCGTCGTAGACCACGCCGCGTTCAGCCTCGCGAATTTTCTGCATGACGAACTGTTTCGCCGCCTGCGCCGCAATGCGACCAAAATTATTCGGCGAAACTTCCTTGCGGAAAACGTCGCCGAGCTCGTATTTCTCGTCAGCCTTTTTCGCGTCCGCCAGCGAAATTTCGCGATTTTTGTTCAGCACGTCCTCGACAATATCATAAATCTCGTAAACGTGAAATTCGCCCTTATCGCGGTTCAAGTCCACGATGACGCGTTTGTCAGAGTTTGCGGTTTTCTTGCAGGCGAAAATCAGCGCAGATTCGATGGCGTCGAAAAGCGTATCCTGCGAAATTTCCTTTTCGGCGCACAAATCCTTCAGCGCGTCGATTAACATGAAGTCGCTGCCGGCGCCTTTCTTTTTCCTAACAGCCAAAATATCCGTCCTCCCAAAATTTAAAAATCTATGTGCAGTCTGACCTGCGCAACTTTTTCGCGCGGTATTTCCAAATCTTCAAGCTTCAGCGAAGTTTTATCCCGCCCGACGAGTATTCCGGTGAACTTTTTTTCCCCGTTGAACGGCGCGTAGAGCGTCACGTCAACCGCCTTGCCGGCTTCTCGCACGAAGTCCCTGTCCTTTTTCAGCACGCGGTCAATTCCAGGCGACGAAACTTCCAAAATGTATGGTCCATCAATCAGCGGCTCGTGGTCGAGAATTTTTCCAAGCTTTTCACTCAGCTGCTGGCAGTCATCCAGGTCAATTCCGCCTGCCTTGTCCATGAAAACCCGAAGGTACCAGTCCCGCTCGATGACGTATTCCACGTCCACCAGCTCGAACTCTGTGCCCGCGATAATCTCAAGCATAAGCTCCTCGACGCGCGCTTCAATTTCCTTTACCATTCCAGCCGTTACTGAAAACTTATAAAAAGTTGAAAACTTTTATGTTCCATTCCTGCTTCAACGCGTCCGCTTTGGTCTGCAAATGCGATGAATAAGAACATTTGCTCTACTTGCGTTGGTATGACTCTCCACAGGCTTAACTTCCCCGCTAACGAACGGGTAAATTTTTTCAACCAGCTAACTCACCATATCGCCGAAGATTTATCGCCGCCTGCAAATCGCGGTCTATCTTATTTCCGCATTTTTCGCAACGGTAAATCCGCTCCGACAGGCGCAAATTTTTCTTCACATGTCCGCAAGTAACGCAGGTTTTTGAACTGGGATAATATCTGTCAGCGACAATAACGGTTATTCCTGCCCATTCAGCTTTGTACTCAATCTGCCGCCGGAACTCGTAAAATCCCTGCTCCTGCACTGCTTTCGACAAATGCCGGTTTGACATCATTCCATGCACATTCAAATCTTCAAGCACTATCAGCCTTGGTTTTCGTCTGATAATTTCGCTCGTGATTTGGTGCCGGTAATTCTGCCGAATATTTGTCAGCCGGTGATGAAGTCTTAAAAGTTTCTTCTCGCTTTTTATAATGTTGCACGTTTTCGCGTAACGTTCTCCTTTCTTTTTATTCATCTCGTATTTACGAGACGTTGAGCGCTGCAACCTGCGCTGTTTCTTTTTTAATCTGCGGACTTCAGTAGTCCGATTGATATTAGGGTAAATGATGCTGTCAGAGCACACTGCTAATTCTTTCAGCCCCAAATCAATGCCCAGCGGCTCACCTTCAGCCGGTAGTTGCTCTTGCTCAAACTCTACCGCCACGCTTAGCCACCAGTTCAGTCCGTCAAAATTGATTCGTGGCTGTTTGTACTTAGCACCAACTGGTATTCGCCCGCGCTCGGCAAGTCTTATCCAATTTAGCCTCTGCCTGTTTCGACGTTTACTCGCAGCTATCGCCTCAAGTTTGACGTGCGTCGCCGTGATTCGGATTTTGTCCGTATCTTGATAAAAGCTAAAATTGCCGTGTCGCCTGCTCTTGAACCGTGGACGCCCTGCCTGCTTTTTGAAAAACTTCGTGTAAGCGTCAGCGCAATCTTTTATCGCCTGCTTTGTCACGTTATTTGAAATTGTCTTAAGCCATGAATATTCGGCGGAATTTCTTAAAGCAGTGAACTCCTTTCGTAAGTCGTTACTGCTATTAAATTTTTCTCCGATCGCGTAGGCTTGTTGTTCCCTGTTCAAAGCCCAGTTGTAAGCAAAACGAGCTGCCCCTGCGAATTGGAAAAGGCGCGTCCGCTGGCGATTGTTCGGCACGAGCATTACTTTAAATGATTTCATCATTTTGCTCACCGCCAATCTTTTTCTAAAAATCAATATCGTAGTATAATTTTTTTATAACTTTTCTTTAACTGCTAAAAGCCTCCATTTTCCCTACAATATTAAGGAGTGGACAAAAGCCCACCCCATATAAAAAAAAAATTTTCCTATTGAGTTTGTAAATTATACCACTTGAAATAAAATCTGTAAACATTTTCGGCAAAAATTCTGCGCTTGAGATTTTCGACGGCAGGTGTTATACTTCCTGCAGGAAAATTTGCAAGGAGGATGCTTATGGTTTCGCTGAAAACCGTCCAGTCAATACTTTTGGGTTCAGCCGTCGCCGACGCAGTTGGAGTGCCGGTCGAGTTCAAATCCCGCGCCGAGCTCAAAAAAAATCCAGTCACCAGCATGCGCGAATTTGGAACGTGGCGCCAGCCCGCCGGTACCTGGTCTGACGATACCAGCCTGACAATCGCCACGATGGAAAGTATCGCCCGCCTCAAGCGCATTGACTACTATGACATTCTGAACAATTTCGCACGCTGGTATGTTCAAAACGAATTTGTCGCTGGCGATACCGGCTTCGACTGCGGAAACACCACCGCCGCCGGTATCGAAAGATTTCTGCACAAAATCCCGCCGGCTTTCTGCGGAATGGACGGCGAAAATTCCAATGGCAACGGCTCTATCATGCGGATTATGCCCGTCGCCGTCTACCTTTACAAGCTCCACGGCAGGAATTTTTACGACAAGGAAATTAAGATTATCCACGACGTTTCGGCGCTGACGCACGCCCACGCCCGCAGTCTCATTGGCTGTGCGATTTACTGCATGTTCGCCGCTCAGCTGCTTGACGGTGAAAAAATTTCCGACGCTCTGACTAATGCTTTAAGTGCCGCTGAGAAATATTACATCGTTGACGAAAAATTTTCAAGTGAGCTGAAATATTATTCGCGCCTGTTCCAGCCGGATTTTGCCAACCTGCCGGAAGAAAAAATCAACAGCGGCGGCTACGTCGTCGACACGCTTGAAGCGGCGGTCTGGTGCGTCCTGAATACGGACAACTACCGCGACCTTGTGCTGAAAGCCGTCAACCTTGGGCACGACACCGATACCACGGCGACGGTTGCTGGCGGAATTGGCGGGATACTCTACGGCGAGGAAGGTATTCCTTCGGAGTGGCTGGCTGAGCTCAAGAAGGCGGATTATCTGCGGAATATCGCCGCGAATTTTTTTGACGCCATTGTTTAGCCTTGACAAAGCGCGCTGAATTTTTTATCATTATCGAACATAATTTGCAAATTTTCAAGGGTGATTCGATAACGGAAGCCTGCAGGTTTGAGCTTGCGGGTTTTTTTGCGTTAAACGTGAGGTGGTGACTTTGAAAAAATCCGGCAGGGAGAAATTCCCGAAGATGCGCTGGCGTTCGCGCTGGAACAGCTGCAGTCGATTTTGAGCGGCGAAATAATTTTCGTGGCGCAGGACGCGTGACGCAAATCGAGCGCACGGTTCAGCATAGATTCACCGGCTTGGACGGCGAAGGAATTTAAATTTTTGGAGGAATAAACATGTCAAAGATTTATCAGAATTTCAACGAGCTGATTGGCAATACGCCGCTGTTTCGTCTGCAGAATTTCGAGCGCGCAAACAATCTCAGCGCGAAAATTATCGTCAAGCTGGAATATTTCAATCCGGCTGGCAGCGTCAAAGACCGCATTGCGTGGGCGATGATTGACGAGGCGGAGCGTTCCGGCAGGCTCAAACCCGACAGCGTGATTATCGAGCCGACCAGCGGTAACACTGGCGTTGGACTGGCGGCGGTTGCGGCGGCGCGCGGCTACAGAATTATTATCGCCATGCCAGAAACCATGAGCATTGAGCGGCGGAAAATTCTTCAGGCTTACGGCGCGGAACTCGTGCTTACCGAAGGCGCTAAGGGTATGAAGGGCGCTATCGCTAAGGCGCAGGAACTCGCGGAGGAAATTTCCAACAGCTTTATCCCAGGTCAGTTCACGAATCCCGCGAATCCCGCCTGCCATAAAAAAACTACTGGTCCCGAAATCTGGCGCGACACTGACGGCGAGCTGGATATTTTCGTAGCGGGCGTCGGCACCGGCGGTACGCTCAGCGGCGTTGGCGAATTTCTCAAGGAACAAAATCCCGCGATAAAAGTTGTCGCTGTCGAGCCGGACAGTTCGCCGGTTCTCAGCACGGGCAAGGCTGGCGCGCATAAAATTCAGGGAATTGGCGCGGGCTTCGTTCCCGATACGCTCAATACCAAAATCTACGACGAAATTTTCCGCGTCAAAAACGAAGAGGCGATTGGCACTACGAAGGAGCTGGCACGCGTTGAAGGGCTGCTGGTAGGAATTTCCAGCGGCGCGGCGACTTTCGCGGCTAAGAAACTCGCTGAAAAAAATCCAGGCAAAACTATCGTCGCACTGCTGCCGGATACCGGCGAAAGATATTTGTCGGCGATTGAGTTTTGAGGTAACTTCATGCCGACAACTTCCGAGAAACTTGCGAACTTGAAACATTATCTGCGCGAACTGGGGAGCGTGGCTGTAGCTTTCTCCGGCGGCGTCGATTCAACTTTCCTGCTGAAAATTGCGCATGAAGTTCTTGGCGAAAAGGCGGTTGCCGTAACTATCGCGTCAGAATTTTTCCCCGCCAGCGAGACCAGCGAGGCGGCTGATTTTTGCCGCGCCGAAAATATCCGCCAGATTGTTCTCACCGAAAATATTCTCAGCGTCGAGGGTATCAGCGCCAATCCCAAAAACCGCTGCTACATCTGCAAAAAAAATGTTTTCGCGCAGATTCTCAAAGCCGCCGCCGAAAATAATCTGGCTGCCGTCGCCGAGGGCTCGAACATGGACGATACCGGCGATTACCGCCCTGGCTTGCAGGCTGTCGCTGAACTTGGTATTAAAAGCCCGCTCCGCCGCGCTGAACTTTACAAGGCTGAAATTCGCGCGCTGTCTAAAGATTTGAACCTGCCGACGTGGGATAAACCGTCGTTTGCGTGTCTGGCGTCGCGCTTCGTCTACGGCGAAACCATTTCCGCTGAAAAACTTTCAATGGTCGAACGCGCTGAAAATCTGCTGCGCGAAAAAAATTTCCGGCAGTTCCGCGTAAGGATTCACGGCAGGCTTGCGCGCATTGAAATTCTGCCGGAAGAGTTCAACCGGCTTATGGAAATTCGCGCAGAAATTTCGGACAGACTCAAAGCTTACGGCTTCGACTATGTTACGCTGGACTTGCAGGGCTACCGCACTGGCAGCATGAATCTCGGTCTGAGCTGAAAATTTTCCGCCAGCTATTGAAAAAATTTTGCCTCCAATGTAAAATGAAAAAATAATTTTGCTGGAGGTAATTTTTTTATGCGCCAGATAACCGCCATGTCATCATTCCAGTCCTCCGGCGTCTTCGGGAAAAGTACGCGCCGAATTTTCTCTTTCAGTGTCTGCTTTGTCTTATCTGGTATCCGCCGCTTGATTATCATTGCACCGCCCCCTTTGTTTATTTTACTTGACATTAAAGACAAAATAAATCGCTTACCCTGCATTTTAAAACATCAGCTATTTTCTGCAGGGTAGCGATGGTTGTATTGACTTCATTACCGTTCTCTAAATCCCACAAGGTCTGACGCGAAATACCCGCTCTTTTACAAAGTTCCGTCTGCGTCAACCGTTGTTTCTCGCGTAACTCCTTCACCTTATAAGGCATGCTTTCACCCCCAAAATTTTGTTTATTATAATTGACAGTAGAAATTTTGTCAAGATTAATTGACATATTTTTTGCAACAATGTAAAATATATTAGGCAAGAAAGAAGGTGAATCAAATGAAACTCGGTGAATGGTTGAAGAAATATCGGGCGGAGCATAACATGTCAATGCAGGAGTTAGCGGAAAAGTGCGGTTTCAGCAAGGCTTATGTCAGTTTACTTGAGAAAGGGATAAACCCTAAAACGAAAAAGCCGTTCTCGCCTACAATTCAAACTTTTGAGAAAATCGCCAGAGCAACTGGGTATGACGTTGATTCGCTGATAAAAATCCTCGACAGCACACAACCAGTGACGATTACCGCTAAACCTGTCACACTGAACTACGAAGATACAAAACTCCTGAGAGATTTTCATTCACTGACTGCTGACGGAAAAACCATGCTACTCGGCGTACTGAACTCTCTACGCGTCACTCACTCGGTGTCTATGTAGGAGGCGAAATTTTGAGTAAGATTCTGGTGTTTTTCTTTCTGAGCGTCACTATGATTATTTCCGGCTGTATGAGCGCTAAGCAGGTATCAAAAAAATCCATTGCTATCGAGGTCACACCATCGGAGGCACAGGCTAAATTGAAGGAAATGTCACGCGGTCTGGTTGTTTACTACGACGATATGAAAGACGCCATTATTTGCCGCGTTGACGCTAATTTAAATGACGTATTGCTTTTCGTACCGCGCGTCGAAATAAATAATCAGTTTGAGCCAGAACTATACCTGCAAATTTTCCACACAAGCCGTCGCAGTCTGTACTTCGACAAACTGTACATACGATCAGCGAACGGGACAGCAGAATTTAAAGTGAGCACTGGAAATGAATACAACGGATTGATGAGCCGCGAAATTTATCAATCATTAAAAGATGGCGTGATGAGCGAATACATAAAAATCCGAATTGCCGGTCGTGATATGGACGAAAGAGAATTGACTGCTGAGGAAATAGCTCAAATCGATAAAGTGTTCACTATATATGAGTACCTCAGTAAAGTAAAGGTCACAAACTAAAAAAGCCCTCCTGCGCGGAGGGTACTTTTATAGAAAGGCGACGACTGTATGAAGTTACCGAATGGATACGGCGCAATAATGAAACTCTCCGGCAGGCGCCGCAAGCCCTACGCAGTCCGAATTACCGTCGGCTGGACTGAAGACGGTAAGCAAATTCGCAAATACCTCGGCTATTACAAAACGCGGCAAGAAGCGATTAAGGCACTCGCTGACTACAACGAAAATCCATTTGACTTAGCCACGCGGGAAATTACCTTCGCTGAACTGTACGAGAAATGGCTAACTCTCAAGGAACGCGGTAAACAGGTTACAGCCTGCAACGCCGCCGCTTTTAAAAGCTTGTCGGTACTCCATAATATGGCTTTCGTTGATATTCGCAAGCGCCACATTCAAGGAATTATCGATAGCTCCGACCTGAGCTTTAGTTCAAAACAGCGAATGAAAGTCCTCTGCAACCAGCTTTTCAAATACGCCATTGACCAAGAAATTGTCACAACCAACTTTGCTGCATTGGTTGAAATGCCTCCTAGCGAACAAAGCCAGATTCATATCCCGTTTAATTCTACTGAACTCGATACCCTCTGGCAGAATACTGACGATAGTGGTGCGGTGATAGCTCTGATTCTGTCCTATACAGGCTTGCGCCCTGCAGAACTCGCCCAAATCAAAACATCTGACGTGGATTTAGAAAATCGATACATGCGCGGCGGTATCAAAACTGCGGCTGGCAAAAACCGCATAATCCCCATCGCTAAGAAAATTCTCCCAATCATCAATCAGCTGTATAACCCCAGCGCGGAATATCTTCTAGCGTCGCCTCTTGACAATAAACCTGCTCTGACATATGCTAGGTTAGTTAATCACTTCTGGAAACGCAGTTCGGTGTTAAAATCCCTGCCGACAAAACACCTTCCTCACGATGGGCGCCATACCTGCGCGACGCTCCTTGCTAATGCCGAAGTGCCTTTGGAAACACGCCAGCTGATTCTCGGTCACGCCGCGCGGGATATTACCAGCCGCGTTTACACTCACAAAACTATCCAACAGCTGGTTGACGCTATAGACAGAAAAACCGCAAAAACAAAGATAGAAGGAATGATTTTATGCTCGACATGAAATTTGTGCGCGATAACCTTGACGCCGTGCGCACAATGCTTAAAAATCGGAACAATCCGCTCAGCCTTGACAACTTTGCTGAACTTGAAAAATCCCGCCGCGATATTCTCAACGAAGTTGAACAGCTCAAGAATCAGCGAAACGCCGCGTCCAAAAAAATCGGCGCTATGAAAAAGGCTGGCGAAGATACCGCCGCAATTTCCGCCGAAATGCGCGCAGTCGGCGATAAAATTTCCGCGCTCGATAACCGGCTCCGCGAAGTCGAAGAAAATCTGCGCGATATTCTCCTGCACATTCCTAACGTTCCCAAAGACGACGTGCCAGTCGGTAAGGACGAAACTTTCAATCCCGAAATCCGCCGCGTCGGTACGCCACGCACCTTCGAATTCACGCCCAAAGCTCACTGGGAACTTGGCAGCGCCTTGAATATTCTCGACGCCGACCGCGCCGCCAAAGTTTCCGGCGCCCGCTTCACTTTCTACCGTGGACTCGGCGCCCGCCTGGAGCGCGCCTGCATTAATTTCATGATGGATTTGCACGCCAATAAGCACGGCTACACCGAAATGCTCGCGCCCTACATCGTCAACCGCGACAGCATGATTGGCACTGGTCAGCTCCCGAAATTCGCCGAGGATATGTTCAAGCTCGAAGGGCTCGACATGTACCTTGTGCCGACCGCCGAAGTTCCTACCACGAATTTTCACCGCGACGAAATTCTCCCCGCCGAAATTCTGCCGGAATATTTCAGCTGCTACACCGCCTGTTTCCGCGCAGAAGCCGGTTCCGCCGGTCGAGACACGCGCGGGCTTATCCGCCAGCACCAGTTCAATAAAGTTGAGCTGATTAAGTTCACCACGCCCGAAACTTCCTGGGACGAACTCGAAAGCATGGTCGCCGCCGCTGAGGACGTGCTCAAAATTTTGGAAATTCCCTACCGCGTCGTTCTGCTCTGCACCGGCGATATGAGTTTCACTTCCGCCAAAACCTACGACGTTGAAGTCTGGATGCCCGCGCAGAACAAGTACCGCGAAATTTCCTCCTGCTCCAACTGCACCGACTATCAGGCGCGCCGCGCTAACATAAAATTCCGCCGTGACGCCAAATCCAAGCCGGAATTTGTCCATACGCTCAACGGTTCGGGTATCGCCGTCGGACGCACCGTAGCCGCGATTCTGGAAAATTTCCAGCAGGCGGACGGCTCAGTTAAAATCCCAGCCGCGCTCGTGCCGTACATGGGCGGCGTCGAAGTTATCAAATGAAACTTGAACTCGGCAGAAAAACTTTGATTATGGGAATTTTGAATGTCACCCCCGATTCATTTTCGGACGGCGGCATTTTTTATTCCACGGACGCCGCGCTCCGCCACGCCGAGGAAATGCTCCGTGACGGCGCGGACATTATCGACATTGGCGCCGAATCCACTCGCCCTGGTTTTACGCCCGTCGACGCTCAAACTGAAATTGCCCGCCTTGAAAAAATTCTGCCCGCTGTGAAAAATCTCGGCGCAGTTGTTTCCGTCGACACCAGCAAGCCCGAAGTTGCCGAATGGGCGCTGAATTACGGCGCGGATATTCTCAACGACGTTAGCGGCAGAATGGTCGACGTGGCGAAAAAGTTCAGCGCGCCGATTGTCCTTATGCACAACCAGAAAATTTCCAGCGACGTTGTTTATGATATTAAAAATTTTTTCCGCCGCAACCTGCGCGATGACGTGCAGATTATTTTCGACGTTGGGATTGGCTTCGGCAAGACGCAGGAGGAAAATCTGACGGTGCTGAGAAATCTGCGCGAACTGAAAAAAATCGACGGCATAGAAATTCCGCTGCTGCTGGGCGTCAGTCGCAAAAGCGTGATTGGCTACGCGGCGGGCTTTGAAGTTGACCAGCGCGACGAGGCGACCGGCGCAATTTGCGTGCTGGCGATTGAGCAGGGAGTTAATATTGTGCGCGTCCACAACGTAAAAATGGCGGCGCGGATGTACCGAATGGCAGACATTTTGGTAAGGGAGGGGTTGAAATGAGCGACAAAGTTATTATCACTGGGATTGAAATTTTCGGCAGGCACGGCGTCGGCGAACTCGAACGGCGGCGCGGGCAGGTCTTTAAAATCGATGTGGAAATGGATTTGGATTTGGTGAAGGCGGGCTTCAGCGACGACATTAAAGACACGGTTGACTACGCGGAAGTTATTTACGACATAGATCGAATCGTCAGCGGTCCGCCGCGAAATCTAATCGAGACGGTTGCGGAGGAAATTGCCGAGACGCTGCTGAAAAGTTTCCGGCGGCTCGAAAGAATCAAAGTTACGGTGCACAAGCCCAACGCGCAGTTGCCGGTGAAATACGCCGACGCGGCAGTTTCAATCGTGCGGTGGCGAAGGTGATTTGTTACATTGGAATTGGCGGGAATTTGGGCGAGCGCGCTGAAAATCTCCGCGCGGCGATTGAGCGCATAAAAAAAATCCGCGGCGTCGAATTGCTGCGGGTTTCTTCGTTTTACGAAACAGCGGCGTGGGGGCTCACAAATCAGCCCGACTTCCTGAATGCGGCGGTAAAAATTTCCTCAGCGCTTGAGCCGCTGGAACTTCTGGACGAACTTCAGCGAATCGAACTGGAACTCGGACGGGTGCGGCTGGAACACTGGGGCGCGCGCACGATTGACCTTGACATTTTGCTAATCGACGGGCTGGAAATAAATTCGACGCGCCTGACAGTACCGCACAAATTTTTATTCGAGCGGGATTTCGCGCTGGTGCCGCTCAAAGAAATTCTGCCAGCGCTGAAATGCAGACTGCACGGCGACGAAGTTCGGAAAATTACCGGCAGTCCCAGCGATTTTAATTTGAAGCTGGTTGCCTGCGTCGACAGGAATTTTGGCATTGGCAAAGGCGGCGAACTGCTTTTCAAAATTCCGGCGGATATGAAAAAGTTCCGCGCGCTGACGCTCAACCATACCGTGATTTACGGGCGCAAAACTTTGGCGACCTTCCCGAATGGTAAGCCGCTGGATTCGCGCAGGAATATTATTTTCAGCCGGACGGCGGGCGAAATTGCCGGTGCGGAAATTGTTCGCAGTGTCGAGGAACTGTGGCGCGTTTTGAGCGTTAATGACAAAAATTTTGTGACAGGCGGCGGCGAAATTTTCAGCGAGCTCATTCCCTACGCGGCGGAAATTTTTTTGACGGCAGTCAATGCGGACGCCGATGCTGATACATTTTTTCCGCAAATCAGCGGCGAATTTGAGCTGGCGCGCGTAGAAGATTTTTCGGAGTTCGAAGTCCGGCGCTACGTCAAACCCTAACCTCGAAGTGCCTGCGCTTGTCATCTTTCTTAGGAACTGGCGCGGGCGCCTTATCGACGCGCTTTGGCTTAGGCTTGAGCATAAATTTTTTGACAAAGACAATGCTGAGCACCGCCGCGAGAATCAGCGTGACGACCCAGAAAATCCCGCTGTGACTTTCGCGCTGGCTGGTATGAAAAGTGCGTGGCGTCTCGGCGGCGGCGTAGGTATCGTCGTAGTTTTCAAATTCGCGCAGGATAGCTTTGCCGTCGCGCGGATTATCAGCCGGAACTGGAATTGACGCGGCAGGAATTTTTTCAGCGTCAGGGCGCGTGACTTCAGTTTTGGTCAAAGCGCCAGAGCCATTCGCTACAGCCTCGCGCGCCATTTCTTCAGGCGTAGGGGTTTTAGTTTCGACTGGCGGCGGCGGTGAAATTTCTTCCGCGTCCTGCGCGACAGATTTTTTTTCCCGACTGAACGGCACCTCGAAAAATTTATGCGCGTCAATTTTCGGCGTGTACTCTGTCGCCTCGCCCTTATCGATTGTCGGCGGCGTGGGCGGCGTTGGAAGTGTGAGCGCCATTACAGCAAATGCGCGCGGAGTTCAGCGCCGGTCTTAGCAGAAAGATAAGCGGGCGGAATATCCAGCACCGTCATACAGCCGGATTTGCCTTCGCGCTGAAGTCTTAAAGCCGCGCGGGCGTAAGCAACCAGCACGCTGGCAGTGAACTCAGGATTCGAGTCCAGCTTGAGATTGAACTCAACAACGTGCCCGTGATTATCGCCGGTCTTGCCGGTGCGAATGACGAATCCGCCGTGCGCCAGACCGCCGTGATTTTTCGCCAGCTCCTCCTCGCTGATAAAATTTACCGTGGTATCGTAGTCGGCGAAATAATTTGGCATGGTTTTAATTTCGCGCTCAACCGCGGCGGCGTCGGCGCCATCTTCCAGCACAACGTAGCATTCGCGCAGATGTTTTTCGCGCGTGGTAAGCGCAGGATTTTTGCCGCTGCGAACGGCGTCCAGCGCGCTTTCAATCGGAACGGTGTACTGGCGCGCATTTTTGACGCCTTTAATCCGGCGAATGGCGTCGGAATGTCCCTGACTGACGCCGCGCCCCCAGAAAGTGTAGTCACTGCCGCTGGGAAGAATCGCGCTGCCGTAAGCCCGCGCAAGCGAAAATAAGCCTGGGTCCCAGCCGACGGAAATTATCGCCACGTGGTTAGAATTTTTAGCCGCCGCGTCGACTTTTTCAAAGTGCTGAGGAATTTTGGCGTGGGTATCGAAACTGTCAATCACGTTGAACATTTTGGCAAATTCTGGCGTCTGTACCGGCAAATCCGTCGCGCTGCCGCCGCAAAGAATCATAACATCGATTTTCCCAGCCCAGTCGCCAGCGTCATTCGCGCTGACAACGGGAACATTCAGCGTGGCGATTTTTAAACTGTCGGGATTTCTGCGCGTAAAAACTGCGGCAAGTTCAGCGTCAGGATTTTCATGAACCGCCAGTTCGACGCCGCGTCCGAGGTTGCCGTAACCCAAAATTCCAATCTTCATAAAAAAAATTCCTCCTATAAAAAATTTCTCATAGTATAGCACAGTTTGCGGCAAACTAAAAGAGCCGGCGCTAAGACCAGCGTCGACTCCGTGAAGTTCAATTTGAAATGCGCAAGAAAATTATTTAACGCCAGCGCCGTCGAGAGCACTGCGGACGGATTTGGCAGCGGCGTGCATTTTTTCGAGTTCCTCGTCAGTGAGAGCGATTTCGAACACGCGCATAAGACCATCAGCGCAGACCATACGCGGCATGGAGAGCGCAACGTCGGTGATACCGTATTCGCCGTTCATGACAGCCGAGCAGGGCAGAATGGTATGCTCGTCGTAAAGGACGGATTTGACGAAGCGGACAGCAGCCATGGCAACGCCGGTGTTGGTGAAGCCTTTTCTGTTGATAACGTCGTAAGCGACCTGAATGAGTTCCTGCTCAACGGCTTTCTTGTCGAGCGGCTCGGTGTGGCGGAAATATTCGTCAAGCTTTTCGAGCGGGAAGCCTGCGCAGCCGGTGGTAGACCAGGCGACGAAAGCCGAGTTGCCGTGTTCGCCGAGGACGTAGCCGTTAATATTTTTCGGGTCGACTTCGTATTTGTCAGCGAGAATGCGGCGGAAACGGTAAGTTTCGAGCATGGTGCCGGTGCCGAGAATCAGATTGGTCGGATAGCCGATTTCCTCAGCGATTTTGCTGACAACGTAAGTTGCAACGTCAAGCGGGTTGGTGATAAGAATGATGACTGCCTCTTTGGTGTGTTCAGCGACGGAGCGGAAAACGCTGTTCATGATTTTCGCGTTGGTGCCGGCGAGCTTAAGTCTGTCGGGGGTTTCGCCAGGGCGAATCGACGGACCTGCGCAAATGATGACGATATTGGCGCCTTTGCACGCGCTGTAGTCGCCGGTTGCGCGGAATTTGATATTCGTGCTGTAAACGCAAGCGGTGGCGTGGCTGGAGTCTTTTGCCTCGCCCCAGGCTTTATCCTGATTAAGGTCGATGAGAACGATTTCGGACGCGAGCTGGAAGTCAGCCAGCTTGTTGACGACTGCCGAACCGACGTTAGAAGTACCGACGACGACGATTTTCCTGCGATTGCCCATTTGAAAATTCCTCCCCATAATTCAAAAAAATTTCGCTGGAGCATTGCTCCCTTATCTGTATACAAGCTTACAACTTTTATAGCCTTTCGTCAAGAGTTTTCTGAAATTTTTAATTTTGCCTGACAAAAAATTATGGCGGGGCGGAATTTTAATCCAAATCAGACGCCTTGCCTTTGTACTGCGGCGGGCGCTTTTCCAGAAATGAGTTGATACCTTCCTTGTAGTCATCGCTCTGGTAGACGCGCGAACGGTAGGCGTTTATGCGCTCGAAATTTTCCGCGCTGATAACCGTGGACGCGCGGCTCAAAATTCTGAACTGGCGTTTAATTGCGCTGACTGAAAGTACGCTATTCCTGCGCAGCGGCGTCAGAAACTGTTCCTCAAGCATATTTTCCAGCTCGTCATTTTCAGCGACGCGGTTGATAAGCCCGACGTTCAGCGCGTCTTCGGCAGTTATGGGCGTGCCGAGGAAAAACATTTCGCGCGCCTTGTTCATACCCAGCTGGTTGATGAAATGCAGAATCCCCGACGCGTTGTACGGGATACCGATTTTCGCGGGCGTTATGGCGAAGGTGGCGTTTTTGGAACTGACAATCATATCGCACGAAAGACACAGGTCGCAGGCGCCGCCCCAGACCGTTCCGCTCACGCAGGCGATAACAGGAATTGGCGTGTCCTGAACTTTACGCAGAAGTTTTTCCATCGCCACGTAGAAAGACAGCGGGTCTCGCCCGTCCTGCGGCAGTTCCTTAATGTCATGCCCCGCGCTCCATACGCCGCGCCGAACCTGCGCCTTTATCACAATCCCTACGCATTCCTGTTCGTAGCCGAATTTCAGCGCGTCAATCAGCTCCGAACACATTTCCTCGCTCAGGCAGTTGTAGTGCGCCGAATTTTGCATTTCCACGTAGCAAATCCTGTCTTGAATTTCAGTACCAACAACCATATTTTTGCCTCCAGTCTCAAAATTTATCAAATCGACAATATTTTTACACGCCGAAAAAATTTTGTCAAATGCGGCGGCGGTGGTATAATACTTGTATCAGCATTTCTTTTAGGAAAAGAAACGCTGGCAAAGAAAATTGCCTGCTGCATTCGCATCCGGCGAATGGCGCTAAGAAAGCACGCCTTGCTACGCAAGCCGCGCAGGCGCCACGTCCATGTGGCGCCCCTTTAAATGCGAATGTTTTTTTAACGGAGAGATTCTATGAAAAATGAATTGCCATATTTTAAAATTGGCGAATCTATCGGCGGGCAGCAGTGCTGGCACCCAGAATTTATGATGCGGCTGGGCGGTTGCGCCGCCGTCAGCGCCTGCGACTGCTGTATTTATTTCGAGCTGTACAAAAATCTGCGCGGGCTGTACCCCTTTGACGTGAAAAATCTCGCGCAGGACGATTACATAAAATTTTCCAGCGAAATGCAGCCGTACCTCCACCCGCGCTGGAATGGCGTCTACAAACTTCAAACCTACATCGACGGCTTCACGAAATTCCTGCGCGACCACGGCGAAAATTCTCTGCAGCTGTCAGACTGGGACGGCTCCCGCGGCTTTCGAGAAACGCACATGATTTTGAAATACCAGATTGACGGCGGCTATCCAATCCCCTGCCTGATGCTCCTGCACCAGAATCCGACGCTTAAAAAATACACGTGGCATTGGTTCCTGCTGACCGGCTACGAATTTTCCGGCAGCGACTGGCGCGTTAAAGTCACGTCTTACGGCGTCGAGCGCTGGTTCGATTTCGATTTGCTGTGGGATACCGGCTTCGCGCAGAAAGGCGGCTTAATCGTTTTCCAAAACCAGAAAGGAGGCTCCTGATGCGAAAAATTATTTTTGCAGTGGTATTTTTTATTGTAAGCTTCATTCAGAATCTGGCGTCCGCGGTCGCGCCCAACCAAATCGACTGGAGCGCCGCGCCTAAGGTCAACAGCAAGGCTGAACTTATCAACTACGTAAGAAACTGCCAGCGAAATTTCCAGCCCGATATTCCTGTAATTCTCGCGAACGGGCTGAAGGTCGACAGCGAAAAACTTTTTACTGACTCCGAGCTGAACAAAGACCTTCTCGCCTACCGCATGAAGTGCACGATTTATTCCGACGGCTCGCCCAATTCCCGCGCGCTCTACCAGTTCAACTATTACCCTGGCGCCAAAGTTGCTTACGCCTATCTGAACAGCAACACCAAAATCCTTTCCGCCAACGAAAAGACGCTGTACAATCTGGCTGTGAAAATCGTCAACGAGGCTAAGGCGCAGCCGACAACTCTGCGCATGGAACTTTACATTCACGACGCAATAACTTCCCGCGCGACTTACTACAACGATACCCAGAAAATGCTCAACGGCAAATCTGTGCCGCGCTTCGTTACGGCGACCGGCGCGCTTATCGACAAGCGGGCGAACTGTCAGGGATATTCCGACGCGTTTTACATGCTCGGCAGAATGTGCGGCTTCGAGGTAAGAAAGGTCAACGGCACCACGCACAATGAGGGCAGCAATTCCAAGAGCGAAGGACACATGTGGAACACAATCAAACTCGGCGGCAAAACTTATTTCGTCGACGTGACATGGGACGACGATTCCTTCAAATTTTCCAAGCGCCTCGGCTACAATTCCTACATCTACTTCAACGCTCCGGCGGAAATTGCCAGCGCCACTCATGCCTGGGACAAAAATTCTTTCAGGAATTTGCAGGTTGAGCCCGACGCCTGCTACTACTTCACCACGCCGGAATTTGCCGCAACCAACGGCGATTATTTTGGATTCTACGTGCGCAATACCGCAACCGCCCTTGACAGCGTGGCGAAACGAATTGCCGTCGAAGGTCGGAAAATGTCGTGGGTTATGACGCCCTACGAAGAAAATTTCAGCGCCGACAATGCTTTGAAAAAACTTGCGCGCGAAATTCTCCCCAAAAATTACAACTACCGCAGCGGCACCTACAACATGGGCTTCGCGCGCCGTGGAAAGTACCAGCTTTTGTTTTTCAACGTAAATTCTGTCAGGAGGTAAGTTCACTTTGGAAGAAAATGAAAAAACCGTCGCGCAGGACGACGTAAGCAAAATCGTTGAGGCTACGACTATCGCCGACGTTTACCGCGCGGATAAACAGCTTGCCGGTATCGTCAAGAAAACGCGGCTCATTGCCAGCGATTTTTTCAGCGAGCAGAGCGGCAATGAAGTTTTTCTCAAGCCGGAAAATATGCAGCACACCGGCGCTTTCAAACTGCGCGGCGCCTACAACAAAATCAGCCAGCTCACCGCCGAAGAAAAATCCCGCGGCGTGATAACTTCTTCCGCCGGTAACCACGCGCAGGGCGTTGCCTTCGCGGCGCAGAAACTCGGCGTCAAGGCTGTTATCTGCATGCCCGCAACCACGCCGATTCTCAAGGTCGAGGCAACCAAAGCTTACGGCGCGGAAGTCATTCTCCACGGCGACAGTTTTGATGACGCCTACGCGCACAGTCTGGAACTCCAGCAGGCTCACGGCTACGTTTACGTTCACCCGTTCAACGACCGCGAAGTTCTGCTTGGGCAGGGTACCACCGCGCTGGAAATTATCAACGAGCTCAAAGATGTCGACGCCATTCTGGTACCGATTGGCGGCGGCGGATTTGCCAGCGGCGTCGCCCTCGCTACGAAAGTTGTCAGCCCGCACGTCAAGGTTATTGGCGTTGAGCCGGAAAATGCCGCCTGCATGAAGGCTGCCCTCGACGCCGGTAAAATCGTCACGCTTGACAGCGCCGATACCGTTGCCGACGGCTGCGCAGTCAAGACGGCGGGAACTTTGACTTTCGCTTTCTGCCAGAAATACCTCGACGAAATTATCACCGTCAACGAAATGGAAATTATGAGCGCCCTGCTCAGCCTTATCGAAAAGCACAAGCTCATTGCCGAGGGCGCCGGTGTTTTGAGTTTAGCCGCGCTGAACAAATTAGATTTCCACGGTAAAAAGGTCGTGGCGATTGTCAGCGGCGGCAATATCGACATTTCAACGCTTTCCGGCTTGATCGACAAGGCTTTAATAGCTCGCGGCAGGATTTTTTCCTTCGCCGTACAGCTGCCCGATAAGCCAGGCGAACTTTTGAACATCGCCAAAATTCTGTCCGAGGAAAATGCCAACGTCGTCAGGCTCGACCACAATCAGGCGCTGGTTACCAACAGTTTCAGAAAAGTTCTGCTCGGCGTCACCATTGAGACGAACAACCACGAACACATTGACCGCGTTGTTAAATCCCTGCACGCGCATGGCTACGAAATTGAGAAAATCGATTTACTCCGCTAAGCCGCGCGCGAAATTCCTCAGCGCATTTTCCAGCGCGAAATCTTCGCCGTTCATCATGTAGACGAAACCGCTGGTGCCTTTGAAGAAAATCCCGCTGAGCATACCGAAAGCCTCGCCCGCGTGTCCGGCAAATCCGCCGTCGATAACGTAGCTGCCCAAGCCGTAGTTGAGCATTTCGCCGCCGCAGGTATCGCCGTTCGCGCCGTCGTAAATCCAGTGTGACTTGAAAATTTCAGCCACGGATTCAGCGCTGAGAATCTGCCGCCCGCGGAATTTTCCGCCGCCCATGAGCATTTCCAGCGCGTGAGTAAGTTCCTCGAAAGAAATGCGCAAGCCGCCCTGCGGAGAAAAAATCGTGGCGTTGGTGCCTGCGCGATAGTTTTTCAGACTGCAGACGCCGTTGAAATTTTCCGCGTAGGGATTCTGCAGAGCAACGGTATCACGCTTCGGCTGAACGTCAAATTCATCAGTCGCCTTCCCGTTCAGGTAAACCGCGCCCAGATTTTCAAATTCACCGGCGCCCAGATTTCCAACAACATAATCCGCGCGAATGTCAAGCTGGCTCAGAATATTTTCGCGCTGGTAAATGTCAAAGCGTTCGCCGGTCACCGCCTCGATAATCGTGCCGAGCAAGCCGTAGTTCAGGTTGCTGTAGCAGAAATTTCTGTCGCCGAAATGCGCGCCGTTCTCAAAAAATTTACCGTCCGGCTTAAAAAATTCTTCGACGCTGAAATTCGGCGGAATGCTGTAAATTTTGCCGTCGCGCAGTCCAGAAGTGTGGCTCGCCAAATCCCGCACGCTCGCGCCGGTTTTAAAGCCGAGGTATTCACCGGCGTCGGCGTCAAGGTTAATCCTGCCGCGTTCGACCAGCTGCATAATCGTAAAAATCGTGAAAAGCTTGCTCACCGAGGCGGCTCTGAATCGAGTCGCGCGGGTGACGGGCTTATTTTTTTTGAGACTGCGCACGCCGAAAAAATCCGCGTAAACTTCGGCGCCGTTTCGATAGACAATCACGCCAGCTCCGGCAACCATTTTAACACGCTCCTTGATTTTATTTTTGCCAGCTGGTATTATATCAGAAATTTTTCATAGGAGCTGAGTTTATTGAGTGACGGTTTTGGCATTTTTGAAATCAGCGACGAGATTTTTGCTCGGATTCGCGGCAAGTCCTACCGCGCCGACTGCACTGTTCCGCGCGAAGATTTGCGCTATCTTAAACTTCTGCACAGGGATTTGGACGGAAAAATTCTGACCGGCGAAATGATTTGCAACGCCGAAATTGCCGGCGAGCTGATTGAGATTTTCAGCGCGCTCTACGCGGCGGCTTATCCGATTGAGAAAATCCGGCTGATTGACGAGTACGGCGCCGACGATGAACTTTCGATGCGCGACAATAATTCTTCGTGCTTCAACTTCAGATTCGTGTCGCACACTACAAGAATTTCGCGGCACGGCTACGGCATGGCGGTTGACATTAACCCGCGCTACAATCCGTACATAAAGTTCGTGGACGGCGTGAAAAGCATTGAGCCGGCGAATGGCGTCGAATTTGAAGACCGCGCGAAGGATTTTCCCTACAAGATTGTTGAAGGCGATTTGTGCCATAAACTTTTCGCCGAACGCGGATTTCAGTGGGGAGGAAACTGCTGGGACGACGCGCTGGATTATCAGCATTTTTTTAAAGGAGAATCACAATGAAAAAAATTTTCGCACTGGCTTTAATGCTGGCAATGTTCCTAGTGACAGGCTGCGGCGGCAGCTCGAATGACGGGAAAACGAGTATAATGCTGGGCTCGAACGTCGTTTCGCTGGACTCTTCACAGGCGACGGATTTAGCTTCGTTTGAAGTTATCGCTGACTGTATCGATGGCTTAATGCAGCTCGACGCTAACGGCAACGCCATTCCGGCGCTCGCTGAAAGCTACGACGTTTCGGCGGACGGCAAAACCTACACCTTCCACCTGCGCGACGCCAAATGGGCGAATGGCGACGACGTTACTGCTGAAGATTTCGTATTCGCGTGGCGCCGCCACTGCCACAGCGCCAATGAGTACGCCTACATTTTCGGCAATACCGCTGCCTGCATAAAAAATGCTGACGCCGTAATTAAGGGCGCCGACCCCGCAACTTTGGGCGTATCCGCGCCGGACGCTAAAACGCTCGTGGTTGAACTCGACGCGCCGGTCGTCTTTTTCCCGTCGCTCATGGTCTTCCCGACTTTCTACCCTATCAACGAAAAATTCTACACCAGCCTCGACGCCGGCACTTACGGCACTGCGCCCGAAACTTTCCTGTCGAACGGCGCCTTCAAGCTCACCAACTATCTGCCTGGCGCCGCCAACATTCAGCTGGAAAAAAATTCTTCCTACTGGAACGCTGAAAAAATCGCGCTGGACAATTTCCAGTATCAGGTCGTGACTTCCTCCGACAACGCGCTGACCGCTTTCAAAAACGGCACGCTCAACCTCGTAACAATCAGCGGCAACCAGGTTAAGCACACGCAGGAAGATGCCGAACTCTCCAAGAATCTGCACATTCATCTTACCGGCCTGCTCCAGTACCTTTCGTTCAATCAGGACCCGAAAAATCACCACGCCGGTGCGCTCGCCAATGTCAACCTGCGCCTTGCAATTTCCAACGCCATTGACCGTGAATCCCTCGTCGGCAACTACGTCATGAACGGCTCCCGCGCGACTTACACCGCTCTTCCGCTCAACTTCGCGCCCAACGCTAAGACCGGCACATATTTTGCCACCAACCAGAATCAGTTCTCCGACGTTATCGGCTTCAATATCGAACGCGCCCGCCAGTTTTTGGAAACTGCCAAATCCGAGCTCGGCACTGACGCTTTCGCGCTGAATCTGATTTACGCCAACGACGGCGGCGATACCGTTGTCAAAGTCGCGCAGGCGATTAAATCCCAGGTCGAAGAAAATCTGCACGGCGTCACGATTAACCTTCAGCCAATGCCTAAGGCGGAATACCTCACCAACGTTACCAGCAACAACTACGACATTGCTCTGACGAACTGGGCGCCGGATTACAACGACCCGATGAGCTTTTTCAACCTGTGGACAACCGAAGGCTGCGAAATTGCTGAGCACTGGAGCAACCCTGAATACGACAGAATTATAAATGACTGCACGACCGGCGCGCTGGCTGAAGATTATGACGCCCGCTGGAACGCAATGTACGACGCTGAAAAAATTCTGCTCGACAACGCCGTTATCGCCCCGCTCTACACCAACGCCAGCGCAGTTTTGATTTCGCCCAGTCTTACCGGCGTCGAATTTCATTCTGTGGCGCTCGAACGCGTCTTCAAATCCGCCAAAATGAACTGAGGCGCTATGAATGAGGAAATTATTAGTCTTGCTCGCACTGGTAACTTTCCTGTCGGCAGGCTGCGCCGAAAAATCTAAAGGCGGAAATTATCTGCCGGTAATGCTTGAACGCCCCGTTATTTCGATGGACAGCAGTTACATTGTGGATACCACTTCGATGGAAGTGCTGGGGAATTGCGTCGAAGGACTCCTGCGGCTGGGCAAGGACGGCAAAATTGTTCCCGCGCTGGCTGAGAGTTACGACATTTCTGAGGACGGCAAAACTTACACGTTCCACCTGCGCGACGCCAAATGGTCGAACGGCGACGACGTGACTGCTGGCGATTTTGTCTTTGCGTGGCGGCGCGTCTGCAATGACGCCAACGATTACGCCTACCTGTTCAGCGACATTGCGAACATTAAAAATGCTGCTGCGATTATCAGCCACAAAAGTTCGCCGGTAACTTTGGGCGTAAGCGCGCCGGATTCCAAAACGCTCGTCGTTGAGCTTGAATCGCCCGTGCCATTTTTCCTGTCGCTGGTGCCGCTCCACATTTTCTACCCAGTCAACGAACAATTTTACAACAGCCTCGACGCCGGAACTTACGCTAAAACGCCGGAAACTTTCCTGTCGAACGGCGTCTTTGTGCTCGAAGATTATCAGCCAGGCACCGACAATATCCGCCTCAGGAAAAACGAAAGCTACTGGGACGCCGCCAATGTTCACCTTGACGGGCTGAATTATCGAGTTGTCCATGCGCCGAATGAAGCGCTTACCGACTTCACAAGCGGCACGCTTAAAGTTGTCAAAATTTCCGGCGAATACGTTCAAAACGTCCGTGACAATAAATCGCTGGCAAAAAATCTTATCACTGCCAACGTCGGTCATATGAATTTTCTGGCGTTCAATACCAGAAATGAAAATCTGGCGAATCAGAATCTGCGCCTTGCGATAACGCACGCCATCGACCGCGAATCTCTTGTCAACGAGTGCATTATGGACGGCTCCCAGCCCGCGTATACCGCTGTTCGCCCGAATTTCACTTTCAACAAAATCACCGGCGAAGATTTTTCCGCTGACCAGACAAGATTTGCTGAGTACGTCAACTTCGACATTGACAAAGCTCGCGTTCATCTTGAGCTGGCGAAAAGCGAACTCGGCGCAGAAAATTTTGAACTCGGTTTGCTTTACTCCCGCGACTCCGGCGATACACTCATAAACGTCGCGAAGACGCTCAAGATTCAGCTCGAAGAAAATTTGCCAGGCGTTACGATAAATCTTCAGCCTGTGAAGACGGCAACCCGCTTTGAAAAATCCGAAAAGCAGGATTTTGATATTGTGCTTGACGCCTGGAGTCCAGATTACGCGGACCCAACGACTTACCTGACGCTCTGGGAAACCGGCAACGCGAATAATTTCGGGCTTTGGAGCAACGCGCGCTACGACGAAATTATCAAAGGCTGCATGAACGGCACCTATTCGAACTACGCAGATTATTGGGCGGCGCTGCACGAGGCGGAAGGAATTGTCATGCGGGAAGCCGCTATCGCGCCGCTGTACTTTTCAAGCCAGACGATTTTAATTGCGGACGGCGTGCAGGGGATAGAGTTCAACGCGATGAACCTGCCGCGCGTGTTTAAAAATGCTACAATGAAATAGGAAGTTGGAAATTTCGTGACGAAATACATAGCGAAACGTATTTTAATGGCGGCGCTGACGCTGTTCGTGATAATTTTCGTGCTGTTCGTGCTGATAAGAATCATGCCAGGCAACCCGTTCCCCGTGGAGCGAATGAGCGCGGAAATGATTTTGCAGAAACGCGCGGAGCTGGGATTGGACAAACCGATACTGGTGCAGTTCGCAAACTACATGAAAATGCTGGCGGGCGGAAATTTCGGCAACGGGACTTCGCTTTACAACGGCGCGCCGATAAAGCCGATAATGCTGGCGTGTCTGGAAAATTCGTTCAAGATTGGCGTGCTGTCGATTTTATTTGGGACGGCGGTCGGATTGCTGATTGGAATTGTGGCGGCGCTCAACCGCGGAAAATTTCTGGACGGATTCTGCACAGTGCTTTCAATCCTCGGCGTGTGCATACCGTCCTACGTCTTCATGATATTCCTGCAGTATTTTTTCGCGTACAAAATTCCGTTCTTCCCGTACTTCTTCGACCCGTCGCGGTTTTTATTTTCGTCGATAATGCCAGCGCTGTCTTTGAGCCTGTTCACAATTTCGACGGTCTCACGGTTCACGCGAAACGAAATGGTTGAAGTTATGAACAGCGACTACGTGAAGCTGGCGGAGTCGAAGGGCTTGTACGGCTTTGAACTTATGCGGCGGCACGTGCTGCGGAATGCGCTGATACCAATCGTGACGGTTATCGCGCCGCTGGTCGTGGACCTGATGACGGGCGCAATGGTTATGGAAAAAATCTACGGCGTGAACGGCGTCGGAAAATTAATGGTGGACGCGATAGCGGGCGAGGGCGTGGATTATAATTACGTGCTGGCGCTGGGAATAGTTTTCTCGTCGATGTACATTGGCGTAATGCTGCTGCTGGACATTCTGTACGGGATAATCGATCCGCGAATCAGACTTTCGGCTAAGGAGGCGGCGTAGTGGCGGAGAAAATTTACACGCCGCGCGAAGGCGATTTTGAGTTCATTGCCGAGCGGGATATTAACGTCGATAAAAATTTTGCGTCGCAGGGCTACTGGAAGGGCGTTGCGATTCATTTCGCGCGGAACAGATTCGCCATGACTGGCGTGGTTCTCGTCAGCGTGATAATTCTTTTCGCGGTATTCGCGCCGGTTTTCAGTTCCTACGCCTACGACGAAATTGTTTCGGTGAACGACGCCGCCGGTAAGGAAATTGTTGCCAAAAGTCTGGCGCCTCAGTTCGCCGGTGGCGGTGAAGGTCTGTTTGCGGACAGGACTTTCATTTTCGGCACGGACGATTTGGGACGCGATTTGTGGACGCGAACCTGGCAGGGCGCGCGCGTTTCGCTGATTATCGCCTTCGTCACGATTTTTATCGATATGATAATCGGCACGAGCTACGGATTAATCTCCGGCTTTTTCGGCGGGCGCGTCGATAACGTCCTTCAGCGGTTTATCGAAGTTGCCGGCTCAATTCCGACGCTGGTTATCATTTCGATTCTGGCGATTTTCATGGACAAGGGCATCGGGCTGGTTATCGCCTCGCTGCTGATAACGGAATGGATTGGCATGAGCAAAATTGCGCGCGCGGAATGTCTCAAGCTGAAGGAGCGCGAATACGTACTGGCAAGCCGGACGCTCGGTGCTGGCAGTTTCCACATAATCTTTAAGCAGATTCTGCCGAACACGATTGGACCAGTGATAACGCAGGTCATGTTCTCAATCCCGACGGCGATTTTCACCGAGGCGTTTCTGTCATTCGTCGGCGTAGGAATAGTCCTGCCGCAGTGTTCAGTTGGCTCGCTGATTGAGGCGGGGTTCAACAATATCACGATTCTGCCGTACCAAATCCTGCCGCCGATAACCGTGCTGGCGATTTTGATGCTCGGATTCAACTTGATTGGCGACGGATTCAGAGAAGCGCTGGCGCCCAAGCTTGAGGATATGTAATGGAAAACATTTTAACGATTGAAAATCTCGACATAACATTTCGCACGAACGCCGGAAAAATTCACGCGATTCGCGGCGTCGATTTAGTTCTGCCGCGCGGGAAAACTGTCGCGCTGGTTGGCGAGAGCGGCTCCGGCAAATCCGTTACCATGAAAGCCGTCGCCGGTCTCCTCGACAGCAACAGCGTCATTAACAGCGGCAAAATTATTTATGACGGCGTTGACCTGCTGACTATGAGCAGGAAAGATTTGCGCCAGAAAATTAACGGGCAGCAAATTTCTATGGTTTTTCAGGACCCGATGACCAGCCTCGACCCGACCATGACGATTGGCGCGCAGATAACCGAGGGTATGCTCCTGCACACGGAAATTTCCAAAGCTGACGCCGAGAAAAAAGCGCTTGAGCTGATGAATCTGGTTGGTATCGTCGACGCGGAAAGGCGTATGAAAAATTACCCGCACCAGCTCAGCGGCGGTATGCGCCAGCGCGTCGTTATCGCTATCGCCCTTTCCTGCGAGCCGAAAATTTTAATCTGCGACGAGCCGACCACTGCGCTTGACGTGACGATTCAGGCGCGCATTCTGGATTTAATCAGCGACATCCAGCGGAAAATGGGCTTGTCGGTAATTTATATCACGCACGATTTGGGCGTTGTGGCGAAGGTTGCGGATTTCGTCAACGTCATGTACGCCGGAAAAATTATTGAGACCGGCACCGTCGACGAAATTTTCTACGACCCGCGCCACCCTTACACGTGGGGCTTGCTCAGCGCGATGCCGGATTTGGAAACTGACGACGACCGGCTGTACTCAATCCCAGGCAGTCCGCCGAATCTTCTGCACGAACCGAAGGGCGACGCATTTGCCGCGCGAAACCAGTTCGCAATGAAAATCGATGAACTCGCCGAACCGCCAATGTTCAAGATAACCGAGACGCATTCAGCGGCGACGTGGCTCCTGCACCCAGACGCGCCGCGCGTCGAACTGCCGCCGGAACTCAAAGCACGGATCGAGCGTTCACGAAAGGCGGCTAGCTTGAAATGAAACTCAGCCACCAGAATATCGAAGCGGTAATGCGCAGCATTGAAAAATTTTTTGAGGGCGCCGGAGTTTCGCAAAAAGATAAAATCCAGCTTTGCCTCGTGCTCGAAGAATCTTTGCTCCGCTGGCAGGAAAATTTCGGCGCCGACCACGAATTTAAAATTTCAACCAGAAAATTTCTGAGCGCGCCCAAAATTACAATCCGCGTCAAGGGCAAGCCTTTCAATCCGCTCGAAGAAACTGCTGACGACGACGCGGTTATTCCGGCGGATATTATGAAAAATCTGCTGAACTACGAAAAAGTCAGTACCGTCTACCGCTACGAAAGCGGCTACAACGAAATTGCCGCCTTCGCTGTCGAAGAACGCAAGCCAATAAAAATTCCAGGCGGCTCAATCACAGTGGCGATTCTGCTGGCGATTGTGGCGAGTTTTATTCTTCGCCAAATTCCGCCGGCTGTGCAAAATTCCCTGATTTACGGGGTGGTAACGCCGATTATCGACAGACTGCTCGGCGTGCTTATCGCGGTGAATATCCCGCTTATTTTCATTTCGGTTATCGCAAGTATCTGCACGGTCGAAAATGTGACAATGCTGAACGAAGTCGGCTCGAAAATCCTGCGCAGATTTCTGGCGATTATGTCTTCCACGGCGGTGCTGTCGATTCTGGTCGGCGCGCTGTTTTTTCCGGTTGTGAAACTCAGTTCCAGTGGGGAAATTTTATCCGACGATTCGGAGGAACTGCAAAAAAATCCTCGAGCTGATTCTGTCGATAATCCCGCAGAACATCGTCTCGCCGTTCCTCGACAGGAACATTCTGCAAATCGTATTTTTGGCGCTAATTATCGGAATTGTCACGACAACGCTGGGCTCAAGCGTCGCGGACTTCAGAAATTTGATTACGAACCTCCGGCAGATAGCTTTTCGGATAATGCGGCTGGTCATGAAATTAATCCCGCTGATAATTTTCCTGTGCATTTTAAAAACGGCGGCGGTGAGTTCCTTCGACCAGATAGCGGGCGTTTGGAAAATCGTGGCGGCGGAATGGATTTTGTTCGCGGTAATAAGCCTCGCGGCGCTGCTGCGGACTTCGCTGAAGTACGATTTGAAAATAGTCGACCTGGTAAAAGCTTTTTCGCCGGCATTTTTAATTTCGTTCACGACGGGCAGCGGGAGCGCGTCAATGCCGAAAAATATCGAAGTCTGCGAGAAGGTGCTCAAAATCGACAAAAGCCTGTGCGAATTTTACATACCGCTGTCGCACGCGCTCTGCCCAATCCCGATGATTATCGGAATAATAATCTGCACGTTCTACGCGGCGGAATTTGCCGGCGCTCAAATTTCACTCGCGCAGATTTTGGTAATCGCGTTTCTGGCGATACAGTTCGCAATTTCCTCGACGGGCGGCAACGGCGGAATGATAGCGACGATGACGCTCATGCTGACGCAGGTTGGTCTGCCGCTTGAGGCGATTGGTCCCATGACTTTAACTGATATTTTCGTGGTGAATCTTTCCGGCGTTATCACGGTGATTGTCCGCGACTGCGATTTGATTGACGTTTCGCACGAAGTTAGTTTTGAAGGAAAATGAAACTTAGCAACCAGAATATTGACGCCGCGATGCTCGACATTGAAAAATTTTTCGATGAATCTGGCGTCGCGCAGAAAGACAGGCTCCAGCTTTGCCTTGTGCTCGAAGAATCTTTGTTGCGCTGGCAGGAAAAATTGGGCGCCGGTGAAAATTTTAATTTTGAAGTCTACACGAACAACTGGCTCAATTCGCCGAAAGTTATAATTCGCGTCCGCGGCGACGCCTTCAACCCGCTCAAGGCGGAAGATTCAATTATTCCGGCGTCGGTTATGCGAAATTTGCTGAATTACGAAGGCACCGGCACGATTTACCGCTACGAAAACGGCGTCAACGAAATTACCGCCTTCACGCGCAGGGAGCGCAAGCCAATCAAAATTCCAGGCGGTTCCGTCACAATTTCGATTCTGCTGGCGTTCGCCGTCGCCGTCCCAGTCAGATTTTTCCTGCCGCCCGACGCGCAAAAATTTTTCCTCGAAAGCATAATCACGCCGACGTTCCAGATGATTATGAGCCTGATTCTGGCGGTCAACCTGCCGCTGATTTTCATATCAATCGTGTCGAGCGTGTGCGTCATGGAGGACATTTCCACGCTCAGCGAAATTGGCACGAAAATCGTCCGGCGGTTTCTGGAAATGATGCTGCTGATAATTTCCGCGACGATTTTTTTCAGCGTGCTGCTTTTTCCCGTGCTGACGCTCCAAAACGACGCAGATTCGTCAATCGTATCGGTTGCGGATTTACTGGCGACGCTCATACCGACGAACATTTTCGCGGCGTTCGCGGAAGGCAACGTGCTGCAGGTCGTGACAATCGCAATTCTGCTGAGCGCGTGCATGATAATCCTGGGCGACAAAGTTTCGACGCTGAAAGTCTGCGTCAACGAGGCGAAAATTCTGCTGTTCAAAATGATGGAACTCGTGCTGAAACTCCTGCCGCTGGCGATTTTTTTCATTGAGCTGAAATTAATTTTGACGGTGACGGCGGCAGAAATTTTTGAAGTCTGGCGAATCGTGGCGGCGTGCTGCGCGACGTATCTGGTCGTAACGGGAATTTTACTGGCGCGGCTGGCGCTCAAATACAAAGTCAGCGTGGTGGATTTTCTCAGAAAAATTTCGCCGGTGCTGATAATCGCGTTCATGGTTTTGAGCGGCTCGGCGTCCATGGCGAAAAATTTCGAGATATGCAAAAACGATTTGAAACTGAACGAAAAACTTTGCGATTTCTGGATACCGCTGTCGCACTCGCTGCTGGCGCCTGGGACGGTTGCCACGCTGGTTGCGTATGCGTTTTTCGCGGCGGATTTTTCGCACGCCACGCTTTCCGTTTCGCAAATTCTGATGCTGGCGTTTCTGGCGATACAGCTCAGCATTTTTTCGCCGAAAGTCAACGGCGGCATCGTGGCGGTCATAACGCTGCTGCTGAATCATTTTGGATTTTCGCTGGACGCAATAGGGCTAATCATGGTCGCCGACGCGGTAGTTGTCAACGCCTCGTCAGTTTTCGGAATGCTGGTGAGGGACTGCGAACTCTACGACGTGTCGCATGAAATTAATTTTGAAGGGAAATCGGCGTAAACTACCCCACGACTAACGGTGGGGCTTTCAGCGTCGAAACACTGGGGCTGGTTTACGCAGCCTCTATCCGGTAGTTATTCACATCCGGCTACTTTTAAATGCGCAATGTACGCTATGTTTTTGGTAACGCAGAACTCTAACTGCGAGGTTAACTGCGCTTAAGATTTTACAACAGCAGCGACACGAGCTGTAAACCTTCAATCTTAACTTTTCAAAGAGCTAGTTTGATTTTAGCAGTAACTTTTAATTTTGTAAAGAAAGGAAGTGAAAAGTGCGGCAAGGTGTATCCGCCGCACGATTCCTGATGAATAAAAATCCTCTGCTCAGCGTGAAAAATCTGCGCCAGCACTTTGAAGTTTCCAGAAATTTTACCGTGAAGGCGGTCAACGGCGTTTCGTTCGAGATTTTCGCTGGCGAAACTTACGGACTCGTTGGAGAATCTGGCTCCGGCAAGACGACGATTGGGCGCAGTATTATCCGGCTGTACGACCCGACGGACGGCGAAATTATTTTTAATGGCAAAAAAATTTCCGGCAGCCTTGACGGCGATACGCGCCGAATGCTCCGAAAAGATATGCAGATGATTTTTCAGGACCCGATGTCGAGTCTGAACCCGCGCAAAAAAATTGGCGATATTATCGGCGAAGGGCTTGACATTCACCGGCTTTATTCCAGCCTTGACGAGCGCCGCGAAATTATCAGCACAATTCTGCAGAAAGTTGGCTTAAGCCCTGCGCATGCCGAACGTTATCCGCACCAGTTCAGCGGCGGGCAGAGGCAGCGCGTTGGAATTGCGCGCGCGCTGGTTATGAATCCGAAGCTGATTATCGCCGACGAATGCATTTCCGCGCTCGACGTTTCGATACAGGCGCAGGTTGTAAATCTGATGAAGGATATTCAGCGCGACACGAATTGCGCCTACCTGTTCATCGCCCACGATTTGAGCATGGTGAAATATATTTCCGACAAAATTGGCGTGCTGCACCTGGGCTATCTCGTCGAGACGGGAACTGCGCAGGAAATTTTTTCCAATCCTGTTCACCCGTACACGCAGAGTCTGCTTTCCGCCGTGCCGATACCAAATCCGAAAGTTGAAAAAAACCGCCGCGCGATAACCTACAGCGCGACTGCTGAAAATTACGCGGGCGGCGTCATGAAACAGGTCGGTGAAAATCACTTTGTGCTGGAATAAACCGGCTGAATTTCCTGCGCGAACATTTCTGTTTCGGCCGTTGCGCGGAGTTGCTCCACGGAATATTTTTCCGCCGAAATTTTGTCCAGCGTATTCCCGCCAATAAAATTATCGTCAATCCAAAGCGCGGAGCTGCCTCTGTTGGAATATTTCTGGGTAGTTTCGCGCCCGCTGGCGTCAATCACGGTGATATTTCTGCCTCTGGCGCCGCGCACGGTAAGAGTGCCGCTGCCGATTGTGAAAACGACGTTGGCGCCGCTGATTGAGCTCCGACTAATCGTGCCGCTGGAAAGCCGGATTTTGTCGTAGCCCGCGCGATAGTCCGCGATTAAATCGTTGCCGCTCTCGTAGACGAAAATATCAGCGCCGTTGCCGCCGGTGAGCGTATCGTTGCCAGCGCCGCCATAAAGCGTATCATTACCGTTGCCGCCGCTCAGGCAGTCATTACCCTCGCCACCGAAAATTATATCTGCGCCGTTATCGCCGTAAAGCTGGTCGTTGCCTGCGCCGCCGTACACAACGTCAGAATTATTTCCGCCGTGAATTGTATCGTTGCCCGCCGCGCCGGAAATTGTGTCGGAGCCGGAACCGCCGCGAATCGAATCTGCCGCCGAGCTGCCGTTAATTGAAATGCCGCGCGAAAGATTCGAGGCGATTGCTTTGCTCACGGAATAATCTTCGAGGTCGATTGAATTGCCGGTAAAAGCCGTGCCTATTGACAGGACGCCGCCGCTGATTGAAATTCCGGCGGGGATTGTGTCGGTTTCCGTGTTTAGCTCGCCGTCAATGTTCAACTCCTCGAGATTTTTGGCGTCTTTCAGCGTGATACTTCCGCTGCCGACGCGGATAATAATATCGTCGCCGCTGACGAGCGTGGAGTAGCTGCCGCCGGTTATTTCGATTTTGTCATATTTCGTGAAGCCGTCGATAATGTCGGCGCCGTCACCGCTGGCATACTGGTAAATAGAACGATAGCGATACTTTTTATTCAGTCCGTAATGACGCAATTCAATTCCGCCATAGTTCATGGTATCATTGCCGATTCCGCCATTAATCGTCCACGTTCCATTCTCTAAATAATGATAAAGATTTAATACATCGTCACCTGCACCGCCAAAAACTGATACTCTATCGCTACGAACAGCGATTGTATCGTTTCCTGCTCCTCCATCAATTTTACCATCGTTCGAATGATACCTGATACTATCGTCACCGTCGCCACCGTAGATTGTTCCTTCAGCATCAATTATGTCATTGCCTGCACCGCCATAAATTAGACCATAATAATTCCCTTGACTGAAAATGTAATCGTTACCCATTCCCGCATCTATAGTAACGTTATTGGCGTCGTTGTGAATGCTATCGTCGCCGTCGCCGCCGGAGATTAAAACACGACCGCCGGAATTTTCGATAGTGTCATTGCCGCCCAAGCCGTTTATCGTCACTTTATCGGCAACGTTGTAGAGGCTGTCCGCGCCGGAAGTTCCGCTCATTATGCTCCAATCGTTCAGCGTAACAACATTTCCGTCGGCGTTCTTGATATGAATTTTGCGATATTCGTCGAGGTAAATATCATTGAGAGTGACTAAGCCGGAGCCAACGCTGATAATTAAATCGTTACCGCTTTTCATCGTGTTATAGTTGCCGGACGTAATTTCCAGCGTATCAAAAGAATTGAAGCCAATGATAACGTCTGCACCGTCGCCAGCCGCGTATTGGTAAACGCGTCCCCGACGAGTAACGCCGCTGCCGTCGATTGTATCATTGCCGGTGCCGCCGTTAATTGTGCCGCTGGAATGAACGATTAAATCGTTGCCTTCATCGCCGAAAACTGCGCCCTCAACAGAAATCAAAGTATCATTACCCAAGCCGCCGTCTATTGTCCCGCTGGCTTTGATGATTAAATCCGCGCCTTCGCCTCCAGAAATTTCGCTGGAATATGAACGACCTTTGATAGTGTCATTTCCGGCGCCACCATAAATCGTGACATAGTTGCTTTTATTGTAGATATAATCATTGCCAGTACCGGCGTCTATGTAAGAATAATTGCTGCCTTCATTGTCAATGACATCATTGCCAGCGCTCGCGTCGATTGTAACGCTGGCGCCGCTATTCATAATTTTGTCGGCTGAGGAAGTACCTGTTAAAGTTACGGTGGAAAGTATATTGCTTATAAAATCATCTTCGTCAGCCGTCTGTTTAGCGAGGTAACGCAAGAGCATATAGCCCGCCGCGTATTCATCGCCACTCATCCAGAAGCCTGTACCATCAAGAATACCTTCAAGCACTGAGGGATTTCCTGCAAAATTACGAATAGGTGACGATCTATAATCGTCAATACCGTGAGTGAGTTCAGCTATACCTTCTTTTATAAATTCTGGCAACGATGAAAAATTATTTATGTTTGCTATCATTGCAGCGTGGGTAAATTCATGAGCAAGTACTCTGTCAAGGTAGAATATGCCTGAACCATTTGGATTAATTTTATCAATATCGCCATAATAGCCATTACTAATTCCTAGATAGTTGCTGCCTCTTATCCAAGCCAAATTATCGCCGTTACTGGAAAAATAAACGTACAATGTATTGATTGTGGCGTAAGAACCGGAATCAAAGCCAAAATTATTTCCGTAGGACTCGGCGATTAAATCGAGCGCGCCCTTCGCCCACCACGTGTACAGCCCCTGCCAGATAAATTTTTGGCTGTCGGTTAAATCGCTGAAGTTTTTATCGCCGCTAAGCTTGAGGGTTAGACCATTGACGGTGAAGGAATTGCCCGTGAAGTTAATGAGCTCGCCGGTCTCAGGCACAATATTTTCTTTGTCTTTGACGGAGAAACCGCCCGCGTCCCAGCCGGTAATGGCGCCGGTATCGTCGTTGTTCAGATTAATCCCGCAGTAATTCAGCAGAAAATCATTGGCGTTGTTGACGGCGCGGCAATCGCTTACCATTTTGTCGATAATATCCTGAAGGCTATTGAAGTCTGAGCAGGCGCGAATCGCTTCGTCGACCGCCGCAGTTCCCGAAAGGGTTGTAGTGTCCAGCACCGCCATGAAAGTTTTGATAATGTCTTGTTGGGTTGCCATAAAAATCCACTTCCTTCAAAAAAAAGCCCGCCATTTCTGACGAGCCGGAAAAAATATTTTATTCGCCCTTGTCAACGAGCGTGAGCTGTCCCGAACGCGGGTGGAAAAGCAAGCCGTGAATTTTAACGTCTTTCGGAATGAGCGGGTCTTCGCGCAGGAGCTTAACAACGTCGCGGACATTCTGTTCGGGGTCTCTGAAGCCGTCCGCCCAATCTTTCAATTCCTTCTCGACCATTTTGATAGCGTCGGGAGAAATGCCGCGCGACAGCATCGCCTTCGTCAGACTTTCGGAAGTTGTAGCCTGCATGCCGCAATGGTGGTGCCCGATAACCGCAATCTCGCGAACTTCAAGTTCGTAAATGGTAACGAGCAAACTTTTAACCGCCGTGTCGAAATAGCCCGTGACGCAGTTGCCGACCGTCTTGATAATTTTTGCGTCGCCGCGTTTCAAGCCGAGCGCCGGTTCCAAGTACGAAACAAGACGAGCATCAACGCAAGTCAAAATCGCCAAATGCTTTTTCGGAATTTTGCTGTCGTGCGGGTCTTCGTGTTCGTAAGCCTTGTACTCCTCCGGCAGATTCGCGCAGAAATGTTCATTCGTCGCCAGAATTTCATCAATCAGTGCCATAAAAATATCTCCTTCCGTTGCTTAAACGCTGGTCTTATTCTACCGCAAAATCTCAAAAATGCAAGCGAAAATTTTATTCGACGCCGCGAAAATAATGCCCGCGCGTGAAATTTTCAATCTCAAGCCCGCCGGATTTGTACGCACTCACCGCCCGCGTAATTTCCTCCGCGCTCAGATACCGGCAGTCAACGCGCAGCCGAGCCACGTTCTCAAAATCAGCGCGACGCTCAATCATCGACAGCGTTTTGGAATTGAGAATGTGCATTCGGCAGAACTGGTCGGTTACCACGGGGAACTCAATATTTTTCCTGTCGCGCAGGCAGTAATTATTTTTCCGGCAAAAATGCTGGCAGTTGTTGACATCGCCCAGAAAACTGCCAATCGCGCAGTAAGCCGAAATCATCAGCTCAATCCTGCCGTGAACTATGCACTCCACCGGCAGCGGCGAAATTTCCGCCAGCGCGTTCACCTGCGCCAGCGTCAGTTCCGGCGATAACGTCACCGCCTCGCCGCCCAGCCACGCCAGCAAATCTATCGTGGTCGAATTGAATACAGGCAGCGAAAAATCTGTCCGCACCGGCGCGCCCGTCAGACTTTTTACAATTCGCAAAGTTCCAACGCCGTGCACGTAAACCGCGTCGAACTCCGCCGCCGCCAGAATTTTTTCCAGCGCAGGAATTTCAGCCTCTCGCACAATCCTCGGCGTCGCAAGGTAAAAATTTTTCCCGCGCGCTTTGACGGTATCCGCCGCCTGCGCAATTTCTTTCGCCGTCACAATGCGGTTAGTGAAATTTTCGCCGCCGTACAGAATCGAATCAGCGCCGCCATCGAGTGCGGCTTTAATTTTTTCCAGCGTGTCAACCTGCGCGACAAGCTCAATATTTTTCGCGCGGTATGGAGCGGCTGGAATTTTTTTAGCGGTAGCGGCAGGATTTTTTTTGAACGCGGCTAGACGAAGATTTTCAAGCTCAGCAATAGCGGCGCGCCGGACTTCATTGAGTTCGCTGACAGGCACCATAACTTCGCCGGAAATTTCAGCGGTAAGATTTCTCAAGACAAATTCCGAAGTTCCGAGCCGACCAATTTGCTTGCTAAGAGTTTCAAGATTCAGCGGGCGATTTTTAGCTGGCTCAGCGATGAAATTCGTGGCGGCGGTTGCAGAATTTTTGCCGTCAGTCACGGTAAGAGTGAGCGGCGCACCGGCTTCAGCGCGAACAGTGGCGTCAACGGGAATTTTGCCAAAGGTATCGTCGGTGAAAAATTTTCTGGCTTCAGCGGTCAGCTCGGCGTCGAAAATCTTGAACGCCCTGTCATGAACCCTGACGCCGCGCATATCAGCAACTTCGACGGTACAAAAATCGCCGTCGGTGGAGAAATTTTCCACGGTAAAGGTGACGCGCCCACCGACCTTCACCCAAATCTCAATCTGGTCGCCAGCGTGAATTTCACCGGCAGTCTTGAGCGTGATTTTGTTTTTGCCGACGGCGGTAACGCGCCCAATGAGTACGCCGCGATTATTTGGGCGGGTGTCGCTGATTAAGTCCCTGCCAGGATTTTTTTCAAGATAGGCGGTGGTGAAGTCGCGGTTGAAAATCTGCGCGAGGCGGCGGTGAGATTCGGCGTCGGCGGAATTTTTATCCAGCGCGTCACGGTAAACTTTCACGACGGTTGCCACGTACTCCGCGCGTTTCATTCGCCCTTCGATTTTGAGCGAGGTAACGCCAGCTTCGACGAAACGCGGCAGTAAATCCAGCGTGTTCAAATCTTTCGGGCTGAGCAGATATTCACCGGCGGTTTTCAAAATTTCGTTACCGGCGGCGTCAACGAGAGTGTAAGGCAGGCGGCAGGGCTGAGCGCAGCGCCCACGGTTACCGCTCCGCCCGCCAATCATCGAACTCATCAAGCACTGACCAGAAAAGCATACGCACAGCGCGCCGTGAGCGAAAATTTCAGTTTCGAGCGGCGAATTTTTAGCAATGTGCGAAATTTCGTCAAGCGTGAGTTCGCGGGCAAGGACGACGCGGCTGAATCCGAGTTCAGCCAAAGCTTGGACGCCAGCCAGATTGTGAACAGTCATTTGCGTGGAGGCGTGCATTGGAATTTCCGGCGCAACTGTGCGAATAATTTCGGCGGCGCCCAAATCCTGAACTATGAACGCGTCAACATTGACTTCGCGCAGAAATTTTATGTAGTCGGCGAAAGTCTCCAGCTCCGAATCGTTGAGAATGGTGTTGGTGGTGACGTGAATCGCAACGCCGTGCAGGTGAGCGAACTTGACGGCGCTTGCGAGGTTTTCGCGGTTGAAATTGTCGGCGTAGGCGCGGGCGCCGAAACTGCTGCCTGCCAGATAAACGGCGTTGGCACCGGCGTGGACAGCGGCTTTGAGCGCGTCGAAGTTACCGGCGGGCGCCAGAAGTTCAATCAAAACAAATCCCTCCCAGTTATGCAAAAATAAAGAGGCGCCCCATGGGCGCACGCGCTTAAGAAGCGCCCCATGGATGGGGCGCGGGCCGTCACAGGTCGCCGGTAGCGACCTATGCGGCCCATTTTCTTTGCCAGCGTTTCTTTTTTTAAAAGAAATGCTGAAACAAGAAATGCTGAAATAATTCAAACGTCTTAAAAGTCCTTATTGTATTCGAGCGCCTTGCCGGTGCCGACGGCGACGCAGCTCATTGGGTCATCGGCGACGACGGTTGGAATGTGCGTTTCGCGGCGGATAATTTCATCAAGTCCGTACAGGAGAGAGCCGCCGCCGGTTAAAATAATTCCTCTATCAAAAATATCCGCAGAAAGTTCGGGCGGGGTAACGTCCAGAACGCGCAGGACGCAGCTGACAATGCTGTCAACGGATTCGCGCAGGGCTTCAGCAACTTCGTCGGAATGGACGGTAATATTTTTCGGCATACCAGTCACAATATCGCGCCCGCGAACTTCCATATCCAGATTCCGCGCGCCCCTGTACGCGGCGCCAATCGTCGTCTTGATATTTTCGGAAGTGCGTTCGCCAATCAGCAGGTTGTATTCGCGCTTGATATACGATTCAATATCGCTGTCCATTTTGTTACCGGCAATGCGCAGGCTCTCGCCGTTGACGATACCGCCGAGGGAAATAACCGCCACGTCGCAGGTACCGCCGCCAATGTCAACCACCATAGTTCCGACCGGCTCGGCAATGTCAACGCCAGCTCCAAGTGCCGCCGCGATTGGTTCTTCAATGAGTTCAGCCCTTTTAGCGCCAGCCTGTTCCGCCGCCTCCTGCACTGCGCGACGCTCGACGGCGGAAATTCCGCTGGGTACACAAATCATCAGGCGCGGTCTGAAAAGAAGTGAGCGCCCGACAACTTTATCCAGAAAGTGGCGAATCATCGACTCGGTCATATCGTAATCGGCAATAACCCCGTCGCGCAGCGGGCGAATCGCTATGATATTTCCAGGCGTCCTGCCAATCATTTCGCGCGCCTCCTCGCCAATCGCCAGCACTTCATCAGTATTCCTGTCAATGGCAACGACCGACGGTTCGCGCAGGATTATTCCCTTGCCCTTGACGTAAACCAAAACATTCGCGGTTCCCAAATCTATCCCGACACTCGTTGACATCCCAAACAAAGTAATAACTCCTCTCGGAAAAAAAGTTCAAGGGATTTTATCACGCTTTCAGCTTATTTACAAGGTACTGCCGTTGCGCGTCAGCGGCTCGCTCAAATCCATGTGACCGGCAAGCGTTTCAATTTCCTCGCCGTCAATCAGAATCTGCACGCGCTTAACTTCAGGGAACTCGGTAAGCGTGTCGACGAGCGACGTGACCAAAAGTTCCTCGCCGGTGGAGCCGCCTACGAAATAGCGCTGAAGGGTTTCGCTAAAATCAACGTAAGCCGTGCCGTTCTCCAAAGTGATTTTGTTGAGTTTGGCGCCGCGCGGGAAAATGCTGGTAAGCTCCATTTCCTTGGGATTCGCCATGATGATTTTAACGGCGTCTTCGTATTTCTGATTTTCGCTGGTGATTCTGATTCTGCGCTTGACCGCCACGAGATTGATACCGGCTTCGTCAGGGAAGTAAACTTTGATGTCGATGTTGCGTTCACGGGGCGTGGAAGGCGCGGTGTCAGTGGTAACCGGCTGTGGCGGCGGCGCAGGTTCGTTGGAAGGCGGCGGCAGCGGCGCGTCCAGCGGAATGATTGGGTTTTCGACCTTCGCCGACGTATCCCTGGTCTGAGCGGACGTTTCGGTCGTAGTCGATTGCGTATGGGTTTCTACAGGCTTAGGCGTCTGTTGGGTGCAGCCGAAAATCAGCAGCGTGAATGCAAACAGCGCCAGTATAAAAATTTTTCTAACCAAATCTGATGAGACCTCCTTTTTAGTTCATGAAAAATTTCTTGACGGCGGTAGCGATGGCGCCGGCGACTTTTTTCTGGTACTTGGCGTCGGCTAAAAGTTTTTCTTCTTCGGGATTGGTGATGAAGGCAAGCTCAATCAACGAGGCGGGACACTTACTGCGCTTGATGACGTAGAAATTAGCCGCCTTGACGCCGCGATTCGTAAGCCCGCCGAATTTGGCAAGCTCGTCGTTGAGAAGTTGCGCAAGGCGCTGACCTTCCGCGCTGGCGCCGTAGTGATAAGTTTCCATGCCGTGGGATTTGGGATTGGTAAAGGCGTTGCAGTGAATGCTGATAAAAAGATTTGCCTGCGGCGGAGTTTTGTCAACGCGAGCCTGGAGTTCGCCGACGTTCAAGGCGCCGCGTCCGGCAACGTCAACGTCAGTTCTGCGCGTCATTACAACTTTCATGCCTTCCTTCTGGAGAATTTTTTCAGTCTGCAGCGCGACGGCGAGGCAGACTTCCTTTTCAGTCAGACCAGTGGGACCAACTGCGCCGGTATCCGAACCGCCGTGTCCCGCGTCGATGACGATAACTTTATCGCCGGCTTTGAAGTGCTGAACGTCTTCTTCGTCGTAGTCGTCAATTTTTCTGAGCGCGGATTTATTGATGTCGACGATGACTTTGGCGGAGGAATTTTCCGCGCGGTTGGCGGGCTGGATAGAAATTTTGCAGGCGCTTTCGTCGAGGGCATTAGCTAAAATCAGCCGGATGCGCGTGCTATTTTTATCGGCGTCCTTGACGGTGATTTTCTTAACGAACGCGCTGTCGTCGATTCGAGTGCCGGAAATTCGGCTGATTCTGCCCGGGGTAGTGTTGTTGAGCACGATTGAAAAAATGTTGCCGGTAATGCGCGTGGAGATGTTTTCCATTTTGAGTTCGCCGTCGTAGGAAATTTCGAGCCGCAGAATATTGCCGCTGGTCTCGTAGGCGCTTATGCCGGTGATTTCGGTCTTAGATTTAGCCGCCGCCGTGCCGAAAATCGACAGCGTTAGAATGAGCAGTACGCTCAGGCTGCTTAAAAATTTTCTGGTCAATATCGTCACTCCAATTCTTCTAAAAGTTGGCGCGCCTCGTCGAGAGCGGCGTTGGTTTTATTTTCGTCGCGGGAAATTTTCAGCGTGAAGGTATCACCCTCCGGCAGGAAATTCGCTGGCAGGTAAACTTTCACGCCGTCGATAATCAGCGCCGCGTCGCCGTCATCGTCAATGCTTTCAAGGCTGGCGCTCAGAATCCGGCTGTCGGATTCAGTTTCGCCGGTAGAAATTTCGAGCGTGAGGTAGTCGCCGTCGCTGGCGCCTTCGGGCATGAAATTCGCGGGCAGTCCCAGTTCGCCGGAATATTCGTCGCCGCCCTCGTCGATAAGTAAAACCGCTTCCTTCGAGCCGTCGTCAATTTCTTCGAGCCGATCAAGGTACAAACTTATTTCTTTTGCGCTATCCATTCTTCTACCCAATCCTCCTCAATTTCTGGCGTGACGGAAACATTTTTGCCGTCGGTGACAATCGTGACGGTGCCGTTTTTCCACGTCCAGAAAATATTTTTGCTGGCGATACCGTTGTTCAGGTAAGCTTCGAGCGGCTCAGGGTGCGGGTGACCGTAAGTGTTGCCGCCGCGCTTATCTGTGGGTTCACCGGCTGAAATTACGACGTATTGCGGATTCATCAGCCGCAGAAAATCGACGCTGGACGCATTCGACGGGTTAAGGCTGGTGCGGCTGCCGTGGTGTCCAGATTTAAGCACGCGGCTTTTGAGATTCTGCAGATTGTCCTTGCTGGCGGAGAGAATTGAAACTTCCTCATCAATTTCCGCGTCGCCGGTGAACATCATGTTAAAATCCTTGTAGACGAGCCGCCCGACGATTGATTCATTATTGGGGTCGGTTTTCTGCTTGCCGGAATTAACGGCTTTGACAGTCGCTTTATCGGGAGCCAGCACTTCAAAACTGGCGCCGTCGCCGAAGTCCAGAACGTCGCCGGTAACCAGCGTGCCGTGTTTAATCTTACCTTTGCTGTCTTTAATCAGCTTCATGTAGTTCAGGTAGAGCTTGCCGGTCGCCGCAATGCCGTTATCGTAAACTTCCTTGACGGTGTACTTGCTGTCCTTGAGAATTTTCTCGACGCCGCCGATGTGATCCGCGTGCGGGTGCGTCAGAATAATCTTGTCGAAGGTGGTAACGCCGGCTTTGTCGAGTTCGCTGACGAGCTTGGAGCGTTCGTCCTGGTCGCTGGTGTCGATTAAAATGTTCTGGGATTTGGTTTGAATGAGAAATGCGTCGCCCTGCCCGACGTTGAGCATGGTGATTTTCAAATCTTCGCTGACAGGTTTAGCCTCGGCGGGCGGATTAGTTTCGGCGCCTCCAGAATTTCCGCCGTCAGTTTTACCGCCGCCGCAGCCGCTCAGCACGAACGTCAGCAGGAGCAACGCTACCAGAATAAATTTGTTCTTCATGTTATCACACCTCCAGAATATAACGCTCAATTCCAACAGCCACGCCGTCCTCGAAAACGCTGGGTACGACGTATTTTGCAACCCGCTTGAGTTCGTCCCTGCCGGTTCCCATTGCGAAGCCGGTGCCGACGGTCTGAATCATTTCAATATCGTTGAAGCCGTCGCCGAAAGCGTAAGAATTTTCCACGGCGATACCGAAATGTTCCAGCACGCGCAGAACGCCGGACGCCTTTGAAATTTTATCGGAATAAACTTCCGTCGTTTTGAAATGGAACGGGTCAGCCCAGCCGGTAACGTCAGGCGTCGAGAGAATTTTTTTGTAAACCGCGTCGAGAGCCTCAGAATCGGTTCGCGCAGTGACGCATTCGATTTTGCTGACGGAAATTTTGTCGAAGTCGAACTCGCTGATAAATTTGCTGTAGTCCACGCCGATTTTCTTGAAGAACTCGTAGCACGCCGCGAATCTGGCGGGGCAGTAGACTTCGGGATAACTTTCCAGAATGTATTCGACGCGCTCGGATTCGGCGTATTCGCAAATTTCACGAACGCGCGCCATATCCATATCGCAGCGGAAAATAATTTCGCCGCCGACTAAAACCAGCGCGCCGTTGTTGAAAACAAATCCGTCGAAGCCGAAGTTCAGAAAGTCGTCGTACATGAAGCCCGCCGGTCTGCCCGTCGCTATGAAAATTTTGTGCCCAGCCTTCTGCAAATTTCTCATCGCTGCCTGCACGCGCGTCGTTATGTGCAAAATTCCCTGCTCGCGCGCCAGAATCGTTCCGTCAATATCGAAAAATACCGCCTTAGTCATTTTTACCTCCGCCGTTTTTGTAAACTATGTAAATCCTGACGCCGAGCATTACACTCCACAGCCCGAATGACGCCAGATAGATTTTGTTCAGCAAACTCAAATCCGAGTAATCCATTTTCGCAAAAATGAACACCGCTAATATAATAATCAGACAATCGATAAAATTCAAGGATTTTTTCAGAATCGAAATCAAATTTTTCACCTCCCGAAGTCATATTATAGCATTAATATTAGTATTTCAATAGAAAAATTTTTTTCAGCGCAAAAAAAATCTGCTATAATTGGAAAAAATTTTTTAGGAGGCGCCAAAAACTTTGCAGAACAGAATAAAGGCGAACCTGACTCTGGCGACCTGCGCGATATGCGCGGCGGGAACTTTGCCTTCGGTTAATCCCAGCGGCGGGATTTTTTTAGGCTTGCTGAATCACGGATTTATTGCGGCGACAATTGGCGGCCTGGCGGACTGGTTCGCGGTAACTGCGCTTTTCAGAAAGCCGCTCGGAATTTCCTACCGCACAGAAATTCTAAAGCGCAACCGCCAGCACATTTCCGACGCCATTGTCGAATTTGTCAGCGAGGATTTGCTCAAGACCGAAAATATCATGGAGACCGTGCGCGAGGAAAATACCGCCGAGCTGCTGATAGATTTTTTCGAGAACTACAGCGGGCGCGATAAAACCAAGGAACTCGTTCGGGAAATTCTGGCGGAACTTTTTATGAATCTTGACAGCGAGAAAATTTCCAAATCCATTGCGCCGATTGTCGAGGGCGAAATTAAAAAATTCGACGCGCGGAAAATTATCGCCGCCGCCGTGAAGGTTACCACTGACGAAAAGCACAGCCGCCGGATTATGACTGCGCTCTTTGAAACTGCGCGGAAGGTTATCAAGTCGAAGCACATGCAGGACGCCATTTTTGAAAAAATCGTCGAGCTCCGGCAGGCTTACGAAGGCGACTCCGCCGGACGCGCGCTGGTACTCGCCAGCATGAATCTTACTGACGAAAAAATTCTGTCGATACTGAATGAGAATGTCGAGGAAAAAATTTCCGCTGCGGTTGACGCGCTCCAGTCGCGCAGGATTTTCGACGCTAAAAAAGATGAAGTCGCGCGAAATTTAACCGATTTGTTCCGGCGGACGCTGGAAAGAGCTACCGCGCAGATTGACGCTGATAAATTCCAGGCGGAGTTTCAAAAGTTATTCAGCGGGAAAATTGACACGGCGGGCTATCTCAAAAACTGGCTCGATAAAAATGTCAAGCGCGAAAATATCTGGCGGGCGAGCGTCGATGCGCTGGTTGATAAAAAAATCGACGAGTTCATAGCCGACGCGGCTCAGCAGGCTAAATTCGACCGGCTGGTTAAGAATATGGTTGAGGCGATGGTTGACGAATACCACGGCGAAATTCCGGCGCTGATTCGCGAGAAGCTCAACGCATTCAGTGACGAAAAGCTCACGGAATTTGTGGAGACGCGCGTTGAAAATGATCTGCAGATGATTCGGATTAACGGCTCGGTGTGCGGCGGGATTGTCGGAATGATTTTGTACATTGCCACGCTGATTATCGGGCAGATTGGCTGAGGGGGCGGCGATTTTGAATCGGTGGAACAACGCGGATACGACGCTGCTGGTCGCAGCGATTTTGTTTTTGATAGCGGCGCTGGCGCAGAGCTTTTTCCCAGAATCGAAGCTGGCGGAAGGATTTTTATTCGTGACGGAAGCGGCGATGGTCGGCGGAATAGCGGACTGGTTCGCAGTAACGGCGCTTTTCAAAAGACCGCTGGGATTTCCGTTTCACACGGCGATATTACCGAACCGGCGCGCAGAATTTATCGAGGCGTCGACGACAATGGTGCAGCAGGAATTTTTCTCGCGCAGGACGCTGTTCAAAAAAGTTGGCGCGGTAAAATTGGTGCCGAAAATCACGGCGTACCTCGAGAAGCCGGAGACGCGGAAGTTTATATTGGAAGAAATTGCGGTGGCGCTGAAAAAATATATCGCCTCGCTGGACAGGGAAGCGCAGGCGAAGGCAATAGCGGCTACGATACGGCGGGAGTTCGGGAACGTACCGGCGAAGGACTTGATACGCGAAGGCGGCGCGTGGATACGGTCAAGCGGCAAGGACGTTGAAGTTTTCGTGGGGCTGGTGAAGAAACTGCGCGAAATTGCGGTCAGGGCGGAAACGCGGGCTAAGCTGCAGGAAATGCTGGAAGAATTTGCGGCGCAGCGAACGCAGTCGGCGGGGCTGTTCACAATGCTCATGGCGGGCTTAGCGCAGACGCTGAACTATGTGAACTACGGCGAGGCGGCGGAAATTATGCAGGCGCAGCTGGTGAAAATGCTCGACGAACTGTTGACGGATTCGCCGCTACGCAGGAAGACGCTGGAAGAGTGCCGCGCGAAAATTTCAGAGCTGGCGGAGACGCAGGATTTTCGGGATTTATTTGAGCGCGTGCAGGTAGATTTGGCGGCGGAACTGCCGCTGGAAGCGACGATAGACGCGGCGCTGGCGAATTTTCAGGAACAGATACAGGCGGTGAACTTCAGCGAGGATTTGCCTGTCGCGCAGGAGCAGTCGGAAAGCCTCGGCGAAATTTTCATGCGGACGCTGATAGATTTGTACAGCCAGCTGATTTATCACTTGAAAGTTGACAGCCAGATAAAGACTGCCGCCGAAAAATTCATCTACGAGCTGACGGTACGCGCCGCGATTTACGCTCAGCCGCTGGTTGGGAAAATCGCCAGCACGACGCTCAGCCGCATGACAGTCGACCAGCTGAACAGCCTGGTCTACGACAAAGCCGAGCCGGATTTTGTCTGGATTAGAATGAACGGCTCAATCGTAGGTTCGATTGTTGGTGCCGTGATTTTTTTAGTTATCAATATCGTGACTTGAAAAGAGGCCGCCCATGGACGCACGCGCTTAAGAGGCGCCCCATGGATGGGGCGCGGGCCGTCACAGGTCGCCGGAAGCGACCTATGCGGCCCAGTTTTTCTTTGCAAGGCGTTTCTTTTTTCAAAAAGAAATGCCGTAAAAAATTTTGCCAGCGTTTCTTTTCGCAAAAGAAAAGTTAGAAGACCATAACCTTAAAATAATTCGCCACAATCTGAAAAATCTCTGTAGGTGAAGAAAATATCTTCAATAATTACGCCATTTTATCAGACTAATATGAATTTCAAATGAACGAATAAAAGGCTTGACACCGAAAATTTTTTGTATTACAATCTGCAAAACTTGAAGGTAAGGTCAGGTTGAGGGAAACTTAGAGGAAACATGGACACTCCAAGAAGAAATCTTCCGAGCCGAACCGAAGAGTTTAAAGCAAAGTTTCATACGGTTCATCGAAGGAGGATGTTCAAAATGAAAAAGTCTTTGGTAGCAGCCTTGACAGGCGCACTGGTACTTGGCGTAACGGCTCCGACGTTTGCAGCGGCTAACCCGTTCAGCGACGTTCCGGCAGGACATTGGGCTTACAACTCCGTTGCAAAGCTCGCCAGCGAAGGCATTATCGAAGGTTACGGCGACGGCACCTACCGCGGCAACCGCAACATCACGCGTTATGAAATGGCGCAGATGGTCGCCCGCGCTCTTGCCCGCTACGACACTCTTGCCAACAGAATCGACGCTAAACTCGCCGGTGTCGACGCTCAGGTTGACGAAAAGCTTAGCGGAATCCAGGCCGCTCCCTCCAACACTTCGCGTCCTGCAACTACGCGTCCGGTTATCAGCGGCGCCAGCCTTGCGGAACTCAAAAAGCTGGAGATGGAGTTTCACGATGAACTCGATGCTCTCGGCGTCCGCGTTGAAGAACTCGAAAAACACGCTGACATGGTAAAATGGACCGGCAAGATCGAGTACACCTACGGTCACCTCGAACGCAAGGGCAACGGCAACAAGACTAAGAGTTCCTGGCATGATGGCGTATTCCGTCTTGAACCCAGCGCTTATGTCAGCAGCCACTGGACGGCTAACGCTCGTTTCGACGCTAACTACAACGGCAGAAATGACTCCACCGGCTACACTGAAAGCGACGGCACAAAGAGCGGCGTTAAACTCAAGAGAATTTTCGCGAAAGGCGAGTTCGACAACTTCACAGTTCAGCTCGGTCGTTTCGGCTACTGCCCGCCCATTGAAGACGGTATCGCGGTTGATACGGTTCTCTCCGGCGTCAATCTCGGCTTTGGCAGCAAATGGAAATTTGACGTTTACGCAGGTCGCGTAGGTGCGAACTCCGACGAAGCGCATTACACCGGCGCTGGCACTGGCAGACCCACTGATTTCGTCAGCGGTCACGTCAGCTACAATCCTGGCGACGTTGGTCTCTATGGCGCTGCGTCCTACTACTACGCGAAAGACGATGACTTCAAAACCGGCTTCTACAGCAACGGCGGCAACGAGGACAAAGCGGGCGTCTGGGCAGTAGGTCTCGGCTACAAAGTCAACGACATGTTCAACATTCACGGCGCATACGCGAAAAACAGCAAGGCTGATTATCAGAATTACGGCTGGGACGCTCTTGCGTACTTCGGCAACTACAACGATGCAGCTGAGGCTGGCAACTGGGCAGTCTGGGGCGGCTACAGCAGATTCGGTCAGAATGTTGCTATCGCGTCCAGCCAGGGCGATGACGTTCAGACCGGTGCTAAAGGCTGGCACGTCGGCGCGGCTTATGCTCCGTGGAAACACGTTGGCGTTCTCGCCCGTTATTCCGACGGCAAATGGCTCGACAACGGCGACAAGTACAAGAAGATCTTCGGTCGCGTCGAGTTCATGTTCTAAACCAAACCCATTCTTACAAAGCAAACTTACAACAGCAATACATCCTTCGGAGCTCTCGATTCTGTCGGGGGCTCTTTTTCTTGCGCCAGAATTTACGTACGACTATAATTAACGCGAAAGGAGAGGTTTATCATGGCAGATTTGGAAAACCGCGTCGAAAAACTTGAAACCCGCGTTTCCGCAATCGAATCCAAAGTTGACGTTCTTGTAGCTAAAATGGATATGTTCATTGGTGAAATGCGCGACAGAGACAATCAGCGTGCGGCGGAAATTGCCCGCGTCGACGCAAAAATCGAGGCTCTGCACGAACAGCGCGAAAAAGACAACGCTAAGCTCGACGCCACAACAATCGAACTTCGCAAGGAAATCAGCGACGGGATTAAAACTCTTCAGAATCTGACAATCGCTGCTATCGTCGGTATCGGCGCTATTTCCGTTGGCGTGCTGGCATTTATCGGTTTTAACATTTATCGTGCAAGCGAAACGCCGCAGTATCAGGCTCCGCCTCCCGCTCAGACGCAGACCGTTCAAACAATTTCCGAATAAAAAAAATAGCCGCGAAACGCGACACAAAAAAAGCATTGGAGATTATATTTCGCCCTGCTGCCTCTGTCAACTGAACGGGCAGGAATATTTATTGGCGCGGCGAATTTTTTCCACAATTATAAAGGAGCGTGATTTTGATGTCAGCAAAAGGCGATATGCTTGCGGGCAAATGGTATAATGCGAACTACGATGCCGAACTACTTCGCGAGCGGACGATAATCAAAGATTTCTGCCTGGAATACAACATGACGAAATTCAGCGACCTTGCTCGGCGACGTGAACTTCTGCGTGAAATTCTTCCAAACGTCGAAGTCGAGCAGATTGAAATTCTTGCGCCGTTCATGGTTGACTACGGCTACAATGTCTACCTCGGCTCCGGCTGCTTCCTGAACCACAACGTTTACCTGATGGACTGCGCGAAAATTACTTTCGGACGCAAATGTTTTATCGGACCCAGCTGTGGCTTCTACACAGCGATTCACCCGCTGGAAGTCAATAAGCGCAACATCGGCTACGAAATGGCGCAGCCTATCACGCTCGGCGATAACGTCTGGATTGGCGCAAATGTTGTTGTGCTGCCTGGCGTGAAGATTGGCAGGAACTCCGTCATTGGCGCTGGTTCCGTTGTTACTAAGGATATTCCCGAGGGCGTTCTTGCTTTCGGGAACCCGTGCAAGGTGGTTAAGCAAATATAACATGAAAAAGCTCTATATCATTGGTCTGACCTTTATTCTGCTTTTCGCTGTCGCTATGGTCGGCTACGGCACTTACCTTAACAAAGCCGGCGAGAATCAGATAACTGAACGCATGGAAAGCCGCCGCGTTCCGCTGCAGGGGGACGTTGCCAAATTCCGCTCGATTCGCCCAGTTTTAACCCTCGACACCGTTAACCTCTACTCTGACGAAATGGCTGACGCCGTCGCGCTGATTGACGGCCGCCTTGAATCCGCCTACGTTGCAAAAAATTCAGCTGTTCGCACTGGTCAAATCCTGTTCACTATCGTCAACGAAGAAATTTCCCTGAAAATCCAGCAGGCTGAAAGCTCAATTATCCGCGCGGAGGCTCAGCTCGCGCAGGCTAAATCCAACTACGCGCGCTACACCCGCCTTAAGGATCGTAATGCAACTTCCGTCGAAAAATTTGAAGAAGCCCAAATGACCTTCCAGGCAGCTGAAGCCTCACTCCTCGAAGCGCGCGCCGTTAAACAACAGCTCCTCGTTCAGGAAGCCCGCCAGCAGGTTGCGGCTCCGCTCGACGGCGAAATTCTAATCATGTACCGCCAGCCTGGCTCCTACGTCACAGCCGGTACCCCGCTCGCGCTTATCGGCAATTTCCGCCGCCTCTTTTTCTCCCTCCCAATCGATAACCGCACCGCCCAGCGCCTTTCTGCCGGCAGGAACTTCGAGCTCAACTTCCACAACGCCCGCAACCTGCGCAAGGCTTACGATACCGACTACGCCGCCGGCAACCTCGGCGATAAGCAGGTCTTCCCCGTCTACATTCGCGAAATTATGCCTGCGCTCTCTGAACCCGCGGCGATGCGCAAGGTACTTTTCGAAGTCGATAATACCGCCGGTCTCCTTGAACAACAGGCTTACGGCGGCGTTGACCTCTCTGAAACTTCGCCCCACCGCGCTCTTACTGTGCCGCTCGCTGCAATGAACGACGCCGCCCGCGATACCGTCTTTGTCTTCAACGGCGAAACCCTCGAACGGCGCAAGGTTCAGGCAGGCGCTGACGACGGCGAGTTCGTTGAAATTTTTTCCGGTCTGCGCGAAGGCGATATCGTCGTTACTTCCGCCTCGAAGGGGCTTGAAGACGGAATGAAAGTTACTGTTAATCTCACGGGAGGCGATACCCTTGCCCGCTGACAAATCTCAAATCTTCAGCCAGGAAGCGCTGGACAAACTGCGAACGCCGGAAAAACTCGATACCATGCTGACCATAACCACGCCAATAAGCTGGATGGCGCTGGTTGCGATTCTGGCGCTGCTCTTTTCAGTGGTGCTCTGGTCGATTTATGGCGCCTTCACCGTCAAGGCAGACGGCATGGGGTTAATCATGGATTCCGCCGGTGTCATGAATGTTTCGCACGTCGCCAGTGGTAAAATTTCCAGCCTCTACGTTCAGCCAGGCACTGCCGTCCGCAAGGGCGATTTGATTGCTCACCTTGAACAGCCCGAACAGTCCGCTGATACCAGAATGGCGCAGTACGCAACCGGTCTTGCCTCAAGCGACAGGGACGCCGCGGGCAGGGCTTATCAGTACGACGCCAAACGCTACCAGCAGGTTGTTGCCGAGAATGTTTACAGCCCCTACGACGGGATTGTTGATGAAATTATGGTCGACGAGGGCAGTATTATCGCCGCCGGTTCGCCGATTTGCAGCGTCCGCCTTACGCAAAATCGCGACGATTTGACGGGGCTTCTGTACATTCCCGTTGACAAGGGCAAGCGCGTTGAGCCAGGAATGACGATTCAGCTGGCGCCCAATGGCGTCGACGTTTCGGAAAGCGGCAGTCTGATTGGCGTTGTGCGTACCGTTTCGCAGTATCCTGTAACGGCGCAGGGCATTCAGCAGCATTTGGGCAATGCGCAGCTCGCGCAGTGGATTTTGCAGGCGCAGCAGGGCGCCGTTATGGAAGTCACCTTCGATTTGGTTAAAGACCCAGATTCGGAAAGCGGATATTTGTGGACTTCGGTCGTCGGTAAGCACAGACCTATAACGGCGGGCAGTTTCTGTACCGGCTCGATTATCATTGAGCGCAAGCCGCCAATCGAGAAAGTTTTCTACAAATTGAGCCAGTGGCTGAGGAATAGATGATTCATGTTTGAAAAAATTAAGGCTCTGATTGCGAGAATATTTCAGGGCAAAGACCGCGTAAAGGTGCCGACGATTTTGCAAATGGAGGCTACCGAATGCGGGGCGGCGTCGCTTTCCATGATTCTTTCGCACTACGGCTTATGGCTGCCGCTGGAAAAACTCCGGCAGGAATGCGGCGTCAACCGTGACGGTTCAAAGGCGAGCTGCGTCATTCGTGCTGCCAGAAACCGCGGCTGTAATGCTAACGGCTATCGCTGGGCGCCCGACCGCTTGCGCGAAGTCGGCGAATATCCACTGATTATTCACTGGGAGTTCAATCACTTCGTAGTTTTGGAAGGCATCAAGGGCGATACCTGCTACCTGAACGATCCGGCTATGGGGCGGCGTACCGTTCCCTGGAGCGAGTTTCGCACGTCCTACACCGGCGTTGCCATGAAAATCGTCCCGAATGAAAATTTCAAGCCGGAGGGCGAACGCTACAACATTTTCAAGGCAGTTTACGAAAAACTCCTGCAGGATAAATGGGCGGCGCTGTTCATACTCCTGCTGAATTTCGGAATGATAATCCCAGGTTTAGCGTCGCCGGTATTCAGTCAAATTTTCCTTGACGATATTCTGACGCGGAAACACCCCGACTGGATGTTCAATTTCTGTCTGGCAATGACAGTATCTTTTCTTGTCTGCGGAACAATGTCGTGGCTGCAGGCAGTAATTCTGACGCGCTGGCAAAGGAAACTGACGCTGGCGGATTCGTCAAGCTTTTTCTGGCACTTACTGCGACTGCCAATGCAGTTTTTCCACCAGCGTTATGCGGCTGAAGTTGCTTCGCGCGTAGGCTATAATGAATCAATCGCAGGCGTACTTTCGGGACCTGCGGCGACGGCGGCGCTGAACTTTTTCGTGGCGATATTCTATTTGCTGTTACTGCTGCAGTATAACGTTACGCTGACGATAATCGGCGTATTTTTCTCGTCGATTAACATAGTTGTTTTCTTCGCGCTGAGACGCCATTTGACAGATATGAACATGAAAATTCAGCAGGACGCCAGTAAGGAATACGGCACAGCGATGAACGGCTTGATGATGATTGAGACGATAAAGGCAAATGGCAACGAGGCGGATTTCTTCACGAAATGGGCAGGTTACCGCGCGAAAGTCCTTTCAGCGACGCAGGAGGTTCAGCTCTGGCAAATGACCGCGACGATTCTTCCGACACTTTTTGGCGGACTAAATGGAGCGCTCATTATGACAATCGGCGGATTTTCGATTATGGATGGCGCAATGACCGCCGGTATGTTCATGGCGTTTCAAAATCTTATGGGCAGTTTTCAGGCGCCGGTAAATGCACTGCTGGGACTCGGCTCAACGCTCCAATCCACCGAAATGCAAATGCAGAGGCTCAACGATGTTCGGAAGTACGAAATTGATACGCTCAACTGCTCAGACGAAAGTGACGACGCTCCCTGCGAACGTCTTTCCGGCGAACTGGAATTAATCAATATAAATTTCGGTTACAGCCCTCTGGATAAACCGCTTTTGAGTAATTTCAACCTGCACATTGAGCCTGGTCACTGGGTCGCCGTGGTAGGCGCCTCTGGCAGCGGTAAATCCACAGTTGCGAAAGTTGTTACCGGCTTATATGAGGAATGGAGCGGTGAAGTTCGTTTCGACGGAAAAATCCGGCGTGACATTCCCCGCGCGACGATTGTCAATTCAATTTCGGCTGTTGACCAGGATATTTTCCAAATCACCGGCACTATCACCGAAAATCTGACGCTGTTCGACAATTCCGTTCGCAAGTCTGATGTAATACAGGCGGCGAAGGACGCTTGCATTCACGAAGATATCATGATGCTGGACGGCGGCTACGATGCGAAAGTATCAGAGGGCGGTTTGAACTTCAGCGGCGGGCAGAGGCAGCGAATGGAAATAGCGCGGGCATTGGCTAATAATCCGGCGCTGTTGATATTAGATGAAGCGACGAGCGCGCTGGACCCAGTAACAGAACAGGTGGTATTGGAGAATATCCGGCGGCGGGGGTGCAGTTGTTTGATAGTGGCGCACCGGCTATCGACGATACGGGACTGCGATGAAATAATAGTGCTGGAGCGAGGGAAAGTGGTAGAGCGAGGCACGCATCGGGAAATGATACAGCACGACGGAGCGTATCGCCGGTTGATAGAGGAAAGGAGCGCCGAGAGTGAATCGATTGAATGAGAGGTTGAAGCTGGCGGCGGGGGAAAGATTCCGGCTGGAGAGCGGCGAAATAGTGGCGCAGGTAGAGAGCGGCAAGGTGGAAGTATACATCGTGACGCGGGAGGAAGGGTCATTCCGGCAGCAGTTTCTAATGGAAATAGGAGCGGGCGGGGCGGCGTTTCCGAGTTTCGACGAATTTGGGCAAGTTGACACGCTGATATATGCGATGGAAGATGCGGAAATAGAGATAGTGGCGCTGGGCGGAATATCGCCGGAGGAACTGCGAAGGCAAATGCGAGGGTGGTTCCGAGAGCTGGTGAAACTGCCGTGGGTGCAGCTGTTAGCGGACAAGGGCGACGATACGCTGATAAAGTGGCGGGACGGAACGGTACTGAGTTCGACGGAGAATCTGCTGGAAGAGTTTCGGGAGAACGAGGGGATATTCTCGATGCTGCTGGGGGTGCGGTTCAGCGCGGAAGACAAGCGGTTCACGCAGCGGATAGAGACGCGGGCGCGGCATCAGAGGAAGATAGTCAATGAGGCGATAGGCAACCTGCTGGGCGAGGAAACGGAGAGCTATGCGGGCGCGGCGACGGGGCGAGCGGAAAAGCTGGAAGAGGCGGCGTTCATAGTGAGGCGGGCGGCGACAGCGCTGAAAATGCCGACGGAAAACATAAAGCTGGCGGCGGAGCTGACGCGAAAGCTGGACCAGATAAGGCTGATAAGGCGGCTGCTGCAGAAAGCGAATATGCAAATGCGGCTGATAGAGCTGGTGCCGGAATGGTATAAGAAAGACAGCGGGGTCATCATTGGATATTTTGGAGAGCAGAAGGAACTGGCGGTGTTCATACCGACGACGCCGGACGCGTACAAGCTGGTAACGAAGCGGGAGCCGGAGGGCGTGGAGATAACCGACGAGATAGCGGCGCAGATAGACAAGAGCGCATTCGCGTGCTACGGGGGATTTCCGCGGCGGGAACTGGGCGTGCTGGATTTGATGAAGTACATATTCCGGCAGTGCTGGTTCGCGGATTATCGGACGGTGATACTGATATCGCTGATTTCGGGCGCGATACCGCTGGTCATGCCGATAGTGACGGAGACGATATTTCAGGATATCATACCGATATTGGACAGGCAGGGGCTAGCGACGGTGACGCAGGTGACGCTGGTGACGAGTTTCACGATGGCGAGCCTGTCGATAGTGCAGACGATAGCGGTAATGCGAATCACGCAGAAGATAGATATGTCGACGGAAGCGGCGCTATGGGGGCGGCTCTTAGCGTTGCCGACGAGTTTTTTCAGGAAGTACACGTCAGGCGAGCTGGCATCGCGCATGGGCGGAATAGGTGTTGTAAAGAGTTTGGTTAGTGCGCAGTTTGTAGGAGGGATTTTTGGGTTCATTTTTTCATTCTGGAGCATATTTTTGATGTGCTATTACAGTTTGAAGCTGACTGGCGTGGCGATAGTGATATGGTTTGTTTATGCGATAATCACGGCGTTCATCTACAGGCGGGTAATAGGGTTTCAGAGGAGTTTGATAGCGGCGAACAACGCGGAAGCTGGGTTAGTGCAGCAGATATTTGCGGGTTTGTCTAAGTTCAGGGAACACGGTGCGGAGAAGCATGCGTTCTACCTTTGGAGCAAGGTTTTTGGTGAAACGTGGAAGTGGAACTTGAATCTGCGCTGGCAGAGCAACTACAATATGATAATTGGGAGCGTTCAGCCGTTCATCTTGACGATGGCGCTCTACTATATCGCAATGTACGGCATGAACGAAGTCGGCGCCAATGGACAGGTTGTTCAGGGTATCGGCTACGCGCAGTTCATAGCGTTCCAAGCGGCGTTCACCTCCTTCAACGGCACCCTCAACGGAATAATCCCACTGGTTGGGCAGTACTTTGCGATACAGCCGCAGATAGAGAATTTGCGCCCGATTTTGAAAGAAGTGCCCGAAAGCGTTGGCGACAAGGCGGACGCGGGGCTTTTGTCCGGCGCGATAGAGCTGAGCAATGTGAGCTTTTCGTATATCGAAGGGCGGGAAGTCCTGCACGACGTGAACTTGAGAATAGCGGCGGGCGAGAATGTTGCGATAGTTGGAAAATCCGGCTGCGGCAAATCGACGCTGGTGCGACTGCTGCTGGGATTTGAGACGCCGAAGAAAGGCGCGGTCTACTACGACGGGCAGGATTTATCTGAACTGAATATGCCGTCGGTGCGGACGCAGCTGGGCGTAGTTTTGCAGAACGGTCAGCTGATGCAGGGCGATATTTTCACGAATATCATTGGAACGAACGCGCTCACGCAGGAAGATGCCTGGCGTGCAGCGGAAGCGGCGGGAATTGCTGAAGATATTGCGATGATGCCAATGGGAATGCAGACGGTAATTTCCGAAGGCAGTACGAATATCAGCGGCGGACAGCGACAGAGAATTTTAATCGCGCGGGCGCTGGTAACGAGTCCCTCGATTCTGATTTTCGACGAGGCGACAAGCGCGCTGGATAACCGCACGCAGGCGATAGTTACGAAAAGCCTTGACGAACTGAAGGCGACGCGCATAATCGTTGCGCACCGGCTCTCGACGATTCGCAACTGCGACAGGATTCTGGTAATGGACGCGGGCAGAATTGTTGAGGACGGCAACTTTGATGAATTGATAGCGCGCGGCGGGATTTTCGCTAATCTTGCTAAGCGGCAAATGGCTTAAAAATTTTTCTTGCAATTCCACGCGAAATGTGGTATAGAGTGTGCGTGGATTTTTGCGTCATTGGAGGCGTTGGAAAATGATTTGGAGGTACGGTACAAAGCCAATCAGCCAAAACATTTTCCAAAACGCTCGAATGGCGTCAGTATGCGGGGAGGCGGTTACTTTCTGAAAGTTGAATGATGATTTTTCAGCTGATTTTTGGAGATTTTGAGCAGATTTGGAAACATTTTCCAAAAGCCTGTTTTGAGGCGCATGGCGACGCGCTCAAAAAGGTCTGCTCCTGCGCAGTAACTCATACCGCTTGCGGTTTCTGAGCAAAGAAAAAGTCCCACCGAGTGATTTACTCGATGGGCTTTTTTAGTGCGATTGTTATTTTTTTCAATTTATGTTATAATCTCCGAAAAACATGAAAGGTTGTTGGGATTGAAACAGGAATTGATTCGACTGGAAAACGTGGTAAAAACTTTCGGCAGCCTGAAGGTACTTGACGAAATAAATCTGACGGTACACGAAAACGAGTTTGTGACGCTGTTGGGACCTTCTGGCTGCGGCAAGACGACTTTGCTCAGGATTATTGGCGGTTTCGAGACGCCGGATTCTGGGCAAATTCTTTTTGACGGCAAGGACATAACTTCGGTGCCGCCCAATCGACGACCGATTAACACCGTCTTTCAAAAGTATTCCCTGTTCTCGCACATGAGCGTTGCGGAAAATATCGCCTTCGGACCGAAAATCGCCGGCAAGCCCGCTGACTACATCGCCGACAAAGTTAAATACGCGCTGAAGCTGGTCAACCTTTCCGGCTACGAGAACAACGACGTTACCAAGCTCAGCGGCGGACAGCAGCAGCGCATTGCCATTGCCCGCGCGATTGTCAACGAGCCGAAAGTTTTGCTCCTCGACGAACCTTTGAGCGCGCTGGATTTGAAACTCCGCCGCGCCATGCGTAACGAACTTGTTCGAATCAACCGCGAAACGGGCATAACTTTTATTTTCGTCACGCACGACCAGGAAGAAGCGCTGTCAATGAGTGATACGATTGTCGTCATGAATCAGGGCTACATTCAGCAGATTGGCACGCCGGAGGAAGTTTACAACGAGCCGGAAAATGCGTTCGTGGCGGACTTTATCGGCGACAGCAACATTATCGACGGCGTTATGGTTCGCGATAAACTTGTCAGAATTTTGGACAGGGAATATCCCTGCGTAGACGTTGGATTTCCGCCTGAATGTTCCGTTGACGTGCAGATTCGCCCCGAAGATATTACGCTGGGCGCGCCGGACGAAAATGCGCTCAACGGCACTGTTACGCGCGTAGTTTTCTGGGGAATGTCCTACGATATTACCGTTGACGCCGGCGGCTTCAAGTGGCTGGTTCAGTCGATTCACGGGCGCGAAGTCGGCGAACGCGTCAGCCTCAATCTTGACCCCTACAACATTCAGATTATGAGCAAGCCGCAATCCGAAGACGAGGAGGTTGCGAAAGATGTTTAGGTCGGCGGGAATGCGGAACTTATTCTTAGCGCCGTTCTGCGTCTGGGCAGGGATTTTCATATTCGTGCCGCTGCTTTTTATCGTCTGGTACGGTGTAACCAACGAGGCGGGCGCGTTCACGCTGGAAAATCTGGCGACGATATTTCAGACGGAATTTTTCTACTCGCTGGAATGGTCGGTAGTGCTCGCGCTGGTAAGTACGGTCGTCTGCTTAGTTTTAGCGTATCCGCTGTGCCTGATTCTGGTGGAGCGCGCGAAATCCGCCGGAGTGATAATCACGCTGCTTTTCATTCTGCCGCTGTGGATGAATACACTGCTCTCAACAATGGCGTGGCAGACGATTTTGGAAAAAAACGGCGTGTTGAATCAGTTTTTGAGATTGTTGTCGCTGCCGGACTTCACGCTGATAAACACCTCGGCGGCGGTCGTTATCGGAATGATTTACAATTACCTGCCGTACATGGTGCTGCCGCTGTACGTGTCGCTGTCGAAGATTGACAGGAGCGTAATCGAGGCGGCGAAGGATTTGGGTGCAACGGCGTGGCAGACGTTCACGAAAGTCATACTGCCGCTGAGTTTGCCTGGCGCGGTCAGCGGAATAACTATGGTGTTCATACCGGCGCTGACAACCTTTGCGATAAGCGCGCTGCTCGGCGGCGGAAAAATTCTGCTGATAGGCAACGTGATTGAGCAGGAGTTCACGGTGGAATATGACTGGCACTTAGGCGCGGCGCTGTCGATAGTGCTGATGATTTTTATCGTGCTGAACATGATTTTGACGATGATTTTCGACAAGGGGGCGGATTGAATGGCGCGGCTTAAGACGGCTTACCTTGCGGCGATATTCCTGTTCCTGTATGCGCCGATTGGCGTATTAATCGCGCAGTCCTTCAACGAAAGTAAATATCGCGGGCACTGGACTGGCTTTACGCTGAAGTGGTACGAATCGCTTTTTGAGAACGAAGAAATTCTGGACGCGCTGTCGAACACGCTGTCGATAGGATTTTTATCAGCGGCGATAGCGACGGTGCTGGGCTTAGTGACGTGTCTGGCTCTGCGCGAAGTCGGGAAAAAGTGGCGGGCGATGTTCATGAGCGTGGCGAATGTGCCGATTTTGAACGCGGATATTGTAACGGGAATTTCGCTTATGCTGTTGTTCATAGGGCTGGGAATGCGGCTGGGCTACGACTCAATCCTGCTGGCGCACGTGGTTTTCAATGTGCCGTATGTAATTCTGTGCATAATGCCGCAGCTGATGGCGCTGGACAAAAGTTCGTATGAGGCGGCGCTGGATTTGGGGGCGTCGCCGTTCAAAGCGTTCACGAGCGTGGTAATGCCGGAGCTCAGACCGAGCATATTCGCGGGCTTTCTGCTGGCGTTTACGATGTCGGCGGACGATTTCATAATCACGTACTTCACGCGGGGCGCGGGCGTTCACACATTGCCGACGGCGATTTATTCGCAGCTGAAACTGGGAATACACCCCGAAATGTACGCGCTGTCGACGCTGGTATTTTTCGCCGTGCTGATTTTCGTGGTGCTGTTCGCGGCGAATCGGAAAAAGCTGAACGCGGAGGTACTGTAATGAAGAAAATTTTAACTTTCGCGCTGATTCTTGCTTGCGGGCTTTTGAGCGGCTGCGGTTTCGCGGAAAATGACGACGAAGATAATGTTGTCTACGTCTACAACTGGGGCGACTACGTTGATCCTGAGACGATTGAGATGTTCGAGGAGGAAACCGGCATTCACGTGATTTATGACACCTACGACACCAACGAGAGCATGTACCCGCGAATTGCCAGCGGCGCCGTCACCTACGACGTGATTTGCCCGTCGGACTACATGATTCAGAAAATGATTCATAACGATTTGCTTCAGCCGATAGATTTTAATAAGTTGCCGACGGCGAAAAAATACATTGGCGAAAAATTTTTCCAGCAGTCGCAGGCGTTCGACCCTGGGAATAAATATTCCGTGCCTTACTGCTGGGGAACTGTCGGGATAATGTACAACTCGACGCTGATTGAGGAGCCGGTAGACAGCTGGGAAATTCTGTGGGACGAGCGATACCGCAACGAAATTCTGATGCAGGATTCGGCGCGCGACGCGCTAATGGTGCCGCTTAAACTCATGGGGCGGAGCCTGAACGAAACAGACAGAGAAATTATCGGGCAGGCGCGGGATATGCTAATCGCGCAGAAACCGCTGGTGCAGGCGTATGTAGTGGACGAGGCGAAGGACAAGCTTATTTCCGGCGAATCGGCGCTGGGCGTGATATTTTCTGGCGACGCGCTGATGATTTCGCTGGAAAATGAAGATATGGAATACGCGATACCGAAGGAAGGCACAAATTTCTGGATAGATTCATGGGTGATAACGCGCGACGCCGAGAACGTCGACAACGCGCACAAGTTCATAGATTTTATGTGCCGCCCGAATATCGCCGTGATGAATTTCGACTACCTCGGCTTCTCCACGCCGAATATTGCCGTACAGGAACTGGAGGAAGACGAAGATTATAAAAATTCGCCGATAGCATTTCCAGACCCGTCCGTTTACGAAAATCAGGAGACTTATGTTTACCTCGGCGAGGAAATGGACAGATTCTATAATCGCCAATGGATGAGAGTTAAAGTTGAATAATTGCCTCGGCGAGGAAATGGACAGATTTTATAATCGAAGCAACGCTCCTACTCGTCGCCTTGCAGGATTCGCATTAAAGTTGAATAACGCAAATAAAAAAAGAGGCGCCACATGGACGCACGCGCTTAAGAAGTGCCATATTAAGAAGCGCGCCATGGACGCACGCGCTTAAGAGGCGCCCCATGGACGGGGCGCCGCCCGCGCAAATCGCTGGACGCGATTTCAGCGGGCTGTTTTCTTTGGTTACTTTCTTTTGCACCAAAAGAAAGTAACAAGCATCACCACGGCTGAGGCGTCATAGGCGTAACGACGCCGAACTTATAGCCTTTATTTCTGAGTAAATCGATAAGCACGGGCAGGGCTTTGGCAGTCTCTTCCTTACCGGCTTTGGAATGCATAAGGATAATGAGCGTATTCGGCTGATAATCTTTCAGCTGCTTAATGATATTGTCAACCTGCCTGGACGCATTGGGAACGCTGGCGGTAGCGTCTTCAGTGCTGGCGTTCCAGTCGTATTCGGCGTAGCCGCACGAATCAACCATCGCCCAGTAATCGTTGTTGAAAACGCCGGCAGTACCGCCAGGCGCGCGGATAATCAGCGGGCGGACACCAATGGTTTCTTTAATAATTTCGTCGGTCTTAATGAACTGGTCGGCGAAATCCCACGGCGAGCGGTAAAGTTCGCTGTAAACGTGATTGTAGCTGTGGTTGCCGATAGCATGACCCTCGTTGAAAATGCGCTTGAGGACGTTCGGATTCTGCTCAACCATGCTGCCGAGCACGAAGAAAGTTGCGTGGACGCCTTCCGCCTTGAGAATGTCGAGAATCGTTGGCGTAACCTTATCGTCGGGTCCGTCGTCAAAAGTCAGGTAGGCGACTTTTTCCGCGCGGTACGGCTCAATTTCCGGCAGATTTAAAGACAAACCTTTGGCTTCGCGCTCAAGAACTTCGTACTTATCGTAAACCGGCTTGTCAATTTCGGCGAGCTGCAGGTTGGAAAAATTTTCATTCGCTACGACAAAATGTTCCGGCTCATGCTCAAAAAAACTTTCGCCGACAACCGCAGGGAATTTAATCTGCGCGGCTGCCGTATGCGGGGGATCGCCATCGCCGCCAACGCTGCTGTATCCTCCAAACAAACTCACCGCCGCAATCACCAACATCAAGCAAAATATCCTTTTCATGGCGTCCTCCATTTCCACGAGAATGAAACTTATCTGAAACGATAGCTATAATATACAGCAAAATTTCACAATAATCAAGACCCCGCAAAAAAATTTTTCTGGTAAATTGTCAAAAAATTTTCAAAAGGCAGTTGCAAGTTTTGTAGAAGGTGTGGTAAAATACCTGTGTTGTTAAGGGGGCGCAAGCTCCAGGAAAAATTTGTGTTATGTTTTTAGGAGGTAATGCTAAATGCCATTGATTAAGACCACAGCCATGTTCAAAAAAGCCTATGAGGGCGGCTTCGCGATTGGCGCGTTCAACGTCAACAACATGGAAATCGTGCAGGGTATCACGGGCGCTGCGGCTGAACTCAATTCGCCGGTAATTCTCCAGTGCTCCGCTGGCGCAAGAAAATACGCCAATTCCCGCTACCTCGTACACCTCGTCCGCGCGGCTCTCGAAGTCAGCGACATTCCGATTGCGCTGCACCTCGACCACGGTCCTGACTACGCAACCTGCAAATCCTGCATCGACGATGGCTTCACTTCCGTTATGTTCGACGGCTCGCACTATTCCTTCAAAGAAAACATTGAAAAAACCAAGGAAGTTGTCGAATACGCGCACGCTCATAACGTCGTTGTTGAGGCTGAACTCGGACAGCTCGCAGGCGTCGAAGACGATGTAAACGTTTCCGCTGAAAACGCCCACTACACCAAGCCCGAAGAAGTCGAAGAATTTGTCAGCAAGACCGGCTGCGACTCTCTGGCTATCGCTATCGGCACCAGCCACGGCGCATTCAAATTCAAACCCGAACAGTGCACCCGCAATGCGGACGGCGTTCTCGTCCCGCCTGAACTCCGCTTTGACGTTCTCGCTGAAATTGAAAAGAAAATCCCTGGCTTCCCGATTGTTCTCCACGGCGCATCTTCCGTTATTCCGAAGTACGTCAAAATCATCAATGACAACGGCGGCAAACTCGACGACGCTATTGGCATTCCTGAAGATCAGCTCCGCAAAGCGGCGAAATCTGCAGTCTGCAAGATTAACATCGACTCCGACCTCCGCCTCGCTATGACCGCTGGTATCCGCGAACACTTCATCGCTCATCCTGAACATTTCGATCCTCGCCAGTACATCGCTCCTGGTCGCGACTACATCAAGGAACTCGTCATTCACAAGATTAAGACCGTTCTCGGCTCCGAAGGCAGCGCGCCTGGCATCATGGCTCTGGTCAACGAGTATTAATTCATCTACGCAAAAAATTTTTCGCTGTTTCATCGCAGCGCTCAAATCCTCGGCTGATTTCTGTCGGTCGGGGATTTTTGAGTTTCATTGGCGTTTTTTTTGTATCTACTTTCTTTCTGGTGCAGAAAGAAAGTAGCAAAGAAAGACAGCCCGCTGCATTCGCATCCGGCGAATGGCGCGGGCGGCCGCCCGTCCATGGGCGGCCTCTAATACGTCCATGGCGCGCTTCTCGATTTGCGATTTTTTTTATTCTGGGAGGAATTTTATGGAATTTACTAATCAGCAACAAGCCGCAATTCAAAGCCGCGATAAAAATCTGCTGGTAGCTGCCGCCGCCGGCTCCGGCAAAACCGCCGTACTCGTCGAACGCATTGTTCAGCTCGTAGCTTCCGGCGCCTGCGACATTGACAAAATGCTAATCGTCACCTTCACCAACGCCGCCGCCGCCGAAATGCGCACCCGCATTCATAAAGCCATCGCCAGCGAAATTGCCAGCGCCGTCGAACCTGAACGCCTCGAACGCCAGCAAATTCTTCTCAGCGGCGCCTCTATCATGACTTTCCACGCCTTCTGCCTTTCCGTGCTCAAGCGCCACTTCGCCAAAATCAGCCTCGACCCGAAATTCCGCGAAGCCGATGAACACGAACTTAGCATTCTCAAGCAGGACGTTATTGAAGAACTTTTCGAGCAGAAATATTCCGCCGCCGACGCCGCCTTCCTCAAGTTCACCGACGAATTTGGCGGCAGCGTTCAGGGCGATTCGAATCTGCACGAGCTCATTATCAATCTGCACAAATTTTCGCAGTCCCGCCCCTACCCGCGCGACTGGCTTAACTCCCTCGTCGAACTTTACCAGAACCCAGAAACTTTCACCCTGCCCGACGGCTCCAGCTGGCTCGATACCGTCAAAAGTTTCGCGTTCCAGCAGGCTCAAAGCGTCATAAACTATTCCCGCGCCGACTGCCGCGCCATTCTCAAATTCGCCAGCGCCGCCAAATGCCTCGACGCGGATTTCCTGCTTATCGCCGAATTAGCCGCCGCTGGTGACCTCGACAAACTTTTTGCCCTGCTCCAGACCGCCGACTTCAAGCGCTTCGACGCCAAAAAGCTTGACCCTGAAGTTAAGGAAGAACTCAAAACCCGCCGCGACGCCTACAAGGGCAAAATCAAAAAGCTCAGCGATACCCTTATCACCGCGTCAACCGCTGACATTATTTCCGAAATGCACGCCCTCGCTGAGTCTGTCCGCCAGCTCGTTCAGGTTACGCTCGACTTCGACGCCGCCTTCACCAAAGCCAAGCGCGATAAAAATATCATCGACTTCGACGACATGGAACACCTCGCGCTGGAAATTTTCGACGCCGACAGTTCCACCGCCGCCAGCTACCGCGAAAAATTCAGCGTCATCATGGTCGACGAATATCAGGATACCAACGGCGTGCAGGAAGAAATTATCAGCCGCATTGCCCGCGCGAATAACTTTTTCGCCGTCGGTGACGTCAAGCAGTCAATCTACCGCTTCCGCAACGCCGAGCCCGAAATTTTCCTCAAAAAATATCTAGACTACCCCAGCCGCGCCGATTCTGAACGCGTCGACCTTTCGCAGAATTTCCGTTCGCGCAGGCAGGTTGTCAACGCCGTCAACGCCGTCTTTGAAAAGCTTATGACCAGCGACGCCATGGAAATTGACTACGACGCGGACGCCCGCCTCAACTTCGGCGCCAGTTATCCAGCCTCCGCCAATACTTTCAACGAACCCGCCGAGCTTTGCATTCTCAATCTCAACCGCACCAGCGCGAAAAAATTCGACGACGATGAAGATTCCGACTACACGCCGGATTTTGACCGCCTTGAAACTGAAATGCAGTTTATCGCCGACAAAATCAACGCCATGCTCAAAAAGAATATCTGGGACAAAAACCTCGGCGCCTACCGCCAGATTGAGTTCCGCGACATCGTGATTCTGTTCCGCTCCATGGACGGTATCGCCGCCAAAATCGTCGAAGTCCTCCGCAAAAATAATATTTCCGCCTACGCCGCCGATAAAAACGGCTACTTCAACGCCGCCGAAATTCAAACTATCGTCAACCTGCTGAAAATTTTGGACAACGCCCGTCAGGATATTCCGCTCGCCGCCGTCATGCTCAGTCCCATTGGCGGTTTCAGCACCGAATACCTCGCCCAGCTGCGCATTAAAGACCGCGCCGCCGATTTGTTCACGCTTATCAGCAACGACCCTGGCTGTAAGGAGTTCCTCGCCAAAATTAATCGCTGGCGCGAGCTCGCGTATAAAATGAGTGTGCCGGAGCTGCTGAATCTGATTTACCGCGAAACCGGCTACTACGATTATTTTGGCGGCAAGGTCGATGGAAAAATCCCTCAAGCTAATCTGCGCATGCTTATCGACCGCGCCGCCGCTTATGAAAAAACTTCCTTCCGCGGTCTGTCAAGATTTATCCAGTTCATTCGGAAAATCCGCGACCTCGGCAACGACCTTTCCGCCGCCCGCACCCTGTCTGAATCTGAAAACGTCGTCCGCGTCATGACCATTCACAAGAGCAAGGGCCTGGAATTTCCCGTCGTGTTCGTCGCCAGCCTCGGCAAACGCTTCAACATGAAAGACCTGCGCGAAACCGTTATCTCGCACCGCACGCTCGGTATTGGCATTTACAAAACGCTCGCTGGCGGCGCCGCCCGCACGCAGACTTTCGCCCGCCGCGTCATAACGCGTAAAGCCCGCGCTGAAATGCTCGCCGAGGAACTACGCATTCTCTACGTCGCCTTCACCCGCGCCCGCGAAAAATTAATCCTCGTCGGCACCGTCGAAAACGATAAAGCCCTTGACAAATTCAACAACGCCGCGATTCTCAGCGCCGAAGTGATTCAAAGCGCCAACCGCCCGCTCGACTGGCTTCTCATGGTTAAAGACTCCCTCGCTGACACTTTCGACATTTCAACGCTCGACGCTAAAGATATTACCTCGCCAGCCGCCGAAATTTCCGACGCTGATACTTCCACGACCAAAGCCGCCGCACAAATCGATAAGCCCGATACGCCGCCGCTCGATATTCCCGCGAAACTTTCAGTCACCGAAATTAAACGCCGCCTCGACGCTGAAGACGATACTCGCACTGAAATTACCGGCAGGCGGAAAATTATTTACCGGCGCCCGAATTTTTTGCAGAAAGCCGAAATGACTGCCGCTGAATACGGCACGGCAATGCACAGCGTCATGCAGCATCTGGATTTAGCGGGCGATTTGAGCGCTGAAGGTATCCTCGCGCAGATTGATTCTTTCGTTGAGCGGCAGATTTTAACCGAGGAACAGGCAGCCGCCGTCAGACGCAAGGTGGGGAATATTTCAAATTTCTTTACAACTCAAATTGGAAATAGTATAATCAGCGCGCAGGAAGTTTATCGTGAACTTCCATTCAACCAGAATATTGACGCGGGCGAAGTTTTCAGCGGCGCGGCTGGCGAAAAAGTTTTTTTGCAGGGAATTATCGACGTGCTTTTCAAGGACGCCGATGGTAAATGGATTCTGCTCGACTACAAAACCGACCGCGATAACTCAGATGAACATTTCCGCCACGAATACCGCCGCCAGATTGAGTACTACACTCGCGCGGCAGAATCGCTGGCGGGTTTTAAAATTGCCGAAAAATATCTGTACCTGCTCGGCGCAGGTCGATTGATTGACATGAGCGGAGGGATGAGCAATGGGAACGATTAAAAAAATCCTGGTGCCGGTGGACGGCTCGGTCAATGGCTGCAAGGCTGTCGACGAGGCGATTTATCTGGCGTCGAAGTGCAGGGCGGCGATGGATTTCGTCTACGTGGAAAGCGGCGTCAACAAGGATATTCCCAGCGAGCTGGTTTTTGACAGAATCTGGCAGAAACTGCCCGCTGACATTACCGCGAATAAACACGTCGAGTCCGGCGATATTTCCAAAGCAATTCTCAAGGTCGCTGACGCCGAAAAATCCGACATGATTATTATGGGTTCACGCGGTCTGGGAGTGATTAAAGGCGCACTTCTAGGTAGCGTCAGCCAGAAAGTCGTTGAAGAAGCTAAAATACCTGTTATGGTAATAAAATAGCACGCGCTTAAGAAGCGCCCCTGCAAATTCGACGAATAGGAGGATTTGCTATGGGGCGCCTGCACGCGCTTAAGAAGCGCCCCATGGATGGGGCGCGGGCCGTCACAGGTCGCCGGAAGCGACCTATGCGGCCCCCTTTCTTTGCCAGCGTTTCTTTCGAGAAAGAAATGCTGATAAAACGCTGATATTCCCCGTTATGGTTATAAAATAAAATTTGGGAGGAAAATTTTTAATGGACATTGATAACATCGAAAACAGCACTCTGGTTACCGGCACGGACGGCGCGGACTACATTACCAGCAGCGGAGATAACGTGACGATAGACGCGGGCAACGGTGCAGACAGCGTGGCTACGGAAGGCACCAGCAACCTGATTCGCGGCGAAGGCAACAATTTTGTCGCGATAAGCGGCGACAGCACAACCGTAATTACCGGCGCGGGCAATGACAGCATTGTCAACGTCATCGGCGCAGATGTTTCGATAGACGCGGGCGAAGGCGATAACGCCATTGTCAACGTCGGCACCGGCGCTACGATAATTTCCGGCTCCGGCGACGACGCTATGGACAACCGCAGCAACAACGTACAAATCAGCACGACCGGCGGCAACAACGCCATTGCGAACAGCGGCAGCAACGTGACGATTTCCACTGGTTCCGGCGTCGACACGATTTACAGCACCGGCGCGAACGTTTCGATTGACGCAGGCGGCGGCGCGGATTATTTTGAAATTGAAGGCACCGGCAACGAGTTGGGAAATGTTATCGTCGAAGGCAACGCCGGCAATGACACCATCGACATTTACGAAGAAACTGCCACCGGCGTTCACAGCGGCTATATTTCCGTCAGCGGCGGCGACGGCAGAGATGTTATCAATGTCGATTATCTTACAGGAAGCACCACGATTCTCGGCGGCGCGGGCAACGATTATATTTTCACCACAAATGACAACGCGCTTATCGACGGCGGCGAAGGCTCAGATTTTATCAGCGTGACCGGCAGCGACAATACCGTTATCGCTGGCGCTGGCTACGATACTCTTAGAGGCAGCGCCAACATTATCGCCGACGTTACCGGCTCGAGAGTTTACGGCAGCAACGTCATTCTGACGACCGGCGACGGGACGCTGACGATTGTTGACGGCGCGGGCGAAACGCTCACGATTAACGGCGAAGAGACCGTGATTAGCGCCGCTACGCATTTGAATACCGGCGTCGACGTTATGAAGAAATTTTTTGACGTGCTGAAACTCTACGCGAACGATACGATTACCAGCGGCATTGACATTCTCAGCGAAGCGATTCGCGCAGTCAGTTTTTACAGCGATTTGTACGACGCGGTTGACAATTTTACCTACGAAGTCACCAGCCCCGATACTTATTCCGATACCTACGATCGCCTGCGCGAAACCTGCGGGATTGTTATCGGCGGCTTTTACGATTTCACTGTTGACACCGGCGCGATTTCCGGCTACAACGCTGGCGGCGATACTATCAAGAACGCGCAGGACATTGTTCCCGAACCGGCGGGCGCCGTCCTCAGCGATTTGGAAATGCCGGAAGCCGGTGCGACCACCACGCATACTTTCACCGGCAACGACGGCACTACGCACACCTTTACAATCACTACGCCCGACGATTTCTATTCCGCTGTTGATAGCGAAAACGACAACTCTCCCCTTGTCGACGTTAGCGGCGAATACAGTTCCTTCGACTCCCTCGCTAAAGGTATCAACAACTGGTGGGCCCCTGCCGCCGCAAAGCTCGCCTACGATTCCTTTAACCTCGACTTCGACGGCAAAAATCTTTACTGGGTTTTCGCCAATAATATGACAGAAGCCCTCGCCGCGACAGCCCGCAACGACACTAACGATCTCAACCGGCTCGAAGACAACACTACGCCCTACGACAATATGATAATGCTTATCAGCCTCGAAAATTACGGTAATATTGACCCTGATAATCAGAACGGCGCACAGAGTATTAGAACCTACGTCGACCGCACCATCGCTCACGAATTTATCCACGCCACCATGTTCGGCACAGGCACTTTCAAACGCCAGATGCCTCAATTCTTCACCGAAGGCGTTGCGGATTTAGTTCACGGCGGCGACGATTTCAACAGCAACGACACTGATGTAATCGTCAAACTGGCTGAAAGCTATCAGGGCATTTCCGAAGCCCTTGCCTTCAGAGCCGGTACCGGCTCCGATAACCCCGAAGCTTACCCTGGCGGCTACATGTTCCTGCGCTGGCTCACTCACCAGAATCTTGACACCGAAATTATTTTGGGTACGGACGCGGCGGACGTTTACGAATACTACGGCGGTAACGCTGTCGTTTACGGCTACGATAGCTCCGATTCTGTCACCTTCAGCGATGAAATTACAGGCGTCGAACTTTCCGGCAACGATTATTTAATTTTCGGCAGCAACGGCTCCATGCTCCTGCGCGACGCCAGCGATAAAAATATCAGCCTCAACGATTCCGCCTCAATTTCCGGCGAAACCTTCACCATTACCAACAAAATCGGCAACATGCACGTCGGCAGCGAATACCTCACGCTCGGCGTATTCTCCGTCACTTTTGACCTGACCAACGGAAATATCAGCGGTCTCAGCGGCGCTATCAGCGGCTTTGCCGGCGGCGAATACGTTATCAACGGCGAAACTGTCAGCCTCGGCGCTGGCGATATTGTTGCTGACGACGGCTCCGGCGTTACTGTAATAGCCGGCGAAGTTGGAATTTTTAAAGATACCATTGTCGGCGGCGTCAACGTCACCGTTTCCACTGCAGATTTTGAAGCCGATACAATCAGCGCGACCGTCAGCGGCAATAACGCCGTTTTCTTCACTTCCGAAGGCAATATCACCGTGCTCGACGGCGCTACGCTCCTCGGCGACAGTCTCTCCAATACCATTGGCTACGTCGGTATCGCCGGTTCTGATTTTAACGACACGATAAACAACTCCGGCTCTTATGTTTTGGTGAACGCGCGCGGCGGCGATGATTTAATTCTCGTTTCCGCTGAAGATACTCCAAACGACGGCAGCACGCTCAGCGGCTACTACGGCGCTTATATCACCGTCAACGGCGGCGACGGCGACGATTTTATTTCTCTCGGCTCCGGCGTTGAAAATACTTCCGTCATTTTCTCTGAAGGCAGCGATACCCTCGCCGGCGCCAATTCCTCCACCAGAATCGTCAGCAGCAACATCACTGAAACCATTGCCAGCGGCGGCAACCTGGTTATCACCAACGATACCGGCACAATTACCGCCCTCGGCGTCAGCGATATTGAAATTCAGTACAACCTCGACAATACCGTTTCCGGCATCGAAATTACCACCGGCGACAGTAACGACGTGATTTACAACGTTGGCGATAACGTCACCCTTGACACGGGCGGCGGCAATGACAAAATCACCGTCAGCGGCAGCGGCAGCCACATTATCACCGGCGAAGGCGCTGACACCGTTATCAGCATGGGTGAAGGTTCATACATCGAAACCGGCGACAACAACGACGTGATTAAGCTACAGGGCGGCAAGCACACTATCAACGCTGGCGCTGGAACTAACCAAATCAGTTTTGATCACGATACCGGCGGCAACGTCATCATTTCAACCGGCGAAGACGAGATTTTCCACTACTCCAGCGATACCAATATCATCGCGCAGGTTGTCAAAACCCGCAAAATGGGCGATAACGTCTTTATCACAACTGACGACGGCTTTGTTATTGTGAGGGACGCCGTCGACAAAACAATTATCGTCAACGGCGAGGAACTTCCAGTTTCCAACCTCAACACCGGCGTTGACATCATGAAGAATTTCTTCAACGTTTTGAGCTGGTACACCGACGACAAAACTACCAGCGGCGTCGATATTCTCAGCGAGGCGGTTCGCGCAGTTTCGCTCTACCGCGATTTGGCTGACGCGGTTGACAATTTCATTTACGACATTACACAGGGAGAAGGCGATATAGAAACGCGGCTCAAAAATGCGGCTAATCTTATTCCTGACGGCGAAGATACCGGCGCGGTTTCCGGCTACAACGCGGGCGGCTCTGAAATTCTCAACGCTGAAGATATTGTCCCCGAATCTGTTACCTCGCTGGCGGAAGTTGCTCTGCCCGAAGCTGGCTCAACTTCTGAATACACCGTTACCGGCAACGACGGCACTGTTATTAATTTCAGCGTCAAGTGGCAGGACAGCTTTACCGCCGCCCGCGATTTCACCAACGGTCTCGCTTTGACCGAACTCACCGACCAGGTTTTCTCTAACGGCGAAAATTCTCTCTCCGCCGCCGAAATTATGGAATATATCCCGACCGTTGCAAAGGGTATGACTCAATGGTTCCCAGCCGCCGTCAAGCTCGCCTACGACAGCTACGGCATTTCTTTCGACGGCAAGACCATTGAAGCCTATTTCGACGTGAACGCGCCCTATCTTGCAGTGACAAATCCTCAGGGTAAAACGTACTACGACGAGCCGCTGGACACTGTAGAAATTGGTGTTAATTTAAGTGAGTTCATAGGCAGCCCGCTCGACGCCGACGACCCCAACGGCAAATACGATGAAATCATGTATATCGACAGAATTCTGGCTCACGAAATGATTCATGGTGTCATGTACGCCAGCAGCACGATTAAAAATACCATGCCAGAATTTTTCACCGAGGGCGTCGCTGATTTGGTTCAGGGCGACGACGATATTCGCGTCCTCGATATTGCTACCCTCGCCAGCAACTACGAGGAACTTTACAACTCGGTTAGCATGACGCCTGGCACCGGCGGAAGATTCACTTACGCCGCGGGCGATATGTTCCTCCGCTATCTTATCAACCAGAATCTTAACACGGAAATTGTCATTGGCACGGACGAGGCGGACGTTTACGAATACTACGGCGGCAACGCGGTTGTTTCCGCCTTCGACGAAAACGATTCCGTCATACTCTACGAAGATGCCATTTCCGCGCTCGAACTTTCCAACGGCGATAAACTTATCACCACCGCTACCGGCAGCCTCGTTATTCGCGGCGGCGCAGCGATGATTAATTACGTTGTTGACGACGAAGATGTTGAATTTTCGGCGGAAGATACCGCTACCGGCGACGGCGAAGAAATTTCCAACAGCGATGTTCTTGAGCCGATTGTTGGCACGAGCAGAAACGACACGATTAACAGTACCGACGTCTCTACTTTCATTGACGCGCGCGGCGGCGACGATTTAATTACCAGCTCCGGCTTTTCAAGCACAATTCACGGCGGCGCAGGCAACGATTCAATTTATCTTGAAGACGCCAGTATATACGCCGAGGGCGGCGCGGGCGACGACTTCATTTCTATCGCCGGCGCGAATGTCACCATTGAAACTTCTGCGGGCGACGATACCGTTACCGGCGCGGATTCTTCCACCGTCATTATCGTCAACAATCCCGTCAGCGTCAGCGAAAATCTTATCGTCACGGAAAGCGGCTCGCTCAGCGTCGAAGGCAGCGATTATTCTGTTGCCTACAAGATTATCACCAACGCCAGCGATACGCTGATTTCCGGCACGTCCGGCGACGATACGATTATGACTTACGGCAAAAATGTCATCATTGACGCGGGCGGCGGCAACGACCTGCTTGCTTCCAGCGACTACTTCAATACAGAAACCCAGCTGATGAATCTTTACGACAGCATTGACAGTATCGAATTTAATTTCACCGACGAAAACTTGATTCTCGCTCTCGGTGAAAATTCGATTACGCTCAGCGGCTACACAGGCGGCTCGCTCAACATTGACGGACACCGCGTCTACGCGGTAAAATCCGGCAACAGCGTTAAAATTGATTCGAGCGTTGATTATTACAGCGTTGCTACCGACGCCACTCTTACCGGCATGAGCGCGGGCGCAACCGTCACCGTCAACGGCGCAACTTTCGCGGTGAATGACGCGGGCACTGAAATTACCAGCGACGGCAAAGTGGTCTGGAGCGGCAATGCTGAAAATCTGGGGGGAATTAATATTATGGAACTTCAAGATACTGGCGACACCACCGCTTTGTCTATGCTCGTTGACTCCGTTTTGAAAGTCAATACCGAAACCGGCTATCCCGATTTTGCGGCGGTATTTTTCCACGCAAGCGAAGAAGCGGATATTCCCGACGCGACCGGCTACGCCAGCAGCGAAACTCTGACGATAACTTCAGCTGACAATCTGCAGCTAAGCGGTACGCATTTCGCGCCGGAAACTTCCAGCGGCAACTGGGTGATTCTCGTCTGCGGCTACGGGCGTACCAGACGCACGATGTATCCCTTCGTCGAAAGTTACATTTCGCAGGGCTACGACGTTCTCACTATTGACCCGCGCGCTATGGGCGAAAGCGAAGGCGAATATGTGACAATGGGCGTCGCTGAAAGCCACGACCTTGCGCTCTGGACGCAGAAAATCGCCGAAATTGACTCCAGCGCGAAAATCGTTTTGCACGGCTTTTCTGAAGGCGCCGCGACGATTATGCTGGCGGCGGTTGATTCTGATACCACCAACGTCACGCGGCTTGTCGAAGACTGCGGCTACACTCAGATTCGCACGGTCTTTGAAACTCTGGCGGCTGGCAGTTTCCTTTCGGACACCTTCACCAGCTCCGCGGTTTTCGACGCGTTCTTTGACATCGCCGAGGAAGTTACCGGCTACGACGTGGAAGCCGCCGCGCCGATTGACGTTATCAGCAACGTGACAATTTCGACGCTGTTTATCACCGGCAGCGAAGATACAGTTGCGACGCCGGAAATGACGCAGGCGCTCTACGACGCTTGCCCCGCTGAAACGAAAGATATTGTCATTGTCGACGGCGCCGCTCACGGGAAAGCCGCTGAAGTCGATTCTGAATCTTACACCACCACGATTTTTGAATTTCTGGGGGACAGCAACATGGATACCATCACAATCGCGCAGGACGAAACAAAGACGATTAACGGCATTGTCTACACCGCCATTGACGGCAGCGCGCAGCTCAACCTTGACAGCGACGGCTCAGTTACCGGCATCGCCAGCGGCAAGGTTACCGCCGAAATTTCTGGCGCGTCTTCTTCGCCCACGATTACATTCGACGCAACGGACGGCGCGTTTAATTTCACTGCCGAGGGCGATACCACGCTGAACGTGACTTACGGCGGCGCGAAACTCAAATACGTTTCCGGCGCGGTTACTTACACCGCCAGCAGTATGGAAATTCCAGTAGGCACGGTCGGTCTCAGCGGCACGATTAGCAATATAATTCCGTTCGGCATTGAAGTGACGGCGGCGGCGGCTACTTCGGTGAGCTTTGCAGACGGAATGATTAGCCTTGATGAAGGCGGCAACCTCAGCGGTACAGTGTCACTCGCGGGCACCCAGATGGCGGCGCTGGAAATTGGCGGAGGAATTTCGTTCGACCCAGAGAGCCGCGAAGTTGCCTTTGCCGAAGGCGCCACTCTCAGCGCCAGCTCGCCGATTCTCAACAACATGGAAATTTCAATGACGGCGAAAGAAACCGTTGCTGGCAAATTTGCATTCGATTCTACAAACTTTGGCGTAACCTACACGCCGAGCACCGCCGGTGTAATGACCGTGACGGTCTCCCGCGAAGGCGCGACGCTTTTCGGCGGCGACATTAATCTCAGGGAAGGCGCAGTTACCTACTCGCTCGGCAACACCCTCAGCATCGCCAGCGGCTCGGTTATGGACCTTACACTCAACGGCACAACGTTCACGCTCACGGCGGCGGGCGATTCGCCTTCCAAGATTAGCCTTGCCGACGGCAACGTGGTCATTTCTGCGGACGAAGATACCTCGCTGGACATTGTTGCGACCAGAGACGGCGAGCAGGTTTTCTGCGGCAACCTCAATCTTACCAACGGCACGATAACTTATAACCAGTCGACGCACGAACTTACCGCGACCCAGGGCACAAAGGCAATCATGACGCTTGCCGGCAACAGACAGTTTGCGTTTGAAGTCGTGAATGACGACGCGAAAGGCGTAATGCTTTTGAACGAAGACGGCAGCATTACCTACACGCCCGACGACAACGGCACGCTTCGTCTTTCTATCCTGCATGACGGCGAAACCACGTTCAGCAATGACATCAACGTCGAAAGCGGCTCAATCAATTTCAATCCCGCGAACCGCACGATTGGTCTCACGGCAGGCACGGTTGCGACTGTCTCGATTGGCAGCGCCACAATTACCCTGACAGCTACCAGCGAAGCTCACGTTTCCTTCGCGTTCACCGATAGCGGAATTTCCTTCACGCCTGCGACGGAAGATGGCTCGCTGGATATAAGCCTGACAACTTCCTCCGGTACAATGAACGCCAATATCGACGTTGTTAGCGGCTCGTTTATTTTCGGCGGCAACGGCGCAATTACCGTGACGAGCGGCACCGAACTTAAGGTTGATTTCGGCAACGATTACATTGTTGGGTTCAAGACAACCGACGACGCGGGCGGCACAATTTCTATCGGCAGCGGCGGACTTACTTTCGCGCCAAATTCTGGCGACGGCGGTCTGGAACTCAGCGTCACGCGCGGCGGCGAAACTCGTACCACAAGTCTCGACGTTACCGGCAGCATCACCTACAAGCTCGACGGCAGCATTTCTTTGGCTGAAGGAACTGTCGTTACCAACGAATTTGAAGACGGCAACATTTTGAAGATAACCGCCAACTCCGCCGCCACCGGCTCAATTCGCTTCGACCCAGAAAACGGCTTGACGATTACTCCCGCCGACGCCGACGCGCTGAGTGTTCTGTTCACCAACGGCGACATTGACGTTTTCGACATAACTTCAATCGACGGCACCGTCAACTACAAAGGCGGCATGATTACCGCCCTCGACGGCACCAGCGCCCGCTATACCAACTACTACATGGAGAGCGAAATGCTGCTTAGCACGAGCGGCGGCTCCAGTTCTCTGGTTATCACTGAAGATACCACCAGCTACATTCCGAACGACGGCGCAACTTTCGTGCTGGATTATCTTGACGGCGATACTTTGGAAATTACCGGCGGCAGATTTATGGACGATTACGAACACGCGATTATCACCGCCGGCAGCACTTTCAGAACCAACGACGATGAAGATTATTTCGTGCTGGAAACGGCTGGCGATTACAATATTAACGGCGCGGAAATTACTACCACGGCGGACGGCGTGCATGTCTGGTTCAGCAATTACGATACCGTTGCATTTACCGCGGACGACGATGTTATTTTCAACGGCGAAACGCTCAGCGGCGATATTACGATTGTTGACGGCGAAATTGTAGCGGGCGAAATTATTGCCGAGGGCGAAAGTGTCACGTTTGACGGCATTGTCTACACGGCGGTTGACGGCGACGCTGAATTGAAGTTCTATGGCGGCAAAGTTGCTGGCATTAAATCCGGCAAGGTTACGCTTACGCTCGAAGGCAGCGACGACCCGTCCATTACCTTCGACGATAATTCCGACGGCTTCGACTTCACTGCCACGGCAGCTGACAACGCTATAGAAATTACAGTTGCCGGTATAACGAACACTTATCGCAGCGGCACCGTGACTTATGGCGACGGCAAAATCAGCGTAGAGGGCGGCGACTTCACCATGCTCGGTTCGATTTACGGGCAGGCAATGAGCGCCGATATTAGCGCTGAGGGTACGATTGATTTTGAGTTCAGCGCGACGGCTCTCACCATTGAAGGCGAAAATATCGACGTTACTCTAAACATTGGCGAAACTTCCCAGAACTTTGAAATCAGCGGCAAATTCGTCGATAACTTTGCAGCGCGGGCAGTTTCGCTGTCTGAAGGCGCCATTATCAGAAGTATTTTTGAAGACGGCACCTTCTCGGTGATAACCGCCAACACCGACATCGAAAATTTGATTAATTTGAACGCCGAAGGCGGCTTTGAAATTACTTCGACCAATCCCGACGCGCTGACGATTGAGCTGACAAACGCTGAAGATTTTTCTGTTATGACAATTTCTCAAATCGAAGGCACACTCAACTACAGCGATGACGACATTTTGACGCTCAGCGACGGCACCTCCCTTGACGTATCGGTTTACGACTACAAAGCGAAAGTTAGTACCAGCGGCAATTCCTCCACATTTAAAGTTGAGCCTGAACGAATCATTTACACTCCTGGCGAAGGCGCCACGCTCGTCTTTGACTACTACGAAGAATCTGTAGTTTACACGGAGCAAGGCGGTTCAATAATCGCAAACTACGACTCGCCCACCGTTTTGACGTTGACCGAAGGCATTAGCCTCACGACAAATGACGAAACGATTACTTTCGTGCTGGAAACCGCTGGCACGTACAATCTGAACGGCGCTGAAATTACCACGAGCAGCGACGGCGTCGAAGTGCGGCTCGACAACTACAACACCGTTGAATTTACCGCAGACAGCGATGTTATTTTCAACGGCGAAACGCTCAGCGGCGATATTACGATTGTGAACGGCGAAATTGCCACTGGCGATATTATTGCCGAGGGCGAAAGTGTCACGATTGACGGCGTGGTTTATACCGCTGTCGACGGCGACGCTGAATTGAATCTCCAGAGCGGCAAAGTTGCTGGCATTAAATCTGGCAAGGTTACCGCGCAGATTGCTGACGCCTCAACTTCGCCCACGATAACTTTCGACGCAACGGACGGCGCGTTTGATTTTACCGCCGCAGTTAATACCACGCTGAACGTTGTCTACAACGGCGTTACACTTCAATACGTTTCCGGCGCCATAACTTACACCGCCAGCGAGCTTGAAATTCCGGCGGGCGATATTTCCGTTGTCGGCTTCGACAATATTCCCATGAATATCACGGTGAATTTCCCCGAAGATACTACCGCCAGTTTCTCCGACGGCACAATTCATTTCGCAACCACCGAAAGTATCAGCGGCACCATTTCAATTTACGGTATGACGGTTGGCACACTGGAAATTAATGGCGAAATTTCCTACGGGCAGGTAAGCAGCGACGTCTCGATGACCGCGGGCACCACGCTCAGCGCGAATATTTCTATGCTCAGCAACTACGGAATTTCTGTGACGGCGCTCGACGATGTCAGCGGAACTTTTGTGCTCAACACCTCGCCAATGGGCGTCACCTACACGCCTGCCACTGACGACGGAGCGGTGGCGCTCGCTATCAGCAGAGGCGGCGTTACCAGTTTCAACGGCGAAGTCAACTGCCGCGCCGGTTCAATGACTTTCGGGCTCGACGGCAGTATGTCCCTCGCCAGCGGCACGATTCTTGACACAACCGTTAATGGAACGACAATCACCGTGACTGCCAGCGGCGACGAGCCTTCTAAGATGGCGATGACCGACGGCAAAATTGCAATCACGCCAGGCGACGGCAGCGCGCTCGACCTTGCGCTTAGCAGGAGCGGCGTCCAGCTTCTCAGCGGCAGTCTGAAACTTACCAGCGGCGAAATTTCCTACGACCCCAGCACCAACGAAATTACCGTGACGAAAGGTACCGAACTGCAGGTTGATTTCGGCAACGATTATAGTGTCACACTCACGGCGACGGACGACGCTGGCGGTGCGCTCAGGCTCGGCGAAGACGGTATCACTTTCGCGCCAAATTCTGGCGATGGCGGTCTGGAGCTCAGCGTTACGCGCGGCGGCGAAACTCGTACCACAAATCTTAACGTCACCGGCAGCCTCACCTACAGGCTCGACGGTTCACTTTCGCTCGCTGAAGGCACCGTCATTGAAAACAGCTGGGAAGACGGCACGAATCTTAAAATTACCGCAACCACCGACGAAATTTCTAACGTGCGCTTCGACCCCGAAACCGGCTTGACGATTACCGACGAAAATAATAATCTGGCGCTGGACTTCACATTCCCCGACGGCACAAATTTCCAGGTCGATAAAATCAGCGGCACCGTCACTTACAAAAACGCAATGTTCACTATGCAGGAAGGCGCAGAAATGCATTACTTCCTCCTCAATGCTGGCGCCGCGTCAAGCATCGAACAATACGCTGTCGTCAATTCCGGCTCGTTTGCTTTTGGTTTCCACGCCTTCTCCGAAAATCCCGAAGAATCTTTTGTGTCTTACATTGCCAGCGATAACAGCTCTATCGACGTCACCACAATCGAAGCAGACAAAAAACTTACAGTCATCAGCGGTACACTCGAAGTGAACTCAAGACTCCAGTTGCTTGACCCTGGCATAGTCATTTACGGCGCGGCGGGCTCAACCGGCACCGGTGCTACAAGTTTTTCCTTCAACGGCGACGGCGAATACACCCTCAACGGCGTTAAAGTCACAGTAAGCGATGTCGTCCTGCGCGAAGGTAACAACTACGGCACATCTGTCCGCCTTATCGACAACAAATCCATTATGTTCACGCCTGGCACGGCAACCATTTCCTACGACGGCAACGATTACACCGGCGATAATATCATGCTCATTGAGAACACCGGCGAAATTACCAGCCTCATGACTAAAACCGGCGAAAGTTTCATCGACGGCGACCGCACGTTCAACATGATTGCCGACGCGCCGACCGGCGTTACCGTTTCTACCGGCGAAAATTCTTTTGACGTTGCTCACGTTATCACCGAAGCGGAAGTTGAAGAGTTCGACGATACCACTGAAGACGACCTCGGCAAAGTTTTCGAGGAAAAAGTTACAATCGCGGGCGACGATTCTTACACCGTTTCCAGCAGAACTTTCGGCGTCAGCGTCGTCAGCGGTCTTTCCAATGGCGCCAGCGTCGATGCGGCGGTTGTTTTCGGCGGCGTTGAAAATGCTTACGGCACCGGCTTTAAATTCGTAACCGACGAGGAAGGCTCTTTCACTTTCGGCGATAAAAATATTACAATCGCTGGCGATAATTCCGTTACTCTGGACATTGGCTTTAACGCAGACGGTACCGCCGTTGTGGAAGATTACAGCGGGCTGGACGAAGGCGCCACGATTATCGGCGTCAGCGAGGCTGCCGTTGAAAATACCGAAAGCGGCGTTGCGATTAGCGGCACCGACGAAGCGGATATTATCGACAACAGCGGCGAAAATGTCTCAATCGACGCGGGCGAAGGCGATAACTCCATTACCAGCAGCGGCGAGAATGCTCTGATTGAAACCGGCGACGGCAATAACGAAATTACCAACAGCGGCGACGGCTCGTCGATTAAGACTGGCGCGGGCGACGATAAAATTTCCAATACCGACGCCGATAACGTTCTGATAGACGCGGGCGCAGGCGATAACTCCGTTGTCAGCGGCTGTGATAACGTCACAGTTATCAGCGAGGGCGGCAACGATACGATTAATGCGGACGGCGCCAACACTTCGATTGTGGCGGGCGACGGCAATAATGTCATCACCAGCTCCAACGGCAGCGCGACAGTAATTTCCGGCAGCGGCGACGATAACATTACCAACCTCGACGCCGACGCGGTTTACATCAACGCGGGCGACGGAAATAATTTCGTTGGCAGTTATCTTGAATACACCGTCGACAGCGCCGCCGATACGCTCAAGAATTATTACGAGAGCGAGACCGTCATTACCGGCAGCGGCAACGATACCATTGCCAACTACGGCGGCTACTACGTCAGCGTTTCGACCGGCGACGGCAACGATTCAATCCGCAGTCACCACAGCTACTACAACACGATTGACGCGGGTGCGGGCGATGATATTGTTATTCTGCAGAACGGACATTATCAGAACGTCAACGCGGGCGCGGGCGATGATACGATTATCGGAAGCGTTGTCAGCGGCTCCGGCAACTGGGCTACCGGCGGCTACGCTACGCTGATTGGCGGCGAAGGTGACGATTATATCAATCCCAGCTACTCCAATGATTCTTACATTGAAGGCGGCAGCGGCAACGATACAATTATTTCGCGCGGTCCTCGCCAGACGATTGACGCGGGCGCAGGCGATGACGTTATCAGCCTCGGCAGCGCCAACGCCAATGAAAGCAGAACTGAAACTACCACGAGCAATTTGATTATCACGGGCGTCGGCAACGATACCATTTACGGCTACGATTCGGATTCCACGATTCAGAGCGCCGACGTTATCAGCACTGAACTCAGCGGCAAAGATGTCATTCTTACCACCGACAAAGGCACGCTTACGATTGTCAAGGGCGCTGGCACGGCTATCAACGTCAACGGCGAACAGATTGCAACTGGCGAGTTTGAAGTTACTGCGGGCGAGCCGCTTGAATATAACGGCATGACCTTCACCGGCAGCGGCAAAGTTACGCTGGCTGGCGACGTTCCTACGCTCGGCGCGGGCGTTGCGGTTACCGGCGCGGAAGATGTTGTGCTGACTGCTAAAGGTTTCAACACAATCAACGGGCAGGCGCTCCAGCTTACCGAGAAAGTTCCTCTGGGTGTCACCGTTGCCACGATTGAAGACGGAATTAGCATGGCGCACGTTATTTCGGAAGAAGATTTCGCCGAATACGTCGGCAGAATCTTCAAAGAGGAAGCTTACGTTTACGGCGACGATGAATATTTCGTGCGCGTCGACGCTGGCGGCATTCGCAGTATCTTCGGACTTTCCAGCGGCGTTACCGTCGAGGGCAAGGGTCATACAGAAACTGAAATTGGTTCCGGCGTATATGAAGATGATTACAGCGTTCTGCAGCTGGGACTTTCTGAAGCTGGCACGTACACCTTCAACGATAAAGAATACACGATTGGAGAACTCACCAGCGATACGCCGGTTGGCGTCAACGTGCACTACGAAACCGACTCTACCGCCGCCGTTACGTTCATCCGCTACCTTAACGGCAATACGATCAGCGGCGACTTCACCGGCAAGGAAGTCAGCGTCGGCAGCGATAAAGCCGCGCAGATTGTCAGCATTGCGGGCGACGATTCTGTCAGCATTACCGGCGGCACAAAGAAAGCCAGCGTCATTTCCGGCGTCAGCGACGGCGCCACGCTTTACGGTACCGGCGGCGCTATCAAGTTCACCACCGACGAGGAAGGCGAATTTACCGCTGTCAACTACGAAGGTTACGCGCAGAACTTCACCGTTCAGGGCGATGATAGCGTTGACTTCGTGCTCGGCTACTACACCAATTCGCTCGGCGCGGACGCGTTCCAGATTGAAGGCATTTACAACTTTGAAAGCGGCACGCTGATTTTCGACGGCACCACGGGCTACCACGCGTTTAACGTTGCCGACAGATTCTCCCGCCTCAAACCGAGCGACGTTACTCATTTCGGTGACGCAACCGCTGCGCCGTACTTTGAAGAAAATGTCACGGTTCAGGTTGCCGACAGCCAGATTGTCAGCATTGACGGCGTTTCGCTTGTCGATAATCTGAAAGGCAACGTCACCATTCACGCCGTAGAACCCATGACCGTCAACGGCGAAGGCTTTGGAATTACCGGCGACGACGATTACAACATTATCGTGGAGAACGGCAAAGCTACCGAAATTGTTGGAATTAGCAGCGGCGCCACGCTCAGCAGCGCGGGCAAAGCCGGCAAGTTCATCACCGACGAGGAAGGCACGTTCAACCTTGCCAACTACACCGGCAAAACTCAAAACTTCACCGTGCAGGGCGATGACAGCGTTGAATTTGTGCTTGAGCATTACACTCGTCCCGACGGCGAGGCAGCGTTCCAGGTTGACGGCGTTTACAACCTTGAAAACGGCACGCTGATTATCGATAGCGCCACGGCTTACCACGCAGTCAACGTTGGCGAATCCGTGAAAGAGATTGTTGCCAACAAAGATAAGGTAATGCATTTCGGCGACGACCGCCCCGAAGATTTCTGGAATGACTACGCCACGCTCCAGGTTGTTGACAGCCAGGTTGTCAGCATTGACGGCATAAGGGTTATGGAGAATATTAAGGGCGACGTTACAGTTCACGGCGTTGGCGATATGACAGTCAACGGCGCGGAAATTTACGTGGACGGCGACGACGATTTCAACGTTATCGTTGAGGACGGCAAAGTTACCAGCGTTGTCGGAATTGAAGACGGCGCAACGATTGACGGCACTAAGATTACTTACGTAACCGACGGCGACGGCGTATTTGTCCTCGACTTCACAGAATATGACAGCATGTCTGTCACGCTCGATTCCAGCGAGCCGGTCTCCTTCGGATTCAACCGCAACAGTTTGGCTGACACGATTAGCGGTCTCAACGGCGCGATGTACATTGCAGAAGGTATGGCGCTGAATATCAACATGAACGGCACCACCGGCAGTATCAGCGGCGCGGCAAGCATTTTCGGCAACGGTGAGGAACTCGTCAGCCTCGCCGGAGTAGAGGATAAGGTCACAATCGCGGCTGATAATCCTGAACTTATCGTCGCGCTTGACAATGACAAATCCGTCACGATTAACAAGACAACCTTCGCGCTGAGCGGCGATAAAGACGGCGTGCAGATAATCGGCAACGAAATTACCGACCTTGGCGCTGGCGCAAGCCTGAGCGTTTCCAAAGCCGGCACTTACACGGTCAACGGCTCCGCCTTCGACGCGAAAGCCGACGATACCTTTGTTGCCACGGCGGAGGGCGTTTACATTTACAATCCGAACAGCATGCCCGTAACGACCGATACCGCCACGGAAGATGTTCTGACGCGCTTCGACGTAACCGCTGAACCCGCAACCGTCAAGACCGGCGAAACGGATTTGAGTACGGAAACTGTCGCGTCTGCGGTTGAACTCACCAGCGGCAACCAGTCCGTTACGTTCAATGACCGTGGACACAACGCGGCGATTGTCAGCAAAGCGGCGAATGGCGTCAAGGATATTGGACTGGGCGACGGCGGAGATCTGGTTGTTGTGGAAGATACCGGCGCGGATGTCAGCATTACGACCGGCGCGAACGATGACACAATCGTCAACCAGGGCGCCAATACTTACATTGACATGGCGGCTGGCGGCGCGGATAAAGTCTACGCGCTCGGCGGCACTGCAACGCTTGACAACTACCACGCGTCTACCGGCAGCGGTCTGCAGACTGACTTCAGCGATATTGGCGCGGCGATTGAGAACGGCAAGATTACTTTCCGCACCGGCGAAGTTTCGCTCAGCGGCGCCAAAGTTTACGTCAACGACGGCTACGACGATGCCACGCTGGTTGACTTCTACGATATTAACGGCGAAGAACAGATGGTCGGCTTTACCAATACCGAGGGCGGCTCGATTGACCTTTCGCCGATGAATAAGCCGGCGATTATTGTTGGCGGTATGCAGGCGGCGTCTTCGCTCGTTGGCAGCGCGAATGACGATACGATTTACGCGGCGGCTGGCGATACGATTAACGGCTACGGCGGCGATAACCTCGTTAAACTTTCCACCAACCGCAAGATTAACGCTAACGGCGTGGCGATTGAAATTCCCACCGTTCGCAGCGCGACAATCGTTGAGAACTTCAAGACCGGCTTCGACGCGGGCGACGATTACATTCGCGCGGATATTGACGTTTCCGATATGAGCTACGTTGACGGCGACGTTGTGATTAAGCACGACGATTCCAAAGTTATCCTGAAGGACGTTGGCGATGGCTCTTCCGCGAAGATTCTGGTTGACAAAGATACTTCCGTTGTCGTTGGCAGAGGCGCGACCGCGAAGGTTGCGGACGAAGTTGCTGATTTCTACATTGGCAAAAAATCCGCGCTCGACTTCAGCGACGATTACGAACGCGACGTCAGTGTCAACCTTGCGGAAGGCAAAGGCGCAGTTGGCGCGCATGACGTTGTGTTCTACGGATTCAATACGGTTACGGCGGGCGGCGGCAAAACCACGCTCATTGGTTCGGAAGAGAACGAAGAATTTTACGCTGGCTCCAATGACGGCACGATTTACGGCGGCGGCGGGCGCGATATTCTGCACGGCTACACCGGCGACGATAAGAACGGCTCCACGGAATTTTTCTTCGACAAAGACCGCGCAACGATTACCGGCTTTGAGTTCACTGACGGCAAGTCCATTAATCCTGACAAGATTAACACTGGCGCGCAGGGCGTTGAAGGCGTTGGCGTGAACGGCGATGATGTTTATGTTGAACTGTTCAACGGCGGCAGGCTGATGATTGAAGGCGCGGCGGGTAAAGATTTCGCCATTGCAAATGACTACGGCGATGTTGTCGCGCAGATTAGCGACGGCGATTTGACTTACGACGGGCGCGCGAATTACTTCAGCACGACAACAAAATCCCGCGCGAAACTTGAAGTCAGCAGCGAAGTGGATAACGCGGAAGTCTGGCTCAACAACGGCAGGAGCGACGAGTTCCACGGGAATATTTACGAGCTCGACGCCAGCGCGGTTGAAGGCAACGCCACGCTCGTCGGTAACGATTTCGACAACGTTATCACGGCTGGCAAGGGCAATAACAGCCTGTGGGGCGGCTCCAGCGCGAGCAACGATACGCTGATTGGCGGCGACGGCAAAGATTTGTTCTGGTACGAAATGGGCAACGGCAACGATGTGATTCAGGGCGCTGGCTCTAACGATTCGGTCAACCTGTACGGCATTACCGTCGACATGCTCACCACCGAAGTCACCAGCGATTCCATTACGCTCAAGTTCAACAACGGGCAGACGCTGAAACTCGATACCAACGACGGCACGACCTTCCAGCTCGCTGACGGTTCCAACTGGAACTACGACAAATCCGACAACTCCTGGAAAACCAAATAAACCGGCGGCGTCAAATTAAAAAGCGCGGGGCTTGCGGTAAAATTTGCCGTGAGCTTCGCGCAGTGCTGCGAATTTAATTCGATTTGGGAAAATAACGATAAACAAAATGGTAGTAGGAACTACATTTCAGCTGAAAGAATTCTCAAGAAAGGGATGTGATTGAGGATGTGGCGAGGGCTCTATACGGCGGCGACTGGTATGGTAACCGAATCGAAACGCACGGACGTTATCGCGAACAATATTGCCAATGCCGCAACTGCCGGTTTCAAGAAAGACGTTGCAGTCCACCGCGAATTTCAACCAATGCTGATTCGGCGCATAAATGATCATGAAGACAGCAGCGGTGGCGTGAGCGCTCTCGGCACAGATATAGGCGATGTCACCAAATTCAAGGGTTTCGGAGCAAACGCGAACGAACGCCCCATGGTCGGGAAGCTCGGTATGGGCGACTACATTTCCGAAATTGCCGTTGACCATTCGCAGGGCGCGTATGAGTCGACGGGCAACGCCTTTGATTTGGCTATCGCCGGACAAGGTTTCTTCGCAGTTCAAACTCAGGACGGCATTCGCTACACGCGCAACGGAGCTTTTTTCAGAAATCAGAATGGCGTCCTTCAGGATATTCGCGGCAACAGCCTGCTGGATACAGCCGGCAACGCTGTAACAATACCGCAAGACGTTACGCCCGAAAGAATTTCAGTTGGGAGCGACGGCACAATTTCTGTACGTGGTGCCAATGAAGCCCAGCCGCAAATCCTTGGGCGTATTCAGGTTGTCCAGTTTAACCCGCAGGCGCTAAGAAAACAGGGCGATAATTTATTTTACGCGGTCGATAACGCTCAGCCGCAGCCCGCAACCGGCGAAGTCCTGCAGGGGATAATAGAAAAATCCAATACAGAAATCGTTACAGAAATGGTCGAGCTGATTCACAACCACAGGCTTTATGAAGCCGGCTCAAAGGCGGTAATGACGCAGGACGCAATGCTCGACGCCGCTGTCAACCAGCTCGGTCGCATTGGGAGTTAATTGTTAAATACGGGCAGAACAACAGGTTCAATTTAAAAAACCGACGGTCGGAATGACTGCCGGTTTTTTTTTTGCGCTGGAGTTTGTTTTGTGTTCTACTTTCTTTTGGCGCAAAAGAAAGTAGCAAAGAAAACATGCCCGCTTCGCTCACATCCATGTGAGCTGGCGGGCGGGGGCCGCCGTCCATGGCGGCCTCCCTAATTAGTCGGAATGACTGCCGGTTTCTTTATTCAAAAATCAGACGCAAAATCAGCATCCACGCCGCGCCGCCTATCAGTATCGCCGGAGTCCACGGCAGAATTTTTTCAACAAAGCGCGAATAACGCGTTTTATCCTGCAACTCTTTCAGCTCGTCCTTGACGTCGCGGCTGCCCTCGTAGAACGCCGACTGAAATTTATAAATCTGGTTCTGCAAATCGCTGCAAAGCTTGTAGAACTGCGAATCGAGCCGGTACAGCTGCTCGCGGTTTTTTTCCTGCAAATCGCTCATGTTCGACTTCAGCGAATCGACTTCGTGCCGGAGCGTCTGAATCTCGCTGATTAGAAAATCCAGTTTCTGACTAACTTCCTTAATCTGAACGTTGGAATCTGCCTTTTTGTCGAGGGAAATTTTTCTGTCAGCCACCTGAAGCACCTCCGTCAAACTTCGCGGCTCATAAGCGCCAGCAGTGAATTTACTATTCCGAAAACTGCGTAGGTTGAAAAAATCGCCGTCAGCACGCCAGGAACTGGAACTTCGCGCGTGAAAAAAATTATCGCCAGAAACATTACCGCTGCAAAGATTTTCGCCGCCGGAAATAATTTCTCGCCGCCGCCCTTGAAGTCGGGATAATGCACGTGGCTGACCATAAGATACGCCACGATTATCACGGTTATCGGGTAGACCAGTCCGAAATTTTCTGGGTGAACGTTCAGCGCCGTGAATAACATCGTTGTCGTTGCGATTATGCAGCCGCCCGCCGGTATCGCTAAGCCCATGAAGTAGCCGTGTACAACGCTCGTGCTGACATTGAAGCGCGCCAGCCGCCACATTCCGCACAGCGCGAAAATTATCGCCGCCGCCGCGCCCAGCTTTCCGAAATTGTACAGGCAGAACGAATAAGCCAGAAACGCCGGCGCAATTCCGAATGAGCCCAAATCGCACAGCGAGTCCATTTCCTTGCCGAACTCCGACGATACGCCCAGCGCCCGCGCGATTCGCCCGTCTAAGCCGTCCGCTATCAGCGCCAGCAGTATGAATACCGACGCATAGAAATAATTCCCGCCGTAAGTTGCGAGGAGTGAACACATTCCGAAAAACAAATTCGCCGCCGTGCAAATGTTTGGCAGCATCGCCTTCATCGCCGTCACCTCTTTTTTAGTTGTTAGAAATTCTGCCAACGATAGTTTCGCCGCCGCGCACCTTCTGCCCTTTCTTAACGAGCACTTCGACGCTGGCGGGCATGACAATTTCCGTGCAGGAGCCGAAGCGAATCAAGCCGTAGAGTTCGCCTTTCTCCAGCGTATCGTCAAGCGTCACCCAGCTTACAATCCGCCGCGCCAGAATCCCAGCGATTTGCGTAACGGTAACGCGGAGCTTTTCGTTTTCGATACCAATCAGGTGGCGCTCATTCTCGAAGCCGACGGAATCTTTATACGTCGGACGGAAACGCCCGCAGACGTATTTCTGAATTTTAATTTCGCCGGCGATAGGACTGCGGTTGACGTGCACGTCGAAGACCGACAGGAAAATTATAATCTTGTTGCACGGCGCGTGAATGAAGTCATCCTCGACGGGAACAATGTCCTGAACAGTGCCGTCGGCGGGCGAAACAATCAGCGAAGGGTCGGCTGGAATTTTACGCGCAGGGTTTCTGAAAAAGTACAGGCAGTAGCACGCCAGCACCACCGCCGGTATCGCCGCGTAGGGATTTACCAGCGCGCCCAGCAAAAATGCGGCGAGGAGCGCTCCGCCCGCGAAATAAAATCCTTCCCGAATTATGCTCAACCTCACCACCTCCAGTTATTTTTTCGACGCGTGAACTTTCAATACAAATTTCGGCAAAGCTATCAATCTTCCTGCCCGCGAAGGCTGCAACATCGCGCGGAAAAGCCATTCGAGTTTCGCCCGCTGCATCCATTTCGGCGCCCTGCGTACCGCGCCAGCCATTACGTCCAGCGTTCCTCCGACGCCGATTGAGACAGGTACATTCAGCTCAGATTTATGCGCCGCCAGCCATTTTTCCTGCTTCGGAACGCCCAGTGCCGCCAGCAAAATATCTGCGCGGGAATTTTGTATCTGCGCGATAATTTCAGGCTCGTCCGCCGCCGTGAAAAATCCATTGCGCGTTCCGACAATTTCTATTCCTGGGTACAGCGTTTCAGCCTTCGCCTTTGCCCTGTCCGCAATTCCAGTCGCTGAGCCGAAAAAAAATATTCGCTGTGATTTTTTCGGCGCGAGCTTTAAAAGTTCCTGCACCAAATCATAGCCAGCCACGCGCTCCGGCATTTCGTAGCCGAGGTGGTGCGCCGCCCAGACTGTTCCTGCGCCGTCCGGCACTACCAGTTCCGCCGCGTTCAGGATTTGGTGAAGTTCCTCGTCATGCGTCGCCCGCATTAACATTTCCGCGTTTGCCGTCGCCACGATTGACGGCTTTCGCGCGGTGATTAATTCCTCAACCAGCGCGACCGCCTGCGCCATTGTCACCGCGTCGACTTTCACGCCAAGTATTTCCACTCGTTCGCTCATTTAAACAGCTCCCGAAAATATTTTCAGCCATCATTGCAGCTTTCGGTAGACGCCGCGCCCGACAAATTCTATGAACCCTTTGTCACGAAGAAACTGCAACTGCTGGCGAATTTTCGGCTCAACGTTATTATTCAGCGCGTGCTTAGCCTTCAGAAAATCGGCGTACTGGTAAATTTCCTGCAGCGTGAAAGTTTCAGATTTTATGGCGTTGACGCAGTTCAGAACGTCCAGCAGCCAGCCGCGCAGTTTCAGATTATCAGTTTTCAAAGCTTCGATTTTCCTGTATCGTTGGAGAACGTCGGCAATTTCAAATTCCCTGCCGTCGCGGATTATGTCAATCCTGCCCTGCTCAGGAATTTTCTGGTACAAAATATTACAGCCGACCCAGCCAGCCCGTCGCGCGGTTGCAGATAACGGCTTGCGTTTCTCTATAATATCCGGCGTGAAGAAAAATTTCGGAATGAAAATCAAATCCCGCACTGTCAGCGCCGGCGAATACTGCATAACAAAAAGCTGAGGGTTGAGATTGCCGGTGATTCGCTCAATCATTGTGTGATATGCTCCGTCAGGAATTTTCGCGCCGAGGTGATTTTTCTTGCTCTTAGCCTCAAAAATTTCGCCGCAATTTCCACAGCGCATATCAGCCACGGGCGAATTATTTTTCAGCTTGTCAACGTGGTCGTTGCCGCAGCACGGGCAGAAAATATTCGACAGGAACCATCTCTCGCTCATGACGCGGATTTTCTGCGAAGGGCTTTTATAATCCAGCGCGACTGATTCGTCAAAATGCAGATTCATTTTTATTCGACAGTGACGGACTTTGCCAGATTGCGCGGCTTATCCACATCGCAGCCGCGCGTTATTGCCGCGTAGTACGCCAGCAGCTGGAGCGGCACCACCGTCAGCAGCGGTATCAAAAGCTCGTCGGTTTCCGGCACGAAAATCACGTGGTCTAAATATTTTTCCAGCTCCGAATCGCCCGCCGCCGCAATTCCAATGACAACCGCGTCGCGCGCCTTGACTTCCTTGATATTCGACAGCGTTTTTTCGTAAACGGATTTCTGCGTCGCCAGCGCGATAACCGGCACGCCTTCGACAATCAGCGCGAGCGTCCCGTGCTTGAGTTCGCCCGACGCATACGCCTCCGCGTGTATGTACGAAATTTCCTTGAGCTTGAGCGCGCCTTCCAGCGCCACGCAATAATCCAGACTCCGCCCAATGTAGAATACATCTTCGTTGAAGCCGTACTGCCGCGCGAAAGTTTTTATCGGCTCAACGTCCGAGAGCGTTTCCGAAATTTGCGCGGGGATTTTTTTCAGCAAGCCAATCAGCCGCCGCAGTTCTTCCGCCGAGACCGTACCGGCGATTTGCGCCATGTACAGCGCCAGCATGAACATCAAAATCAGCTGCGTCGTGTAAGCCTTCGTTGACGCCACGGCGATTTCCGGTCCCGCCCACGTGTGCACGACGTATTCCGCCTCCCGCGCGATTGACGAGCCTACGACGTTTGTTATCGCCAAAGTTTTAGCGCCGAGCCGCCGTGATTCTTTGAGCGCCGCCAGAGTGTCAGACGTTTCGCCGGACTGGCTGATAACAATCACCAAAGTTTTATCGTCAACAATCGGGTCGCGGTAACGGTACTCGCTCGCCAAATCGACTTCGACGAGCTTGCGCACGAGTTTTTCAATGTAAAATTTGCCAACTAAGCCCGCGTGGTACGCCGTGCCGCAGGCAACAATATAAATTTTGTTTATGCCGTCGAGGAAATTTTTATCCCAGTTGAGTTCGTCAAGCAGAATTTTGGCGCCGTCTCTGGCAATGCGCTTGCTCATCGTATCGCGGACGGCTTTCGGCTGTTCATTAATTTCCTTCAGCATGAAATGTTCGTAGCCGCCCTTTTCCGCCGCCTCAGCGTTCCAGGTCACGTGGAAAATTTTCTTGTCGACGCTCTCGCCGCGCCGGTTGATAACCTGCACTGAATCTTTCCTGACAATGGCAATTTCGCCGTCGTTGAGAATGTACGTTTCGCGCGTGCGGGAAATTATCGCCGGAATGTCAGACGCAATGAAATTTTCGCCCTTGCCGAGCCCGACTACGAGCGGATTTTCCTGTTTCGCGCAGATTAAAACGTCGGGATTTTCCTTCGACATGAAAACCAGCGAGTAGGAGCCTTCGATTTTGTTCAGCACTTCTCGGACGGCTTCAATGAAATCGCCGCTGTAAACTTCTTCGAGCAGGTGCGCCACAACTTCGGTATCGGTCTCTGAAATGAATTTGTGACCGCGCGAAATTAAATCTTCCTTGAGCGGCAGGTAATTTTCGATAATGCCGTTGTGGACGACGACAAAATTCCCCTGGCAGTCGGTGTGCGGGTGAGCGTTTATGTCGGAAGGACGCCCGTGCGTCGCCCAGCGCGTATGCCCGATGCCAATCGTGCCAGCAGGCAGATTATTTTTCAGCTTTTCCTTGAGAGAATCGAGCCGCCCGACGGCCTTCTCAATGAAAATATTCCCGCCGTCACTAACCGCCACGCCCGCCGAATCGTAGCCGCGATATTCAAGTTTCGTCAGCCCGTCTAACAAAAAATCGACGGCGCGCCTGCCGCCAATGTACCCGACAATTCCGCACATGCTATTTCCTCCAGAGCAAAATTTTTTTCGATTATAGCTTAAGCCGCCGGTTGCGTCAAACATGTTTCAGCATTTCTTTTATCAGCATTTCTTGTTTCAGCATTTCTTTTGAAAAAGAAACGCTGGCAAAGAAAACTGGGCCGCATAGGTCGCTTCCGGCGACCTGTGACGGCCCGCGCGCCGTCCATGGCGCGCTTCTTATTCGCATTTATTTTCCTCAAGCATTAAAAATTTTTGTGCAGATTTAATGCCGTCAACCGCCGAACTCATAATCCCACCAGCGTAGCCAGCGCCCTCGCCAATCGGATAAATCCCGCCGTGGCTCACCGACTGCCGCGTAACCTTATCGCGCAAAATTCTGCACGGCGCGCTAGTTCGAGTTTCAACGCCAGTCATCGGAATATCAGCTGCCGCGAAATTTTTAATCTTGCCGTTCCAGAAAACCAGCGCGTCTTTCAGCGTCGCCGCAACTTCAGCCGGCAGAATTTTATTCAGGTCAGCAGTTTTAAATCCCAGCGGGTAACTCGATGCAACGGCGAAATTCTCAGAATCAGCGCGACCGCTCAGAAAATCGCCCACGCTCTGCACCGGCGCTTTGTAGTTCCCGCCGCCAGCTTTGAACGCAAGCATTTCCAGTTCGCGCTGAAAATTCACGCCGCCCAAAATGCTGTCGCCAAAATCGCGCTTATCGACCGTCACGAGAATCGCGCTGTTTGCAATGCCAGAATCCCGCGCAAAGTTGCTCATACCGTTTGTCACTACGCCGCCAGCCTCGGACGCCGCCGCTACAACCTGCCCGCCTGGACACATGCAGAAACTGTACGCGCCGCGCGTTTTGCCCTTGTACGTCAAAAAATAATCCGCCGCCGGAAGTTTCGGATTGTCGAAATCCTCGCCGTACTGCGCGCGGTTGATAAATTCCTGCGCGTGTTCAATCCTCACGCCGACTGCGAACGCCTTAGCCTCCAGCGCCACGCCATGACGCGCCAGCATTTTGTAAGTATCCCGCGCGGAATGTCCCACGCCCAAAAATACCGCGTCCGCCGCAAATCTTTCAGCGCCGTTGACAATCGCCGCCGTCACATTTCCGCCAGCGTCAAACTCCAAATCCGTCACCTGCGCGTTGAAATGAATCCGCCCGCCCAGCTTTAAAATTTCCGCGCGAATATTTTTGACAACGCTCCGAAGTTTATCAGTGCCAATGTGCGGCTTCTGCAGGTACGCAATCTCTTCCGGCGCACCGGCTTCCACGAAAGTTTTCAGCACGTAATCAATCAGCGAATCGTCAATGCGCGTGGTAAGCTTGCCGTCGGAAAAAGTGCCAGCGCCGCCTTCGCCAAACTGCACGTTGGAATTTTCGTCAAGCTCGCCCGTGCGGAAAAATTTGGCAACAGCCGCCGTCCGAGCGTCAACGTCGCCGCCGCGCTCAAAAATAATCGGCTCCAGACCTGCGCGAGCCAGCTCCAAAGCGGCGAACATTCCGGCGGGTCCAAAGCCTGTGACGATTGGATTTTTCAGCGCGAAATTCTTTGGAACTTCAACGCGCGGGCAAATATTTTCAGCGGGAATTTCCGTAACGCCGCCGCCGAGCTTAACCTTCCCAGCAAAATCCACGTCGACGATAAAGTTAAACTTAATCCCCGCGCCGTGGTACCGGCGGGCGTCGACAGCCTTGCGAATGATTTTGACACTGCGGATTTTTTTCGCGTCAACCCTCAGGCGGCTGGCAGCAATTTCCTCAATCGCGCGGTTATCGTTCAAATCGGCGGCGAGATTCGTGATTCTGACTTTCAAAAAAATTTACTCCTTCAGCGAAATATTTGCGTCAACTTCGTACTCGCTGAGCGTCACGCCGTCGGGAACGACGAACTTAAGCTTGCCGATAAACGATTTGACATTAACGGGCAGGGTGAGCGTCTCGGTCTTAATCGCCTCAATCTGGTTGACGATTTCAGTTGCGCCGGTAATTTCGACGTTTTGCGGATTGACGGTAATTTTTTCAATTTCGCGACCGGCTGGCGCGGCGACTTCGACGACGACCGGCACGACTTTTTTCTGGATATTGCTCTCGATAACAACGGTAACGGTGATAGCCGAAGGTACAACGCGCACGTCGCTGACTTCGCGCCCATTTTCGTCGACGGCGCTCAGCGGAACTGGAATGTCAAAAGTTTCAGCGTTATCGTTCAGCCCAATGTAGCCGATAACGCGGCGGACGGAATTTACAGCGGTCTTAGCGCCAATCAGCGTCAGGTTGTCGGAAGAGCGGTCGAGGTTTTTGACGATTGAACCTTCCACGGGCGAACCGGTGATGATAATCTCGGCGGGAATCTGGCGTTCAACGAAAGGGTCGAGCTTGACGCGAACCATTGCAGGGCTGACGCTTTCAAGTTCAAAGCCTTTGGGATAGGAAGTTTCAACGGGAATATCGTATTCGCCCTCGCCGGTGAAGTCGCGCAGGTTTGCGAAGGCGCGGACGTTGTTTTCGCTGTAGTCGATGAAGTAGGAACGCGGCGCCCTCAGCCGAACGCGAATGTTCTGGTCTGCGTAGAGCGCCTTGTACTTCGGCGGAACGTTGACCATGGAAATCGGCACGTCGTAGGAGCCGTTGATGACTGGATCCTGACTGCTCATGACGAAAAACCACAGCGCCGTTGACAGAATCAGCGCGACGATTTTTTTCTGCCGGTTTCGCAGCAGCACGGTTTTAATTCGTTCAAGCATGGTGCGTTCTCCATCTGGTAAAAACGTCGAAAATATTTTTCCTGTGCGGGTGGACAAAAGCCGGACGCAATACCGACGCCAGCGTTTCACCGTTGAGGTGACGCATAAGCCGACCGTTTTCCGCAACCGAAATTGTGCCGGTTTCCTCGCTGACGACTAAAACCAGCGCGTCGCACTGCTCAGAAATTCCGATAGCCGCGCGGTGCCGCGTACCGAGTTCCTTCGACAAGCCGCGCTTTTCGGTGAGCGGCAGTAAGCAGCCCGCCGCGTAAAGTCTGTTCCCGCGAATTATCGCCGCGCCGTCGTGCAGAGGCGTGTTCACGAAGAATACGTTGCCAATCAGCTCCGCCGTGATTCTGGCGTCAAGCTTTATTCCAGTGTCCGCCACGTCGTTTAAGCCCATTTCGCGCTCGATAACCATGAGCGCGCCGGTTTTCGTAGACGACAGCGACTTCGACGCCCGCACCAGTTCATCGATAATTTTGTTGGCTTCTTCAATGTCCAGCGTTTCACGCTCGGTGAATAGAAATTTGCCCTGTCCCAGTCGCTCAAGCGTCCGCCGGAGTTCCGGCTGAAAAACTATCGGCAGCAGCACGAACATCCACGTCATTATTTTTTCAAAAATCCACGACAATAAATTCAACTGCAGCACGTTGCAGAAAAAATTTGCCATGAACAGCACCAAAATTCCCTTGACAAGCGTTATCGCGCGCGTGCCTTCGAGCATTGCGTATAATTTGTAAAGTATAATTGCAACAAGCAAAATTTCCAGCAGGTCCGACGGGCGGATTGTCGAAATCAGCCCAGCGATTTTTGCCGGAAGCGTTATGTTAAACGGCATGCGCATTCCTCCTTGTTTAGTCTGGAAAAATTCACCGCACGCCGGAACCGTCGAAGCGCGGAATAAATTTTTCCTCGGCAGTCCTGCCAATCTGAATATAGCAGTTTTCCACGCCAATTTCAACCGCGTGGTTAACAACGGAATCGTATTCAAAAGTCGTGAGGCGGCGGGAAATTTTTTTGTATTCGCCCGCGCGAAAAACCGGCGTGTACTGATTCATGAGGCTGATAAAAATCTTGTCACCAAAATTTTCGTAAAGCCAGTCCAAAATCTTAATGCTGTCGCGGCGAAAATTGGGTAAAATTAAATGGCGTACAATGACGCCACGGGTCATATTCCCATTCGCGCTGAAGCTGGGCGCTCCGACGAGTTCAAACATTTTGCGAATGGCGGCGCTGGCTACGGCGAAATAGTTCGGCGCGCGCGAAAAAGTCACGGCGATTTCGTCGCTGAAGTATTTCAAATCCGGCAGAAAAATATCTACGCGGTCGCGCAGAAGTTCGAGCGTCGAAAGATTTTCATAGGCGCTGGTGTTGTAGACAACCGGCAGGCTCAAGCCGCGCGTTTTAGCCGCGTCAAGAGCAGTGCAGATTTGCGGAACGTAATGCGTCGGCGTGACGAGTTCGATATTGGCGGCGCCGCGCTCCTGCTGTTCGAGAAAAATTTCAGCGAGCCGCTCAATGGAAATTTCTTCGCCATAGCCGCCGCTGCTGATTTCAAAATTCTGGCAGTAGACGCATTTCAGGTTGCAGTGCGAAAAGAAAATCGTACCGGCGCCGTTTTGCCCGACGAGGCAGGGTTCTTCCCACCTGTGCAGGCTGACCAGCGCGACGCGAATTTTATCACTGGCGCCGCAAAATCCAGCGCGTTTCGTGCGGTCGATTCCGCAGTTTCGCGGACAAAGGCTGCAGTTTTTCAGCAAATCCAAAATCATGAATTGTTGCGGTTCTTTAAAAGAGTCTGCGCGAAATTGCGTCTGATAGTAGAGGAGCGGTTTTCCTTTTCAAATTCGCGTTCAGCAAGGGCATCGAGGCGCTCAATCGTCGACATTTTTCTATCTTCCTTAATGCGGATTTGCATAGATTCAGCAGCCTTGCGGGTCTGGCTCCTGAGGCGGCTGAGGCAGTCGGTGCAATAAGTTCCAGCATGAATCGGGCGCCCGCAGCCAACGCACGGGTACATAAAATCCTCGCCGCGACCGGAATTTGAAAAAATTCCTTCCTGCATCATGCGTTTCAGCATTTTATCCGTCGCGCCGGTCGCCTCCATGACTTCCTTCATCGAAGTGCCAGGGTTATCGCGAATGTATTCAACAACTTTCTGCTCAAATTCTTTAGCTTCTTCAGTGCATTCCCTGCAAAGTTTTTCGCCGCGAAGAGAAGTAAAAACCTTCCCGCATTTCGTGCAATTCCTAAGCTTCGGTCCACTCAGTAAAGCCACTTTTATCACCTCGGATTAATTTTTCTATAAAAGTATCAAAAAACCTGCAATTCAGCGCGTTAAAGTTAATCCTGCCGCGCAAGCCGCCAGTCCAAGCGCAACACTCACCAGCACATTCGCCGCTGCCGAAAATATCTGTCCGCCCTGCAAAAGCGCCAGAGTTTCAGCTGAAAAACTTGAAAACGTCGTGAATCCGCCCAAAAATCCCACTGCCAGCAAAAGTCGCAGCGGCTCCATTGACGCCCGCCCCGCGATAAGTCCTACAACTAATCCCATTAAAAAACTTCCCAGCAAATTCGCCGTCAGCGTACCCAGCGGAAAATTTCCGAGCTTGCCGGCGAGCGTCGTCGTTACGAAATACCGCGCCATTGCGCCTAAGCCGCCGCCTGCGAATACCAGTAAAAATTTCATTGGAACTTCACCTCGCCGCCTATCGATAAAAATTTCGAGCCGGAAAATCAAAACTGCGCGAATCTCAAATCAATGCCAGTTCACATCGCTGCCCAGAATCCCGCGCACCTCCTCCAGCGTAGTCAAACCTGCGCGAATTTTTTCCAGACCGTCCGCCGACAAAGTTTTCAAGCCGCTGGCAATCGCCGCCTCACGAATTTTATCGAGGTCTCTGCTGGTAAGAATCAGCGCGCGGATATTTTTATCGACGCTGAGAATTTCGTGGAGTGCCTGCCGCCCGTAAAAGCCAGTGCCGCCGCATTTTTCGCAGCCAACTGCAGTATAAACCATTTTAGCGCCAATAATTTTCTCCTCGACCTCATTCGCCGCAACCAGCTTTTTACACGCCGGACACAGCCGCCGCACTAACCGCTGAGCCACAACTCCCTTGAGCGTCGACGCCAGCAGGTACGGTTCCACGCCCATTTCAATCATTCGGAAAACCGCTGAACACGAATCGCCAGCGTGCAGTGTCGTAAAAATCAGGTGCCCCGTGAGCGCCGCCCGTACCGCTATCTGCGAAGTTTCCGCGTCGCGCGCCTCGCCGACCATCATACAGTTGCAGTCCATTCTTAGCATTGCCCGCAAGCCCGCCGCGAATGTCAGTCCGGCTTTCTCGTTGACCTGCACCTGGCTTACGCCGTCCAAATGCTGTTCGATTGGGTCTTCCAGCGTCATAATCGCGCGCGTCGGCTGATTCAGTTCGCGCAGTGCCGCGTAAAGCGTCGTCGATTTGCCGGAGTTCATCGGTCCCGTCAGAATTATCATTCCCGAAGTTTGAGCTATCAGCCGCCGGAAAATTTTTTCATTCGCCGCCGTGAATCCCAATTCCGACAGCCGGTGCAAATCCTGCGCCGAGTCGAGCAGTCTTATCGTCAGACTTTCCGCGCCGAATGACGGCATTGACGCCACGCGCATTTCTGTTTCGCCAAATCTTATAGCGCCGTCGAGCGCCGAGAAAGCCGCCGTTGTATCCATTCGCGCCAGAATTTTTATCCTCGAACTTATCGCCGGTGCGAATCTTATCGGAAGCGGCTCGTGCATTTCGTGCAGGTGCCCATCGATTCTGTACCGCACGCGCAGAAATTCTTCAAACGGCTCGATGTGCAAATCCGTCGCCCGCATTTTTACCGCGAACTCCAGAATCAGTTCGACCAGCTGAATAATTGCCTGTGAACTGCCGCCGAAATTGTGTCCCGCCTGGTGAATCAGTCTGTGCAGCCGTTCTGCGAATTTTTCCAACGGTATCGCCGCCAATCTGAAACTCTTGAAAAAATTTTACTACAAAACGCGCGCAGAATCAACGCGTAACTGTGGAAAAACCGGCGCCGTTGGTATATAATTTCAGCATAAAAAAATTTCGGGGTGTTGCTATGAGCCCAATGATAACGGCAGTCGCGGCGCTGCTAATCGACGCGCTGATTGGCGACCCGCGCAGCAGATTTCATCCGGTCGTGCTTATGGGAAAATTAATTCTGGTGCTGGAATATTTTCTGCGCCGAGATTCAGACAGTCCCACGGCAAAAATTTTCAAAGGCGGCGTGTTAGTTTTCGTGGTCGTAGCGGTGAGCTACGGCGCGGGGCTGGCAATTTCACTGCTTGCGGAGGCGGCGGGCAGTTTCACGGCGGAAATTTTCATCGAGGCGCTGGCGCTGAGCTTTGTAATTTCGCCGCGCTCGCTGGCGGAGGCTGGGCGGGAAATTTACGCGCTGCTTGACGCGGAAAATCTGCAGCAGGCGCGCTACAAAGTCGGCTGGATAGTCGGGCGGGACACGGTGAACCTGAACGAGGCGGAAATAGTCCGCGCGACGGTCGAGACAATTTCTGAAAACACGGTTGACGGGATAATTTCGCCGCTGTTTTTCTTCGCGGTCGGAGGATTGCCGATGGCTGTGGCTTATCGCGCGGTGAACACGATGGATTCAATGCTGGGCTACAAAAACGAGCGGTATTTGTATTTCGGACGGGCGGCGGCGCGGCTGGACGACGTGGCGAATTTTATACCTGCGCGAATCACTGCGGCGCTGTTCATAGCGTCGGCGCTGGTTTTAAATCTGGACTTCAAAAATGCATTCGCAATGATGCGGCGCGACGCGGCTAAGCACCCAAGCCCGAACGGCGGCTACGCGGAGGCGACAGTTGCTGGGGCGCTGGACATTCGGCTGGGCGGAATAAATTCATATTTCGGCGTACCGAGTTTCCGCGCGTATATGGGAGATCCGATAGAGCCGCTGCAGGCGCCGCACATTCTGGCGGCGATTCGGCTTATGTACACCGCCACGATAATTTTCCTCATGCTGGCGGTTGCGATATAGGAGGTTTCAATGAGTACAACACCAGGAAGGTCGCGCAGGAAAATCCGGCGCCCGTTCAAAATAATTTTCCGGCTGATTCAAATATTTTTCGCGCTGGTTGTAATATTCGTGGCGTCTTTCTTAGTGACGCTGGCGATAAGGACGCCGGAGCCTGAGGAAAATCCTGCCGCAACAAATTACCAGATTCACAATAATTCCGAAGTTGGTATCGCCGGAAAAATCGAGCGCGTCCTGAACGTTGAGAACGCGGTCAATGAAAAAATTCGCAGTATGCGCCACTACGTTTTTATCAAAGACATTCCGCTCCGGCTCAGGCAGGCTGTTATCGCCGTCGAGGACACCAGATTTTATTCGCACCGCGGCTTCGACGTGGAAGGGATTATCCGCGCGGCTCTGGTAAACGTCGAGGCGGGAGAAATTCAGCAGGGCGCTTCGACTATCACGCAGCAGCTGGTTAAAAATCTTTTCCTTACGCAGGAGCGTTCCTTCACGCGCAAGGCGGAGGAAGTCTTTCTGGCAATGAGCGTCGAACGCACTTTCGATAAAGATAAAATCCTTGAAATGTATTTGAACACGATTTATTTCGGCTCGAACTTCTATGGAATTTACGACGCGGCGCATGGCTACTTTGGCAAGGAGCCGAAAGATTTGACCGTCGGCGAATGCGCAATGCTCGCCGGTCTGCCGAATGCGCCGTCGGTTTATTCGCCTTACAACAATTTTATGCTGGCAAAAAGGCGCCAGCTGGTTGTCATTGACGCCATGGTTCGCGCGCATATGATTTCCAGCTACGAGGCGGAAAACGCGCGCATTCAGGAAATTGTTCTCAGCGACGGAGTTTTTTAGAGCAACCGCGATATTGCGCGCCGTTACAGCATTTGCTATACTGGCGGCAGGATTGTTTTTAGTTTTTGAAAGGAGATTTCCATAATGCCAGCAGATACTTTGACCGGCTCCTCCGTTTTAGCATACAACAGCGACAAAACTGCAGTAACTGTTACAGCGGATTATTCCAGCGCGACGCTCAAAGCCAGCGACTACGAATCCAGCGTTGTAACGATTACCTGACGTTATCACCGACTACGCGGCGGGCGAGGATACGCTCAAAATTTCCAGCGGCTCGATTTCAAGCTACACAATCAGCGGCAGCGACGCCACTTTCAAAATCGGCAGCGGCTCGGTGAAAGTTTCCGGCGGTAAGAACAAAGCCATTACCGTCGTCGATTCCAAAAATAAAATCACCACCTACGACAGCGGCTTGGTTTATGACAGCGCCGTTTCCAAAGCCAAAGCGGTTACTGTCACTGCGTCCTACGGCAATACCCTCGCCAGCTACGGCTCCAGCGTCGTGACGATTGACGCTTCTGCGCGAACTAAGGCGCTGAATATCACCGGCAACGCGGCGGCGAATAAAATCACCGGCACCAGCGCGAATGACACGATTAACGGCGGCGCTGGGAATGACACGCTGTACGGCGGCAAGGGCAAAGATTTGTTCGTTTATGAGAGCGGCGGCGGCAACGATTTTATCGCTGATTACACGGCGGGGCAGGATACAATTAAGATTGTTGGCGATTCGGTCGGCGCGTACTCAGTCAGCGGCAGTGACGCCGTGCTGAAAGTTGGCAGTGGTACGCTCAAGGTAAAGAATGGGAAATCTGCTGCCGTCCTCGTTGTCGACGAGAATAAAAATGTTGCAACTTATCAGAATGGCGCGATTTATAATGCCGCCAGCGCGACGAAGGCTACGGCGATAACTTTAACTTCGGCGTATGGAAGTTCCTTCACCGCCGGCACCAGCGCAGTTTCAGTTGACGCTTCGCCGCGTACCGCCGCTGTCAACATTACCGGCAACACGAAAAATAATTATCTGGTCGGCGGCAAGGGCAAGGATATAATCGACGGCGGCGCGGGGAATGATTCGATAGCCGGAGGCGCCGGTGCGGATATTCTGACGGGCGGAAAGGGAGCCGACGTTTTCATTTATGGCAATGGCGACGGCGGCGATATTATCACAGACTACGTGGCGGGCGAGGACATTATCAAGCTGACGAGCGGCGAGGTTAAAAGCTACAGCGTGAAAAATAATGACGCCATTTTCAAGATTGGCAGCGGCGCTGTTACGCTCAAAGGCGCGGGGCTCAGTGCGATTTCTGTCCTTGACGCAGACGATGTGCTGACGGTTTACAATGGCGGTCTGATTTATAACAACACGAAAATTGCCAGAGCGGACGTGGTTTCAATTACCGCTGATTATGAAGGCGAGTTCAATTCCTACGGCGCGAGCGTGGAGACGATTGACGCGGCGGCTCGGAGTAAGGCGATTGATATTACCGGCAACGGCGCGGATAATTTTATCCTCGGCGGCAAGGGCAAGGACACGATTAAAGGCGGCAAGGGCAGCGATACGATTATTGGCGGCAAGGGCGGAGATATTCTTACCGGCGGCGCTGGCGTCGATGTTTTTGTCTATGCGAGCGGCGACGGCAACGATACGATTATGGATTACACCTCCGGCGCGGATATTATCAGCCTGGACGGCGCCTCGCTCAGCGGCTACAGTACTAAGGGCAGCGACGCCATTTTGAAAATCGGTTCGGCAAGCGTTACGCTGAAAGACGCGGCTGATGCGGCAGTGACGATTGTCGGCGAGGGCAGTACAGCGAGCATTGCCAGCGGCGGGAAAATTTCTACCAAAAAATGGTCAGGAATTTCCAGCGGCACTGGCGTCGAAACTGTCACTGTTACCGAAACGGTTGAAGTTGAAGTCACTCTGCCCGCGGAAACTGTCAACGTCACTCTTCCGGCGGTTACTTTGCCAGCAGAAACTGTTACGGTAGGCGGTGGTGATACCGTTACTGTCAATGAGACTTTTGGAATTACGCTGCTCGCTACGACTGTTACCGCTACGGGCGATACGGTCACGGTAAATGTTACGCTTCCGGCAGTTACATTGCCAGCTGAAACTGTCACGGTCGGCGGCGGCGAAACTGTTACCGTCAATGAGACGGTTGAAGTCACACTGCCAGCGGAAACTATAACGGTCGGCGGCGGCGAAATTGTCACGGTTGAAGTCACGCTGCCTGCTGAGACTGTCACCGTGGGCGGAGAAACTGTTACCGTCACGGTTTATGGCGGCGATTCAGATACCGGCACTGGCGGTAAAGATACAGTACCGATAACTTTCACTGCTGTCAGCCTGACGCCAGATGATGACAGTTATATCAACAGCGAAACAAACATTGTGCTTTTCGCGCTGGCAGGTGCGGATACTATCAAAAACTATACTGACAACGTGACGATAAGTGGCGGCACTGGCAACGACAATATCAGCAACTACAGCGCCAGCGTGTCAATAGACGGTGGAGAAGGAGCAGATACTGTCAGCAACTACCAACGATATATTTCAATTTCTGGCGGAGCTGGCAACGATTACATTAACAACGGCGGCAGTAATGACGACAATGCCTCACATGTAACGATAGACGGTGGAGACGGGGCAGATACGATTAATAATGCTTACCAGAGCTATAATTCAATTTTAGGAGGAGCTGGTAACGATTTAATTAGTCTCTACAGCGGTTATCACAATACAATCACAGGCGGAACCGGCGATGACACTATATACGCGAACAATTCTGGCAACGTTTATCAATACGCAAACGGCGACGGCAACGATGTAATCTATGGCATCACCCCAAACGATACGCTACAAATTTCCGACAGTTACTCTACATCAAGAAGCGGCTCAGATTTTATCGTTCACGTTGGCGGCGGCAGTATCACCTTCAAGGATTTAGGATTCTTAAAAATCAAGGCAGTCGATTCTCTTGGGGCTGTTTCTACCATTAATAATTGGTTCGAGGTATGGAACGGCACGGACGACGATGACATTATAAACAACATGTGGTACAGTCGCGTGACGTTTTTCGGCAATGGCGGTAATGACTATATTTACAATGACAAAGCGAATGTCATGGCGGACGGCGGCGCGGGCAATGACTCCATATACAATCATGGTGACAGCGTGACGGTTGACGCAGGTGCGGGTAACGACACTGTTTACAATTCCGGCGACTACGTAACAATATCGGGCGGTAACGACGATGATTCCATTTACAATAATGGTGACAATGCTACGATAAATGGCGGCGATGGATTAGACACTATTCTTAATTTTGGCGACAGCGTAACTATAGACGGCGGCGAGGGCAACGATACTATTCGCAGCGGCGGAAAACGCGATTCAATATTCGGCGGTTCTGGCAACGACACCATTAGCGTTTCCAGTAATTACGCGATTATAGACGGCGGCGAGGACGACGACTCTGTTTATAGCTATGGCAACAGCGTAACAATATCTGGCGGCGAAGGCAATGACTCCATTAACAACTTTGGCAATTACGTTTCAATATCAGGTGGTATTGGCGGCGATTATATCTATAACGAGTACCGCAGCGGAGTGACGATAGACGCCGGTACAGGTAATGATTCCATTCAAAACCGTGGCGCAAGTACGACAATATTCGGTGGTGCAGGCGACGATTCTATTTGGAATCTTTCTGGCGACAGCGTAAAGATAGACGCGGGTGACGGTGACGACTCCATTGGAAGCTACGGCAATAACGTAACGGTAGAAGGCGGCGCGGGAATCGATACCATTTACAACTCTGGCGACAGCGTGACGGTTGACGCAGGTACGGGTAACGACACTGTTTACAATTCCGGCGACTACGTAACAATATCAGGCGGTATTGGCGACGATTATGTTTATAATGCTGGCGACAGCGTGACTATAGATGCCGGTGCAGGAAATGATTCCATTCAAAACCGTGGCGCAAGTACGACAATATTCGGCGGTGATGGCGACGATTATATTCTTAACCCTTCTGTCAATAGCGTGAAAATAGACGGCGGAGCTGGAGCTGATACAATCAAAAACGGAGATTCTATTTCTACTTCTTATAAAGGAGGCTCAAGCATCACGATAGATGGCGGTGATGGCAACGATTCAATTTACGACGCTGGCAGTTATGTAACGATAGACGGCGGCGCAGGCGACGATTCCATTGATAGTAATGGCAGCTATGGATTAATAGATGGTGGCGCTGGCAATGATCTAATCGGATTGTACGGCAACTACCACATTACAGTCAATGCTGGAACTGACGACGACACTGTCTATATAAACAGATCTTATTATTCCTCACTTAGCTGTTTTTATCAGTATGCTTACGGTGATGGCAATGATATTGTCCACAATTTCAGCGCGAAAGACACTATTCAAATTTCCGGCAGCTATGCCACGCAAACTAGCGGCTCGGACATTATTGTCAGCGTTGGCAGCGGCTCTATCACGCTCAAAGATTATTACGGCACCGTGAACATTCAAAGCACCAGCAATGGCAACGCCGCAGTCCCATGGTTTACTGAAGACGACACGCTCACCACCGGCGATGATTTAGATTCTCTGATTGAAACTTCCATTGCTAATTCTGTCAGCGATTTATCAATGCGCGGCGCAAATTCCAATGAGCTGGCGAATCTCGAACAGCCCGCCATAACCTTCAACACTAACAGCTGATAACTAGCAACTACCAACTAAAAGACCCTCCGCCAATCTGACGAAGGGTCTTTTTTTGCAAATCATTTTATCGGCGCCACGCGCTCTTTGAAAATCTTGTACGTCCAGCCCTGATAAATCAGCACCACCGGCACCATTATCACCGCCGCTATCGTCATGATAAACAGCGTGTTCGGCGTCGAAGCCGCGTTATAAATCGTCAGGCTCCATTCCGGATTCAAGCTGGAAACCATAAGCCGAGGAAACAGCGCCACGAATAATCCTAGCGTCGTCATCGCTATTGTCACCGTCGTCGTCGTGAATGACGAACGCTGCTTGCCGTCGCGCGCAAATTCCCAGCCCGCTGACAGCACGCCCATCGCCGAGGCGAATATCAGCACGCCGCTCGTATGCTCCATTACGTCCGTCTCAACCGCCGTCCCAATCGTGAACGCCAGATACGCCAGCCACGCCGCCGCGCCCAAATATTTCGCCTTCCGACGCAAATCCAAAATCAGCCGCTCGTCCGCCAGCCGCAAACTCAAAAACGTCGCGCCGTGGAACGCAAACAGCAGCACGAAAAATATTCCCGCAACCAGCGTGTACGGGCTCAGCAGGTTGAAGAAATTCCCCGCGTAATGCATCTGCGAATCTATCGGCAAGCCCCGCAGTAAATTCGCCATAGCTACGCCCCACAACAGCGCCGGTACTACGCTCCCGAAGATTATCGCGCTGTCCCAGAATAACCGCCAGTCTCGGTTATCAATCTTCCCGCGCAGTTCAAACGCCACGCCCCGCATTATAAGCGCCAGCAACATCAAAAACAGCGCCATGTAAAACGTGCTGAACATCGACGCATAAAAGTGCGGGAACGCCGCGAAACTCGCTCCGCCCGCCGTTATCATCCACACTTCGTTCGCGTCCCACACCGGTCCTATCGCGCGGATTAACTGCGTCCGCTCATTTTCCGACCGCCCAATCAGCAGCATTCCTACGCCGTAATCGAACCCTTCCAGTATGAAAAAGCCCGTGAAAAGTACCGCGATTAAAATAAACCACACGACGTTCAAATCCATGGCTCATTCCACCTCCTCGGTGATTTTCGTCCGATTGATGAACCGCACCGCCGCGAAGACCGCCAGCACCGCCAGAAATAAATATATCGCCGTAAATCCAATCAGCGTCGCCCAGACGTCCCAGCTAGTCAGATTCGGGCTCACCGCCGCCGCCGTTTTCTGCAGTCCGACGACTATCCACGGCTGCCGCCCCGCTTCCATTATGTACCAGCCGACCGTGTTCGCTATGAACGGCAGAGGCAAAAGCACCGGCATGAACTTCAGACAGCACGCGAATTTTTTTATTTCCTCGCCGAACCAGAACGCCGCCAGCCCCGTTACCAGCACTATCGCCAGCATTAAGCCGCCCGCGCCGACCATTATTCTGAAACTCCAGAACATTCCCTTCACGTCCGGCACGTAGTACCCGCTGCCGTATTTTTCAACCGCCTCGCGCTGAAGGTCGTTTATCCCGCGAACTTCCCCGCTGAACGAATTGTGCACCATAAACGTAAACATGTAGGGTATCGCAATTTCAGAATCGTTGCGCCCAGCCGCCTGATTAACATCAGCTACAATCGCGAACGGCGCAGGGTCTTCCGTTTCCCACAGCGCCTCGAACGACGCCAGCTTCATCGGATTCGCCGTCGCCAGATACTGCGCGTGCAAATGCCCTGAGCCCATGACGCCCATTACTCCCAGCCACGTGAACAAAACTGCGCGACGCAAAGTCCGCACAAACATTTCCCGCGAAACTTCGTCCGTCGCAATTTTCCACGCGCTCACCACGAGTACCAAAAATCCCGCCGTCGCTATCCCTGCGAAAAACGCGTGCGAATATTCGCCCAGCACATATGGATTCGTCACCAAATCAAACAGGCTCGTCATTACTGCGCGACCGTCCTGTATTTCGTAGCCAACTGGGTGCTGCATGAACGAATTTGCTACCAGAATCCAGAACGCTGATAAATTGCTGCCGAAAGCCACTATCCATATGCACGCGCAGTGCAGTTTCTCGCTCAGCTTGTCCCAGCCGAATACCCAGATTCCAATGAACGTCGACTCCAGGAAAAATGCCGTCAGCGCTTCGAGTGCGAGCGGCGCGCCGAATATATCGCCCATGAACCGCGCGTATTCCGACCAGTTCATTCCGAAATGAAATTCCTGCACGATGCCCGTCACGACGCCCATTGCGAAGTTGATTAAAAATATCGTGCCGAAAAATTTCACCAGTTTTTTGAGCTTGATTCGCTCCTCGTAGCTGCCGGATTTGATATACCACGTTTCCAGCAGCGCCACGAATATCGACAAGCCCAGCGTCACCGGCACAAATAAAAAATGATATATGGTGGTTATCGCGAACTGCAGCCGCGACAATATCAGTGCGTCCATGAATGTCACTTCCCTTGCGGAAAATTTTATGAGTGCGAAAATGTTCGGGACCTTGAGTGAGAGCGGGAAAATCCGGCGCCGCCTATTCGCCACCGAAGCGGCTCAACGAATCAGCCTGGTCAATTTCAACAAACGAAATCTGCAAGCCTGAGGAATTGTGATTAAGACTGGCGGCGTTGCGATTGGCGAAAGTTCGCGCTGGCGTCTGAGGAATTTGAGACCTGGCGCTGGCTTAACGCAATTTTCAATGGGAGAAACGTTCAATCTACGTTCCAAAAGATGCACAGCCTCTTAGTTCATCTGCGCTTGAACCGGCTTTGCCAAAAATTCCTGCCCTCAGTCAAAGTCCCGAACAAATTTTGAATTTAATTCGACGCGGAAAAATCTTCGAGAATTTCAGCGGCGCTGGCGTGCGGGTCGAACGGAAAAACGTAGTCGACTTCAGTTTGAATCAGCGCGGCGTCAATATCGGCAGAAACTGCGTCAGCCTGCTTCTGAAGTTTGTCGACGGTTGCACGGATTTTGTTGCGGTCGAAATCAATCGTCGTCACAACTTCCACATCGTAGCGGTAAGTCGTCTGGTTGCCTTCATTGTTGAAGATAAAGCCGGTGCCGAAATTTTTGCGCAGCAGGCTGGAACTTTTGAGCTGGCGCATTTCGCGGAAAACTTCAATCGCACTGTGGCGCTTTTTGTTCACGTCAACGGCGGTATCAATATCGAGTTCCATGGCAGATTTGGCGGCGTGAATCGCGCAGGCGAGCTTTTCGCGTTCGTCAATCAGCACCAGCAGAAAATCTATGACTTTATCGGTGGGATAAACTTTGCTGTTGTAATCGGTCACGTCAAGAGTTTCGTCAACCTGCCCCGCCGCCGCCCTGCTCCGAAAATGTTTTTCATGGACGGTCGTCACGTTGAGATTTTGCTCAAGGTACTCGCTGAAGTGGCTGAACAGCTCATTCAATTTATTCTGCGCCTGAAACGCTTCCTTCAAGTTCATAAAAATCACCCCGCTGAAATTATATCACACGGCAGAATTTATGACAAACTTTTTTTGAGCGCGTCCACAGCGCCTGTGAGCCGTTTTAAGGCGGTTTCACGCCCCAGCAGGTACAAAATCTCCACCACGCCGCCTGGCGTTACTTTCTGCCCCGACAGCGCGATTCTGAGCGGCCACATGACCGTCCCAGTCTTGACGCCGGAACTTTCGGTGAACGCGGAAATTTTTTCGTGGAGCGCGTCGAACGTCCAATCTTCAACGCCAGCCAGAATTTCAATCACCGGCGCGATAAGCTCAATGGATTTTTCCACGGTAACCTTGTTGCGCTTGTTGACGAAAAGTTCAGCGTCGAAGGGCGGCATTTCGCGCAGGAATTTAATAGCGTCGGGAATTTCTCCCAGCTTAGCGACGCGCGTTTTGAGCAGGCTGGCAAGGTAAACTTTCTTCGACGCGTCGAACTCGCCAATAAATTTATCAGCCACGGCGGCAAATTCCTCGTCAGTCATCGCCTTGAAATATTCGCCGCTCATCCAGTCGAGCTTGTTGTAGTCGAAGACCGCCGGCGATTTGCTCAAACCGTCGAGGCTGAATTTCTCAATCAGCTCCGCCATGGTAAAAATTTCCTGATTAGTCTTAGGGTTCCAGCCGAGCAGCGCGACGTAGTTGGTGATAACTTCCGGCAGGTAGCCCATTTCCACCAAATCGTTGAAACTCGTGGCGCCGTGGCGTTTGCTGAGCTTGGAAACGGTGCCGTCCTCCGCCTTGCCCATAACCGGCGCGAGGTGAATGAAGGCGGGCGGCTCCCAGCCGAAAAATTCATAAAGCAGAACGTGCTTGGGCGTCGACGTGATAAATTCCGTGCCGCGAATGATATGGCTGACTTCCATCAAGTGGTCGTCGATAACGTTGGCGAAATTGTACGTCGGCAGACCGTCGCTCTTGAGCAGAATCTGATCTTCCAGCTCGGCGTTGGCAATGGTAATGTTGCCGTGAATCAAATCGAAAAAAGTTGTCTCGCCGGTCTTAGGCATTTTCTGCCGAATCGCCACGCCATTTTCGCTTTCTTCGTAGTAGGCGTGACCGTCCGCAACCAGCTGCTCAGCGTACTTTTTGTAAATTTCCATGCGCTCACTTTGAACGTAGGGACCGAAATTCCCGCCGTGGTGCGGACCTTCGTCGGGGATAATTTTCGCCGCCGCCAGCGTCCGTTCGATAAACTCAACGGCGTCTGGCACATAGCGCGCGCGGTCGGTATCCTCAATGCGCAGAATGAAATCGCCGCCTTCGTGCTTCGCGAACAGATACGCGTAAAGCGCCGTGCGAAGGTTGCCAATGTGCATGTAGCCGGTGGGGCTGGGGGCAAAACGTGTGCGAATTTTTTTCAATTTGTCGAACTTCCTTTCAGTAAATCTCTCCAGTAGCCGCAGAGCGTGCGGTACATAATCAGCGAGGACATCGCGCCTGGGTCTTCAAAGCCGATACTCTTATCGCCGAGGTAGCTTGCCCTGCCGCGCCGCGCCTTAATCGTCTTGGTGTATTCAACGCCGTCGCGCGCCGCCGCACTCGCCTCAGTCAGAATTTCTTCCAGCGTCTTGCCGACGGTATTTTCCGCTTTGAAGCAGTCGCGAATCGGAATAAGCACGTCAAGCATCGTCTTATCGCCTTTTTCCGCGTGACCGCGCCTTTGAACTCCGGCAACAACCGCGCTGAAAACTTTTTCCAGCGTCACAGCGTCAAGCGCGGAATTTTCGTCGATAACCTTAGCCGCCTCCAGAATCCCCGTGCCGTACAAAGGTCCCGCCGAGCCGCCGACGTTCATAACAACCGCCTCGCCAATCGTCTGCAGAATTTCTTTAAGATTTTCTTCCAAATCGTCGAGTTCGTCAAGTGCCTCCTGCGCCGCCGTAACTCCGCGCGCCATGTTCAAGCCGTGGTCGCCGTCGCCAATTTTCGCGTCCAGCTGCGACAAATAATCCTTATCCGCCAAAAGCGCCTTGAAGACCGCCTCAGCCGCGTCTCTTATCATTTTCCTCGCCTCCAATTTAAAAAAAATTTTTTGTACATTAATCATACCACATATTTGAAAAGTGTGCTATAATGGCAGTGACTTTTTTCGGATGGAGATGTTTTTTTTATGGGACAAGGTATTGGAATTAAAGACATGCGCGCATTTTTTGCAATCGTCGAAGAAGGCAATATCAGCCACGCCGCCCAGCGCCTTGACGTTGCTCAGCCCGCACTCAGTCGACAGATGAAACGCCTCGAAGAAAAACTCAACGTCACGCTTTTCGAGCGCGGTTCCCGCCGCATTCGCCTCACGGACGCCGGTCGCGTTCTCTACGGTCGCGTTGAAAATATTCTCGGTATGGTCGACGGCACCGTCCGCGAAATCACCGAAATTGGCACCGGCTCCAAAGGCACGATTCGCATCGGCACGATAACCAGCTCCGGCGCGCTGATTCTGCCAGACTTAATTTCCGAGTTTCGCGCGGCTTACCCGAATATCACGTTTGAAATTTTTGAAGCGGAAGGCGCGCGCGTCCTCGAACTCCTCGACAGCCACATGATTGAAATCGCTATCACGCGGACGCAGGTCGACAATCTCGCCTACGAACTGCTGGTGCTGCCGAATGAACCGCTCGTTATGGTCATGAACGCGCAAAATGAGTGCGGCGAAAGCGATGAAGTTATCCGGCTTGAGGAACTCAAAGACCAGCCGCTGATAATCCCGCTGCGCTGGAAATCGATTTTCGAGGCGAACTGCAAAAAGGCGGGTTTTGAGCCGGAAATAATCTGCGTCTCGGACAGCGTCGTACAAGACCTGCTGATGGTTAAAATGAATCTCGGCGTGGCGATGATACCAATTTCGAGCCGGAAACTTTTGACGGACGGCGATTTGATTTACAAGCGGCTGGTGGAGCCGGAAATGAAGACGCACACGGTCATTTCGTGGCTGAAAAATCAAACGCTGTCGACTGCCTGCCGGAACTTCCTGGAAATGTTCAAAAAAAATTTCATGGAGGAAAATCACATTGACGTTTGAGAAATTGAGCGTCGGGCTGAAAAATTCTGTCGCGCAGGCTGTCACGGCGAACGATACAGCGCTGGCGGTGGGCTCCGGCAGTCTGAATGTGCTGGCGACGCCGAAAATGCTGGCGCTCATGGAAAAGGCGGCGGCGGATTTGGCTGAAGCGAATTTGCCAGCGGAATGGACTTCGGTCGGAATTTCGCTGAACGTTGAGCATATCGCGCCGACGCCGGTTGGAATGCAGGTTCGCGCAGAAGCCGAGCTTGTTGAATTTGACGGGCGCAAAATTATTTTCAGCGTTGCGGCGTATGACGAATGCGGCGAAATCGGGCGCGGGCGGCACGAAAGATTTATCGTCAACCGCGAAAAATTTCAGGCTAAGGCGAACGCGAAAAAAAATAGTTGACAAACTACCGCCCTTGTGGTATCCTTGCGCAGTCTTAAAAGAGACTTGGAGTGGTACCCAAGTCGGTGAAGGGGACGGTTTGCTAAACCGTTAGGCTCGCAAGGGCGCGGAGGTTCGAGTCCTCTCCACTCCGCTAAATATTTTTGAAGCTCTCCATTGCGGAGGGCTTTTTTCGTGCAGAAATTGAATTACGCAAAAAAAGAAGCGCCCCTGCAAATTCGACGAGTAGGAGGATTTGCTTACGGGGAGCCCGTCCCGCCCGCATTTTTTATGGAAAAAAAAGAAGCGCCCCATGGATGGGGCGCCTGCGCGGCTTGCGTAGCAAGGCGTGCTTTCTTAGCGCCATTCGCCGGATGCGAATGCAGCGGGCAATTTTCTTTGCCAGCGTTTCTTTTTCTAAAAGAAATGCTGACTAATTGCGTAACAGTTTCTCTTAGCTCCAGAGCTGACTAATTGCGTAACAGTTCTCTTAGCTCCAAGACTGGTTCGAGGTATTGGCAGTGTACGCGCGGTAGGAGCCGTCGCCGTTGTTGACTTCGACCTGGGCGCCGTTTGCGTTCTTGATGGTGAGGGAGCCGCCGCCGGATTCTGCCTTGAGCTGAATCTTAACGTCGTCGCCGTCGAAGTACGCCTGTCCTTCAATGAGGTCTGCAAGCGTAACGTCGCCGAGACGCACGCGGTCATTCGCGGCATCAAAGCCGGTGATGGTATCGTTGCTGCCGCACTTCGTGAAGAAGAACATGTCATCGCCGTCGCCAGCAATGAGTTCGTTGTTGCCGTAGCCGCCGCCCCAGAGACTGGAACTGTTGCCTGTGCCGCCGCCAATAATCGTGTTGTTCTCGGCACCGCCAGCCAATGTCAGCTGGGTATTCGTAGAGGCAGACGCGTCAATAACGCCAATGCCTTCGTAAACCGCGCCATGATGATTGTCGAGCCAGACTGCTACGTTATCGTCGCTTGCCGCTACGCTCAACGTATCCTGCGTTGCTTCCTGATTGCCTACGTACACGAACGTTTCCTTGTCATAGGTGAAGTTGTTCTTAGCGCCGCTGGTCTGCCCGACCTGCATGATACGTTCTTCGCCGTCGTAGCCCAGCTGATAACGAATCTTGTTATTCGCGTCAATTCCGCCGGATTCCTGAATCGTAAGCTTGCTGCTATCATTAACCTTAATCTCAATGTTATTCGCGTTCGCGGAAATTCTGCTCGCGCCGCCTTCGTCCCAGTTGTACACAATTATCTTATCCGCGCCAGCCTTGTCGGGATCCGCCGCGCTGCCCTGGTAGTAACCGAAGTTGTTGATGATGTCGCTGCCGTCGTTTTCCAGACCGAAGTAAATCGTGTTGCCCGCAACGCTGGTATCGGTGCCGCCGCTGATAAGGCTGTCGTTGCCGCCGCCCAAGGAAACGTGCTTCTGCGCATCGCTCGCTGTCATGCCGCCCAACTGCACTACGTCTTTATCGCCAGTGCCTACCAGCGTCGCCGCGCCGTTATTCAGCAGTGCCACGTTGTGAATGTTGATGAAGTTATTCGCGTTGCTGGTGTTGTAGCTGGTGCCGCCGCCCATGCTTATCGTGTCGCCTATCGCGCCCACGCCTTCCGCGAACGTTATCGTCGCATTCACGTCTGCCGCCGCGTAGTAGTAGTCCGCAACTTCGTCGTCGCTCGTTACCTGCACGTTCTTGCTGCTGCGGATAAGGCTGACTTTCTTGTTGTTGTCCGGCGAGCCCGTCAAGATCTCAAATACTTCTGTCGTGCTGTCGTTGTCCACGAAATAAATGGTGTCGGTGGCATTGTACGCAAGCAGGGTATCTTCCTTGTTGTCGAAGATGAGGTTGCCCGCGTTCGTTTCGAGTATGTTCGCGCCAGCCGCATTGTCAAAGCCGAAGTTCCAGCCGTGTACGTACGTTCTGCCGCCGCTCAGCTGCACCACCGCGCCTTCCTCTTTCTTCGCGCTGTTCGCCGCCTTGATGTAAATTTCATCCTTGCCCGCGCCCGCATTAACGGTATCGTTGCCGCCAACAAAGATTGTATCGTTGCCGCTGCTGCCCACTACGCTGTCGCTCGCGCCGTTGTTCTGGTCCGCAACCATGAGCACACTGCCTTCGCTGAACGCGCTTGCATTGACATTGCCGCCGTCAGCCGCCGCCCAGGTCAGCTTATGAATATCCTGCGCGTTGCTGTCAGTGAAGCGGACGTTGAGAGCGCTAATCGTCGCATCAGAACTTTCACTGCCACTGCCGCCGAGGGTGAACTTGCCGCCGCCAGAAATGTTAATCGTGTTGCCCTTGACTGCAATCTTGCTGATGAGAGTTTCGGCGTCAAGATTCTTGTTAATGTCAGCGAGTTTCGACGCTACGATAACGTCGCCCTGCGCCGCGCTGTAGTCACTGATAGCATAAGCGCCGTTCGCATCGAAGAAGTAGTCCGCGCCTGCGCCGCCGGTAACCTTATCGCCTTTCTTAGCCGCGATAGAATCATTGCCAGCACCACCGATAAGCGTTGCGGTGCCGCCTTCATTGGCGAGGTAGGAAGCAACACTGCCAGCCTGCGCGTAGTTGTTACCGCGAGCATTGGCACCAAATTTGATGTAGTTGCCGTTGTTGCCACCGAGAACGGTATGGTCTACGCCAGTAGTGGAAGTGAGCGGGTCGATAGCGACAACGCTGGGCGAGCCCTGAGAAACGTCGATAACGGAAGTGCGAATGCCGGTGTTAGCGGCTTCAAAGACAACAATGTCATCATCGGTGAAGGACTGGAGAGTAACGGCGGTGAGATTGTCGCTGTTGAGAGAAGTGTTGCCGTAAATGTTGATACCGCCATCAACGGAGGAAGTGGCAGGGGTGGTATCGGTGGCGTTCTCGTAGCCGGCAACGGTAGAGCTGGGGGCGCCGGAATCGTCGGTGCCGAGTTTCTGATAGAGAGCAAAGACGGCGGGCTGGCTGGAAAGGGCGTCAGCCTCGACAGAATCAATGACGCCTTCGCGGGATTTTTCATTGTCAACAACGCTCTTTTCGACAGCGGTGGCATTGCCGTACTGGTCGAAGGTGATATAGCCGAGAGTTTCGGTAACGGCGGCGGCGGCGCTCCTGCCAATCTTGTAGTTGCCGCCGGAAACGGTGAGGGTGTCGGCGGCGCCGAAAGAAACGCCGGTAAGAGTGACATTGGAGCCGTCGACGCTGAGAGTGAAGGTATCGGTGTCGTAGGAAGCGCCCTCGTCAATTTCGATAGTGGTATCGTTGACGTTGAGAGTGACAGGAGTGCCGTCTTTGGGTGAAACGTAGCTAACGCCAAATTTATCGTCGCCGGTGGTGTTAATGGTCATGTCGGCGTCGGCGCCGCTGATAAAGCCAACCTTGTCGTTGTTGCCGGTGGAAATGGCAATATCGGCAATATCGCTCTTATCCGCCGCGTCCAAAGTAACACCAGCGCCGTTAATGGAGACAGCGGCAGTAGCCTTTTCGGCGTCAGCGAAATGAACAAAGGCGTCGCCGCCGGTAAGAGTAACGGCGTCTTTATCTTTTGCGCCAAAGAGAGTGAGCGAATCGTCATCGACGAAGAACGAGGCGTCGCCGCGCGTAGCGTTGGAGTAGGTGTAGTCATTGACCTTGTAGGAATTGTCGCCGTCGACGTTAATGAATGCGCTGTCAAGACCATTGATAGCGGCGATACCGGCGTTGTGCGCTTTTTCTTCGAGCTCGAAGTTCACGCCATTGGCGTCGTCGCTGGAATATCCGACATTAACGCCATTGAGTTTGGCGGCGGCGTAGGTGTTGGAAATATTGACAACAGCGGCGCCGGAATCTGCCTCGGAAGTGCCGCTGACTTCCAGCGTGGAATCTTCATCTGCGGTAACGGTAACTTTGCCGTCTTTGTCGAGGACGATAGTGGAAACTCCGCTGTCGCTGTCGGCGTCGGCGTTTTTGATAGTCCAGGTTGAATCGGCAATGGTCAAGCCGCTGGGAGCGTAGTCCGCGCCATAAGCCAGAGTGGCGTCGCCGGCAAGGTCGGTGATTGAGCGAATGACGTTGCCTTTGGCTTTATCGGCGGTGATGACTGCGCGAGTGCCGTCAGAATCGGCGGTTTCTTCTTCGAAAGAAAGAGCCTGAGCGCCGAGAACGGCACGTTCAGCCTTGACGCTCCATGCGGCGCCCGCGGCGATAGAACTTGCGCTGACAAGAGTTTCGCCGTCAACATAAATATCAGCGCCCTTGGAAATAGTCAGAACATCGCCGGTGGTGCCGGAAGTGAAGGTGATATTCTTGCCGGATTTGAGCTCGGCGGCGCCATAGAATCTGTCGTCATTGGTAAGAGTGACATTGCCGTTAGCGTCGAAAACGGCGAAATCGTCGAAGTTGTCATCTTTGCCGGTAACGTCCCAGGTCGCCTTGCCGTTGATATTAATATCGTCAGCCTCGAAAGCCTGAGTGGTATCAGCAGCGTTGAGAGCAACGGTGCCGTTAGTGAAGGTGGCTTTGGCAATGGCGTCGCCAGCTTCATTGCCAGTCAAGGTGACGGTGCCGGCGGAGTTGCTCCAAACCTGATTGTTAAGCGTGACTTCGCCGTCAGTAATCCACTTGCCTTTGGAATCAAGGGCGTCGACAGCAGTAACAGCGGCGTCGGATGCAATGCCTTCGATAGTGGCGTGAGCGCCAGCGGCTAATTCGACGGAGCCGCCATTGACAGAAACAACGCCGCCGCGTTCACCTGCGCTGATAACGAGGTTGTTATCGACATTGGAAATGGTGGAAGAATCGGCGCCGGCGGTTTTGGCAGCGCTGGAAATGGTGGTGCCGTTGACGCGAATGGAATCGGAGCGGTTGGAGCCGTCTCTGGCGAGGATAAGCGAATCGCCGTCGTAGAGATTGGTGGCGAGGAGGGCGCCATTGGAATCGGCGGCGTAGACAGCGACGCTGTCGGGATTGGCGGAATCGGCGGAATAGGCGACCTTGCCGAAAGTGAGAGCGGCGGCGGGGTCGTCATTGAGAATCCATTCCTGCTTATCGTCAATGGATTTGAGAGTGACGGCGTTTGCAGCTTGCGCGATAACGAGGGAATCGCCGGTGCCAGCGAGGCTGACGGTTTCGCCTTTCTCGGCAGTGGAGTAGTTGAGCTGGGCGCCATTGACGTCCAAAGCGACGTTCTTGCCAGAGCCAGCGAGTTCGATATCGCCGATGAAGATAAGACCAGAGATAAGGTCAGTGACAGAGTTATCGGAAGCGGTAACTATTATGATTTCGCCGTCATCGAGACCAGAGACGGTGCCAACGCCAGCAACTACAAAATCCTCGCCGGTGCCGTTGATGTAGGCGGGCGAAGCAATGGAAGTGTTCTCAGTGTCAGAATCAGTTTCAGCGGATTGAATGACAACGGGCGCATCGGCGCTGGAAACGCTGTCGCTGAACTGGTAGTAGGCGGTAATGGTGGGCGGCTCGCCGAGGTAGGTCCATTCGGTACCGTTGAAGGTGTAGGTAGTGCCGTCAATTTCAAGGGTATCGCCGGCGGTGGAGTTGTAGTATTCTTCGACAATGGCGGCGGCGATTGCAGAATCGGCAGTGCCGGTGGTAGAGGCGAGGTATGTCCAGTTGGTGCCGTCGAAGGTGTATTCGATATCGTTGAGCGTCTGGGTATCGCTGTCGCTGGGCGTGTAGTATTCAGCGATAATGGCAATGACGGTATCAGAATCGGCGGTTTCTTTGATATTGAGAAGGGCAGTCCATGCGCCGTCCGCGTAGGTGTATTCGGAGCCACTGAGCGTCTGGGTATCGCCTTCAGCGGGCGTGTAATATTCAGCGACGAGAGTGGCGGCGGTATCAGAATCAGCGGTGAGAGTTTCAGTGACGGTGTTCAGATAAGTCCATTCGGAACCGTCGTAAGTGTAGGTCACGCCGTTGTAGTCCTGCTCATCGCCTTCAGCAGGCGCCGGATAATAGGTTTCGAAAATCGCAATGACGGTATCGGAATCGGCGGTTTCAGTGCTGGTGACTTCGTAAGTCCACTCGCCGTTTTCATATGTATAGTCAACGCCGCCGTAGGATTTAGCGTCGCCTTCAGCGGGCGTGGGATAATACTCAGCGATAATGGCGGCGGCAACCTCAGCAGTGGCGGTTTCGGTATTGGTGTACTGGTAAATCCAGCTGCCGTTTTCGTAGGTGTATCTGGTGCCGTCGTACTCGAAGGAAGTGCCGGTTTCGGGGCTAGCGGTATTCTCAGCCTGCCATTCGGCGAGAATTTCAGCGGCAACTTCGGCGGTAGCGGCAATGGCGGTTGTAGTTTCATACTGCCATTCGCCTTCAGTATACTCGTAGGTAATACCGTCGAGTTCCTGCTCATCGCCTTCAGCAGGGCTGTAGTATTCAGCGACAATGGCGGCGGCGATGACTGGATTGGCAGCTACTTCATAAGTCCAGTCGCTGCCGTCGAAGGTGTATTCAGTGCCGTTGTAGGTTGTGGTAGCACCTTCGCTGAGGTTATCGTTGAGCCACTGCCCTTGGATACCGGCAATGAGCGCAGTGTCAGTAACGACTTCATCATCAGAATTGAACCATGTGAAGTTTGTGTAGGTGTAGGTCTCGCCTTCAAAATCAGCGGTGGCGCCGTCGGTGAGGTTATCGAAGATATACATTTCGACAATGCCGCCGGTGTCAGTAGTGATTTCAGTGGAATACCAGCTGCCGCTTTTATAGGTGTAGGTATCTTCGCCGTATTCCTGCGTTTCGCCTTCAGCAGGGCTGTAGTTGCTATTGAGAGTGGCGGCGGTATCAGAATCGGCGGGTTCAGTTTTATCACCAACATAGGTCCAGTTGCCGTTGGTGTAGGTGTATTCAGTGCCGTCGTAGAGCTGAGTATCGCCGTTCGAAGGTGTAGCGGGGTTAGCAGCCTGCCACGCGGCGAGAATTTCAGCGGCGTTTTCAGCGTTATTGAGACCTGTTACTTCATAAGTCCATTCGCCGTTGGTATAAGTGTAGGTAATGCCGCCGTATTCCTTTTCATCGCCTTCAGCAGGGCTGTCGTAATATTCAGCGACAATGGCGGCGGCGACTTCAGCGGTAGCGGTTGCGGTAGTTTCAGTTTCATAATGCCATTCGGAGCCGTCGAAAGTGTATTCAATGCCGTCGAGTTCCTGAACGTCGTTCTGTTGCGGGAGGTAGTAAGCGGCGTTAATTGCGAGGGCTACATCGGAATCAGCGACTTCAGTGGTTTCAGTTTCAGAATCGTAAACCCATTCGCCGTTGGTATAAGTGTAAGTAATACCGTCGTATTCCTGCGTATCGCCTTCAGCCGGAGAGTAGAAATCGGCGAGAATTTCAGCGACGGTATCGGAATCGGCGGTTATAGCGGTTTCTGAATCGTAAGTCCAGATAGCGCCGTTATAAGTGTATTCAATGCCGTCGAGTTCCTGCGTATCGCCTTCAGCAGGCGTGTAGTATTCAGCTTCAATGGCGTCGACGACTTCAGCGGCGGCGGCTTCGGTTACTTCAGAATCATACGTCCAGTTAGTGCCGTCATATTTGTATTCAATGCCGTCGTATTCCTGCGTATCGCCTTCCTGCGGCGCGAGCGTAGCGAAAATTTCAGCCAGAGTGTCAGAATCAGCGGTGAGCGTAGGGGCTTCGCCGGTCTGCGTGTCCGAGCCCTCAACTACGACGCTGCTTTCCGACGCGGAGAGCGTTGGGGTATCGGGAAGAGCAAAGAGCTGCAAATTGAAAACAAACAATTTTTCAGTCATGGTAAACATTCCTCCGAGAAAAATTTTTTTAAGAACATTAGTCGCGAACAGGTAAGCGCTTTTAGCAGGGTGCGAATATAGTACCGCGATTCTCCAGTCAACCCGCGAATATCCAATCAATCCGCGAATCTCCAATCAACCAGCGAATCTCCAATCAATCCGCGAATCTCTAATCAACCCGCGAATCTCCAATCAACCCGCGAATCTCCATGCGGCGAACCTTCAATCCACCGATTCTCCAAACCAGCGAATATCCAGGCTAACGAATCTTCCAATCCGCTGAATCACCGAATATCCACGCGGCTGATTTTCCAACCCGCTGACCTTCAATCAACCAGCGAATCTCTAATCAACCAGCGAACTTCCAAACGGCGAATATCCAAATCCTGTTACGAGCGCCATTTTTCATGCTATAGGGTCGTCATTCGCGACTAACAACGACAACGTACAGCAAATATCTTCACGACGCCAACCGCTAATCCGATTGCGCGGAAAAGCAGGCTTCGTCGGCAAAACTGAATTTAACCAAAAACCACTTCCCCTCTCGCCTTCGGGCAACCAATTTGCGCGCCGAAAAAACTGCATACAAATAAGCCGATTGCGTTACCAACCGCCAATTTGACGCCTATTTATATCAAAAAATTAATCTATCGTCAAGTTTCAATTCAGCTGCTGACCTTTTCAATTTCCGCCGCGATTTTATTGCAGATTCTGTCAAGCTGCGCCTTATTCGGACCTTCAGCCATAACCCGAATCAGCGGCTCCGTTCCCGACGCCCGCACCAAAATCCTGCCAGCCGCGCCAAGCTCAGTTTCACCTTCAAAAATCGCCCGCTGAACTTCCTCCGCCGCCTTGTACGCATTCTTATCCTTGACGCGAATGTTAATCAGCACCTGCGGGAAAGTCGTCATCATGGCGTTGAGCTCAGCCGCCGTCTTGCCGGATTTTTTCATTGCCGTCAAAACCTGCAGCGCCGTTATCAGACCGTCGCCGGTAGTCGAGTAATCGCTGAAAATAATGTGCCCGCTCTGTTCGCCGCCCAGCGTGTAGCCATTCGCGCGCATATTTTCCAGAACGTACCTGTCGCCAACCGCCGTGACTTCATAGCGCCCGCCGAGATTCTCAATCGCCGTGCGAAAACCAATATTCGCCATGACAGTGGTAACAATAGTATTCTGCGCGAGAGCGCCAGCGTCCATCATCAGCTTCGCGCACATAATCAGAATGTGATCGCCGTCAATCAGCTCGCCGCGTTCGTCAATGCAAAGACAGCGGTCAGCGTCGCCGTCATGCGCAATTCCAATATCAGCCTTCTTGCGCAGAACTTCCAGCCGCAAATTCTGAATGTGCGTCGAGCCGCAGTCGTCATTGATATTAATCCCGTCCGGCTTATCGCCAAGCAAAATTAAATCCGCGCCGAGCCTTTTCAGAACGGCAGGCATCGCCTCGTAAGCCGCACCATTCGCGCAGTCCAGAACAATTTTCATACCGTCGAAACGCGCGCTGGTGGTGCTGACAACAAAGTCAATGTAGTCTTTAAGCAAATCGTGGCGGTACTCAATATCGCCAATCTTCGCGCCGGTCGGACGCTGGAAAGTGTCGTTGAACTTAATCTCGTTGACGATGCTGGCAATTTCGTCCTCGGTAGCGTCGGGCAGTTTGTAGCCGTCGCCGCCGAAAAATTTTATCCCGTTGTCGTAGAAAGGATTGTGGCTGGCGCTGATAACCACGCCCGCCGCCGCGCCAATTTTTCTGACAAGGTAAGCAATCGCCGGCGTCGGAATAATTCCAGCGGTAACCGCGCGCCCGCCCGCTGAGCAAATCCCAGCCATGAGCGCCGCCTCGAACATTTCGCCAGAAATTCTGGTATCGCGCCCAATTAAAATTTTCGGCTTATCCTCGGAGCGCCTGCCGAAGTACAAAGTTGCCGCGCGCCCTAGTCGGTACGCCAGTTCCGGCTGCAATTCGGTGTTAGCCTCGCCGCGCACGCCGTCCGTTCCAAATAGTCTCGACATTGAAATTCCTCCAAATCTAAATTTTGCCCGTGAGGTCGGGCTTGCCATTTTTATCGTTGCACGCCATCCGGCAGTTTGGAAAATTACTGCAGCCCCAGAAATACGCTCCGTCGCTTTTACGCTGCCGCCGCACCATGACGCCGGTTTTACAGCGCGGGCAGATAACCGAGACTTTATCTGCCGGTTTCATTTTAACCGCCGCCGCCTTTTTACAGAGCTCGCCGGTGAACTTAATCTGCCCCGCCAGAAATTCTTCGAGCGTACCTTCGCCCTCGCTCATTGAATGCAGCTTATCCTCCCAAATCGCTGTGGCGTCGGGGTACGTCATTTCGTCGGGCAGGGCGTCAACCAGAAGGTAAGCCTTATCCGTCGGCTGAAGAATTTTTTTGCCGGTGAACTTGAGAAAATTGCGCCTGATTAAATCGTCGATAATGGCGGCGCGCGTGGACTCGGTGCCAATCCCGTAAACGTCCTTGAGCTGCTGCTGAACGGCGGGATTTTTAACGTACTTGTGAATTTCCTTCATACCCTGCACGAGGCTTGACGCGGTAAAGCGTGGCGGCGGCTTAGTGACAGATTTTTTCAGCTCAGAATTTTTGTAAGCGGCGGCGTCACCGGTTTTCATTTTCGGCAGATTCTGCGCGATTTCGTCCTCAGCCTTGAAAGTCGGAGCGCTGTAAAATTCGCGCCAGCCGATTTGCTTAACGATTCTGCCGCGCGCGCTGAAAGTTTCGCCCTTGTAGTCGACGCTGACGGCGGTTTCGTCGTAGACGTGGACGGGGTAAAACTGCACGGCGTAGCGGGCGGCGATTAGATTGTAAATGTTGAACTCGCTGCGTGACAAAGTGCCTGAAAGTCTTTTCGTGGTTGGAATAATGGCGTGGTGGGCGGTGATACGCGAATTGTTCCAGGCGCGGCTTTTAATTTTAGCATCGGCGTGGGCGACGAGGTTTTTCAGCGATTCGTCAATAGTTTCTTCAATGTGCGCAAGAATTTTCCAGGCGTCGCCGAGCTGGGAAGTGGGCAGGTATTCGCAGTCCGAGCGCGGGTAGGTGGTGAACTTTTTTTCGTACAGAGATTGAGCGGCGTCGAGCACCTGCTGGGGGCTGTAGCCGAATTTTTTACCGGCAGTGATTTGCAGAGTGGACAGCGAAAAAGGCAGCGGGTTGTAGTCCTTTTTCTCGTTGGTCTTGCACGCAGAAATTCTGGCGTCATGCGGCGCGGCGGCGAATTTTTTAGCGTAGGATTCGGCAAATTTTTTATCGATAAGCCTGCCCTCGGCGTCGAAGGATTTGCCCGCCACTTTGGGTTTCCACTGCGCGATGAAGGTGCCGTTGACGTGGCTGAACTGCGCGAAGATGTTGAAAAAATCTACCGGCTTGAAATTCTGAATTTCGCGTTCGCGGCGGACGACAAGAGCCAGCGTTGGAGTTTTGACGCGCCCTATTGGAAAAACTTCTTCGTGACCGAAACGGCGGGCGGCGAGCGTGTAGGCGCGCGAAAGATTCATACCAATGAGCCAGTCGGCGCGGGAGCGGGCGAGCGCAGATTGTTTCAGGTTGAAAAAGTCGGCGTTATCGCGCAGGTCGGCGTTGGCGCGCTTGATGCTGGTTTCGTCGAGGGCGTTGAGCAGAATGCGCCGGACGGGTTTTTTGTTGCCGAGGTAGTCCAAAAGTTCGTCAACGAGGAGCTGCCCTTCGCGGTCGGGGTCGCCTGCGTGAACAATTTCGTCCGCCTGCGCGACAAGTTTTTTGACGATATAAAACTGGTCGGAAACTTTCGGATTGACTTCGAGTTTCCAGATTTTGGGAACGATTGGCAAATCGTCGGCGCGCCAGTTTTTGTAGCGGGCATCGTACCCTTCGGGCGGAACCTGCTGCAGGACGTGACCAACGAGCCACGTAACAACGCCGTCCTCAGTTTTTATGAAGCCGTCACCGCGCTTGGGGTTTTTAAGGCAGCCGGCAATTTCGCGCGCCATCGAAGGCTTTTCGGCAATGTACAATCTCAAATCATCACTTCCAAAAAAATGTAAATGACTTTTTCTACCACCTGCGCGGGAAATCCTTTTTCTTGACAGTTTGAAAATTACGTGATATAATATTGGTATTGATTGACTGGAAAGTTGTCCGAGTTGGTCGAAGGAGCACGACTGGAAATCGTGTAGGCGTTGATAGCGTCTCGAGGGTTCGAATCCCTCACTTTCCGCTTTTTTGTTTTCCCGATAGTGAACGCAGGGACTTGATTCTCCCGAACAATTATACCCGTACTGACAATCTCGCCAGGGCATACGCAGCAACGAGAGTCCATTGTAGCGCGGTAGGCTTCGGATTATGGGGTCAGGTTCTTGCGTTGACTATCGGAATTTTTTGTTGGAGTCAAAATGAAAAGATCGCCGTGGCTCCTGCAAACCGCTATAAGTTTATTCGCCAGAAATTTTTCTAAGCGTTAGAAGAGGTCGCCCATGGTGCAGGTGCGAACTGGTGAGCACTTGCTTGCGCCGCCCGCGCTTTCGCACCGAAAGAAAGTAGATGCAAGTTTTATTTCGCCAGAAGTTTTTTCACGCGCGAATTGAACTCCGCGATAATAAAATTCTGCAGGTCGGTACCGGCAAACCGCTGTAAAAAAGAGGCGCCCCAAGGACGGGGCGCCGCCCGCGCCATTCGCCGGACGCGAATGCAGCGGGCTGTTTTCTTTGCTACTTTCTTTTGCACCAAAAGAAAGTAGATGCTAAACTTTTATTTCGCCAGAAGTTTTTTCACGCGCGAATTGAACTCGGCGATAATTTTTTCTTCGTCCAAAGTTTTCAGCTCGCGCCCCTGCATTAAAATTTTGCCGTCGACGATAACGGTATCCGCCGACGCCGAATTTGCCGAATAAACCAGCAGTGACACTGGATTTAAAACCGGCTGCCATTCCGCTCCGCTCATGTCGAACAGCGTAATATCCGCTTTGTAACCGACTTCGAGCCTGCCAATATCGCTGATACCGACCGCCGCCGCGCCGTATTCCGTCGCCATTTTGACGGCTTCGAGCGCAGGAATTTCAAGCGGGTTGAAAGTGTCGACTTTGTGCAGGAGCGCCGCCAGCCGAATTTCTTCAAGCATGTCGAGATTATTATTGCTCGCCGCGCCGTCCGTTCCGAGCCCGACGGTGATACCCTTGCTCAAAAGTTTTGGAACCGGCGAGATACCGCTGGAAATTTTCATGTTACTGCCTGGATTGTGCGCCACGCGGACGTTATTCGCGCGCATAATTTCAATTTCATTATCAGACAAATGGACGCAATGCGCGGCGAGAAATCCAAGTTCGAGCAAGCCGGTTTCCGCCACAACTTCAAACGGGCGCCTGCCGTAATCCTTGACGCAGCCGTTAATTTCGTCGAGCGTCTCGTTCATGTGCATATGAATTTCCGCGCCGAGACTACCGGCGGTGTCAGCAATTTTCCTGAGATAATCCGGCGGGCAGGTGTAAACGGCGTGCGGACCAAACATGACTTTGATTCTGCCGCCAGCCTTGCCGTTCCAGTCTTTGAACAGCTCGACGTTGGTCGCAAGTTTTTCATCGCCGTTAAAAATTCCAATCAAGCCGCGACACAGCACGCCGCGCATACCAGATTTGTCGACAACCTGCGCGACTTCCTCCATGTACGGACCATACATATCCATAAAAGTCGTGGTGCCGGATTTAATCATTTCGACAGCCGCCAGCTCAGCGCCCGCGCGAATATCGTGGCGGTTCATTTTCGCCTCGATTGGCCAGATATGATTGTTGAGCCATTCCATGAGCGCCATATCGTCGGCGTAGCTGCGGAGCAAAGTCATTGAAGCATGCGTATGCGCGTTGATAAAGCCAGGGACGGCGAATTTGCCGCGCCCGTCGATAATCGTGCAGTTGTCAGCGTTGGCGGTGGAATTGCTGATTTTGGAAATTCTGTCGCCGGTAATGAAAATGTTGGCGACTTCGACTTTCCCGTCGGGCTTGAGGACGTGGACATTCGTGATAACTAAATTAGCGGACATTTTTTTACCTCCGATAGCGAAATTTGGAAATGCGGCGAGCGCCATAATACCGGCAGCACCCGCGATAAAATTGCGTCTGGAAAATTTTTTATCGAACATTTGAAACTTCCTTTGCCTAAGCGAATAGAGAGGCCGCCATGGACGGCGGCCGGCCCGTCACCAGTCGCTGGATGCGTGCGCGGCTTGCGTAGCAAGGCGTGCTTTCCGCTGCGGGCCCCTTTCTTTGCCAGCGTTTCTTTCGAGAAAGAAATGCTGAAAAACGTTTAAATTCCCAGATATTCGCGCTGAGCGTCAGTGAGCGTGTCAATCTGAACGCCAATAGCGTCAAGCTTAATTTCGGCAATGCGCGTGTTGATTTCGTTGGGCATAAGATAAACTTTATTCTCAAGCTTAGCGTGGTTGTGGAGAAGGTGAGCCACGCTGAAGAATTGAACTGCGAAACTCAAATCCATAATCTCGGCGGGGTGACCGTCGCCGGACGCAAGGTTGACGAGCCGACCTTCAGCCAGCAGATAAATTTTACGCCCGTCGCGCTGGAGAAATTCTTCAATATTGTTGCGGACGGTGCGGCGGCTGACGGAAAGTTCTTCGAGCTGCGGAATGTTAATTTCAACGTCGAAGTGACCAGAATTGGCGAGGACTGCGCCGTTTTTCATCAGCGGGAAATGCTCGGCAGTGATAACGTCCTTATCGCCGGTGAGCGTCAGGAAAATATCACCGACCTTCGCCGCCTCGACCATAGGCATAACGCGGAAGCCGTCGAATACCGCCTCGATAGCCTTGATTGGGTCGACTTCGGTAACGATAACGTTGGCGCCCAAGCCTTTCGCGCGCATAGCGGCGCCCTTGCCGCACCAGCCGTAGCCAGCGATAACGACATTTTTGCCGGCGATAACCAGATTGGTCGTGCGCATAATCCCATCCCACGTCGACTGACCAGTTCCGTAGCGGTTGTCGAAAAGATATTTGCAGTAGGCGTCGTTGGCGGCAATCATCGGGAATGGAAGTTCGCCGCGTTTTTCGAGCGCGCGCAGGCGGTAGACGCCGGTAGTAGTTTCTTCGGAGCCGCCGAGAATTTTTGGGATAACGTCGCGGTGTTTCGTGAGCAGCAGGTTTACGAAGTCGCCGCCGTCGTCAATGAAAACGTCCGGCGCAAATTCTATCGCGCGTTCGATAAAGTTATCGTACTCCTCAGCGGAGCAGGCGTGCTTAGCATAAACCGTCAAGCCGTCCTCAACCAGCGCCGCCGCTACGTCGTCCTGCGTGGAAAGCGGGTTGCAGCCGGTGAGCACAACTTCAGCGCCAGCCGCTTTGAAAACTTCCGCCATGTACGCAGTCTTAGCCTCGACGTGCAGCGTCATTGCGATTTTCTTTCCGGCGAACGGTTTCGACGCTGAAAATTCCCGCTCTATCGCCGACATTACCGGCATGAAATTTTTTACCCAGTTAATTTTATCGTGCCCGCTCTGCGCGAGCGCCATGTTCGCTACGATTGAGTTCATTTAAAACTTCCTTCCTTTAAATATTTCATCCTTTTCCAAATCCCGCTCGGCTTTGGCAGCGTAAGCCTCGGCGCGTTTCTGATACGCCTCCGCGTCGGTTCTATCAAGCTCAAGGACTTTCGTAAATTCGTCAATCGCCCACCGATAACTGCCCAGTTTCAGATATAAATTTCCAGGCCCTTTGTGCGCCAGAATGTCTTCCGAATCTAAAGCAATCGCCACCTTAAAACATTCCGTCGCATTGGCGTACTCGTTAAGAGCGAAATGAATTTCTCCACAGCGCCGAAAAATAAATGAATCCGCTATCCCGCGCGCAATGCCTTTTTCCAAATCGATAATCGCCTTCTCAAAAAGTTTGAGTTCAGCGTAAGCCAGCCCGCGATGACAATAAGCGATTCCCGAATCCGGCACCTTCTCAATGTACCTGCTGAAGTCCTCAACCGCACGCCGATAATCCTTGAAAAAAATGTACGCCAGCCCGCGATTGTAGTAAGCACCTGCATAATCCGGCGCAAGCTCAATCGCTTTGTTCAAATCTGGAAGCGCCCGCTCGTGATCTTTCAGTTCCATGTACATTTCACCGCGGTATATGAAAACATTCGCGTCACGCCGTCCAAGCTCAATCGCACGCGTGAAATCTTCCGCCGCCTGCTCGAACTGATTTAACTGAATGTGCGTGCAGCCGCGATTAAAATAAAACAGAGAATCGTTCGGAAAATTTTTAATCGCCATGTCGAAAAGTTCAACAGCGTCTTTATAATATTTCAATTTGCTATACACAATGGCGAGATTGTTATAAGCGTCCATAAGACATGAATCGTCGCGGTCGCAGCTGTAAATTTCTTCCAGATTAATCGCCGTTTTGAAATCGGCTACCGCCTGCTCATAATTTCCCAAATTCGTGTAAATAACGCCGCGATTAACGTAGGCATCTGAATAATCCGAATTTACTTGAATGGCGGTGGTTAAATCTGCAATGGCGCGCTCGTAATCGCCCAGACTGCAGTACAAATTGGCGCGGTTGTAGTAAATACTCGCGTCATTCGGGGCAAAAATCGCAGCGCTGTCAAAATCCATCAGCGCCTTATCGTAGCTGCCCAAATGTATGTGAGCAACCGCGCGATTGACGTAGGCGTTCGCGTAATTTTTGGCGCGGATAAGGGCTTTGTTGAAGTCTTTCAAAGCGCTTTGGTAATCGCCAGCGTTGAGGTAAGCGACGCCGCGATAGTTGTAGGCTTCCACGTCGCGCGGGTTGAGAAAAATGCGCCTCGTGAGTTCGTCAATTTCTGTCAAGCTGTCATCTCCTTAATCAGCCGAAATCTTTTCGTAGTGCGTAACGTCAATGTGCAGCGGCGTCACTGAAACATAGCCGCTCTCTACCGCGGAAATGTCCGTCCCTTCGCTCCTGTCAAGGTCGACAATATCGCCGCGAATTTCAAAATAATGTTTACCGTCAATCTCGTGGCGAATAAACGCGTTGACGTAATCGCGCCGTCCGAGCCGCGCAAATTTAAATTCGGCGGAACCTGCGCGATACCTTTTTGGAAAGTTGACGTTGTGGAAGAAAACTTCGCCGCGCGCCAACTGCTCAGTAAAATATTTCGCGGTAACCTCAGCCACTTCGTCAAACGAAATTTCTGAGCGAATGTCCCGCGAAACCGCCAGCGCCGGTATGTCATGCAAAAATCCTTCCAGCGCGCCGCCGACCGTCCCCGAATACAAAACGTCCGTCGCAAGATTCGCGCCGTCATTTATCCCAGAAATCACCGCGCCGAATTTTTCCGACGCCAGCGCCTCAAGATAAAATTTCACGCAGTCAGTAGGAGTGCCGTCTATCGCCCACGCCTCGCACGTCGGATTTTCCACGCGCCGATATTCCATTTTCCTGTGAATCGTCATTGCGTGCGCTACGCCGCTCTGCTGGCTCATTGGCGCCGCTATCACCACGTCAAAATTTTTCAGCGCCCGCGCCATTGCCCACAAGCCCGCGCCGTCTATCCCGTCGTCATTCGTCAGCAAAATTTTCACCGCTGTCACTCCTCAAACTGTCGATAATTTCCAGCACCGCGTCCACGCTCTCCGCGCGATTAAATTTATTCCTGAACTCCGCACCGCCGCGCATTCCTTTCGTGTACCAGGCTGCATGCTGACGCATTTCACGAACGCCAACGTATTCGCCCTTCAGCGCGATTAGCTTTTCAAAGTGGCGCCGCATAACGTCAACGCGCTCAGACAAACTCGGCGGCGGATTTTTCCTGCCAGTGCGAAAATATTCCAGCAGCCTGCCAATAAGCCACGGGTTGCCCTGCGCCGCGCGCCCAACCATTACGCCGTCAGCGCCGGTAACTTTTAGAATCTTATCGAGCGAATCGAAATCCCGCACGTCACCGTTGGCGATAACAGGAATTTTCACGGCGGCTTTGACGCGGGCAATTTCTTCCCAATTCGCGCTGCCGGAATAAAACTGCGGACGCGTCCGCCCGTGTACCGCTATGAAATCGACGCCAGCGCTTTCAGCAGCTTTTGCAATTTCGACGGCGTTTAGATTTTCGTCGTAGCCGAGCCGGATTTTCACGCTGACAGGAATTTTAACCACCCTGCGAATCGCGCTGAGAATTTCGCCCGCCAGCGCCGGATTTTTCATGAGCGCGGAACCTTCGCCGTTCTTGACAATCTTCGGCGCGGGACAGCCCATGTTGAAATCGATAACCGCCGCCGTTCCGAGGTCTTCGATAAATTTCGCCGCCTCAGCGCAGGTCGCTGGATTGGAGCCGAAAATCTGAATGGCGATTGGACGTTCAGCCTCAGCGGTCTGCAGCATTTCCAGAGTTTTTTCGTTACGGTAGTGAATGCCATTGGCGCTCACCATTTCCGAGAACATAAGCGATTCGCCGCCAAGTTCCCGCACGATTGAGCGAAACGCCGAGTCCGTCACGCCCGCCATTGGCGCTAAAAATACCGGCGCGCTGAAAATTTCTTCAACTGTCAGCATGACGAATCAATTTATCTCCAACCATAATGTAAAAATCAGTATCGGCTTTGAATCGCCTTGTCGGTATGATTTCCATTCAATGTCTCCTGCTCAATTAGCGCATTCATTTCGGCAAAAAAATCTTCAAGCGAAGGTTCGGGCAATTTTCCAGCGCGCATTTGCTGAACTTCCCTGCAGGCGTCGATTATCGATTTTTCAACTGAAATATATCGTTCGTCGCTCATAAAAATTCCTCCTCAGGATTTATTGCGCTCGTACAACACGCGAAGTCCGCTGAGCGTCAGGAAATGGTCAATCTTGTCAATCGTCTGAGACTCCTTGTGAATCATCTTAGCGAGTCCGCCGGTCGCGATAACTTTCGCGTGCCAGCCCTCGCCCATTTCCGCGCGAATCCGCCGGACAATCTCGTCAATCTGCCCGACGTAGCCGTAAATAATCCCAGCCTGCATGCCGGTAACGGTGTTGCGGCAGATGATACTTTTGGGCGGCACGAGTTCAATGCGCGGGAGTTTGGCGGTGGAAGTGAACAGCGAATCAGCGGCTGACATTAAACCTGGAGCGATGACGCCGCCCAGAAAATCGCCGTTCTCAGCAATCACGTCAATCGTCGTAGCCGTGCCAATGTCGATAACAATCAGCGGACCGCCGTAATGCTCGAAGGCGCCGACCGCGTTGACGATTCTGTCAGCGCCAATCGCGCGGGGATTTTCGTAGTTAATTTTTATGCCGGTCTTAATCCCAGGTCCGACGAGCAGAGGCTTGATTTTGAAATAGCGCTCGCACATTTTCTGTAACGGCACGACCAGCGGCGGTACGACGGACGAAATAATTATGTCGTGAACGTCGTTAATGCTGACGCCCTGATAGCGGAAAAGGTCATTGATAAGCATACCGTATTCGTCGCCGGTTTTCTGGTGGTCGGTGGAAATGCGCCAGTGCTTCATGAGATTTTTGCCCTCGTAGGTTCCCATGACGATGTTGCTGTTGCCAATGTCGATGACTAAAAGCATTTACGCACCGCCTTTCGGTTTGCCAACGTCGACCCAGCCCGCGCTCGCAATATATTTTTCCAGTTCGTCGAGCGTGAGTTTGACGACACTGCGATCATTTCCGGCGGCGGGGTAAACGTACTCGTAGCGCTTGAGCGAGGCGTCAAGGTAAATCGGAACGCCTTCGTTTACCGCGAACGGGCAGACGCCGCCTACCGCGTGCCCGATAAATCCTTCGACTTCAGCGACGGGAATCATGTGCGGGCGGCAGCCGAATTGCGCCTTGAACTTTTTGTTGTCGAGGTTCATATCGCCGCCGAGCAGAATCAGCACGGGCTTTTTGTCTACGAACACGGAAATAGTTTTAGCGATGCGCCCGACTTCGCAGTTAAGAGCGTGCGCCGCCTGCTCGGAAGTGGCGGTCAGTTCCTCAAATTCCACGACGCGCTCCGGCTCGCCTATTTCCGCGAAATATTTTTTAACTTTCTCTATTGCCAAAATTTCAGCCTCCAAAATCAATGCGCTCGAGAATTTCTTCCGCGCGATGAATAATAATTTTCGCGCCGGTTTCGCGCAGTTCAGCCTCACTGCGAAATCCCCACGTCACGCCGACCGGCAGAAATCCCGCGTTAATCGCCGTTTGAATATCAACCGCCGTATCGCCGAAGTAAGCGACTTCCGCCGGAGCCACGCCGAATTTTTCAGCCATTGCCAGCGCAGTGGTGGGATTGGGCTTTTTAGCGTCGCCGGTAACCGCGCCAATTTCAATCTGCGCGAAAATTTTTTCAGCCAGCGCGACGGCGGCAAAATGCTGCTTGTTCGTGCAGATACCGATTGGAATTTTTTTCGCGTTGAGATTTTCAAGCAGGTCGATAATTCCGGCGTAAGCGGCAGTTTTGTTCGTGAGGTGCCGCGCGTAGCAGCCGTTGTAGTATTCCAGCGCCTCGCTGACAAATTTTTCGTCGGTAGTTTCAAGCGCGCGCTCCATCAATTTTCTGGCGCCGTTGCCGACGAACATGCGCACTTCGTCAATCGAGCGGCGCGGCAAATTGTAATACTCAAGCATTTCGTTTACGCTGTCCGCCAAATCTTCCAGCGTGTTGAGGAGCGTGCCGTCCATGTCAAAAATTGCGGCTCTGTACATTTTTCAGCCCTCAAGTTTTTTCGCCAGCAGTTCATTGACGAGCTGAGGGTTCGCCTTGCCTTTCGTCGCCTTCATAATCTGCCCGACCAGCGCGCCAATCGCCTTTTTCTTGCCCGCGCGGTATTCTTCAACTGCCTTCGGATTTTTCGCAATAACTTCGTCGACAACGCCTTCAATCGCGCTGGTGTCAGTGATTTGAACCAGACCTTTATCCTTGACGATTTTTTCCGGCGCGTCAGGATTTTTCCACATTTCAGCGAAAACAGTCTTAGCGATTTTGCCGGAGATTGTGCCCTTCTGAATCAGCAGAATCATTTCGGCGAGGCGTCTGGCATCGACGGGCGATTTTTCAATCGTCAGACCATCCGCGTTGAGATTCTTGGAAAGGTCGCTCATAATCCAGTTGGCGGCGGATTTGGCGTCGGCACCGGCAGCAACTACCGCGTCGAAGTATTCAGCCATCGCGCGGGAGCTGGTGATAATTCCCGCGTCGTATTCGCTCAAGCCGAAACTTTCAATCAGTCTCGCGCGGCGGGCGTCCGGCAGTTCCGGCAGAGATTTTCTGAACGCTTCAATTTCTTCATCGGTAGTGATAATCGGCGGCAAATCCGGCTCCGGCATGTAGCGGTAGTCGTGCGCATTTTCCTTCGAGCGCATAGATTGCGTGATACCTTTTTCGGGGTTCCACGTCCGAGTTTCCTGCACAATTTTCCCGCCGTCGTCCAGAACTTCAGCCTGCCGCTCAATTTCGTAGTTAATCGCGTCCTCCAGCGCCTTGAACGAATTGATATTTTTCATTTCGGTACGCGTGCCGAGCGTCGTACTTCCCGCCGGTCTCAGCGAAACGTTGATGTCCGCGCGAAGGTTGCCTTCCTCCATGCGGCAGTTGGAAACGTCAATGTATTCGAGAATCGCCTTGATTTTCTCCATGTAAGCGCGAGCCTCGGCGGCGGAATGCATATCGGGCTCGGAGACAATTTCAATCAGCGGGACGCCGGTGCGGTTGTAGTCGACGTTCGACGTGGCGGAATCTTTAATCGTCGTGCCGCTGTGAACGAGCTTGCCGGCATCTTCTTCCATGTGAATGCGCGTCAGCCGGACGGTTTTGCGCTCGCCGCCAACTTCAATCTCAACGTGACCGGCGTAGGCTATCGGCAGGTCGTACTGCGAAGTCTGCCAGTTTTTCGGCAGGTCGGGATAGTAATAATTTTTCCTGTCGAACTTGCTGTACCTGTTGATTTTGCAATTCGTCGCCAGACCGGCTTTAATCGCAAATTCCACGACGCGCCGGTTAATCGTCGGCAGCACGCCAGGCAAGCCTAAACAAACTGGACAGGTATGCGTATTCTGCTCGGCGCCGAAAGTTGTCGCGCAGCCGCAGAAAATTTTCGTCGCAGTCTTAAGCTCGCTGTGAATTTCCAATCCAATTACCGCTTCGTATTTCAAAACAAATCCCTCCTGGTCGCAATAAAATTTCTGAACTTCAAAATCCTGTCTTCGGTGTCGACGCCGCCGCGCTGATTTATTTCGAGCCGGAAAATTTCCGCGTCAGTCTCAAGATTTTTCACGACGTAGGCGGCATTTTCGCACGTGACGTAAATTTTACCGAATTCCAGCCGCCGAAGATTCGGATTGTATCGCGCGGGAAAAGTTTCCGCGTCAATCAGCGCCTTCAAAAACGGCTGGTACGCATTTTCTGACCAGCGCTTCTCCGTCCAGTACGCTTCGAAAAGATACGGCGAGTTTTCAAAATCCGCCCAGAAATATTTCCCGTACCGCGCCGGACGAAATTCCGCGTACTTGATGTAGTAGTAGCTCCACTCGAAATTTTCCTGCCGCTCGCAATCCTCAAGGCGCTCGCCGATAATTTTTTTAAGATTATCGTTGGTAAAAGTTTTCGCGCGGCTCAGCAGCATATCCAAAGCGTTCTGCGTTTCCTCAAATCGCTCGTTGTTTAAACTGCGGTGAAAAAGTTCCTGCCACGAACCAGGATTTTTCGCGCCGAACTGGTAATGCCGCCGCTTATCGTGCTGAAAATAATCGCCCAGCGACAGGAGCGCGCAGTCAATCAAATCGTAATCGCACTCGAACAGCGACAGGAACCGGCTGAAATTTTCCGGCGCGTCCAGCCCGACAACGCTAATCTGCCCGTACAAAAGATAATGATCTTCCAGCGCGAAAAGCTCCTCAGCCCGCGCAGGATTTTCGGCAATCCATGTAATTTTCGCCTGCTCTTCCTCAAGCTGCTTATCGCTAAAGTTGTTGCCAACCACGATAATTTTCCCGTCAAGGATAATGCTGTCGATTTGTTTCAGCATTGCGGGCAGACGGTTGCCTCCCTGCCGGCTCTCACTCTCGCTTATTTCGGCGCCAAGGGAATTTGTCACGAGATTATTCACAATGCGAATCCTCCGCCGAAAATCCGCGTCGTCGATTTTATTCATGCGATAAACTACGAAGGCGTAGAGCATGAGCGTCTGCCCCAGCGAAAATTTTTCCGACCGAACGCAGCTCTCAAAGAAATTTGCATTTGGAAACCGCGCCACAATCTTCCCAGACTGATGCGCAGGATTTTCATTTTTCCAGCCGCGCGAAGCTCTGTCAGCAAAAAATTTGTCAACGTCAATCCCGCACCAGCAGTTAAACGCGGCGCGCATGAAATTAATTTTCGCGCGAACGTCGCCGGTAAAAAATTCGTCAAGCAGGCTGAAGGCGTCGCGTTCCCTGCCGCGCCTGGTCTTGCCTTCTTTGTAAAGCATAACGTCGCACAGGAATTGAAAATAATTCAGAAAGCCGTCGTCGACAAGATTTTTGCCGTCGCGGTACTGCCAGAGCAAATCCGTCCAGTCGCTGTCGATTTTGCGGATAATTTCCTCGGAAAGCCTTGAATCAATTTTATCGAGCCGCTGCTTGAATTCCGCCTTGAAGTGTTCAAATTCCGTCAGCAGTTTGCCGCGCGAATTCATCGTGATGTAAATTTCGTCGAGGGAGCCCATACCCTGAATCGGTATGAAATAAAACGTAACAGCGTCATTTTCGAGCGCGCGCCAGAGATTTTGCACGCCGCTGAATTTTTCGTTGATGGCGTCGAGCATCGTGAGCATGGCGCTGACGGTCGGGTCTTTCTTCCAGCTCAGCGGGAACCACGCCTGGTCTGCAATTTCTTCCGACAAAGATTCTTTATCGGACTGCGGTTGAAATTTTATGAGCTCGACGCAGAAATCCCGCGCGTCGGGGCGCGTTTCGTACGAAAATTTATGCAGGAACTCTGCCGAAATATTTTCCCGCCGCGCCGCGTACCAGTGCAGTAAAAACAGCGTCGTTAACCGCTGCTGCCCGTCCAGCGGCGTCAAAGTGCCTTTGTCCAAATCGCCGTAAATAAAATCCAGCGTTATCGGCTTGCCCGTCACGGCGTCATACAGCGCATTCAAAAATTTTTCGCGGACGCGCTTTACCGCCGCGTTGCTCCGACCCTGCGCGTAGTCTCGCTGGATTCTCGGAATTGTGATTTTTTCTACGCCTGGCGCCTGGAAAATCGTAATGAAATTATATTTTTCCATAGTGAGTCCCCGCTAAATTTTTGCCGCCAAATATTTGCTCAAAGTTTCGTTAATCGCCGCAATGTAGGCATCCCTGTCGACCTGCGACCAGAAGTGCAGCTGATTTTTTTCGGATTTGGTGTAGTACTTCAGAAAAGCCAGCCTGGTGCAGAGCGGAATGAATTCGCCGCGCATGTCCATTTCGATAACGGCGTTGCGCTTCACGTCGAAGGTGGAATTGCCCAGCGCGGAATTTTCGGCGCATTTAATCAGCGCGAGGTTGGCGATTGTGTCAATATATTCGTCGGCGCCGCTTTCAGCCGGAAATTTTTGGAGAATGTCTTTCTGAAGCGCCTCGAACTTGTCGTAGCTGATTTCCGCCAGATTCAAAATTTTATCGATTTCAGCGATTAAAGCGGCGTCCGGCTCGGCAAGCGATTCGAGGGATTTTTTGTGCAGCAGGAGCCATTCGCGCCAGTTTTTCTGCGTGCCCTTGCGCTGTGAATGCACCGCGTGAATGTGCTCCAGACTCCAGCGCGCGTTTTGCTCGTCCACGAACTTGAATTTGTCGAACGGGAACCAGTACGCCTGCCGCGAATTTTTCTGTATCGATTCGACGTTGAACAGAAGCAGCAGCCGCCGGATTTTTTCGCGCTGGTTTTCGTACGTCCAGTCAGAATAGCTCTCGCCTTCCGCCAGCCGAATGCTTTCTCGGATAAAATCTTCGAGCTGTTTCAGAAATGCGCTGGTAGTTTTGCCCTTCGACGCCGCGTAAATTTCCGCCAGATTTTTGTATTCCGACGCAATCAGGTAGCCGATTTTGTGATAGAACTCGTGGTCCTCGTGCCAGTCCTTCAGCAGCAGAAAAGTTTTGCGAATATCAGTCCAGACCTCATCGAAGCCGTCTTCCGCCCGCTTTTCTTCAAATTTAACAAATGTAGCGTATTCGCCTCTGTCGTCAGAATTTTTTTCAGCAATCAAATCCAGAATCAAATCCACGCGCGTCTGATATTCCTCCGGCGAATTGTTTGTCAGGAAAAACCACAGCGAATCGTCGTGCAGTTCCTTTTCCATCGTGTCCCAATGCAGAGCAATTTCCTGCTGCCTGCGCTCGTCGATATTCGGGTTGCTCCGGCTGAGGAACATCGCCTTGACGAGTTCGGCGTTGGTGAGCGGGATTTTGCCAATGTTCAGGCGCGTGAAAAGCGCCGCGCCGTCCTCAGCACCGTCCACTTCGTACCAGATAATCTGAATATTTTTCGTGAAAAGTTTTACCACGTTGGGCATGACGACAGCTTTCGCGCCTTTGTCATTGAACCAGTTCTCAATCGTCTCGCAGGCGTTCGCGATAAACCAGAAATCAATATTATCTTCGCGCTGGGAAAAATCAATGTCCGCAAGAAACGCCGCTGATTTTTCGCGCGTGTCGTAGCTCAGGGAAAATTTCGGAGGCTCAATGAACCCGCCGCCGTTTTTGTACATGAAATTGTAAATCAGAAACAGCGTAGTCAGCCGCTGCTGCCCGTCAATGACTTCAAATTTGTCGCCGAGATTTTTCACAACGATAGGCTGCAAGCAGTACTTTTTATCTTTGTCAACGAGATTGTAAACGTCGTCCAGCAGGCGCGTGACTTCCTTTTCCGTCCAGCGGTAACCGCGCTGATAATCCGGCACGACAAAATTTCCCTCGATTTTACCAACTTCCTGCAGTTTCAAAATCGCCAATCAGTTCACCTCCAGAACGCTGCCGGTGGAAACGAAATCTGCGCGAAGATTATCGCCGGAGCAATGGCACAGCGCGAATCTTTCGACGCCCAAATCTTCAAGCGCCGCCAGAATTTTCGTGTCGCTGGTATGGACGCCGCCGATGACGCTTTTAACCGGCAGGTCGAGGCGCATTTGAACCGTGGCGATAATGTTCAAAATCCCGACGTGCGAACAGCCAACTACAACCGCCGCGCCGTCGCCTTCGCGCAGGACAAGGCAAATTTCGTCGTCGAAGTTGTCAGCGATTTTATTTTCGCCGCGCACAAACTTCGCCGGAATTTCAAACTTGTACCGGCGGATAAAATTTCCAACCAGCCACGCGGTATCGTCCAGCGTCACAATATCGCGGCAGACGCGCTGCTCAATGCGCCAGCGAGCCAAATCCTGAAACGTAAAGCCAGCGCCTTTGTATTCGTAGCCGGTATCGGTGCGGGAAAATTTTTCCTGCCAGAAATTCTGACCAGTGTAAATGTACGGGAGTTTGACGATTTTCAAGAGCGCGGGAAAACCGCCAGCGTGATCGTAGTGCGCGTGGCTGATAGCGGCGAAGCGGATTTTTTTCAAGTCGACGCCGAGTTTTTCAGCGTTGCGGAAGGCGGCGCCGGTATGCCCGCAGTCGAACACGAATTTCAGCGCGGGCGTTTCCACGTACACCGAAAATCCGTGTTCAACTTCAAGCGCGGGGTTGGAATTTTTATCGTCGATTAAAATCTGGAGCTTAGTCATGGTTTAGGAATTTTGACGCCGGAGTTCTGCGTCTGCTCGAAGGTGAACGCCGCGCGGAGGATTGTTTCTTCGTCCAGCGCCCTGCCAATGAGCTGGAACCCAATCGGCAGCAAATCTTTCGTGAAGCCGCAGGGAATTGAAATTCCAGGCAAGCCAGCCAGATTGAGCGGCACTGTGCAAATATCCTGCAGGTACATTTGGAGCGGATTGTTCACCATTTCGCCCAGCTTAAACGCGGGATTCGGCGTCGTCGGCGTCAGAATCAGGTCGACATTTTCAAAGGCGTCGGTAAAATCTTTCTGAATGAGCGTGCGAACCTTGAGCGCCTTCAGATAATACGCGTCGTAGTAGCCGGCGCTCAGCGCGTAGTTGCCAATCATAATGCGGCGCTTGACTTCCTCGCCGAATTTTTCCGTGCGCGTATTCGTCATCATGTCAACCACGTCCACGCCGTCAACGCGGGCGCCGTAGCTCACGCCGTCATAGCGTTCAAGATTCGTCGCGGCTTCGGCGGGCGCGATAATGTAGTAGGTCGCAATGGCGTATTCGGTATGCGGCAGGCTGATTTCGACGATTTTGGCGCCGAGCTTCTCATAAACTTCGGTCGCGCTGATAACGGCGTCTTCAACTTCCTTATCGAGACCGGCAACGAAATATTCTTTGGGCAAGCCGATTTTCAAGCCCTGCACGTCGACCTTCAAGCTTTTTGTAAAATCTGGAACGGGCGCGGCGGTGGAAGTCGAATCCATTTCGTCAAGCCCGCAGATGGCGTTGAGAACGTTCGCGCAGTCGGTAACGTCGCGGGTAAGTGGACCAATCTGGTCGAGCGACGAGGCGAAGGCAACCAGACCATAGCGGGAAACTCTGCCGTAAGTTGGCTTGAAACCTACGACGCCGCAGAAACTTGCGGGCTGGCGAATGGAACCGCCGGTATCGGAACCGAGAGTGAAAATCGCCTCGCCGCTGGCAACCGCCGCCGCACTGCCGCCGGAACTTCCGCCAGGCACACGCGTCACGTCCCAGGGATTTTTCGTCAAATGGTACGCGGAATTTTCGGTGGAGCCGCCCATTGCAAATTCGTCCATGTTGAGCTTGCCGAGGATAACTGGATTTTGCGCGCGCAGTTTCGTGATAACGGTTGCGTCGTAGGGCGGCACGAAGTTTTCCAGAATTTTCGACGCGCAGGTAGTTTTAATTCCCTTCGTGCAGATGTTGTCCTTAATCGCGCAGGGAATGCCTTCAAGCGGAGCGAGAGTTTCGCCGCCGGAAATTTTGGCGTCGACGGCTTTGGCGGATTCGAGAGCCTGCGCGCGGGTGAGTTCAAGGTAGGCGCCAATTTCAGATTCGCGGGCGTCGATTCGCGCGTACAGATTTTCAGTGAGTTCGACCGCGCTGATTTTCTTAGACGCCAGGAGTTCGTGGAGTTCGTGCGCGGTCATTTCGTACAAATTCAAATTTATTGCCTCCTGTCCTGTTCCGCCTTAGTAATATCTTCTTTCAAGTCCTGCGCGAGATTCAAGTCGTTGAAATTTTTCTGAGCGGGCAGGCGCATGGTGAAGTTGTCAGTTATATCAAACTGCGCCTCGCCGGTGTTGAGGTCGAGGTCGAGGACGTGTCCGCCAAACTGTCTGTCTTTGGTGACGAAATGGAAATGCCAGCCGACGGTGTTAAGGCTTGACATTTCAGCGGGGCAGTACAGGCCGACGATTGTGCCGGTTACGCCTTTAAGCGAAAGTTCGTTCTGCGTAGCCTGCAGCGCCTGAACGAGCGTGGGATAAGGTTTTTCCTGACCGGCTTCACTGCGAACGAGAATTTCATTGAAGTCGCCGGTGAGCTTAATCATGTAGAAACGGTTTTTGCCGTGCTGATTGACAAGTTGATTAAGGCGGGCTTCGAGCGCAGTTTTATTGGGAACGTCCGCGAGCTTGACGGAAAAATCTTTGTCGAAGAAAGTCACGTTGGCGAAGGGAATGGTAACTTTGTTGTCGACAACGTTAATTTCGCACTCCTGATTGGCGCGGTAGACAACGCCGTCAAGCATAATCAGTTCGCCGTTGAGCCCTTCGAAAGTGCCAATGCCGGTATCGCCGAGTTTTTTGAGTTCCTTAACGGTAACTGAGCCGTCGAAGTAGCCGAGCGTCAGAGACTGGAGCAGTGCGACCTGATTAACGGTTTCGCGCTGAATTGACGGGGCGGCAACGGCGGTGTTGAAGAGCATTGCGCCGGTGAGAGCTGAAACTGCCATAAACTTTTTCATTTTTTATTCCTCCAATACACGTGGCACTTTAAAATATCCATCTTCCTGCAGAGGCGCGTTTGAAAGCGCAAGTTCGCGTTCCAGCGACGGCTTAACGGTATCTGCGCGAAAGACATTTTGCATGGGCAGGGCGTAGGTTGTCGGCTCAACGTTGCTGGTATCGATTTTGTTGAGGTTGTCGACGTAGGTTAAAATTTCGTTGAGCTGGGAGAGAACGCGCGCCGATTCGTCTGGGCGGATTTTGAGCCGTGACAGACTGGCGACGGTCTGAATGTCGGATTCGGTTACCTTCATGAAAAAAAGCGCGGCGGTAAAGTTTGCCGCGCCGTTCACTTCCTTTCGCGGGAAATTATTTTATAAGATTGTCAAAATCAGCCTGAGGCACGAGCGTAACCAGTCCCATGATAGCGAGGATTTGCTCAAGAGCGACGCGGGCGCTGGCGGTATTTTTTACGACGAAGTTGACGTCGCGCCATTTCTCAAATTCCTTGTTGGTCTCGGCGTATTCGACGAAGTATTTAATTTCGTCATTGGAACAGCCGGCGCGGAGCATTCGCTCAATGAAAACTTCGTCGTTAATCATGAGGAAAATCGTCACCAAATCCTGGTTTATGAACTTGGAAACCTGCTTGATACCGTCGGTGTCCATCATAATCATAATGCTGATTTTGTGCTGCTGGTAGGCTTCGAGCACGTCATTTTTGCGGACGCCGTAGGAGCTGCCCTGATAGCCGTTGTTGATGATTAATTTTTCGGCGGCGTAGGCGTCTGGCTTGACGGTGCGGAAGAGTTTGCGCTTGTAGGCGTAGCGGTCGTCGAAATATTTCGTGGTAATTGTCGGAATGTAGTGAATGCCCATTGAGACGAGCTGCGAGACCATCGACGCTTTACCGGCGGCGTGCGGACCGAGGAAGGCGTAGACTTTGTTGTTAGCCATTTAAAAACTCCTTTCAGTAATTTTCGGCGTTGACTTCAAAATAGCTCTGCGGGTGCTTGCAGACGGGGCAAATATCGGGCGCGGCGGTGCCAATGACGATATGACCGCAGTTACGGCACTCCCAGACCTGAACGCCAGCTTTTTTGAAGACTTCCTGCGCCTCGACGTTCTGCAAAAGCTTGCGGTAACGTTCCTCGTGGTGTTTCTCTATAGCGGCGACGCCACGGAACTGTTCGGCGAGTTCGTGGAAACCTTCTTCGTCAGCCTCGCGCGCCATGCGGTCATACATGTCAGTCCACTCGTAGTTTTCGCCTTCGGCGGCGTGCAAAAGATTTTCAGCGGTATCGCCCAGCTCACCGAGCGCCTTGAACCAGAGCTTAGCGTGTTCCTTTTCGTTCTCAGCGGTTTTAAGGAACAGCGCGGCGATTTGTTCATAGCCATTTTTCTTAGCGACGGACGCGTAGTAGGTGTATTTATTTCTGGCTTGAGATTCGCCGGAGAAAGCTTCGCGCAGATTCTGTTCAGTCTTAGTACCGGCAAGCGCGAGTTTCTTCTCGACGGCGGCGGGGAGAACTTTTTCAAAATCGGTGGCGGGGTGCTTGCAGAGCGGGCAGACGAAATCAGCGGGAAGTTCATCGCCAACGTATTCGTAGCCGCAAATTCTGCAGCGCCAGATTGTTTTACCTTCAGCGGTTTTGCCGACGGGCGCGGGTTTCGGCTTGATGTACTTCTGGTAGTAGTTGTAGGTTGTCGAAGGAATGTCATTGAATTTTTCCATGTCAACGACTTCGGCGATGAAAATGCTGTGCGTGTCAAGCTCGACCTGCTGAATGACATTGGCGCTGATGTAGGAATTTGTTCCCTCGGTAATGGCGAGCGTGCCGTTAGCCGTGCGCTGAACCTTGTCGAAGTCCGCGAACTTGTCGACGTTCCTGCCGCTCTGGAATCCGAAATGCTTGAATAAATCGAAGGTGGCGGCTTCGCTGATAATCGAGACGGTGAAAACTTTCGACGCGGCAATTAAATCGTGCGTGTAGTTGGACTTGTTGACGGCGATAGAAATTCTGTCTTTGGCGGCGACGGGCGCGGCGGTAACCTGCGTGACGGTATTGATAATGCAGGCGTTGTCCCTGTCGTCGGACTTAGAGCTGAGAACGAATAAGCCGTACTGAACGTTGAATAAAACCTTGCTGTCCATGTTAAACCTCCCAAAAATTTTTTCTAAGCTGGAAAGTATTTTATCAGTTTCGACGCGCTTTGTAAATGTCAAGCGGCAGTTCAATCGCAAAAATCGCCGAATACGGTTTAAATCCCGCTGGCAGTCATTCAAGCTCTTTCTAGCTTAAAAATGCTGATTTGCCAAAATTTTTCCCGCTGGTAAAATATATCCACCCCAATTTTTTAGAAAGGAGAGCTGGTAATGGATTTGAAAACTGTAGTAAAGCGTTCGGGCGAAAGTGTTGACTACGACCGCGCGAAAATCTTCAACGCCATTGCGGGAGCGAATCGTGACGCAACTACGCCGGCGGATAAACTCAAGCCGGACGACATTGAACGCGTGACGGCGGCGGTGGAAACTGCGATTGGCGGGCGCGAAAAAATTGGCGTCGAGGAAATTCAGGACGAAGTTGAGAAATCGCTCATGGCGCAGGGATTTTTTGACGTGGCGAAGCAGTTCATTTTGTACCGCGAAAAGCACGCTCAGCGGCGAAATGCGCAGAAAAAGCTGATGGATACCTACCGCGATATTTTCTTCGCCAAGTCGGTCGACGTGGACTTGAAACGCGACAACGCCAATATCAATACCGACGCGTCGATGGGAATTATGCTCAAGCTGGGCGCGGAGGGCGCGAAGTATTTCGTCGACAATTACGTTTTGCCGGAAGAATTTGCGGCGGCGGACAAGGAAAACTGGATTCATATCCATGATAAAGATTTTTCGCTGATAACCCTGAATTGCTGCCAGATTGATTTGCTTAAACTTTTTCACGGCGGCTTCTCGACGGGACACGGTTTCCTGCGCGAACCAAATTCCATTCGCTCATACGCGGCTTTAGCGTGTATAGCCATTCAGTCGAATCAGAACGACCAATTCGGCGGGCAATCAATCAACGCGTTCGATTATGCTATGGCTGAAGGTGTAAGGAAGTCATTCAAAAAAATTTTATCGGCGGAAATTTTGCGGGCGAGCGAGTTCTGCGACGTTACGCCAGCCGCCGAGGTAGACTTTGATATTTGTACTTATTCGGAAAAAGAAAATCCCGCCGCTGTGGAAAATCTGACGGCGGTCGTCGGTTCCAGAAAGCTGGCGGAAAAAATTTACCGTCAAGCCTGCCGTGACGTTGAAGAGGAAACGCACCAGGCAATGGAGGCGCTGATTCATAATTTTAATACGCTGCACTGCCTGCCTTATTCGGAAAGAATCTGGGTTTTCGACACGAAGCAGAATGAACTTGAACTCACGGCGGTCGGCGAGCTTGCAGAAAAATTTGAGGCGAATCGCTACCAGGCAATTTCGCTGAATAAAACTACCGGCGAATCCGAGCTGAAATTTATCACGGCGATTGAACGCAAGGATAACCGCCGGAATCTCATGACGCTCGTAGATAACGCCGGACGCCGCGTGACTACCACCGACAATCACAAAATCATGTACCTCAGCAACAACGGCAAAATTCTCGAAGATATTCCTGCAGATTTAACCAGCGTGCTTGCGCCCAGAAAATTTAACGGCGTCGAAGTAAGTGACAAGCTTTTCATTAACGAATTTAAATCCCTCAAGCGCCAGAATTACGAATTGCCGCATATTGCCATTACGCCGGAATTTGCCAAAATCGCCGGATATTACGTAGCGGAAGGGAACGTCAGCGGTGGCAGTCAGCTTGTGTTTTCGGTCTGCAGCAGCGAAAAGGAAGATGAACTCATTTCCCTTATGAAAATTGTTTACGGCGAAAATGTGACGTTCAATCGCTACGCGCGCAAAAATGGTTCGCCGCACTCAATCCATTTCAACGTTGGCAAAGTTATGGCTGACGCGTTCAAGAATTACTTCGGCGAAAATTCTCACTGCAAAAAGATTCCGCTGGAAATATTGTTCGCGCAGGACAGAAACGTTAAAGTCAATTTTCTGAATGGATACCTTAAATGCGACGGCTCGATAAAAAGCCGATACGCCGGAGCAACTTCGGTATCAAGGCTGCTGATAAAACAACTTCATTTAATGCTGCTCTCGCTTAACGAATTGTCGACGCTGAACGAACGCGACACGCATTCGGCGGAATACGGCGATACTCATATCTACGAAATAAATTTTTGCGGTAATGCCGGAAATCGGATTGGACTGGAATTTAATTTCGAGAATGTACGCGTCGAAATGCGCAGGTATTCCTACGAGTTCTTAAAGGACTAGTACTATCGCGGTTTTGAAGGTCGGCGTCCACATACGCCACTTTCTAAAGATATGATTGACGATAAATCTGCGGAAAACGACAAATTGCGGGCGGTGTCGAATGTTTTTGCTGTCCCGATAAAAAAATGGATTACGTCGAATAGCGGCGACGAATACGTTTACGATTTAGCCGTTGCGGATAACGAAACTTTTCTAACGGAGGACTGCATTTTCGTACACAATTCCAGAGCCGGAGCGCAGGTTCCCTTCAGCTCAATCAACTACGGAATGGATACCAGCGCGGAAGGTCGCCTTGCAATTCGCGAAGTGCTGAACGCTATCGACGCGGGGCTCGGCAACGGCGAGACGCCAATTTTCCCAATTTCAATTTTCCAGCTCAAATCAGGAGTTAATTATAACATAGAAGACCCGAATTACGATTTATTCCGGCAGGCGTGCAGAGTCAGCGCCAAAAGGCTTTTCCCGAATTTCTTAAGCCTCGACGCTCCGTACAATCTGCAGTACTACAAGCCTGGCGATTACAACAGCTGCGTTGCAACGATGGGCTGCAGGACGCGCGTCATGGCGAACGTCAACGGTCCCGAACAGTCCGGCTCGCGCGGGAATTTCGCCTTCGTGACGATTAACCTGCCCAAGCTCGCCATTGAATCCGGCGGCAGCCTTGACGAATTTTTCCGCCTGTACGACAAGTACATTACAATCTGCCACGATTATCTTTTGTTCCGCCTGAAAATTATCGAGGCGAAACACGTTTACAATTTCCCGTTCCTCATGGGGCAGGGCGTCTGGCTCGATTCAGATAAGCTCAAGCCTACCGACTCGATTAAGGAAGTCCTCAAGCACGCGTCGTATTCAATCGGTTTCTGCGGCTTAGCTGAATGTCTTGTCGCGCTTACTGGTAAACACCACGGGCAGAGTTCCGAAGCGCAGGAACTCGGCTTGAAAATCATTAAGCACCTGCGCGAACGCACGGACGAATACACCCGCCTTGAACACATGAACTGGACGACCTTCGCTACGCCGGCTGAATCCACCGCCGGTCAGTTCCAGCGCGCCAACCGCAAAAAGTACGGCAAGATTAAAGGCGTCACCGACCGCGACTACATGACAAATTCCAGCCACGTGCCGGTTTACTTCCCAATTTCCGTGTACGATAAAATCCAAATCGAGGCGCCCTACCACGCGCTGTGCAATGCCGGTCACATCGCCTATATCGAAATGGACGGCGACCCCACCAAAAATCTTTCCGCCTTTGAAGCTATCGTCCGCGCCATGCACGACGCCAATATGGGCTATTTTTCAATTAATCACCCCGTCGACCGCGACCCAGTCTGCGGCTACACCGGCATTATCGCCAATGAGTGTCCGCACTGCCACCGCAGGGAAATTTCGCGCGGCACTTTCCACATCGACCGGCTCAAAAGTTGACAGGAAAATTTTTCTGTGCTATCCTAACGCGGTTACCGCTCGATAAAGGTTTCAAATCCGTAATGGTACCGAATCGGCGAGTTCATCCGTGGAGGTGTTTATTAGAATGTACGCAATTATCAAGACCGGCGGCAAGCAGTACAAAGTTTCCGAGGGCGACGAAATTATCATCGAGAAACTTGAGGCTGAGGAAAATTCCGCCGTGACGTTTGAAGAAGTTCTGGCAATTTTTGACGGCGACAGCGCCAAAATCGGCACACCCGTAGTTGAAGGCGCGAAGGTTACCGCAACCGTCGTCAAGAACGGCAAAGGTCCCAAGCTCCGCATTTTCAAATACAAGCACAAGACCAATTACCGCCGCCGTCAGGGGCACCGCCAGCCTTTCACCAAAGTCAAGATTGACAAAATCGAGGGATAATCCATGATCGTCGCGGAAATTTACACGCAGAGCGACGGGAAAATTGCTGCCTTCGTACTGCGCGGGCACAGCAGTTTTGGCGGGCACGGCTACGACATTTACTGCGCGGAAGTTTCTGTGCTTTCCCAGTCTGCCTACTTCGCCATACGCCAATATCTTAACCGCGACGTTGCCGTAGAAAATCACGAACACGGCGGGCTGGGCGTCGAACTCAAAGACGCGCCCGACGATTTGACTGAGGCTGTTTTTCAGACCATGCTTATCGGCTTGCGCCACGTTGCGGAAGTTGCGCCGAACGTCGTCAGAATCGAAATGATTGAACTTGATACGGCGGCGGAAGCTAATCTTCAAAGCAAAATCAACAGCATGACGCAATCGCACGGCGGTGAACTTCCAGAACTCAACGTCGAGGAAGTCAAAATTCTTGCGGAGATTTTTCAAACCGGCGATAAGGTTACCGGCTTTTCCGTCGAGGAACGCGGCGCTGAAATGGTCAGCGAGCTCAAAATTTACTGCGCTGGCGTCTGGGCGCTTACTAAGGCGGCGTTCTCCTGCGTCAAAGATTATCTGAAACGCGAGCTGGATTTTGAAGCGGACGCCGGTCGGCTCACGATGAAGCTAAAAAATCCGCCCGACGAAGTTACCGAAGCTGTCTTTCAAACCATGCTCATCGGTCTGCGCGAAATTGAAAAAATCGCTCCGCAAGCCGTGAAAATAAATTCCTGAGAGGTGAACCCAATGTTTAATTTTGATATTCAGCGCTTTGCTCATAAAAAAGGCGTCAGCTCCACCCGCAACGGGCGCGACAGCGAATCCAAGCGCCTCGGCGTCAAGGAACAGGCTGGCACTTTCGTTACCGCCGGCAGTATTCTGGTGCGTCAGCGCGGCACGCATTTCCACCCTGGCACAAACGTCGGGCGCGGCAATGACGATACGCTTTACGCCAAAATCGACGGCAAAGTTTCCTTCGAGCGCAAAGGTCGCTGGCACCGCAAAATCAGCGTTCACGCTGTCGAGGCGGCGGCTCCGGCTGAAGTTTCGCTCGCTAAATAATTCTCGCCTTAAAGTTTTTTCAGTATAAATTTCGGCTCCGGCAAATTTTTCGCCGGAGTTTTTTTTATTCCACTGACAACTATTATCCCCCGCGCGGGCTTAAATTTTTCTGTCGGAAATTGTAAAATCTGCGCGGTGATTTTTAATGCGCAGGTACATTTTCAGCCGCCTCGTTCAGCTGGTGCCGATACTGCTGGGAATAACCTTCCTGACATTCGGAATGATGCAGTTCACGGCGGACGACGCGGTTGACAAAATCTACGAGCAGGCGGGCAGCGTCACCGAGGAAGTCAAAGCGGCTAAGCGCGCGGAACTGGGACTGGACCAGCCGTTTCTGATTCAGTACATGAACTGGCTCGGCGGCGTTGTGACGGGCGATATGGGCAGAAGTTTTATCAGCGGCAAACTAGTATTTGAAACGTTCGCGGAAAAGTTGCCGGCGACGATTGAACTAATGCTGGCGTCGATTTTGCTTACGATTTTCGTAGCGACGCCGCTGGGGATTCTGGCGGCGGTTTACCAGAACAAGCCGCTGGACTACGTGATACGCGCGCTGAGCTTCGTCGGGAACTCGATGCCGAATTTTTTCGTGGCGCTGCTGCTGATATATTTCCTCGCGCTGAAACTGAACCTGCTGCCGATAATCGGCTCAAACGTGATAATGCCGGCTTTGACGCTGGCGATTTCAATGGGCGCGAAGTACACGCGGCAGATTCGGGCGGTGGTGCTGGAAGAATTATCGAAGCCATACGTGACCGGCGCGCGGGCGCTGGGATTTTCGGAGTTCGCGATTTTGACGCGGCGGGTGCTGTACTCGACGCTGGTTGTGATAATCACGCTGCTGGCGCTGTCGATAGGCTCACTGCTGGGCGGCACGGCGATTGTCGAGACAATTTTCATGTGGGACGGCGTAGGGAAAATGGCGGTGGACGCGATTTTAATGCGGGATTACCCGCTGATACAGGCTTACGTGGTGTGGATGGCGGCGATTTACGTGCTGGTAAATCTGGCGGCGGATTTGCTGTACAGATTTCTGGATCCGAGGCTTGGCGATGAATAGGGAACTGGCGCCGTACTTTACAGCGGCAGGGATTTTGATATTCGTGGCGGTTTTCGCGCAGTATCTGACGCCGTTCGACCCGTTCGCGCAGGATTTGGAAGGAGCGCTGGCGCCGCCGAACTCGACGAACCTGCTGGGAACTGACAGATACGGGCGGGACATTTTGTCGCGGGTGATAATGGGCGCTCAAACGACTTTGTGCGCGTCGCTGATTTTGCTGGCGGTAATTTCAAGTGTGGGCAGTTTAATCGGGGCGGTGTGCGGATATATCGGCGGGCGGCTCGACACGGTTTTAATGCGGCTGTCGGATATTTTTTTAGCGTTCCCGCAGATGGTTTTTGCGATAGCGGCGGCTGGAGCGCTGGGCGGAGGATTATTCAACGCGGCGGCGGCGCTGGCGGTGATTGGCTGGACGAAGTATGCAAGAATCGCTCGGAGTTTGACGCTGACGATACGCTCAATGCCGTATTTCGACGCGGCGAGAATTTCCGGCGGCAAGCCGCTGACGATATTGCGGCGGCACGTCCTGCCGAATATCGCGGGACCGATTTTCGTAACGGCGGCGCTGGACATTGGCACGATAATCATGGAGCTGGCGGGCTTGTCATTTCTGGGACTGGGAGCGCAGCCGCCAACGCCGGAGTGGGGCTCGATGATGAACAACGGGCGTTCGATGCTACAAACTGCGCCGTGGGTGATTTTAGCGCCAGGCTTTGCAATTTTTATCACGGTAGCGGTATTCAACCTGCTGGGCGATAAACTGCGAGACGCGCTGGATACAAGGAGTGAGCTATGACGGACGCACGCGCTTAAGAAGCGCGCCATGGACGCACGCGCTTAAGAGGCGCCCCATGGACGGGGCGCCGCCCGCGCCATTCGCCGGATGCGAATGCAGCGGGCAATTTTCTTTGCCAGCGTTTCTTTTTTTAAAAGAAATGCTGAAACAATAAATGCTGAAACAACAAATGCTGAAACAACTGCTGATAATAAAACTTTTGGAGGTGCTGACCTTGAACAAAAAACTATTGGCGTCGATTCTGACTGCGGGAATTTTTATGAGCGGCTGCGGCGGCGACACTGCTCAGCCCGACGATAAGACTACTTTCACCTACGGCACGGTTGCTTACGGCGTGGCTATGGAAAACACCGGCACCAATCCGCACGAAAGCTATAGCGGCTGGTCTACGCTCCGCTACGGTATCGGCGAAACGCTTTTCAAGTTCAACGAGCACATGGAGCTTGAGCCGTGGATTGCTGAAAGTTTCGCGCAGGTTGACGACTACACGATAACAATCAAAATCCGCGACGGCGTAACTTTTTCCAACGGCAAGGCTGTCGACGGCGAGGCTGTCAAAAAATGTCTGGAACATCTGATTCAGAACCACGACAGGGCGCCGCGCGATTTGAAAATTTCCAGCATAACCGCCGACGGGCAGACTGTCACGATAACTTCCGCTGAAAAAATGCCCGCGCTGCTGAATTATCTGTCCGACCCCTACGGCTGCATTATCGACGTGGACGCCGGCTTTGAAAACAAAATCGTCATCGGCACTGGTCCCTACGCCGCCGCGAAAGTCACCGACACGCAGATTGATTTGGTTCGCAACGAAAATTACTGGGGCGCCGTCAAGCCTAAGCTGGAAAAAATCGTCGTCAAGAGCATTACCGATGGCGACACGCTCACGATGGCTATGCAGAATGGCGAGCTCGACGCGGTTCAGGGCTTGCCATACTCCAGCCTTAAACTTTTCCAGAACGACAGCTACAAGCTCAGTCAGGTTGAAACTTCCCGCGTCTATCAGGCGGCTTTCAACTTCAACACGCCCGCTCTGCAGGATTTGAATGTCCGCCGCGCGATTTCCATGGCGATTGACAAGGAAGGCTTCACGCGCGTCCTGCTCGAAGGCAACGGCACGCCCGCCGTTGGTCCCTTCCCCGCGAATCTGACTTTCGGCGACAATGAAGTTACTGCCGCGCCCTACGATTTGGAAGGCGCCAAAGCTTTGCTGGCTGAATCCGGCTGGGCTGACACCGACGGCGACGGCTACGTCGACAAGGACGGCAAAAATCTTGAGCTGAACTATTTGACCTACACTTCTCGGCAGGAACTTCCACTGCTGGCGGAGGCGGCGCAGGATAATCTTAAGAAAATCGGCGTCAAACTCAACGTCAACGCCACCGACAACTACAAAACTTTCCTGCGCGACGGCAACTACGACATTTTCAGCAAGGCGATTGTTACCGCGCCGACCGGCGACCCCGAATATTATTTCACCAGCCACATTATCCCTGGCGCCGTCGATAACGCCGGCAACTACGACAGCGCGGAAATTTCCCGCCTCGAAACTGAACTGCACAACACTTTTGGCGCGGCTGAACGTTCAGCCATTGCCGTTCAGATGACGCAAAAAATTCTGGACGACTGCGCGCTGTTCTACGCGTCGCATTTGAAAATGTCCTTCGTTATGAAACCGAACGTCGAAGGCTTCACGGCGCACCCGTCGGATTACTACGAGATTCGCCCCGAACTTGAGAAAAGATAGGAGAATTTGTTTGGAAAATATCAGCCAGCGAATTGAAAATTACTGGGACGCCCGCAGTTCAGATTTCAGCCGCGTCCGCCGCGAGGAAATTGCCAGCGCGGATTTCGCCGCGTGGAATGAGATTATCGCCGCGCATTTGCCAGCCGGTCAGCTGAAAATTTTAGACGTTGGAACCGGCGCGGGCTTTTTCGCAGTTTTGCTCGCTAAGCTCGGTCACAGCGTCACTGGAATTGACATGTCAGCCAGAATGCTTGACGAGGCGCGGAAAAATGCTGAAACTTTCAACGTTCGCGCAGATTTTTTCAAGATGAACGCGCAGGCGCTGGATTTTGGCGATGAAACTTTCGACGCGGTTATCACGCGGAATTTGACGTGGACTCTGCCGGACGTTGTGCAGGCGTACAAGGAATGGCGGCGCGTTTTAAAAACCGGCGGCGTGCTGATGAATTTCGACTCGAACTACGGCGATAAAAATTTCCGCAACGAAGAAACCTGCGCGAAGGGCGAGGTTGAAGATGAAATGCTCGTCGAGTGTCAGGAAATTAAGGACGCGCTAAGAATCAGCACGCACACGCGCCCTGGCTGGGACATTGAGCGGCTTGGAATGCTCGGCTTCAGCGTTGACTTCGACGAAGATATTGCGCCGCGCGTTCACGTCGGAAAAATTCCCTACGACCCGATTCCGCTTTTCGCCATTTACGCTGCGAAAAATTTCTGCTAAAATATCTGCAAAAAAATTGCGGAGGCAGAAATGCAGTTTATCGACAAGAGTACAATCAGCGTGAAGGCGGGCAACGGCGGCAACGGCAAATCGTCATTCCGGCGCGAAAAATTCATTCCGAAGGGCGGTCCCGACGGCGGCGACGGCGGCAGGGGCGGCAACGTTATCCTTGAAGCCAGCGCGAATGTCAACACGCTTTTGAATTTCAGATACAGCCGGAAATTTGTGGCGGAAAACGGCGTGGCTGGCGATGTCAAGCGACAGTTCGGGCGCGGCGGCGAAGACTGCGTGATTAAAGTTCCAATCGGCACCGTGGCGAAAGACGCCTCAACCGGCGAGATTCTGGCGGATTTGACAGAGAACGGGCAGCGCGCGGTTATCGCTAAGGGCGGGCGCGGCGGCAGGGGCAACGCTAAGTTTAAGAGTGCTTCGCGCAGGGCTCCTACTTTCGCCGAATTTGGCGAGCCTGGCGAGGCGCGGAATATTTTACTGGAACTGAAACTGCTGGCTGACGTTGGACTGGTCGGTTATCCGAGCGTTGGCAAATCCAGTCTGATAGCCAGCGTGAGCGAGGCGCGTCCCGAAATTGCCGAATACCACTTCACGACGCTGGTGCCGGTACTTGGCGTAGTGCGGCTTGACTACGAGAAAAATTTTGTCATGGCGGACATTCCAGGCTTGATTGAAGGCGCGGCGGACGGCGCAGGCTTGGGGCATGAATTTCTGCGGCACGTTGAACGCACGAAATTGATTCTGCATATCGTTGACGCGGCGGCGGTTGAAGGGCGAAATCCCGTGGAAGATTTTCACAGGATAAACGCCGAGCTGAAACGCTATAGCGAGAAAATTGCGGCGCGCACTCAGATTCTGGTTGCGAACAAGATTGACCTTCCGCAGGCGCAGGAAAATTTACCGGCGCTTGAAAAACTCGCCGCTGACGCTGGGATTAAATTCTTCGCAATTTCGGCGGTGACGCATGAAGGCGTTGACGCGCTGATAAAATATGTCGGCGGCTGGCTTGATGAACACGGCAAGGAGTTCGAGCCGGTTATCGCGCAGGACGAAGTTAAAGTTTTCGACGTGGAGAAGGACGACGACGAAGTTATCATTGAGCGCAACGACGCGGCAGAATTTATCGTCCGCAACAAAAATCTGGAAAAAATCGTCGCCATGACGAACTTCGACAATTCCGAGGGCTTGCGGCGTTTCCAGTTTATCTGGCGCATGAAAAACCTCGACGCTCTGTTGAAGGCGCGCGGTATCAAGGAAGGCGAGACCGTTCACATTGGAAACATGACGTTTGAATGGCACGAGTGAAATTGTCAGTTATCAGCGAATCGCCGCCGCGCATTGACAGCTCGCCGCTGGAACTGGCACTGGAATTTTCAAGCAGTGAACCAAGCCCGCCAGTGTCAAAATCCGCGTCGTCTTCAGCGAACCACGGAACTGCCGCATTGCCGTTGCCGCCGTCGTACTCGCCGAGAATATTAACCGCGCTGAGCAGACCGGCGCCGAGCAGATTCACCATACCGCTGCCGACGCTGACAATCAGATTCTCGCCGCTGGCAATGGTGCTGTAGCTGCCGCCGGAAATTTCAACCGTGTCATTCGCGCTGAAATTGTAAACCACGTCGTTGCCGTCGCCGCTGGCGTACTGCAGGACATTGCCGCCGCCGCTGTTCAGATAAATTCTGTCATTGCCCCTGCCCGCGTCAATCGTCGCGCCCGCGCCGTAGTTCCAGATATAGTCATCTTCCGCGCCCGCGTCAATCGTCACCGACGCGCCGTAGCTGGTAATGTAGTCTACGCCCGCGCCGCCAAAAATCTGCACGCCAGCGCCGTAATTATTTATCAGATTGTAATTCGCGCTGCCGTTAATCGTCGCGCGGCTGTTGGTGTTGACAATATCCGTGCTGAGGTTATCGCCGCTGACAACGCGCGAGCCGTCGCCGTTGCAGGTCTGAACGCTGCCAGTCGAATCCTTTATCGTGACGGGAAAATTAGCGGCGTGCCGGAGGAAGAATGAATCCGCGCCGGACTTTACCACAAAATCTTCACCGCTCTTGGACGTGGTATAGGCGTCGCTGGCGAGGCAAATCGTATCGTTTTCATTGAAGCCAATGACCGTGCTGGCGCCGTCGCCCGCGTTCAGCCAGTAAACATTTCCACCGGCGCCGTAGTTGCGAATCGTATCCCTGCCCGCGCCGCTGTTTATCGTTACGCTGCTGGCGCCGTGCTCATTGGAAATTTCGTCGCTGCCAGCCAGCGCATAAATTATCTGTCGGCTCTCGGTGTTGGTGTAGACATCGTTGCCCTCGGTCAGCTCGATTATTCTGCCGAGGAAACTGCCGTTGAAATATTCCAGCTCGCCGCCTTCAGTGAGGAAGGTGACGGCTTTATTTTTTGCGTCCAGAACTTTCAGCACGCCGCCGTTAATCTCAAAGAAAACGTCGCTGCCAACGACCATTCCGCCGCCGACGGAGTTCGCGCCGATTGAAATTTTATCGCCGCCGCCGTAGTCAGTGATAACGTCGAAATCGCCGCCGCCTTCATAAACAAAAACGTCCGCACCCGCGTAGCCGGTGAAGGTATCGTTCTCAGCAGTTCCAGCCAGCGTATCATCGCCGTCCGTGCCGAGAATTTCACTGCCGCTCATGGTAACGGTCACATCGGTCGTCCAGGTTTCAGTCGAAACTTCCTCGCCGGTGTAGACGCTGGCAATGCTGTCCGAGCCGACAACTGTTATCGCCAAATCCGCCGCGCCCTGTACCGCGATATTCCCGCTGTCAAGTTTCAGAATGGCGTCGCCGCCGTTCACGCTGTAGCCGGTAACCGCGCCGTCCACGCTGATAATATCTTCGCCCGCCGCGTAATCCGTTATCGTATTGCTGCCGTCGCCGGTTGAGAAATAAAAAACGTCCGCGCCCGCGCCGCCGGTGAGCAAATCGTTGCCTTTGCCGCCGGAAATCGTGTCCGCGCCCTTGCCGCCGGAAATTGTATCCTTGCCCTTGCCGCCCAAAATAAAATTATCCGCGCCGTTGCCGGTAATATCAATCGCCTTCGTGCGCGCCGCCGCGTCAATCGTTTCAACGCTGGCGCCGTAGGAATTGAACTCGCCTTCAAAATCCGCCGTCACGGTTACAGCGTCTGCGCGGGAAATCTGCGCGTTATTGTAAATCAGCCCGCCCTGGTAAACCGTCAGCACATCGGCGGCGTCAAGCACAGAGACCGCGTTCATTCCCGCGCCCCTGAGCGTTACCGCGCCGTTGCCGATTTTCAGAATGGCGTCGCCGTTTTTGACGCTGTAGCCTTTGACTGCGCCGCTGGCGAGCTTAATCAAATCTTCGCCGCTGGTGTAGTCCGTGATTAAATCTGAACCGTCGCCGTCCGCGTAAACGAAAACGTCGGAGCCGGAGCCGCCGGTAAGAGTGTCGTTGCCCCTGCCGCCGCTGAGTGTATCGCTGCCCTTGCCGCCGTCAAGAACGTCTTTGCCGGAGCCGCCGGTAAGGAAATTATTTTTCGCGTTGCCGAAAATTTTAACCGCTGAAGTGCGCGGCGAGGCGTCGACGGTTACCACAGCTGAACCGGCGGTAAGCGAGCTGCCGTAGCTGGCAGTCAAAGTTACTGCCGCCGCTTTGGAAGGCGTGGCGTTGTTGTAAATTGCGCCGCCCTGAAAGACGGTGGCAGTTTTATTTGCGTCGACGACCAGAATCGCGCTGGACTTGCCGCCTTTGACTTTAATGGAGCCGGTGCCGATTTTCAAAATGGCGTCGGAGCCGGAAATTGAGTAGTCCGAAATTTCGCCGCTGATTTGAATGGTGTCCTGCCCCGCGGCGTAATCTTCAATCACGTCATTGCCGCTCTCGTAGACAAAAATATCTTTGCCGGAGCCGCCAGCCAGCGCATCGTTGCCAGCGCCGCCGCCAATCGTATCGTTGCCGCTGGTGCCGATAATTCTGTTCGATTTGGAATTTCCCGTGAGATTAATCGCGCTGGTTCGCGCAGAAGAATCAATCGTCACGACAGCCGCGCCGTAGGAATCAGCGCTGAGAGTATTTCCGCAGGCGGCGGTTACGGTCATGGCTGAAGCTTTTGCGGGCGCGCCGCTGTAAATCAGCCCGCCGGTGTAGACTAAAATTTTATTTTTGAAATCGATAACGGTAATCTCGCGGGATTTGCCGCCGAGGACTTTGACTGAGCCGGAGCCGACCTTGAAAACGGCGTCGCTGCCGCTGAAACTGTAGCCGGAAATGGAGCCGCTGGAAAATCTGAGCGTATCTTCATCGGCGGTGTAGTCAGCGATAACGTCATTGCCTTTGCCGTCGTAGATAAAAATATCCGCGCCGCCGTTGCCGGTAAGCGTATCGTTGCCCGCCGCGCCGTTAATCGTATCGTCAGCCGCCGTGCCGAAAATCTTGTTGGCTTTGGCGTTGCCCTCGATATTAATCGGCTTATCGCGCTCGGCGGTAATTACTACGACGCTGGCGCTGTAGCCGGAAGCTTTGAGCGAAGTGCCGGTGTATTCTGCCGTTACGGTGACTGCCGTCGCTTTCGTAGTGTTAGTGTTGTTGTAAATTAAACCTTCATCTGCTGCTGCCATTCTCTCCGACTCCTTTCAAAAAAAAACCGCAAGGCGTCCCAACCTTGCGGATAATTTTATCAGTTTGCACTTGCATACGCAAATTATTTTTCAGCGGAAAAAACAAGTGGCGGCGAATCGTCCTGCGCGAAAATATTTTCAGTGCTGGCGGCGTTCAGGCTAAGGATAGATTTGCCGTTATCAATCAGCGAATCGAGTTCAGCGCCGGTGAAAACAGTATCGTCGAAAATTCCGCCGGCGATTAGATTGGAACTTCTGCCGGAATTGCCGCCGCCGCGGACGACGTTGACTGAGCCGGTGTAGTTTTTGAGCGTCAGCGAGCCGTTGTTGACGTTTACAAGAACGTCCGAGCCGGAGCGCTGGGTTGCGAATCCGCTGCCGGTAATTCTAATCTGGCTGCTGCTGGAATAGCCGAAGATTGTATCGTTGCCGTCGCCCGCGGCGTATTGAATGACGTTGCTGGTATCGGCGGTCAGGCTGATAACGTCATTGCCAACGCCTGGATTAATCGTGACGCCGCTGGTGTAGTTGAAGATTGAATCCGCGCCGGTGCCAGCGACAATCGAGGAATTTGCGCCGTAGTTGTAAACGTAATCGTTGCCGGTCGAACAGTCAATCGTTGCGCCGAAGCCGTTGTTGTAAACCCTGTCCGCGCCGGTGCCAGCGTTTATCGTGACATTTGCGCCGTCATTGTTAATCGTGTCGTTGCCAATGCCGCCGGAGAGCGTGGCGCCCGCGCCGTAGTTCATGATTCTGTCGGAGCCGGAGCCGCCCTGCACGAAAACATTTGCGCCGGAATTGTTCAGAGTGTCATTGCCTAAGCCGCCGTCAATGCTAACGCTGCTGTTGGAGTTCGGGTTGAAAATGTAGTTGTCGAGCTTGTTGCCGGTGACGTTCAGTTTCTGAGTGGCGACGCTGATTGAGGCGAGGCCGGAATAACTGGCGGCGTCGAAGGTATTGCCGCTGTAGCCGCTGGTAACTGTGACGGCGGTTTTGAGATTGTTGAACTCAAGCCCGTTATCGCCTGGAACGGTGGGCGAAACGGTATCCGGCGGAACGGTATCTGAGCCGGAGCGAATGCCGTTGGTGTAGGTTGCAGCGGTACCGCCGCTGATAATGGTAACGGCTTTGTCCTTCGCGCTGGAAAGTTTGAGAATGCCGGAACCGATGGCAAAAATCACGTCCGAGCCGAGCAGCATTCCGCCATGGACGTTGGAGCTGACGGAAATAACGTCGCGGTTGGCGGTGTAGTCAGTGATGATGTCGAAGTCGCCGTCCGCGCCGGTGAAAACGAAAGTATCGTTGCCGCCGCCGCCAATCATGGTATCGTTGCCGCTGCTGCCGATAATCACATTGGCGTTGGTGTTGCCGTTGATATTGATTTTATCTGAGCGGGCGCTGGCGTCGATTGTCACGAGGTTTGAATAATCGGCGGCGCTGAAGATTGAATCCCTGTACGCTGAATCGACAGTAACGGCGGCTTTGGCGCTGTCGAAGGTTAAGCCGGCGATGACAGTGGAATCTGAATCAGCGGGAACGTATTCGGAATTGGAAAGGTTGATGACGATATTGGGAGCGCCGGTCGCGCCGAGCACGCGGATATTTTTATCAGCGCCGTCTTTGACGGTAAGAGTGCCGCTGCCGATTTTCAGCGCAACGTTATCGCCGTCGAGGTAGTAGCTGGAAACTGAGGCGCTGGCGAGGCTGATAACGTCTTCGCCCTCGGTGTAGTCGATGATTAAATCGTTGCCTTCGCCGTTGGCGTAGACAAAAACGTCGCGCCCGCTGCCGCCTAGCAGAGTATCGTTGCCCTTGCCGCCGAGGAGAGTATCGTCACCGGCGGCGCCCTGCAGGGTATCGTTGCCGGTAGTGCCAGCGATTGAGTTGGAATTATCGTTGCCGAAAATATTCATGGCGGTGGAGCGCCCGCTGGCGTCAATGGTTGCGACGGTGGAAACGTAGTCACCGGCTTCGAGCGTATTGATATAGGCGGCGGTTATCGTCACGGCATTGGTATCGCTGAGAACGCCGTTGTAAATCAGGCCGTCGTCGAAGACTTTGGTTTTGTTGGTGGCGTCGATAATGGTAATCGCGCTGGATTTGCCGCCGTTGACTTTCAAACTGCCGGAGCCGATTTTCATGACAATATCCGAGCCGGAGGCGGTGACGCTTGTTATCGTGCCGCTGGTAACCTTGAGGGTATCGACGCCTTCCGCGTAGTCAGTGATAACGTCATTGCCCGCGCTGTAGAGGAAAATGTCCGCGCCGTCGCCGCCGGTTAGAGTATCGTTGCCGGTGGTGCCGCCTATGGTATCGTCGCCGCTGGTGCCGAGGATAGAATTATTTTTGGCGTTGCCGTAAATTTCCATAGCGTTGGTGTGGCTTGAAGCGTCAATCGTCACGACGGCGGTGCCGTAAGCGCCGGAGCTGAGCGTATTGGCGTAGGCGGAAGTTACGGTCATGGCGTTGGCTTTTGAAACGAGGTTGTTGTAAATCAGATTGTTCTGGTAGGAAGTGGTTTTGTTATTGGCGTCGACGATAGTAATGGCGCTGGTTCTGCCGCTGACTATGGAGATTGTGCCGCCGCTGCCCGCCTGAAAAGATAAATCCTTGCCGCTGATAGAGTAACCGGCGATAGTGTCATTGGAAAGGCGAATGGTATCCTGGTCGCCGGTGTAGTCGGTGATAACGTCATTGCCGCTGGTGTAAATGAAAACGTCCTTGCCGTCGCCGCCGGTTAAGGTATCGTTGCCTTCGCCGCCGCTGAGGGTATCGTTACCGGCGTCGCCAAAGAGCATGTCGTTACCGGCGCTGCCGATGATTGTATCGTTGCCGTTACCGCCGTAAATAGTGTCGCTGCCGCTGGTGCCGAGGATTGAGTTATTTTTGGCGTTGCCTGTCAGATTAATCGCGCGGGAGCGGCTGGAGGCGTCGATAGTTACGACGGCGGTGCCGTAGCCGTCATCAGTCAGCGTGTTGCTGCTGTAGTCGGAAGTTATGGTCATGGCGTTGGCTTTGTTGAGGAGGTTGTTCAAAACCAGACCGTCGTAGTAGGTGAGCATTTTGTTCTGGGAATCGATAACGGTGACGGCTTTGGATTTGCCTTCTTTGACTTTGACGCTGCCGGTACCGACCTGAAAAATCAGATCGTCGCCGCTGGTTGAGTAACTGTTGAGCGTGGCGTCAGCGAAGCGGATAGTGTCCTGGTCAGCCACGTAGTCAGTGATAACGTCGGAGCCGGCGGTGTAAATGAATAAGTCCTTGCCTTCGCCGCCGGTGAGGGTGTCATTGCCCTTGCCGCCGGTAAGAGTATCGTTGGCGGTAGTTGCAACGATTGAGTTGTTTTTGTCATTGCCGGTGATATTGAGCGCCTTGGTGCGTTCGGCGGCGTTTATGGTTGCGACGGCTTCACCGTAGTCTTCGGCGGCGAGGGTGTTGCCGTAGGCGGCGGTTACCGTGACGATAGAGGATTTGGAAATGTTGGTGCCGTTGTAGAGCAGACCGCCCTGATAGGTGCCGACGGTGCCGTTAGAGTCGATGAAAGTTATCTCGCTGGTTTTGCCGCCGGAAATTTTAATTGTGCCGGTGCCGACCTTGAAAACTGCGTCATTGCCGCTGGCGGAGTAGCTGCTGACAGAATCGCCGCTGATTCGGATTGTATCGTTGCCGCCGGTGTAGTCAGCGATAACGTCATTGCCTTCGCCGCTCTCGTAGACGAAGACGTTTTTGCCGGCGCCGCCGTAGATTGTATCGTTGCCTTCCGCGCCGTTGATTGTGTCATTGCCGGCGCCGCCTATGATGACGTTGTTTTTGTCATTGCCGGTGATGTTGATGACCTGCGAGCGCGCTGAGGCGTCGATTGTTACGACGGTATCGGGATAGTCAGAGGCGCGGAGTGCGACGCCGAAATTTGACGTGATTGTTACCGAGGTTATCTTGGTGGTATCGTAAATCAGACCGGAGCCTGTGGTTGTTATTGCCATAGAAAATTAACTCCCTTCGCGGGAACGGTTCCCGCCGGATATTCTGCTGTTATATCAGTGTTATCGATATTTGGCGGCAAAACCGTAAAAAAAAGCGGAGCCGAAACTCCGCGTTGAATTTGGAATGCGTGGGAAGATTTATTTATCGCTGGCGTAGGTGAGCTCCTGCGCGAAATCTATCAGCAAACTGGAATCGCCGCCGCCTACTGAGAGCGCGCCAGCAGAATTTGCGATTGGTGTATCAATCAGCGAATCGAGGTCGTTGCCGGTGGTGAAGTTAGTGTCGTCCTCGGCGAACCACGGAACTACCGCGTTGCCGTTGCTGGCGGTGTAGGTTTGCCAGCCCTGGTCGCTAATCCAGATTCGCTTGCCGGTCGCTTCCTTGAGCGTGATTCGGTTGCTGGAATCTGCAATCTTGATAATCACGTCGGTGCCGCTCACGGAAATTCTATCGACGCTGCAACCGTTCAGGCTGACGTAATCGCCCGCGCCAATGCTGCAAATCGTATCCGAGCCGCCGCCGCTGTAGTACAGAATCGAATCGACACCCGCGCCGCAGTAAATCGTATCATTGCCAGAGCCCGCGTTTATCGAGCCGCCCGCCTTGCCAGCGTAAATCACATTGGCTTTGCTGTCGCCATAAAGATTCGTCGAGACCGTCACGTTCGACGCGTCAAGGTTGCTGACGTTCGCGTAGTAGCTCGTCGCGCAGGCGCCCTGGTATTTCTTGTTGAGAGTGGCGGTGCCGCCGGAAATTGTCACATATCCGAACGTGCCGTAGTAATAGCTGTTTGAATAGTAGGAGAGGCTTCCGCCCGAATAAGTCCAGTTGCTATTGTTGTAATTCCATTCGCTAAGCGAAATCCTCTGGTCGCCAGCGTCCTTCAGCGTCATGGTACTGTTGTTCGTAAAGTTAATAATGACATCGTTGCCGCTGACTGAGAAATTCTTGAACGTAGTAGTGTCGTCTTCGTCAACGCGGCGCATTCGGATTTGGTCGCCAGTCTTGTAGTCGTAGATTGTTTCGCTACCGCCATTGCTCCATTGGAAAATTGTGTCGTTGCCTTCGCCGAAGTAAATCGTATCATTACCTTTGCCCGCGAAAATACTACTGCCGCCTTTCGAGGCACGAATTAGATTGGCGCGATCATCGCCATAAATTCTCATAGCATTGGTGACAGCGGAGGCATCAATCGTTGCGGGATTTTCGGCGTACATTGACGGTCGGAAGTATCCGTCGTATTTTTTGTTGAGCGTAGCCGCGCCGCCGGAAATTGTTACATAGCCAAATGTACCGTTGTAACTGGTATTTGCGCCGTAAGAAGTCCAGTCATAGTTATAATTCCATTCGCTAAGCAAAATTTTCTGGTCGCCCGCGTCTTTCAGCGTGATTGTACTGCCGTTGGTGAAGTTGATAATGACATCATTGCCGCTCACCGAGAAATTTTTAAACGTAGTTTCATCGTCTTCGTCGACGCGCCGCAGTCTGATTTCGTCGCCGGTCTTGTAGTCGTAAATCGTTTTATTTCCGCCGTTGCTCCAATAATAAATTCGGTCGGTACCATCGCTGCAATAAATTGTATCGTCGCCATTACCTGCAAAAATACTACTGCCACCTTTCGACGCATGAATTACGTTAGCGCGGTCGTCACCGTAGATTGTCATGGAATTAGTGACAGCCGAGGCGTCAATCGTCGCGGGATTTTCAACATACAGTGAAGGTCGGAAATAGCCGTCGTATTTTTTGTTGAGCGTAGCCGCGCCGCCGGAAATCGTCACATAGCCGAACGTGCTGTAGTAATAGCTGTTTGAATAGTAGGAGAGGCTTCCGCCCGAATAAGTCCAGTTGCTATTGTTGTAATTCCATTCGCTAAGCGAAATCTTCTGGTCGCCAGCGTCCTTCAGCGTTATCGTACTTCCGTTGGTGAAGTTGATAACGACATCATTGCCGCTGACAGAGAAATTCTCAAATGTGGTCTCGTCGTCCTCATCAACTCGGCGCATTCTAATTTGGTCGCCGGTTTTGTAGTTGTAAATCGTATCGTTGCCGCCGTTGCTCCAATAGAAAATCGTATCATTGCCGGAGCCGCCGTGAATAATATCGTTACCGAGACCGGCAAAAATGCTCGTGCCAGAATTGCCCGCCAGGATAATGTTGTTTTCATCGTCGCCGTAAATCGCAATGGACTTCTTGACGGGTGAGGCGTCGATATTGCCAGCCTTTTTGTCGACGGTGGAATTGTAGGCGCTCAAGCTGAAAGCGTCGGTTCTGTCAGCCTCCAGCGTAACGGTGACGCCGTCGGCGCCGGTGCCGCTCTTAACCGCGTTGACGTATTCAGTTTCAATGCCGCCGCTGACGAGAGTAACCTTGGAATATTTGGCGTTCGCCAGCTTCAAAATGCCGCCGCCAATCGCGAGCAGAACGTCATTGCCGACAACCAGCCCGCCGTCGAAAGTAGCGCCGTCGAGCGAAATTCTGTCGTCGCCTTCCTTGTAGTCGGTGATAAGGTCGTAATCGCTGCCGCCGCTGTAAACGTAAATGTCCTTGCCCGAGCCGAAAGTAATGGTATCGTTGCCAGCGGTGCCGAAGATGGTATCAGCGCCGGAAGTGCCAGCGATAACAGAGCCGCCGCCTTCGCCGCTGTAAACGGTAACAGTATCGGGCGGGAGCGTAACTTCGACGGTAACGGTTTCATCGCCGCCAACGGTTACGGTCTCAGCGGGCAGAGTGACTTCGACAGTAACAGTTTCGTCGCCGCCGACCGTGACGGTTTCAGCAACGGTGACAGTTTCGGCGGGCAAGGTGACATAAACCGTATCGGTGCCGGACGCGCTCGACTGAACTGTTTCCCATTCGACGATATAGCCGAAATTTTCTGTGCCGAAAAATTTCTCGTCTAAATGCGTTCCATTGTCGTTCAAATCATTCCATGTACCAAAAGTTGAATTGGTAATTGGATTGCTGTTGTAATACATCATGAGAGCATTTTCGTTGCCATTGGAGTTATTTGGTTCTCCTGCTCCCCAATTACTGTAGCTAAAAGTTTCACCGGTAACCCAAATCCAGTTTGTGCTGTCGGTTTCTTCGCGGTATCCTCCGAGCCAATAATTATTTTTGGCGTTGGAATGAGCGGCGAGAAAACCTTCAACCGCTGACTGTTCGCCAGAATCAGTAATCGTGACAAGATGCCCGCCGAGTTCTTCCGCGTAAGCCTTAGCTTCGTCCCAGGTTGCGGCGGTGTCGAAAATGTAATAGCTGTGCCCGTTGTAGCTGAGGGCGTCGCTGGGGATTGTAACTTTGCCAATGTAAACTTCGGTAGTAACGGCGCCGTTGCCGTAGACGCTGGCGACTTTATCCGCGCCGACGATCGTAACCGCCGCGCCCGCCGCATTCTGTAGCGTGACATTTCCCGTGCCGATTTTCAAAATGGCGTCAGAATTTTTGGTTGAGTAAGTAACCGCGCCGCCCACGCTGATAATATCGCCCGCGCTGTAGTCTGTGACAGTATCGTTGCCGTCGGCGCCGCTGAAGTAGAAAACGTCAGCGCCTCTGCCGCCGGTCAGCAAATCGTTGCCCTTGCCGCCAATAATCGTATCGTCGCCCTTGCCAGCATTAATCGTGTCCTTGCCCTTGCCGCCGAGAATATAATTCGCGCCGGTATTGCCGGTAATTTCAATAGCCTTTGAACGGGCGCTGGCGTCAATCGTCTCCACGCTCGCGCCGTAGGTATGAAATTCGCCGTCGTAATCCGCAGTTATCGTCACGGCGTCGGCTTTGGAAATTTTCGGGTCGTTGTAAATCAGACCGCCGTTGTAAACCGTCAGCACATCGTTCGCGTCTAGGACAGAGACCGCGCTTGTACCGGCGCCCTTGAGCGTTATCGCGCCGCTGCCAATTTTCAAAATGGCGTCGTTGTTTTTCACGCTGTAGCTCTTAACCTCGCCGCTAGTGAGCTTGATAATGTCCTCGCCCGCCACGTAGTCCGTGATAATGTCGCCGCCGTCGCCATTCGCATAAATGAAAACATCGTTGCCCTTGCCGCCCGTCAGAATATCCGCACCGGCTCCGCCCGCGATTGAATCATTCCCAGCGCCGCCGTCGATTATATCCTTGCCCTTGCCGCCGACCAGATAATTATTTTTCGTGTTGCCGGTAATGTTAATTGTGGCGGTACGCGGCGAAGCGTCCACTGAAACTGCGCTGGTGCCGGCGGTGAAGGAACTTCCATAAGCCGAAGTCAGAGTTATCGCCGTAGCCTTCGTCGCGCTGGCGGCGTTGTAAATCGCGCCGCTCTGGTAGGTAGTCACATTTTTATTTTCGTCGACAACGACAATCGCGCCGGTCTTAATGCTTTTGACTTTAATGGAGTCGCTGTCGATTTTGAAAATGGCATCGCTGCCGGAAATTGAGTAGCTGGAAATTTCGCCGCTGATTTTCAGCGTATCCTGCCCAGCGGTATAATCCGTGATAACGTCATTTCCGCCGCCGCTTTCGTAGACGAAAATATCATTCCCCTTGCCGCCGGTGAGCGTGTCATTCCCAGCCCCGCCGTTAATCGTGTCATTCGCGCTGGTGCCGGTGATTTTATTCGCCGCCGCATTGCCTGTGATATTCAGCGCCTTAGTTCGAGCAGAAGCGTCAATCGTCACGACGCTGGCGCCGTAGCTGGCGAGCGTGTTGCCGTAAGACGCCGTAACGGTGACAGTCTTAGCTTTGGCGACGGTGCTGTCATAAATCAAGCCGCTGTCGTAGGTGGCAATTTTATTTTTGGAATCGATAACGGTGACGGCTTTGTTTTTGCCGCCGCTGACTTTGACGGTACCGCTGCCGACCTTGAACGTTGCGTCCGAGCCGGAAATTGTGTACGTACTGACGGTGCCGGTAAGTTTGAGCGTATCCTCGCCAGCGGTGTAATCCGTCACAACGTCTTTGCCCTTGCCGTCGAAAATAAAAATATCCGCGCCTTCGCCGCCAGTCAGAGTGTCATCGCCAGCCGCGCCCGTGAGCGTATCGCCGCCGCTTGTGCCGATAATTCTGTTAGCCTTGGCGTTGCCCTCGATGCTGAGCGCTTTGGTACGAGCCGCGCCGGTAATTGTCACAACGCTGGATTCGTAGTCGCTGGCTTTGAGCGTCGCGCTGGAATAATCAGCTGGAACAGTTACTGCAGTTTTAGCGCTATTGTATACCAGGACGGGGGGGGGGGGGTCAAAGTATCTGCTGCCATTATAGAAATCTCCTTTCAAATAAAAAACGCAAGACATTTCATCTTGCGGATAATTTTACCATTTTAATTTTGCGCAGGCAATACGCTAGCTCGTGCGGAGCGTGAACCACGCAATTTCCGGCGGAAGTCCCAATCTGAATGGAAACCATGAGCCACAGCCGGAATGAACATATAGAAACGAATCTTCGCGCTGGAACATTCCGTAGGTATATTTGAAAAGTCCGAGCAAGTGCAAGCCCCAGACCTGACAAGCGTGAGTATGACCCGCCAGCGTGAGCGGGATTTTTTTATTAACAGCCGCGTCGAAAAATTCTGGGTGGTGAGCGAGCAGAATTACATTGGCGTCGTAGGGAACTTTTTCCAGCGCCTTGTCGAGGTATTCTTTCATCTGCGCGAAAAATTTCTCGTCCAAATCGCCGCGCCCGCCGGACTTCATAATCGGAGCCGCCGGAGGATAGTCAACGCCAGCCACGTAGAGATTCGACGCAACCTGCGCCGAGCCGTTAATCAGCGCGTGGATTTTAGTTTTAGCCAGCCGCTCCTCAATGCGCTCAATGCCGCGAAAATGTTCATGGTTGCCGTGGCAGTAGTAAATTCCGTACTTAAATTTATCGGTGAAGCTGTCGACGAGGCGGATAGCCTTATCGTTCATGGAATTATCGTCGAAAATGTCGCCGGTTATCGCCAGCAGGTCGGGCTGAGCGTCGGCGATTCGCTGCAGTAAACTTTCCAGCCGCTCCAGCGAAAAATACGCGCCCAAATGTATATCCGAAATCTGCGCGATTCTCAAGCCCTGCAGTTCCGGCGGCAGTTTGTTCACTGGTATTTCAAAGCGCCGGTCAACCATTTTCATTCGCTCGATTCGGTTGCCGTACAGCGAGACCGCCAGTCCCATGAGCGGATAAAGCAGACCCCAGCGCAGCGCTCGCCGCCTCGAAGGGCTGAACGCCGCCGGTTTATGGAACTTGCGATAAATCGCGCGGACAATCAGCGCCAGAACTACCAGCGCGCCGCAAATCAGCTGCGACAGTATGAAGACCGTTACGAAACTTCCCAGAAAGTCTACCACGTGATTCGACAGGAAATTTCTCAGCGCGAACGTGACGATCATTCCGGCGACAACCAGTAAATCCGCGCCGATGAAAAATTTGTACAGCCGCGCCCTGCGTTCCTCGGCGCATAAAAAATTGACGCTGACTAACGCCAAAGCCAGAATCAGCGCCAAAATTCCAGATAAAGTTACCAGAAACATTTTTCAAACTCCGAGCTGCAGCTTGACGGCGGTCACGACGTTTTTCATGAGCATTGCCACTGTCAGCAGTCCTACTCCGCCTGGTACTGGCGTTATCGCGCTGGCGACTTCAACCGCCGCGTCAAAGTCAACGTCGCCGACCAGTTTTTTCGGCGCGATTCGGTTAATTCCAACGTCGACGACAACCGCACCGGTCTTAATCATATCAGCGGTGACGAATTTCGGCTTGCCCATCGCCGCAACGAGAATATCCGCTTCGCGCGTGACTTCCGGCAGATTTTTCGTATGCGAATGGCAGACGGTAACGGTAGCGTGGCGCGCCATAAGCAGGTGGAGCATTGGCTTGCCGACGATATTGCTGCGCCCGATAATAACCGCGCGTTTGCCGTCAATTTCGATACCGGCGAGGTCGAGCATTTCAATGCAACCGGCGGGCGTGCAGGGAACGAGCGCTGGGTTACCGATAACGAGCTTGCCGACGTTCATTGGGTGGAACCCGTCAACATCTTTGAGCGGGTCAATTCTGTTCAGAATTGCGTCAGAATGGCTTTTAATGGCGTCCGGCAGGGGTAATTGGACTAAGATACCGTGAATGCTTTTATCGGCGTTGAGTTCGTCGATTTTGGCCAGCAGGTCGTCTTTCGTGGCAGTTTCGGGCAGAGCGACGACTTCAGATTTGATACCGAGTTCCTCGCAGGTTTTGTGCTTGTTGCGAACGTAGACCTGAGAGGCGGGATTTTCACCGACTATGACAACTGCGAGACCAGGCGTGACGTTGAAATTATTTTTGAGCTTGTCGACTTCGATTCGCGCAGATTCTTTGATTTGGGCGGCGAAATCCTTGCCGTACAAAATTCTTGCAGTCATAAAAATTTCCTTTCCAATAAGTTTGCAGCTAGAAGAGGCGCGCCATGGATGGCGCGCGGGCCGTCACAGGTCGCCGGAAGCGACCTATGCGGCCCAGCTTTCTTTGGTTACTTTCTTTCTCGAAAGAAAGTGACAAATAAAAACTCAAAACATCAACTCAGATTTTTAGATTTATCCGTAGCAGCGATAACCGCTTCAATGAGCGCGGAGCGAAAGCCGCTGTGTTCGAGAACGCGGACGCCTTCGATAGTGGTACCGGCGGGGCTGGTAACTTTGTCGCGCAGAGCGTCGGGGTGTTCGCCGGTTTCGAGAACCATTTTAGCGGCTCCGAGGAGTGTTTGAGCGGCGAGTTCGATAGCGACGTTGCGCGGGAGCCCTGCAGCTACACCGCCGTCAGCCAGCGCGTCAATGGCGAGGAATGCGTAGGCGGGACCGGAGCCGCTGAGCCCTGTAACGGCGTCCATGAGTTTTTCGTCAATTTCGACTGCGCGACCGACGGAACTCCACAAACTTTGCGCAAGCGCGCGGTCAGCCTCCAGCACGCGGTTATTCATAGCGTAAGCCGCCATGACTTCACCGACGCGAACGGCGACGTTGGGCATGACGCGGATAATCGGATTGTTCGGCAGAAAACTTTCGATAACGGAGATCTTCAGACCGGCGACGACCGACATAATCGTAGTATTGAGCGTGAGTTTGCGCTTAATTTCGCCCAGCGCGGTGGCGGCGTCCTTCGGCTTGACTGCCAGAAAGAGCAGATTGACGCTGCCAATGAAAGAATCAATCGAGGTATCAGCGTTGACGCGGTAGCGGCTGATGAGCTCGGCGCAGCGATCCTTGCGCGGTTCGGAAACGTAAATATCTTTGGACGCGATAAAAGTCCCGCGAATACCGCTTATGACAGCCTCAGCGAGCGCGCCGCCGCCGATAAAGCCGATTCGAAGATTTTGAGTATCCATTAATGAATCACCTGCTTCAAATTTATCATTGCCTGCTTGAGGATTTTTTTAGATTTTTTTTTAGGCGGCGCTGAATCCTGTGGCGGGGCGTCGACGACCTCGATGCTGTCCAGAAGGTTCGTGACCTGCCCGCGTATCGCCGTCAGATAAATTTCGTAAAGCTGTTTCTGCTCAGCGAGTTCCTCTTCCGTGAGCCCTGCTGTACGTTTTTTCCGCGCGAGTTCGTTGATTCGCGCCAAGAGTTCTGGTGTTATCATTTTTGTCACCCTCCCTAGTCTGAAAATTATAAGCTGTAACTTCCACACCACATTTATCGTAGTATAACAGGAAAATTTTTCGCGTCAAACTCAAAAAATCGTCGCGTCATTCTGATTTCGGAGATAAGAAAAATTTGGTCAAAATTAACGGACTGCCCGCCGCTTTTTTCAACGAGAAGCCCGTTAGAACGCCATTTAATCAATGTTTTTGAAAAGTTTCTGGAAAATCGCCAATTTCCATGCTATGCATCGGGGTTTAAGAAAATCAACTCCGCTAGGAAAAACGGGTCGCTTTTGGTGTTTTTCACGTACTTATGATGTTTATCTGAAAAAATTTTTCATAATCTTATCATATTAGCCAAACTGCGATAAATTTTTACCAATCGCCGAAAACCCGCGCCACTACAAGCAATTTCCAAAAATCTCTTGGAAATTCCATGAAAAATATTTAACGATTTTGATTAAAAAAATGAATTGTTTTAAAATTGCAATCGACAACTTTTTTCGGCGTCAGTTCAGGCATCCGTAAACCCCTCCGGTTCACGGAGTTCGACAAGAAAACAGAAAATCCCTTCCTTGGATTGGAAATTCCTGCGTACTCCTTCCTGTCTCACCGCTAACAATTTTTCGCATGGCTACGGCGCCGGCGCGCCAAATTTCTCCTTCCTACTAATCAAAAATAACTTGAAATTTTATCACACGAGCCAACGTACATCGTCACCAACTACAAAACTAAATTTTTTCCAAAATGAATAAACTCTGACTCTACTGTCTCAAATATTCATCTAAATTTCAATGCCTCTTTTTCTCCCATAATCATCTCCCTGAACAAACTTCTTGACAGTCAAGGTACTCTAGTCTATAATTCAACGAAGTTGTTTTTCAATGAATTAATTTATTGGGTGAAAGGTGATTGTTACTTTGAAAAGAACTTTCCAACCGAACGCTCGCTGGCGCAAGAAAACTCATGGCTTCCGTGAACGTATGAAAACCAAAGGCGGCAGACTCGTTATTAAGAAACGCCGTCAGCGTGGCAGAAAATTGCTTACAGCGTAAATCGTGCAGGTCACTAATCTAAACTTTGGTGACCTTTTTTCTTATCAATGTTTGAACTGAAAAAATCTCAAATCCTGCGCGACTTCCAGGAAATCTACGCTAAAAGCCGCGCCTTTTCCAACAAAAATCTTGTCCTTCATGTCTCTGGCAATCCGAACCTGAAAGGTAAAGTCGGTTTTGCAGCAGGCAGACGACTGGGTGGCGCCGTCGTTCGCAACCGCGTTAAGCGTATCCTCCGCGAGGCTTTCCGCCTCAACCAGCACAATATCAGCACTGACTGCGCTATCGTCATCGTCGCACGTAAACCACTCGTCAACGCCAAAACCGACACCGCCGCTCAGTCCCTCATCGAGCTTTGCAAAAAAGCTAAGATCTGGCATGACTAAATTTCTAATTGCCGCTATCAGATTCTATCAGCTCTGGCTATCGCCGCTCAAACCGCCAACCTGCCGCTTCTACCCCACCTGTTCCGCCTACGCTATCGAGGCTATTCAAAAACACGGCTGGAAACGCGGCTCAATTCTGGCTGTCAAACGCATTCTGCGCTGTAATCCATTCTGCAAGGGCGGCTTCGACCCCGTCCCATGACTTAGGAAGTGATGTCTTGGAAGAACCGCTCTTTTCCGGTATCTTTTCACCAATTACCAATCTTTTTTCTACCGTACTCACCGTCCTCTACAACCTGCTCGATAATTTCGGTTTCGGCAGCTACGGTCTCGCTATCATTCTCCTTACCGTCATTATCAAAATCATTCTCTACCCTCTTACCAAAAAGCAAATCCAGTCCATGAAGGCTATGCAGGAAATCGCGCCCAAAATGAAAAAGCTCCAGGAAAAGTACAAGGACGATCCGCAGGCTCTTCAACAGAAAATGGTTGCCCTTTACCAGAAAGCCGGCGTCAACCCGTTGGCAGGCTGCCTTCCAATGCTTATCCAGATGCCTATCCTCATGGCAATGTACTACACTTTCTTCAGCTTCGACTACGGCGGCGCTCAGCCCTCTTTCCTGTGGATACCAACGCTCTCGGATACCGACCCGCTGTACATTCTGCCAATCCTCGCCGCGCTCTCAACCCTGCTCATGCAGAAAATTTCTACCGTCGAGATGAATCAGCAAACAAAAATCATGATGATTTTCTTCCCGCTGTTCATGGGCTTCATCAGCATAAATCTGCCCGCCGGTCTCGTTCTCTATTGGGTCACTCAAAACGTAGTCCAAATCCTTCAGCAACTCTTGATTTACCGCAACATCGACGCAAATTCCAATTCCAACAAGGAGGCTGCCTAAATGACGACAACGATTGAAAAAACTGGCAAAACTGTGGAGGACGCAGTCTCAGCAGCGCTCCAGGAACTGGGCGTCACTTCCAGCGAAATCGAATTTACCGTTCTCGAAAAACCGTCCAAAGGCTTCCTCGGCTTCGGCGCCAGACCCGCTAAAGTTAAAGTCACTCTCAAAGAAATTCCCAAGCCTGTCGAGCCGCAACCCGAACCAGCGGCTCCGCTTGAACCAGTCGAAGAAAAAACTGCGCCGACTGTCGAAACTGAAATTCTTACCGAACCGGCGGAACCCGAACCCGTCATTGAGCCGGAACCGCCTGCTGAAAATTCTGAGCCGGAATCCGCTTTCGACAAATCCGCCGTTATCGAATCTGCGCGAAACTTCCTTGCCCGCGTTTTCACCGCCATGAACGCCGAAGTTGAAATTAACGTCAAGGAAAATGAATCTGACGTCATTCTCGATTTGGTCGGCAAAAGCCTCGGCGTCCTTATCGGCAAGCACGGACAAACTCTCGACGCCCTGCAGTACCTTACCAACCTCGCCGCCAACCGCGCCAGCGCGCCGGAAAAAATCTACTTCGTTCTCGACGCTGAAAACTACCGCGAACGCCGCGCGAAGGCTATTCTCAAACTCGCTAAAAGTGCCGCCGACCGCGCTGTCCGTACAAGGCAGGACGTTAAGCTCGAACCAATGAGCCGCAGTGAACGCCGCCTGATTCATACCGCCCTGCAGGACAATAACAAAATCGAAACTCACAGCGCCGGCGAAGACCCTTACCGCTACATCATCATTTCGCCTAAAAAGCGCGCAAGATAAATTCGCACAGCATTCGATGGGACTGCCAAATTTTCCGGCGGGTCTCTTTTTTTATTGCCAAAATTTCCCGTTGCGTTTAAAATATTTGTGGAGGTGCTTTTAATTGAAGCGAGTTTACAATTTTAATCCTGGTCCGGCGACTCTGCCGCTCGAAGTCCTGCAGGAAGCTCAAGCCGAGTTTCTCAACTTTGATAATTCCGGCATGTCCATAATCGAAATCAGTCACCGTTCCAAGCCCTATGACAAAGTTCACAATCAAACTAAAGCTGACATTCTCGAACTCATGAACCTCGGCGATGACTACGACGTTTTGTTCATTCAGGGCGGCGCGTCTTTGCAGTTCGCCATGATCCCGCTGAATTTCGCCACCAAAGCCAATCCAGGCAGCTACGCGCTAAGCGGCACTTTCTCCAGCAACGCCTACCGCGAGGCTGAAATCCTCGGCGTCGGCGAAGTTGCCGCGTCTACCAAAGACGAAAATTTCCGCCGCGTTCCCGCTCAGTCTGAACTCAAAATTTCTCCCAGCGCCGCCTACTTCCACATCTGCAACAACAACACGATTTACGGCACCGAATACCACTACGTTCCAGAAACCGGCGGCGTACCGCTTTTCGCTGACATGTCTTCTGATATGCTCAGCCGCCCGTGGGATTTTAAAAAGTTCGCGCTGATTTACGCCGGTGTTCAGAAAAATCTCGGTCCCGCTGGCGTCGTTATCGTCGTCGCGCAGAAAAAGCTTATCGAGAAAAGTCTGGATACCCTGCCCACGATGCTCCGCTACGACACTTTCTACAAGAAAAATTCCCTGTACAACACGCCGCCCGCCTTCAGCATTTACATGGTCGGCAAGGTCGCCGCGTGGATTAAAAACCAGGGCGGTCTCGCTGAAATGGCTAAGCGCAACGCCCGCAAGGCTGAACTTCTCTACAGCGCGATTGACAGCTCCGACGGATTCTACCGCGGGCACGCCGATAAGGACAGCCGCTCTTTCATGAACGTCACCTTCCGCCTGCCCAGCGAGGAACTTGAGAAAAAATTCGTCGCCGAGGCGCTCGAAAATAATCTGAGCGGCGTCAAGGGTCATCGCTCCGTCGGCGGTATGCGCGCTTCGATTTACAACGCCATGTCGATTGAGGGCGTCGAAGTTCTTGCCAGTTTCATGGACAAATTCCGGCGCAGTAATTCTTAAGGTGGCAGCCATGAACACAAAAAAATTTGCCGTGGCGTCCGCGCTGATTTTCCTTCACGGTTTCACAGCGGTAAACGCCGCGCCCCTCGACGATGAACTTGCTCAAATTTCCGCCGAACAGCAAAATTCCAGCGACCGCGTTGAAATTTTCGACCCTAATCCTGAGCCGACCGTTAAAGCCAAAACCGAAAGTGAACTGCGCGAGGAACAGAAACGTCTCGAAGAGGAACGCAAAGCCGCGCGTAAGAAAATCGACGAGGAGCGTCAGAAAGCCCGTGACGAAATTTCCGGCAAGGCGCCAATTTCTAAAAATCCAATACCGCCTGAACGTACCGAACGCACTGCCGCTGAACCCGTCACTCCAACTCCCGCTGAAACTGAAAATCAGCCGGCGGTTGGTCTCCCCAATCCAGTTACGACCTACGCCAGCTTTGACGAAATTGTCCGCGCGATGAATTTCACGCCGCTCTACGTGCCGAAAAAATCCGGCTACACAATCAGTTCGATCACGTCAATCGGCGACAGGCTGGCTGAAATTCGCTACGGGCGCCGCTGGGAACCTGCCGTTTCACTGCACGTCAGAACCTACCGGCGCGCCGACGGCGAGGAACTCAAGGACGTTAGCGGCGTTACCGGCGTCAAATGGCGCACGAACGTCGTCAACGGCATCACGGTCTACATTGCCAAAATCGACGAAAATAACCACGTCGCCGCCTGGGCTGTCGGAAACTATACTTTTTCAGCATACGTTGAAAATCTGTCCTTCGCCGCCTTCCACTCGTTCGTTTCAGATGAACTCGTAGATTTGTCCCAGCACTACTACCTTACCAACTGAAAGGAGCAAACTTTATGATTGAACGCTACACCCTGCCCGAAATGGGCAAAATCTGGTCGCTCGACAACGAATGGCGCACGATTCTCAACGTTGAACTTGCCGCCTGTGACGCCATGGCTGAACTCGGCGAAATTCCTGCCGCCGCCGCTCAGAATATCCGCGCGAAGGCTAATTTCACCGTCGAACGTATCAAGGAAATCGAAGCTGTCACCGACCACGACATTATTGCCTTTTTGACGAATGTTGCTGAATACGTCGGCGAAGATTCAAAGTACGTCCACAAGGGCTTGACTTCCAGCGACGTGAAGGATACCGCCTACTGTCTTATGATGAAGCAGGCGGCTGATATTATCCTTGACGATTTGAAAAATCTGCGCGAAGTTTTGAGACGCCGCGCGAAAGAATTTAAGCACACGCCCTGCATTGGCAGAACTCACGGCATTCACGCCGAACCTATGACTTTCGGTTTGAAACTGGCACTCTGGAGCGCCGAAATTGAGCGTGACATTGAGCGCGTCGAACACGCTAAAAAAATCGTCAGCGTCGGCAAACTCAGCGGCGCCGTCGGCACTTACTCAAATATCAATCCCAAAATCGAAGAGCTTGTCTGCGAAAAGCTGGGGCTTGAGCCGGTCAAACTTGCCACGCAGGTCATTCAGCGCGACCGCCACGCTGAGTACGTCACCACGCTCGCTATCGTCGCCAGCACGCTTGAGAAAATCGCCACTGAAATTCGCAACCTCCAGCGCACTGACATTCGCGAAGCTGAAGAATATTTCCAGCCTGGGCAGAAAGGCTCCTCCGCCATGCCGCATAAGCGCAACCCTATCAACTGCGAACGCGTTGCCGGTATGGCTCGCCTTGTGCGCGGGAACGCCATCGCCGCCATGGAAGACATTACCCTCTGGCATGAACGCGACATTTCTCACAGCTCCGTTGAACGCGTCATTCTGCCGGATTCGACTATCAACGTCGACTACTGCACCCGCAAAATCACTAAGATTATCGACAAGCTGCTGGTTTATCCCGACGCCATGCTCCACAATCTCAACCGCACCGGCGGTCTCATTTACAGCCAGCGGATTATGCTCGCCGTTGTCAGCAAGGGCGTCCTGCGCGAAGACGCTTACAAGTGGGTTCAGCGCAACGCCATGAAACGCTGGCTCGAAGGCGAAGATTTCCGCACGAATATCGAAAATGACGCCGACATTCGCAAATATCTCAGCGCCGAGGAAATTGCTGACTGCTTCGACTACCAGTGGTTCCTGCGCAACGTCGACATGATTTTTGAGCGCTTCGAGCTATGAAAATCGAACTCGTACCGCTGACTGACGCGGGCAGAGAAAATTTTATTGCCGAAATTCAGCGCGCCTTCAAAGTTGCCTTTGTTGAGGAATTCGGCGATACTCTCGACGAAGTTATTCCGCGCGAAGACGTTATCGAATCGTTCAACGCCGAGGGAGCCGAGAGTTACAACATTCTTTGCGACGGCGAAAATGTAGGCGGAGCCGTTCTCAAAATCCGCGCTGATAACCAAAATGAATTGCTGCTGTTTTTTATCAAGGTCGGCAGTCAATCGCGCGGGCTCGGCTCGGCGGCGTGGAAGGCGATTGAAAATCTTCACCCCGAAACTAAAATCTGGGAAACTTTCACGCCGTACTTCGAGAAGCGCAACATTCATTTCTACGTCAACAAATGCGGCTTTCGTATCGTCGAATTTTTCAACCCCAAAAATCCCATGACAGACGACCGCGACAGACCCGATTTTGAATATTTCTTTCGCTTTGAAAAAATTATGACATACTAAGGAGGCTTCACCATGAATACCAGAACCCACGAAATTATCCGCGAGTACATCGACATTTTGATTTATCAGGCGATTAACCGCCAGCTCACGTGGGAAACTTCCGCCGGCGAAATGGACATTCGCTATTCGATTAACGATATGCAGGGCAAACAGCTCCTCGGCGTATCCCGCAGCCTGCTTTTTTCCAGCGGCAAAGTCGAACTCACGATTGACGGCGAAACCTTCAAGACCGCCAACACCGGCATCATCGACCGCGTTGAGCGCCTGTTCAGAATTATCAACTACGAGCGCAAGGACAACGTTATCAAGGACAGCACGATTAAATTTATGCGCAAGTATATCGCCGAAAATAAGTAGGCGGCACGTGCTCGGTGAGCCAGACGCCATTTTCCGACTGGTAGAATTTAAATCCCGCGTCGTACATTTCCCGCGCGCGAATCTCATAAATGACAGCCGTACCGCTCCGACGGGCGGCTACTTTTTTTGCAGTTTCAACGTCGCCGGACAAATGCACGTAGAGCCGGTTCATTTTCAGCAAGCCGCGTTCAGCAATGGATTTGGCGTTTCGCTCAATCGTGCCGTGGTAAAGAATTTCCGGCGGGACTTTTTCAGCCAGCTCCACATCAACCTTGACCGAATGTCCCTGATTCGCGCGGATTTTCGTCTTATCATCATTGAAGGCAAAGCGCTGCTTGTCATTTTCCGCCACAACTTTTTCCAGCGCCGCCATGTCAATTTTCATACCGCGCAGAATTTCCGAAACGTCCGCCCAACCGTTCGCGTCCAGCTTTATGCCAATCGTCTCCGGCTTGTGGCGCAGTACCAGCGAAAGAAATTTGCTCAAACTTTTAATATTCATGTCAACACCTCAGAAAATCACAGTGATAATTTTATCGCCGACCTTGACAGCCTTCTTATCCGTCGCGTAGGCGTCCGCGTAGAGGCTGTAGTTGGCAACGAGCACCGGCGTCAGCGTGGAACAACCGGCGGCCTTCAGTTTCTCCAAGTCGAACTCAATCAGGCGTTGCCCGCGCTTAACCTTATCGCCCAGCGCGACCAGAGCGTTGAAGCCGTCGCCGTCAAGTTTAGTCGTATCAAGTCCAACGTGAATAAGAATTTCCACGTCATTTTTCGTCTTAAGCCATATTGCGTGATTCGTAGGGAAAATCATCGCAACTTCCGCGTCAACCGGCGCCAGAACTTCACCGCTCTCCGGCTCAATCGCTACGCCCACGCCCTCAGCAAAACTTTCGTCCGGCACATCTTTCAGCGCGACGACCCTGCCGGTAAGCGGGCTGCCAATATTTTCGCTGACTTCCTTCACCGCCTTTTTGTCAAGGTAAAGCGGCAGGCTCATAAGAAATCCCAGCGCGAAGGAAACGCCCGAAACAATCATGGCGTTGTACATTCCCTGCACGTCATTCGTCGCCGGATTGATAAAGCACGGGTACTCGAAAATTCCCATGCCACCGAAAATGTAAATGCGAATGTCCAGAAATCCGCCAAGCGCACCGCCAATCGCCGCGCCAATGCAGGAAATTACGAAAAATCTTACGCGCGGCAATGTCACGCCGTAAATCGCCGGTTCAGTTATTCCGAAAATCCCTGAAATAAAAGCCGGCAGCGCAATTCCGCGGAGCTTTTTGTCTTTCGTGCGAATCAGAATCGCCAGCACTGCGCCGGTCTGCGCGAACGACGCGCCAAATGTTATGGCGACAATCGGGTCACTGCCCAGCGAAACGATATTGCTGAGCATAACCATTACCAGTCCCCAGTGCAGTCCGAACATAACCAGTATCTGCCAGAATCCGCCGAGTAAAAATCCCGCAACCATCGGGCTGAAACCGAAAATTCCTGTCGACGCCGCGCCGACCGCCTGCCCCAGCCACGTCGAAATTGGTCCCACTACCAGCAGCGTCAGCGGTATCATTATCAGCAGCATGATAAACGTCACGCCGAAGCTTTTGAAAATCGGCGGGATTATCCGCAGCAGCACCCTTTCGATTTTCGACGCCACCCACACCGACAAAATTATCGGGATTATGCTCGTCGCGTAGTTCACCAGTATCACCGGCACGCCCAGAAATTCTATGTGAATCGGCGACGCGAAAAGCGTTCCGCTGAAAACTTCGTACAGCACCTCGCCTGCCCGCATTTGTTCCAGGCTCGGATAAACCAGCGCCGCTCCTATCGCCATCGCCGTATACTCGTTCGACATTCGGAAATTCTTCGCCGCCGTACAGCCCAAAAATATCGGCATGAAATAGAAAAATGAGTCCGACAGCACATTCAAAATCTGGTAAGTGCCGCTGCTCGTGTCGACAAGCTTGAACGATGCGATCAGCACTACCATTCCCTTGAGCATTCCGCCCGCCGCCAGTAATCCCAGCAGCGGCATGAAAATTCCTGAAATCGTGCCGACCAGCGCGTCCATTTTCCGCCGGTGAATGACTTCAGTTTCTTCCTCCGGCTTAATATCGTGCTGCCGCAAAATTTCCGCGTAGACTTCGCCGACCGTTTCCCCGATAACTATCTGGCACTGTCCGCCGCTTTGCATTACCGCCAGCACGCTGTCCAGCTTTTTCAGCGCGCTGATATTCGCCTTTTTCTCGTCTTTCAGCATGAACCGTAGCCGCGTCACGCACTGCGCCAGCGTCTCAACATTTTCTACGCCGCCGACGTGCCGGATAATTTCCGCCGCCAGTTCTTCGTATTTCCGCGCCATTGAAATCCCTCCTGTTGAAAATTCTTACGCTGTCTGCTAAAATTTCCACAGCAAAGGAGGTTAATTTATGGCAGACTGCGTTTTTTGCAAAATCGCGCGCGGGGAAATCGGCACGCTCATTTACGAAGATGAAACCGTCGCCGCCTTCAACGACGCCAGTCCTCAGGCGCCTGTTCACGTTTTGATTGTCCCGAAAGTTCACGTAGCCAATATCACCGAGCTTGAAGATAAAAATCTCGCCGCGCACATTTTCACCGAAGTCGTTCCCGAAATTGCAAAAAAAACCGGCGTCGACGTAACCGGCTTTCGGCTGGTCGTCAACACCGGCGAGGAGGGCGGACAGACCGTCAATCACCTGCACGTTCATCTTTTGGGCGGGCGCAAAATGACGTGGCCGCCTGGCTAATTTTTTTCCAGCGATTCGAGGCTCAAAATCATTTGTCCGAGCAGAACGTATTCCTGCATTTCTTCATCGCGCAGGTACACGAAATCGGGCAAATATTTTTTTGGGATAAATTCTGCCAGCTTTGCCTTCACACGCTCAATATCCGGCGTCATTGGGCTCCGAAGGCAGATTAAATCTGGGTCGACGACCGATATTCCTGCGCGAATTTCAAACGCCACGCCGTCCAGAATTTTGTCAAGGTCGTACATAACGCGGTTGTCCCAGTCTTCCTTCGCAACGAAACTTTCCGTGGTGTAGCGAATTTCGCCAGCCATGTTGTGAGCGCCGTTGAAAACCCTGCCATTCAAAACCATTCCAATTCCGCCAGCGCGATAGCCGACGGGGCGCGACACGAACAGAATATTTTCGTACTTATCCTGCTGAACGTAGTATCCGAGCGCGGCGGATTTGAGATTGTTGGTAATCGTCACCGGCACGCCGTATTTATCTTCGAGCAGTTTCTGAAGATTAATATCCGGCGAAATGAAATGCTCAAGGTCTATATGACCGTCGTGAATCGTGCCGCCCGTCGCAATTCCAATCGCGTCGAAATTTTTGCAGCGGCAGGCAACCGTATCCAGAATGTCGCGCAGATCGTTGATGTAGTTGAGCTTGTTTTTGATAACAGTTTCGTCAAGAATCGGCGCGCCCTTTTCGTAAATGCGATAGGCAATGCGGCTCTGCGCGTTCGACGGCATGATAGCGATTGACAGAATCCGCGCGTCGCTCCTGATACCCTTGCGCACTTTGGCGATGAAACGCTCGGCGGCGGTCTTCTTCCAGCTTTCAAGTTCTGCGCGAATGAATTTTAGCATTTCCGCCGCGTCGTAGCTTGCAAAAACTTTCGGCGGGATTTTCAACACCAGCTGGCTGCTCAAAACTTCCTGCGCCGCTTTCGCCTGATACGCTATCTGCGGCGCAAGCAGTATCACCGAGTAATTGAAAGCCGCGCTGTAAAGTTTGTGGAACGGCACGGCGTTAAATTCGTAGTCCAGCGACAAAAGTTTAGCCGCGTCATTGAGTTTCTCAGCGAAAAATCCAGTCGTCAAGCCGCCGGTGCAGCTGAGCAGAATTTTTAAAGTCTGCTGCTTTTTCAAATCCGCCAGCGTCTCAACCATTTCGCCGAAAAGTTCCTGCGCGTAGGCTAAATCCTTCAGCTCGAAGTGCAGGTAGAATTTGTTCTCGCCGTCCGCCAGATTGGTAACAACCATCTCGATAATGAAAACGTCAAGGTCGTGGAAGTTGACTTCACCGGCGGCGTAGCTTGTCGAAATCTTGACAGAATCGCCGGCGTCTTTGAGCGTGGCGTCAGGAATTTTCTGCGCGAGAATCCAGCTTTTAAAATCGTTGGCGAGCTGCTTCATTTTTTACGCGCCTCCAATGCTTCAAGGCTCAAAATCATCTGCCCCAGCAGAATGTATTCCGCCATCGCCGCGTCCGGCACGTAGACGAAATCCGGCAGATATTCCGGCGGTATGTACTCGGTTAATTTTTCTCGGATTTGGCTGATGTACGGCGTCATTTCGCTGCGAATGCAAACCAGCTCGGGGTCTACGACAGAAATTCCGGCGCGAATTTCCCGCGCGATTATGTCAGGAACTTTGCTCCAGTCGATTATCTGATACCTGCGCCAGCTTTCCATATCCTCTTCGTCCAGAAATTCGCGCGTCAGAAATTTCACTTCACCGGCGATATTGTGCGCGCCTGGAATCATTTTGCCGTTGATAACAAGCCCCAAGCCGCTTGCCAGAAAATTCCTCGGACGCGAAAAGAACATGATATTCTGGTACTTGTCCTGCTGCGCGTAGTAGCCGAGAACCGCCGCGTTGACGTTGTTGGTTATGACAACCGGCACGTGATATTTTTCCTCAAGAATCTCCTGCAAATTCAAACTCATATCGCCGTAAAAATTGAACTGCAAATGACCGGCGTTCGCAATCCCGCTGATCGCAATTCCAACGGTATCGTATTTGGCGGCGCGGTGAGAAACCGTGTCCAGAATATCCTGCAAATCGCGCAGAATGCTCAGCTTGCCCTTGATAACCATTTCGTTGAGAATCGGCACGCCCTTTTCGTAAATGCGGTAGGCAATGCGGGTGTAGCGCCCAAAAGGCATGACGGCGATTGACAGGATTTTGGCGTCACTTTTAATCAAGCCTGCGCGAACTTTGGCGATAGCGCGCTCCTCGACAGTCTTAGTGAATTTTTCCAGCTCAGCGTGAATGAACTTGAGCATTTCGGCGGTGTCGTAGCTGGCAAAAACTTTGGGCGGGATTTTGAGTACCAGCTTATCGTGAAGAATATCCTGCACGTGCTGAAACTCGTAGGCAATCTGCGGCGCAAGCAGTATCGCCGAATAATCGAATCCGACGTTGTACAGGCGGTGGAACGGCACGGCGGCAAATTCGTAGTCCAGCGACAGGAGTTTCACGGCATCGTTGAGTTTCTGCGCGAAAAAGCTGGTAGTCATTCCGCCGGTGCAGCTGAGCAGAATTTTCACGCTCTGCTGATTTTTTAAATCGGTGAGCGTTTCAACCATCTGGCTGAAAAGTTCCTGCGCGTAGTCCAAATCCTTCAGCTCGAAGTGCAGGTAGAATTTATTTTCGCCGTCCGCCAGATTAGTCAGAACCATTTCGATAATGAAAACGTCAAGGTCGTGGAAATTGACTTCACCGGCGGCGTAGCTCGTGGAAATCTTGACAGAATCGCCAGCGTCAGTAATTTCGGCGTCGGGAATTTTCTGCGCGAGAATCCATTCCTTAAACGCGCTGACAAGTTTTTCGTCCTTCAAAATAAATCACTCCATTCCGTAGCGTGCGAACCAGTTGAAAAATTTTATGAGCGTGTTGGCGTCGTAGGCGGCGAAAACTTTCGGCGGAATTTTCATAACCAGCGTGTCTGGAAACTGTTCGCTGATTTTCCGAAGCTCGTAGCCAATCTGCGGCGCAATCATGATAATATCGTAGTCGCCGCCGACCTCGTAGACTTTCGCGGCAGGCACAGCGTCGAACTCGAACTTTCGCGCAAGAATCTCCGACGCCTCGTTGAGCTTTTCCGCGAAATAGCCAGTCGTCAGCCCGCCGGTGCAGCAGAACAGAATTTCCAGCACGCGCGCCTTGTTAGTTTCATTGAGACTGCGTAGCATCGCCGTGAAATTTTCCTTCGCGCTGGGCAAATCCTTGAACTCGAAGTGCAGATAGAATTTATTCTCGCCGTCCGCGCGGCTGTCAACGCTCATTTCGATAATGAAAACGTCAAGGTCGTGGAAATTGACCTCGCCGGTCGCGCTGGGCGTCGAAATTCTAATCGTGTCGCCGGTATCCTCAACTTTGCCGCTGGGAATTTTCTGGCTGAGAATCCAGCTTTTGAACTCGCTGATTTGTTCATTCATAAAATGCTACTCCTCCACAGAAATTTTTTTAATGCCGTAAAATTTGCAAAGCCCGCCAGTCGTGACGCTGTTGTCAAAATCGACGTAGAAAACGTGACGCAGCGCGCGATTTTTTATTTCAATGGGCTTGAAGCTCACTTCGTCCATATTTTCAGCGGCGGCTCTTTGCACGGCGGAAATTCGAACGTCATTTTCTGCGCGAAGATTTTTAGTGATAACCAGCGCCGAAATTATCGTGAAGCCGCCAATCAGCAATGCGCCCGCCTTCAAAATCACGCTGCGCGAAAATTTTTCCGTGACAGCCGGTATCCGCAGAATCGCCACTGCGCCAATCAAAATCATCACGACGGAGCTGAAAGTTGCCCGCGCGGGAAATGTTGGCGCGCCAATCATCACCAGATTGTTGAACAGCGCCAATGCTAAAAGCGCCGCCGCGTATCGTACCGGCTCGAACTTCAACGCCTCGCGCAGGTTGACTTTCGCCACGCCCAGCGAATTTTTCAGCGGCAGGAATATCGCCGCCAGTATCAGCGCGTAAATCACAAATTCCTCGGACTTCGCCATAAAATTATCGAACCGCTCCACGAATTTCACGCTCGGATTGAGCTCCGGAAAAATCACTCCCGCGCAAAAGTCACGAATTGCCCCGCTTATCAAATTGCCGCCGAAGTACGACACTACGAAAATTCCAATCGCTCCAACTAAAACTTTGCTGACGCGCGGCGGTTTCGGCGTCGTATTTCTCAAAATCCCAAGCGCGCAGAACATCAGCAGAATCACCGGCAGCAGGAATATCAGCATTTCCGCGTTGCCCGCTATCTGGTTTCCAATGTGCGACAAAATTCCCTTGCCTGCGCCCTGCGCGTCGTACCGCACGAAATTTCCAGGCGCCGCTAAAAGTGCAACCAGTCCGATTAAATTTCCGAGCGCGCCCGCCGCCATCCACGGCACTTTCAGGCGCACTGCCGCCGCCAGCGAAAAGAGCGTAACCGTCACCGCCAGATTTTCTACCGAACAGCCCGCCAGAATCCCCAGCGCGAACATTCCAACTACGAAAAATTTTCCGCTGAACTTCCGCCCCGCCAGCGCCAGATTGAACGGCAGCAGGAACAACGCTACCGGCACCGCTGACCAGAGATAAACCGTCGAGCCGCTCTTCCAGACAGCCACTTCACCGAAATGCGGCAGGCACAGCCACGTTAATAATCCCGCTGCCGCCAGAATCCACGGCTCGTCGAACTTCAGCGCCCGCCGCGCGTGTACGTAAATCAGAATCACCAGCGCGACGAACATAAGCGCATTCGCCGCGTCGAACGGAAATTTTCCCAGCCACAAAAATAAATTCAGCCAGAAAACCGTTACCAGCCGCCCGCCGTGTAAAAAGTAATGTTGCCACGTCGATTCAAACACGTCCGACAGCGAATTTATGTGCGCCGCCGTTCCCCAAATCAGAGAGTAATCGTAATCGTCCCTGTGCAGCGGCATTAAATCATTCAGCGCGAACATCACCGCGAAAATTATCAGCGCAACCGCCGCCGTTAAAAATTTCTCCCGCATTCTCAACCTTCCTCACGCAAATTTTTTAGCGATAACCGGCGACAAAACCGCCAGCAGCACCAGAATTATCCCGAACGATTCGACTAAGCCGAACGCCTTCCCGAACACGAAATAGCTAATCACGACCGCCGCAACCGGCTCCGCCAGCTCAGTCAGCGCCGCTTCCTCCGGCGTCAGGAATTTCAAGCCCGCGTTGAAAATCCAGAACGCTATGACCGTCCCGAAAATTATTATCCACGCCACGTTGAAAATTGCGTCCGGCGCGAAGAACGGCGCCCAGTCAAATTCGTCAATCAGCGCGAATGTCAGCAGACCGCCCACGAACATTCCAACGCTCGTCATGAACGCCGGATTTATCCTTTCTGCGAATAAAACTTTGCCGAAAATCATGCTGAACGCGAACGCCGCGCCGCTCGACAGGCTCCAAACTACGCAGCCCAGCGGCACCAGAATTTTCGAAGTATCGCCGCCCGTTACCAGCAGGAACACGCCGACTATCGCCAGAATCACCGCCGCTATGTCTATTGGCGCCGGAAATTTTCTGTGGCAGAGCGACTCCCAGATCACGACCATCGCCGGCGTTGCTGACAGAATTACCGTGGTTGCCGCCGCCCCGCCGATTGAAATTGCCTTGAAGTACGTGAACTGCACCATAACAATTCCGATTATCCCGTAAATCAGCAGGTACAGCCAGAGTTTCGGCTTGCGATTCATGCGCGCCGCCGACCATTTGAACTGCCCGCGCAAAAATAAAATCACGAGCATCAACAAGCCCGCCACGCATATTCGCACGTTGGTCAGCTCCATTGGCACTTTCGTCGAATGCTGGAAAAAATCCTGCGCCGCTACGCCGGAGCTCGCCCAGCACACGCCCGACAGAGCCACTAAAATCATCGCCAAATTTCTGCTCAAAATTATTCCTTCAGTCGAAAATTTTTTGTAAATTATAGCAGATAGCGCAAAAAAAATCGCCCCGAATTTCTTCAGAGCGGAAAATATTTTTGCCGGTCGCGCAGATTTATTCTGGTTGAGCGTGGAAAGGAAAAACATTTATCCGGCGGCGGGGCTATGCTGTAACGCCTCCAGTCACTTTACGAATCGCGGCTTCAAAATCAGCGTGACGAAATAAATTGCCGCCGCTACTACAACTATCGTCGAACCCGCCGCCGAGTTCAGCTCATACGCCAGAAATAAGCCGGTTAATCCTGATGCCAGCGCGACGGCTACGCTCAGCGCGTGGTACGGTTTCACGGAATTGGTGACGTTCCTTGCCGCCGCCGCCGGTAAGACCAACAGCGCGTTGATTATCAAAATCCCGACCCACTGGATTGACAGCGCCACGACCACCGCCAGCATGACCGCGAAAATCGATTCGACTGCCTGCGTTTTAATCCCGCGGCTCCGCGCGAGCGTCTTGTTCACCGAGGAAATCAGCAGCCGGTTAAACAGAAAAATCCACGCCACTATTACCGCTACGAATACTGCCGCCAGCGCAAATAAATCTTCCTGCGTTATGCTCAGCAGGTCGCCTATCAGAAACCGCGAGAATTTGTTGAACTGCCCGCCCGCCGACATAAGCATTAAACCCAGCGCTATCGCCGTCGAACTGAACACGCCAATTACCGTATCCGCGCCGCTGTGCGCCCGATTTTTTATGAAGGTTATCAGCAGCGCGAAAATTACTGAGAACGCCAGCAGTCCGAAAATTTCCGAGCCGACACCAAAAAGCGCGCCCAGCGCTATGCCTGTGAACGCGCCGTGTCCCAGCGAATCTGAAAAAAACGCCATTCGGTTTGAAACTACCATCGTCGACAAAATTCCGAAAAGCGGCGTCACTAAAACTACTGCGCATAACGCGTTGCGCATGAACTCAAATTCAAACATTTCAGTCGAACAGAATTTTCCCAGCGTCAATTTGTCCGTTCAAAATTTCCTCCGCCTTCAAAATCTGCGCGTCGTCGAAATTATTAGCGTTAATCTCGCGGCTGATAATCAGCGGGTGGTCAAGTTCAACCGTCACGTCCGGCTCAATTCCAATACCGTCAATGCTCCTGCCGTTCGGCGTATAGTACTTCGCAATCGTCAGCTTCAAGCCGTCGTCCTGAAACAGCGGCATAACCGTCTGCACCGAGCCCTTGCCATAAGACTTCGTGCCGACAATGAACGCCGCCTTGGTATCCTGCAGCGCGCCGGATAAAAGTTCGGACGCACTGGCGCTGTTCTGGTCGATCAAAACTACGATTGGGAATTTCGGGTGGTCGAGATTCGACATGTAAACTTCTTTTTCGCCGTCGCGCTGGACTACCGAGACAACTGGACCGGCGGGAACAATTTCGTTGGCAATTTCGACGCAGCTGGTTATGACGCCGCCAGGATTTTGCCGCAAATCCAAAATAACGCCGCGCATTCCCTGATTCTCAAGATTTTTCAGCGCGGTTTTAAATTCCTTGCCGGTATTCTCGCTGAAGTTGGAAATTCTGATGTAGCCAACGCGGTCGTCGAGCATTTTTTCAGTCACGGTCTGCACCTTGATAACGTCGCGGGTTATCGTGTAGGTTTTATCCTCCTCGCCTTCGCGGTGAATCAGAAGTTTGACAGTGCTGCCGACTTCGCCGCGAATTTTCAGCGCGACTTCGCCAGGCTCAATTTCACTTATCGGCGTAGAATCGACCTCCAGAATCGAATCGCCCGTCATAAGCCCAGCCTTTTCGCCAGGGCTGTCGGGAATGACGCCAAGCACGTAGACGCTGTTTTCGCGGAAGCCCATGTACACGCCAATTCCGCCGAAACTGCCGGTGGTATCCGCTTTGAGCTGGCTGTAGAGTTTCGGCTCAAGGTAAATCGAATGCGGGTCGCCCAGCGAGCGAACCATTCCGCTTATGGCGCCGTCGACCAGTTTATCTTCATCGACTTCCTGCACGTAATGGGTCTCGATAAAATTCATTGCGCCGATGAATCTTGCGAGATTGGTGAGATTTTTCGCGTTAATCCCCTGCGCCACGCAAAATCCTACGACTATGCCCAGCGCGCCGATAAACGCCGTCAGGACAATCCACGCGAGTCTTTTTATAATCATGAAAACTCCTTTTCAAAATGTGCGTAGCCGCGCTCCGAAACTTCAGCGACGAGTTCCGCGCCGCCGCTCTTAACAATCCGCCCGTTCAGCAGGACATGCGCCCTGTCGACAGTCAGGCTCTTCAAAATCTGCGTGTTATGCGTGATGATTATACAGGAATTTTCCGCGCTGTGGAATTTCGCCACGCCGCTCGAAACAATCTGCACTGCGTCAACGTCAAGACCTGAATCGGTTTCGTCCAGCAGCGCCAGTTTCGGCTCAAGCATTAAGAGCTGAAGAATTTCATTGCGCTTTTTCTCGCCGCCGCTGAAGCCAACGTTCATGTATCGGCTGGCGTATTCCCTGTCAATCTGGAGTTCGTCCATCATGGCGTAGAGCTTTTTGCGGAAGGGCAGAATTTTAATTTTCTCGCCGCTGACAGCCTGCGCCGCCGTCCGAATCATATTCTCCACGGTTATACCTGGAATTTCCTCCGGCGTCTGGAACGAAAGAAAAATTCCGCGCCGCGCCCGCTCAAAAGTTTTCAGCGCAGTTAAATCTTCGCCGTCAAAAATCATCGAGCCGCCGGTAATTTCGTACTTCGGGTGACCGAGAATAACATTCATGAGCGTGGATTTGCCGGAACCGTTCGGACCGAGAATCACGTGAATTTCGCCGGTGCCGACCGTCAAACTCAATCCGCGCAGAATTTCCCTGCCGTCGACGCCTGCGCGAAGATTTTTTATTTCAAGCATAAGCTGTTCACCGCCAGTCAAAATAGTACCATACATTTTATTTTAAATCGTGGCGTCTTGTCAAACGTCAGGAATCTGCCAGTCGATTGGCGTTTCGCCGACGGACGCCAGAAAATTATTCACCTTTGAAAAAGGTCTGCTGCCGAAAAATCCGTTGAACGCGGAAAGCGGGCTGGGGTGCGCCGACTCAACGATAAAGTGGCGCGGATTGGTTATCATGGACTTTTTCGCGCGGGCAGGGCGTCCCCAAAGAATAAATGCTATCGGTCTTTCATGCTCGTTGAGGAGCGAAATAATTCTGTCAGTGAAAATTTCCCAGCCCTTGCCCCTGTGAGAATTTGCCACGTGCGCCCGCACTGTCAGCACCGTGTTCAATAGTAATACGCCCTGCTCCGTCCAGAATTTCAGACAGCCGTTGTTCGGAATTTTGCAGCCCAAATCTTCGTGGAGTTCCTTGAAAATATTTTGCAGTGACGGCGGCGGCGGAACATTCGGCAGCACCGAAAAGCTCAAGCCATGCGCCTGCCCTGGCTCGTGGTACGGGTCCTGCCCCAGAATTACAACTTTCGTTGCGGCGTAGCTCGTGTAGTGCAGCGCGTTGAAAATATCGTACATGTCGGGGTAAATTTTCTGATGACGGTACTCGCCGATAAGAAACTGCCGCAAATCCTGATAGTACGGCTTCTCCAGCTCGGCGTCGAGGTATTCCGCCCAGTCATTCCTGAAAATTTTCAAGATTCACCCCTCCTGTTGCAAAAAAATTTTTCAACGGTTACAATCTTAGACATCGAATGGCGAATTGTCAAGATTTGGAGGATTCAAATGGCTAAGGTGTCAGTGGTGATTCTGGCGCGCAACGAGGAAAAATTTATCGGCGCGTGCATTGCCAGCGTGAAGGATTTCGCCGACGAAATTGTTGTTGTCGACGATTTCAGCACGGATAAAACTGCGGAGATTTGTAAAAGTTTAGGCGCGAGAGTTGTTCAGCGCGCTTTGAACGGAGACTTTGGTGCGCAGCAGACTTTTGCGATTCAGCAGGCGACGTGCGACTGGATTTTCATAATCGACGCGGACGAACGCGCTACGCCGGAACTTTCCGCCGAAATAAAAAAAATTATCGCGCAGGACGATAAAAATTTCGCGTACCGATGCGCGCGGCTGAGTCATTTCTGGGGCAAACCGATTCGCCACGGCGGCTGGTTTCCCGATTACGTGACGCGGCTCCTGCCCAAAGCTGGCACTTACGTCACCGGCTACGTTCACCAGAAAATCAATCACATCTGCGCCGAAAAAAATCTTGACGCCGAAAAATATCTGATTCACTACCCCTACCGCGACTGGGAAAATTATTTCAGCAAGATGAACACTTATTCGACGCTGATGGCAAAAAAAATGCACGCCGACGGCAAACGCGCTGGCGTGTTCGATATTGTTGCGCACCCAATCTGGGCGTGGCTGAAAATGTACGTCTTTCGCGGCGGGTTTCGAGACGGTCTGCTCGGCTTTATCCTCGCCAGCTTCAACTGCTACTACACCATGTCGAAATACGTCAAGCTGTACTACTTCGATAAGGAGAATCGCCACGATTAAAGGCTAAGCATAACCCCAGCGCATACCAGAAAATTTTGCTCGGCACCGACGTTTCAAAATTGTACTCCGTCAGACCGTGGAGCATTAGCCCCCAAAGCACGCAGAAAAATAATAAATCCGCCAGATTTTTCCGCTTAAGCCAGCCGCGCAGACTGAAGTACGAAAAATACGCCCAGACCAGCAGGAACGCCGCCGCGCCGATAATTCCGCACTCCGCCAGCAGCTGAATGAAATTGTTATGCGCGTGCTGTTGCTGAGGCTCCTTAGCGTCCGGCGAAATGTACTGCGTCTGGTAGGCGCGCGTGTACTGCCCGTAGCCAATTCCGAGCAGCGGGTGATCTTCAAACATTTTCAGCGCGCTCTCCCACATCAGCAGGCGCTCCGAATTTGACTGCATGTGAATATTTGTCAGCGTCGCGAACCGATTGGAAAGCGTCGGCGTCGCCGCGAAAATCCCGCCAACCAGTATGACTACGGCGAATACTGCGCCCAAAGATTTCAGCCGGCTTTTCGCGTACAGACTGACAACCGCCGGCGTCAAAATCAAAATCGCCAGCCAGGCTCCGCGCGTGCCATTGAACAGCGCCGCCGCCAGTCCAACTGAAATCGCCAGCGCGCAGAAAATTTTCCGCCGCCCGCTAAGGCGCATGAACAAAATCACGAAGACCGGCAGGAACATCGCCAGCAGGCTCGCCTGCGTCATTGGCGTCATCGTTCCGCCGAACCGCCACTGCTCCTCCGACAAATGCGGCAGCGCCTGCAAAACCGTTGCCAGGTTGCTGAAGAATACGCCAGCCAGCAAAAATTCCGTCAGCACGATTATCCGCCGCCGCTCGAACCGCAACAGAATTACCGGCAGCATCGCCGCCATGTGGTAAACGTACCTGTCCAAAAATTTCCCCGCGCCTTCCAGCGGAAAATCTGAACTCAGCGCCGAGACGAATACCGCCGCCAGCAAAATTCCCGTTACCAGAAAAATTTTTTCATACGCGCGGAAAATTTCTGCAACGTCGTCGCGCTTCAGAATCAGCCGGTGAATCGTGCCGAGCAACGCCAGCACTAAAAAAATATTCCCGACCGCCTTCGACAGCGGCAGGAAAAATGCCAGCCCGCACGCGTACAGGAATACCCGCCGCTCGATGTCCGCAATTCGCGAAAACTTTAGCATCTCAGTGGTGGAAAAGGCGAATGTGCGTCATTGCCATAACAATCCCGTATTTGTCGCAGGTCTCAATAACATTATCGTCACGGATTGAGCCGCCGGTCTGCGCGATAAATTCCACGCCGGATTTATGCGCGCGCTCGATATTGTCGCCGAACGGGAAAAATGCGTCGGATGCAAGCGCAACGCCTTTCAAATTGTTCAGCCATTCGCGTTTGGCTTCGTCGGTAAATTTTTCCGGCTTGACGGTAAAGACGCGCTGCCAATCGTTCAGAATATCTTCGCTCTCCGCGCCAATGTAAACATCAATCGCATTATCGCGGTCGGGGCGCTTCACGTCGGCTCTGAACGGCAAATTCAAAACCTGCGGGCTCTGGCGAAGGAACCAGAAATCCGCCTTGTTACCGGCGAGACGGGTGCAGTGAACGCGGCTCTGCTGACCGGCGCCAATGCCAATCGCCTGCCCGCCTTTCGCGTAGCAAACCGAATTGGACTGCGTGTACTTCAAAGTTATCAGCGCGATAAGCAAATCCCTTTTCGCGTCGTCCGTGAAATTTTTATTCGCCGTTGGAATATCGCTGAGGCAGTCGGCGGAAATTTTCATATCGTTGCGGTTCTGCTCGAATGTCACGCCGAAAACCTGCTTGCGTTCAGCCGCCGGTGGCTCGTAGTCTTTGTCGACTTTCAAAACGAGATAACCGCCCTTGCGCTTGCTCCTGAGAATTTCCAGCGCGCCGTCAGTATAACTGGGAGCTATAACGCCGTCGCTGACTTCCTGTTTCAGATAAGCGGCGGTGGATTCGTCGCACTCGTCCGAAAGAATTGCGAAATCGCCGTAGGAACTCATCCTGTCCGCGCCGCGCGCCCGAACGTAGGCAGTGGCAATGGGGCTGAGCTCGTCTTTGACGAAATAAATTTTTTTCAGTACATCGTCAAGGGGAACGCCGACAGCCGCGCCTGCAGGGCTGACGTGCTTGAATGACGCCGCCGCCGGTAAGCCGGTTGCTTCGCGCAGTTCGCGTACCAGCTGCCAGCCGTTGAGCGCGTCGAGCAAATTTATGTAGCCAGGTCTGCCGTTCAGAACTTCAAAAGGCAGTTCGCCGGAGTCCATGAAAACTTTCGCGGGTTTCTGATTTGGGTTACAGCCGTATTTCAATTCCAGTTCGCGCATAAAAAAATTCCTCCTAAAGCCAAAAACGAGAGCTACCGAACGCCCTCGTTTCTGTCGCCAAGTACTCCCTCTTGCTGTCGCCTTCAGCAAGTCCCTCGAAACGTATACTAACACAGGCGTAAAAATTTTACAAGTGGCTGAAAAATTTTTTAATCAAGTTTCACGCCGTATTTTTCCAGAATCTGCCGCCCTTCCGCGTAGGAATTGAACTTCATAATCTCGGCGACCGTAAGCGAAATTCTGAAGGTGTCCTCAATTTCCGCGACCAGAATCATGTGACCGGCTGAATCCCACGCCGCAACGCTGCCGTATTTCAGCGCGAGCAAATCTCTTTCAGCAACGCCCAGCGCTCTGCAAAATGCGCCGTCATATTTCTCAGAGTTCGTCAAAATTTCACCGCCTGTCAAAAAATCGCTCGAACTTTTTCCGCGCCGCAAGGTACATTTCCCGCGTGCAGAAATATTCGCGCTGGCGCATTCCGTTCACCAGAAGTTCCGCCGGATACTGAACCTCGCCGGTATTTTCCACGAAGCCGAATTTTTTTATATGCTCCGCGCTTTTAAAATTTTCCTCGACGACGTGCGAATACTGAACGTCAGCCCGCGCGAAGGTGTAATCATACGCCAGCAGAATTCCTTCCGTGAACGCCGGATGCCGCGCGAATTTTTCATTTCCAAACAAAAGCCTGCCGGAAATGCACTGCCGTTTTTCCGCGTCAAAATCAGTCCAGCCCTTAGTACCGAGCGGCGTTGCCGTAGCTTTGTCCAAAATTATCAGCAGGCACTGCGTTTCGTCGCGCAGATAAACTTCCTCGTACCAGCGCCGCTCAAGTTCCGGCGTCAGCTCAAACGGCTGATTCAAAAATCTGTTCAGCGATTTGTCGTTGCGCCACTCAATCACCGGCTGAAAATATTTTGGCGAAATTTCTTCCAGCACGGCAAATTTTCCCTCAAGCCGCAGCATTAAATCATACGGCGGGCGCCGATGTAGCGCGAGCTGTAGTAGGGGTGGCTCAGCGAGGAAATTGTAACGCCCTGGCTGGAGCTGGCGTGAATGAAATTGCCGTCGCCAATGTAAATCCCGCAGTGCGACGCGCCGTAGGTATAGGTCGTGAAGAAAACCATGTCGCCAGGAATTAAATCCGCGCGGGAAACCGGCGTGCCAACTTCAAACTGATAATCGGCGGTGCGCGGAAGGCTGATACCAACCATCGCGAAAATCTGCTGCGTGTAAGCGGAGCAGTCGATACCGTAGTAGAGCGAATTGCCGCCGAAAACGTAGGGCGTGCCGAGGTATTGCATGGCGTTGTTGATAAGGCGGCGGCTGATTAAATTGCCGGAACTGCGGCTGATTTCTGGAATTGCGCGTCCCATGAGCGCGGCGTAAGTTTTTTCGCCAACCAGCCCGTCCACCGTCATTCCCTTTGACTTTTGGAAAGTTTTAACCGCTTCAACCGTCGAAGGTCCAAAGTCTCCGTCGGCAATTACGTCGTAGCCCAGCCGCACAAGGACGTTTTGAATTTCCGCCACTTCCTTGCCCTGGTCGCCTAATCGGAACGCCGTTGCCGCGAAAGTCGTCGGACTCGCCATCAGCAAAATCAAAACCATCACCAGAACCCTCAACACCATGAATACCAACACACCTTTCAAGTCAATCTGCGCAGATTTTACCACGAAATTCAGCCGCCGTCTATAGTTCCGCCGCGTGCTCGCTCATTCCTTTGATACAAAGCGCCATAACTTCATCGAGCGTCATTCCCAAATCGTCAACGCCTTTTGTTATAACTTCGCGGCTGCATTTGGCGGCGAAGCGCTTGTCCTTGAACTTTTTCTTGAGACTTTTAACGCTCATGCCGTCGAATTTTTCGGGACGCATTAAAGAATAAGCGTGAACAATGCCGGTGAGTTCGTCGACGGCGAAAAGACTTTTCTGGCAGTTCGTTTCCGGCTTGACAGTGACGGGGTGCAGACCGTAGGCGTGAGAAATTATCGTGTCAATGTCAGCGGCATCAACGCCTTCCGGCTCCAAAAGTTCCCGCACGTGCAGGCAGTGTTCCTCTGGAAATTTTTCAAAATCCACGTCGTGCAGGTAGCCAATCGCCTGCCAGTGTTCCTTGTCTTCGCCGAAATGCTCAGCCATTGCGCCCAGCGCCGCCGAGACCGCCGCCGCGTGCGTGAATAAATGTTCCTCCGTCGTATGTTTGCGCAAAATTTCTTTCGCGCGTTCCAGTGTCAGTTTGCTCAAATTAATTTCCTCCCAAGATATTTTTCAGCGCCTGCCCCGTGTAGGAATTTTCAACCTGCGCGACATTTTCCGGCGTGCCGCTGGCAACTAAATTTCCGCCGCGGTCGCCGCCTTCGGGACCCAAATCAACAATATAATCCGCATTTTTAATCACGTCAAGATTATGTTCGATGATAATCACGCTGTCGCCGCGCTCAACCAGCCGCTGAACTACGGCGATTAATTTTTTCACGTCGTCGAAGTGCAAGCCGGTGGTCGGCTCGTCCATGATGTAAATATTTTTCAGCTTAGTTATCGGACGCGCAAGCTGCGCCGCAAGTTTCACGCGCTGAGATTCGCCGCCGCTTAGCGTATTCGCAGGCTGACCAAGTTCAATGTAGCCTAAGCCAACGTCGCTCAGAACCTGGAGCATTCGCGAAATGACGGGCAGATTCTCAAAAAATTCCAGCGCCTCGTCGACAGTCATAGCCAGCACCTCGGCGATATTTTTGCCCTTGTAGCGAACTTCGAGCGTTTCAGCGTTGAAGCGCGCGCCGTGGCAGACATCGCAGGTAACGTACACGTCGGGCAGGAAGTTCATGGGAATTTTCAGCACGCCGTTGCCGCCGCAGGTTTCACAGCGCCCGCCCTTGATGTTGAAGCTGAACCGGCTGGAAGTGTAGCCGCGAATTTTGGCGCCCTGCGTCTCGGCGAAAAGATTTCTGATCCTGTCGAAAATTTTGGTGTAGGTTACGACGTTTGAGCGCGGCGAACGCCCAATCGGGTCCTGGTCGATTTTAATCACGGTGTTGACGCCGAATTTTTTCAGCGTGTCGGTGTCATTGATAAGGCGCGGGTAAATAATTTCGTCGACGAGCGTGGATTTGCCGGAGCCGCTGACGCCGGTTATGACTGTCAGAATTTCCAGCGGAATGTTCACGTCGAGGTTGTGAATATTATTCGCGCTGATATTTTTAAATTCGAGAAAATTTTTCGGAACGCGGCGAGTTTCCGGCACGGGAATAATTTCGCGCCCGCTGAGATAATCGCCGGTCAAAGATTTGGGATTGGCGGCAACTTCGTCGGCGGTACCCTGCGCAATGACTTCGCCGCCATTTTTACCGGCGCCGCGCCCAATGTCAACCAGCATATCCGCCGCGCGCATGGTTTCTTCGTCGTGTTCGACAACCAGCAGGGTATTGCCGAGGTCGCGCAGATTTTTCAGCGTATCGAGGAGTTTCTGGTTATCGTGCTGGTGAAGTCCAATCGACGGCTCGTCAAGCACGTACAGCACGCCGGTAAGCGCCGAGCCGATTTGCGTGGCGAGCCGGATTCGCTGAAATTCGCCGCCGCTGAGCGTTGAAGATTTTCTTGACAGCGTGAGATAATCCAGACCGACGTCGCGCAGAAATTTCAGGCGGGACTTAATTTCCTTGAGAACCTGCCGCGAAATTTTTTTATCGGTATCGTCCAGGTGATTTTCCAGCTCAGTGAAAAAAATTCCACAGCTTTCCACGGACATATCGACAACCTGCGCGATATTTTTTTCAGCGACGGTGACGCTGAGCGCGGCGGGATTCAACCTGTCACCGTGGCAGTCGGGGCAAAGCTCAAAGCCGTCATCGTTGGTTTTGAACTCGTGAACCGCATGCATCCATTCAAACATAGTCTCCCAGTTGAGTTCCTTGAAAATTCTTCCGAGACCGCCGCATTTCGGACAGGCGCCGCGCGGGCTGTTGAACGAAAAAAGCTGCGGCTCAATATCCGGCAGACTAATCCCGCAGTTGACGCAGGCATTTTTCTCGCTGAACGTCAAAGTTTCGCTGTCAGTCTTAGCGTAGACAATCCCGCCGCCGAATTTGAGCGCGGTTTCCAGCGAATCAGCCAGCCGCGAACGAATACCGTCGCGCATAATCATTCGGTCGACGACGAGTTCAATGTTATGCTTTTTGGTTTTAGCGAGCGTAATTTCCTCGTCGAGTTCGTGGATTTCGCCGTCGACTTGAACGCGCACGAAGCCGGAATTTTTCAGCCGGTCGAAAGTTTCTTTGTGCGTACCTTTCTGCTGGTTGACGATTGGCGCAAGGAGCGTAAAGCGCGTGCCTTCGGGAAGTTTGAGAATCTGCGCGAGAATCTGGTCAAGGCTCTGCGGCGTGACGGGCTTACCGCAATTCGGACAGTGCGGCTTGCCAATGCGCGCGAATAAAAGGCGCAGATAATCGTAAATTTCGGTGACGGTGCCGACGGTCGAACGCGGGTTGTTGTTGGTAGTTTTCTGATTAATGGCGATAGCGGGGCTCAAGCCTTCGATTTGCTCAACGTCGGGCTTATCGGGTAAGCCGAGGAACTGGCGCGCGTAGCTCGAAAGGCTTTCCATGTAGCGGCGCTGACCCTCGGCGTAAATCGTGTCGAACGCAAGGGAACTTTTGCCGCTGCCGCTGACGCCGGTTATGACTACAAATTTTTCGCGCGGAATTTCCACGTCGATATTCTTGAGATTGTGGACGCGGGCGCCGCGCACTTTGATAAAATCCAAATTATTACCTCCGCTAGAAATTTCCGCCATTGTACAATTTTCCGCCGGTTTATGCAAACTAAAAAAAGAGCGGCACTTTCGACCAGATTTACCGGCGAAGTTCAGGCGTTGACGCCGCATTTAAACTTTGATAAAATCGAAAAAAAATTTGGAGCGTGAGACTATGGGAAAAGATCAGCTTGCGAAAATTGTAGCCGCGAAAATTGACGCCGCACTCAAGGCGAATGATACACCCAAGAGATTTTTCATCACGGAAAATGGGCGCGGCGTAGTTGACGGCGGCGACCTTTACAACGCGGTTCTGGCTGAAGTCCTGAGCGTCATGAAAGTCGCGCTGGTTGACATCATCACCGAAGTTATTCCGCCGCCTCCTTCACCGGCACCGGCAAAAGCTGAAAAACCTGAAAAACTCGAAAAGCCGGAGAGGGCTGAAAAGCCCGCGCCCAGCGCGAAATCCGGCAAGAAATAATTTTAAATCGCACAAAGTAAAAGCCCGCGGGGTTACGTCAAACGACGCCCTGCGGGCAATTTTTTTAGTCTCATGACTCTCCGCATGAAGTTGGAGCGGAATTAGTGAGGCTCATTTTTTTTGAATACTCTGCAGTTCTTATTCAATTATTTTATCTCCTGTTCCAGATTATCAAATTCAGACGTTGAAAAAAATTCTCCCAAAGTAATTTCAAATCCATCACACAACTTTTTTATGGTAACAGTCCCAGGGTTTTTGCTTTCGCCGTTCAGAATGCTCTTTACGGTGGATTGCGGAACACCGGCGATATAGCTGATTCCATTCGGCGTAACCTTGTGCTCTTCGCAAAGATTGAGGATTCTTTTTGCGACAGCTTCTCTCGTGCCCATAGAAACCCCTCCTCATACGTATCACCCCAAATATAAACTACGCGAAAGTTTTTTGTTAGCGATAATTCACTAACTTTGAAATAAATAATTTTATACTATACGCTCGAAGGGAGTTTAATCTTCATTTTTTTATTTCAGTGGGAGGAAGTTATGCTGAAGGAATTTTTGCTGGCGGCGCTGGCAGCATTTGCTTTTTCTGGGAACGCCGCCGCGCAGGAAGTGACTGTCATTGGAATGGGCGTGGACAGGGACAGCGCGGTTAAAGACGCCGCCAGCTTTGCCGTCGAACAGGTTGCCGGAACTTTCATCGATTCTCGGACGCTCATGGAAAATCTCGTGATTCAGCTCGACGAGGTTTACAAAAAATCGCGCGGTTTCGTCAAAAGCATAAAAATTCTGGACGAAGGCTTTATCGGCGACGAAGTTTACCGCGTACAGGCGCTGGTTGACGTTGACGACGCTCCCAACAGTGCGCTTGTCGACGAACTCACAATGATTATGCAGCTAAACGATCCGCGAATTGCCGTAGCCGCCGTCGGCTCAGGTTCTGCGCGAAACAAAAGCGTCGAAGGCGTTCTGGCTGAAAGTCTCATAAGCGCCGGCTTCGCTCATATTCTGGACAGCGACCTTGTTTTCAAAAACGTTGACGCGGCAACGCCCGAAGGCTTTAAAAACGTGCAGGGCATTGACTATCTGGTTTTCTGCCGGTGCAGCGAAAATTCCAGCGCCGTCACCATTCCCGACCATTACAATACGAAAAAGCCGGTGGCAACTGATTTTAAAAATATCCGCACAACGCTCAGCGTCGACGTGATTAAGTGCGATACCGGCGAACTCATTGGCAATTTCTCCGTGGAAGGCACCGGCGTCGATAACGGCGACGAACCTGCGCGAAGAATTTCCGTTGCCGAGGCGTCGAAACTGGCGGCTGATAAACTCACCGTCACTTTCAAAAGATTCAGCGCCCGCGCCACGCAGTACCTTTCCTTCACGCTAATCGCCGCCGACGCGTCCAAACTTGAAAAAATTATCGCTGAACTCCGCGACATTGGCAAAGTCGATAACGTCCGCGTCCGCGAACTTTCCGGCGTCACCGCTATCCTTGCGATTGATTCTGCGCAAAAACCCTACGAGCTCGTTTCGATTTTGAAGAACCGCACTAAGCTCGGAGTTTTTGTTGAGAATATGACAAACAGCAGTTGTACCCTGCGGATTAATTGAGGAGGGATTTTTCATGCGGAAAATATTTTTAGTCTGCGCGCTGATTCTGGCGCTGGGATTTTCAAAAGCCTGGGCGGCGTCTTTGCACGAACACCCAACGGTTGGGCTCCTGCCTTACACCAACAAGGCGACGGTTTCCATTACACGCATACAGGGAATTTCTGACAAGCCCGTAAATGCGCCGGAAATAAAATTGACGGACGCCACGCTGGTCAACGAATTTGTCATTGAAAAACTTTACGACACGCACCGTTTCAGACTGGTTGAGCGCGAGCATTTAAGTGACGCGGCTGTAGAAATTGCCTCAAGCCGTGGCGGAATGATTGATTCTTCGACGGTTCTGCAGGCTGGTAAACTGCTCGGCGCGCAATTCCTCGTTGCAGGGGCGATAACGGGGCTTAGCACCAAGCCGAGCGGGCTCGATGTCAGTTTTCTGAAGAGCAACGCTGACTTCAACAAAATGTCGGTCGTGGCGAGCGTCACAATCAGATTTATCGACGTTGAGACCGGCGAAATTATGCTGGCGGCTAGCGGTACCGGCGAATCTTCGCGCACCAACGCTGAGTTCAAGCTCACGAAAATTACCGAAGACACTTACGAAACCAGCGGCAGTGACGCCAGCGGCTACGAAACGCCCAGCCTGGCGACGGAGCTCAATTCTTCGGAAATTAAAGTGGCGATTGGCGGGCAGGACTACAGTTTGAATCAGGTTCGCAACGCGCTTTTCAAGGCGGTCGACGACATGGTTTGCAACAAAAATTATGGCGTCCTCGCCAAGCTTGACGGTAAGAGCAAGCGCAAGAAGGTCTGAGTTATGAGCGGGAAAAATTTTATCGCCGCCATTTTTTTTATTTGGGCGAATTTTGTAACTGCGAACGCGGAACAGCCCGCCGCTGAAAATTACCGGCAGATGTTTCGCGCTGGAAATTTTTATCTGGAATTTGCTGACAAGTGGGGCGTGCGGATTTTAGCCGGTAAGGACGGGGAGCGCATGGAGCGCATGCGCTACGACATTGAAAGCGGCGGCAGGCAGTGGGTTAATCCGCTGGGCGCGATTTTTCTCGGCGGCGAAGACAAAACGCCGGAAGTTCTCTACCGCGACGGCAGGTTCTATCACTTCGTCGAAAAGGAAAAAGCTGACGTCTGCGACGAGAAAGACCTTGACAACGAAAATCTCGACCCGCGCGAGGGCTGGAACAAAATCGCGCAGAAACTTGCGCTGCCGGACGAACTGGCTGTTTTCTGCTGGAACGACAAATTCCGCGCGACTACGCCATCTATCGACGCGCCGGTCTTCAGGGAAAGTTTCAGGAAAAATTTCAAGGGCGCGGACTACGACTGCGACCGCTACGCCTGCGAAATTAAAACCCTTACCGGCGGCGGTGCGGCGCAGATTGTCTATGAAATTCTGTACCGCGACGGGCAGCTTTTTCGCGCGGAAAGTTACATTCTCAGGAACGAGCGCACCTACCCGATTAACGCGCTCGAAGTCAAAAAGATTCAGCCGGATATTCCAGACGGCACTTTCAAAATTTCTAAGCGCACGAAACTTTACGCGGCTGGTATGGGCGACGAGGCAGACCTTCTGGAGACGCCAAGGCAAATCGGCACGCTGGAGGATTTAAGATGAAAAAATTTCTAATCGCCAGCGCGCTGATTTTTTTTATCTTTGCGGAAGCTGAGGCGGCTCAAATCGACGCGTACAGGGAAATTCTGCTGAGCAATTCTTATACGATTCGCTACGAGAACATTACGCCGGCGCCGCGCGTCACCAATAAAGACCGCGTTGAACTCTACGGCAAGAGCGGGCTGGCTGTCGAGGAAAATGATTACCTGCTCAACCGTCCGAAAACTGGCGTCATTACGGCGGACGGCGGCGACCGCTACGAGGAAGTTGGCGGCGAAGATTTTTACATGTGCCGGCTGTCGAAGGGCGGCGAAGATTTTTTTTTCACGAAGTACAAAAAGCGCGGCAAATGGGAATACGTTGGCGAAAGCAAAAACCGCGTCGTTGCCAACGATAAAAATTATCTTGCGGAAATTCTGGAGGGCAAAAGTTTCGGCGACGCTGACATGACGCATTTGCTCAACGCCATTCTGCCCAATGAAATGAAGAGCGCCGCGCAGTCCAGCTACAGATTCATCGCCGCCGGTAAAATCGCCAGCGGGCTTGACTACGAGGATTTTCGCGCAGATTCCGGCGGCGTCACCGAGGTTGTCCGCTACTACTTCGACGCCGGCAAGCTGGTTAAAATCGCCGCCGCGTCCTACTACCGCAAAGCTGACGGCAAAATCGACGGGCGCAGGTGCATTATCAAAATCAGCGAGTTCAGCGCGACGCCCGAAAAATCTCTGCTGAAACTGCCCGCCGAGCTTAAAGACGTTACCAAACGCTGAGGAGGTGCCGGTTTGAAAAATTTCATTGCGATTCTGTTCGCGCTGGCAGTTTTAGTTCCGGCGAATTTAGTTTGCGCAAATCCCCGCTGTGCGCTGATGAAATTCACCGACGATACGCGCTACGATTCAATGAATACTGCGCATGAGCTTTCGCGCCGTGTCTGGAATAAAATTTCTGAGAGCGGAAAATTCAATCTGCACGGTTCCGAAGTGCTGGACGTGGACATAGAGGCGCGGCTTTATGACGAAAAAGTTGACGAGCTGACGAAATTCGACGCCGCCATTTCCAGCAACGATTACAACGCACTTTTTGAAGGCACTGGCTTCGACGAGCGGAAGGCGCAGAGCATTGCTACGGCGCAGGTCGGGCAAATCGTCACGCCGGAAATTACCGCCGAGATTGGCAATGTCAACGGCGTTGAGTATCTGATTCAGGGCACGATTGTCAATCTTGGCACCGGCGCCTGGCTGAACGAGGATTTGGAAGTTATCGCGAACGTCGTCAACAACGTGGCGATTGCCGCCAGTTCGCAGGCGGCTAATCTTATCACCGGCTCCATGGGATTTCTGAACGGCCTGACCGCCGTCAACGTGAAATTTATTGGGATTGGCGTTCAGTGCGACATTCGGCTGATTAAGGCGGCGACCGGCGAAGTTGTCTGGAGCAGGCGCGTGCTGGGAATTGGCGAGCAGATGAATGTTCATGTTGGTCCAGTGACTTTCGGGCACTCGAATTTGAGCAGCAAGCTCTACGCCAAAGCGCTGGACAAGGCGGCAAATAAAATTGTCGGCGCGCTGGTTGCTGATCTGGAGTCTAACAAGCTTTTCTTGAAATGAGGTAAAGGAATGCTAAAAATTTTTATGAGGGTGAATGACCGTGGCAAAAATATTTTTAGTGGTCGCGCTGATTTTCGCAGTTTTGAGCGGCAGGGCGTTCGCTGAGGAAAAAGTCCGCGTGGCGGTAATGGATTTGGGGCAGTACGGCGATTCAGACCAAATTGGAGAAATGGCGTCGGAATATCTGATTGAGGCGCTGAAGGACAGCGGAAAATTTTCAGTGATAGCGCGGGATCACGCTGCGGAACAGATAGCCGCGGCGAACATTCAGACTTCGGGGATAATCGCTCCGAGTATGGCGCGGAAAATCGCGGCGGTGTTGAACGTCGACTACGTGATTTACGGCACGGTCAACGGCGTGAACGGCGATACCATGACGATTGAGGTTGTCTCGAACGGCGCGGATATTCATACCGTGCGGGCGATTCTGATTGTCGACATGATGTACGCGAAAACCGGCAGGCTGATTGTCTCTCGCGGCGAGGGCGCGTCAAAAAGTTCAAAAGTAAAAGTTGGCAGGGACGGCGCTGGTTTCGTGACGATTGGCAAGAAAAAAATCCCCCAGAACAGCGTTCACAACGCGATTGAGAAGGCGGCTTATGCCGTGGTTGACAACATGATTTCGCAGCTCCCGAATCTGGCTGATGAAACTGACTGAGGTGGTTTTAGTGAAAAAATTTTTAGCGGCAGCGCTGGGATTTGCGCTGATTTTTTCTTCGGCGGAGGCGAAATTCGAGCCGGAGAAGGTGCCGCTGCTTACCTACGCGGAGACGCCGGTTACGGTCTACGATTCGCCGGACGGCGCCAGTAAAGGCAGTATTCCCGCCGGTACTAGTCTTGTGCAGGTCAAGGGAATTGGCGCGGACGGCTGGGCTTACGGCAGCTACATGCCAGCGAATGCGAAACGCCGCGTCTACCGCTGGTTCAGAATGAGTGACCTGCAGGGCTACGCGGATTTTGCAAACTACACCGACCGCGTGACTTATGACGTTGAGGCTTCCCGCACGCGCACTTCAACGAACTACGTCGGCAAAGTTGTCGGCGGCGAAGATTTGATTGTTGTGGCGGAGCGCGGCGACAGGGCTAAAGTTATTTTCGCGGCGGAAGGCGGCTACTTTCGCATGGGCTGGATTTTAAAAAGTTTGCTCACGAAATATTCCGGCTCAAGTTCAGGTTCCAGCGATTTTCCGGCGACGCTTGAAGGCTACGAAGACAGCGGCAATTCCAACGCCGATTCTGATATGACTTACGACGACGACAAATAAGGAGGTGGTGCCTATGCTTGCTGAAATTTTTGCCGAGTGAATTTTTTGAATGGAGGAATTTGTTATGAAGAACAAGATTTTTATCGCGCTGGCGTTTGTGCTGGCGCTGGCTGTCGCCGATATGAGCTTTACACCGTCTGTAGCTAATGCGCAGTCTTTCACGCTTAAGAATACTGGCAGCGTTCAGAAATTTGCCATTGAGGGTAAAGGCGGCTGGTTCAAGAAAGATTATTCCATAACCGTGCGCGTTACTGGCGGCGCCGGTCAGCAAATCATGGTCTACACTGACACGACTTTCAAGTACAGCAATATCGAAATTGGATCTTACATTGCGGGGAGTACGGGTTCCTACGTCAACAACGGACAATCTAAAACTATAAACTTTCGCGGCAAAGGGCAAATGTACATCACGCTCGGACTGCAGCGGGCGCGCGGCAATAACGTTCGTGTAGATATTGACGCTCCTGGCTTTTCCGTGAGACAGCTTTGATGTGTTGCACTGTAAATTTTTAAGGGAGGTGGTGCCTATGCTTGCGCTGATTTTCTGACAGATTTTTGTAATGGAGGGATTTTAAAATGACTAAAAGATTTTTCGCGCTGGCGGCTATGCTTTTGACGCTGATAATATCGGCGGCGGCTTTCGCGTCGTACGAGCGCACGGCAGATAACACGGTACCGGCTTACACCGACCCAGAACTTCGCAACCGCAACGGCAATGAACGCGTTGACGCGGGCGACAGGCTGATAGTTTTCGAGGAGCGGGAAAATTCCTACTACGTCCGCTATCCCGTCCGCAACGGCACTAAAGACCGCTGGGTTCCTAAAAATGTTTTCAATGACGCTCAAAACGGCGGCAATTCCGCAATTTCACCGAGTGGTTACGCTTATCCGCTTGGACACAGAACGAATTTTGGCAACGGTCACGACCACGCGATTGCAGAGGGAACTCCTGTTTATGCCATTGCGAACGGCGAAGCCAGATTTTATCAAGTCATGGGCAACTACAATGGACGTTACGCCACTGTTAGCTATGGCAACTTCATTGAGCTCCACTGCGATAATGGCGCACTGGCGAAATACGCGCATTTGAGCCGCTTCGAGGGTGTTGGGCTTCAGTATGAAAGCATCAAAAATCCTGGCTCGACTTATACCGCCTGCACGAATTACGGCAAAAAACTGGTTGGCACGCGCAGAGTCAACAGAGGCGATTTAATCGGTTACGTCGGCACCACGGGCAATTCCACAGGTCCACATCTGCATTTTGAATTGATTGAGAACGGCAACAAACGCAACATAAACGATTACTTCGACAGATAAGCGGATTTTTTGTTTGTCAATGGAGGTGGTGCCTATGGCGTAAGTCTTACGACAATCGAAGGCAACTGGACTAACCACACCGTCCGTTATTCTGACTCGGCGTATTGGATTCAAAATGGCGTGATTTACTCGAATAATGAGCAGCCTTTCAGAGCGTGGGATTGCGGCTACCATTTCCAGTAAATTTCGGCGGCACGTACTAATTTCATGAACTAAAAAAATTTTCGGCGCGCTCTTTCAAAGTGGAGGGCGCGCCTTGCTGGAGGCTTAAATATGAAACTCAGTAAGAAAAAAACTCTGCAGATTTTGGCGTACTGCGCGACATCAGCGATTTTTTTTGGTGGCTTTATGAGCGTCGCCAGTGCAGAAGATAATTCGGATAATACCGTGAATATCGTAAACGAGACAGTTACCAGCGATATTGTGGGCGGCGATACTTCTTCGGGTGATGCCTCGAATAACACTGTCAATATTTCCGGCAGTGATACCAGTATCCGTAATTCCGATGACGGTAATAATGGGAATACCCTTGGTGGACGTGTGACAGGTTCGGGTAATGCCAGCAACAATACGATTAATATCGACGGCGGTACCATTTTTAGCAAAATTCATGTCGGTGAAGCAATAAATGGCAAAGTCTCTAACAATGTGCTGAATATTCGCGGTGGAAATTTTACCGGCTTTAATAATGGATGGATTAGCGGCGCTTACCTTAGAGAGAACGGCACGGCGAGCGGCAACGTCGTCAATATTTACGGCGGCGATTTTAATATTGGTTACATCGAGGGCAGCTGGGGCGCCGGCACTCACACAAATAACGTCGTCAACATTTACGGTGGCAACATTCACGGCGGAACAATTTCCGGCGCGTGGGTTACCAGCAATACGACGGCGACAGGCAACGAAACAAATATTTCCGGCGGCACGATAAGCGGTGGTGCGACGATTGCTGGCGCTTATATGAATAACAGCGGCAACGTTCGCGGAAACAGCACTAATGTCAGCGGCGGCAATATTACCGGCGATGTTCATGGCGGCTACGTCAAAAATAGCGGTGACGCCAGCGGTAACAGCGTAAATGTTTCTGGCGGTAAAATCACCGGCGAAATTCTCGGCGGTTACGTCGGCAGCGGCACCGTCACCAATAACGCGATTAATATTTCTGGCAATCCAGATTTGAGCGGCGCCACAATTTTCGCTGGCAAAATCGGCAGCAATACTGATTTATACGGCTCCGGCAACTCGCTGAACTTTTTCACAAAGAGAATAACCGCGAAGAATATCGGCGGCTTCGACACATTGAATTTTACTCTGCCAGCGGGCGTACAGAACGGCGATACGATTTTGACTTTGACGGACGGCACAACCAATTTAACTAAGACGAAGTTAAACGTAAACGCCAACGGCAGCGCCAATCTCGTTCCTGGCAATCAGATAAATTTGCTGACGAATACCAACGGCATAAATATTTCTGACATAACAACCGGCGAAACAATCGCGCAGGGAATTTCGCTGGACTACGGCTTGACGCTGGGCTTGAGTGAAGATGGCACGGCTTACACGGCGACGGTCGGCGCGCCAGGCAATCTCAAAAGACCGACAGATCTTCTCGGCTCGGCGATAATCGACAGCGCGGGGCTTTTGGACAGCGGAACCGACAGGCTCGCTGAATGGCTCCCGCCGGAAGGTCTGGGCGAAAGTATTCCTACTACGCAGTTCAATCCCTTCGCCGGTCTTGGAGGCAGCGTCTTTAAAATCAAAACTTCCGACGGGCAGAAACTCAAGAGCAAGAACGCCGGTCTCGATGTTGGAATGGCGCGCTTTATCAGAAACGGCAGCGGAATGCTGGTTTTCGGTCCAATAACCGACTACGGGCGCGACTCTTACGAAAGCCGCCTTACGCACCCAAAGAGTGAAAACGACCCCGAAATGTACACGACGGAAGGCTCCGGCACTTCCCAATATTTCGCCGCCGGAATTATCGCCCGCCAGATGACTGCGAATAACAATGGAATGTACTACGAAGGCAGCCTGCGCGGCGGCAGAGTCCGCACCAATTTTTCCAGCGACAACTTTTTAGTTCACAACGAGCCGACGCACGCTGAGTACAGCGCCTCAACGCCGTGTTTCGCCGGTCACGTTCGCATTGGCTGGGCTGGCAGTCTTGGCGGCACAAATCGCCTCGACGCTTATGGAATTTATTCCCTGAACAGAGTCAACGGCTTCACGACGACGCTTTCTACCGGCGAAGAATACAAATTCAGCGCCGTCAACAGCGGCAGAATGCGCATTGGCGCCAGACTTACCCGCGAAGATAACAAAAATACTTTTTATTCCGGTCTCGCTTTCGTGCACGAATTTACCGGCGAGACTGTTGGCGAATACCTCGGCAGGACTACTAACAAGGTCGGTATGAGCGGCAGCAGCGGTCTGATTGAACTCGGCTGGCGCATTAAGCAAAGCGGCTCGTCTGATACCATGTTCGACGCTTCGATGGTTGGCTGGGTTGGACACCAGAAGGGCGTTACCTTCAGCGCAAAATTTAAACGGGACTTTTAATGCAATAAAAAAATCAGCATTTCTTTCTCGAAAGAAACGCTGGCAAAGAAAGGGGGCCGCATAGGTCGCATCCGGCGACCTGTGACGGCCCGCGCGCCGTCCATGGCGCGCTTTTTTACGCTATGTCAGTTCGCAGCCTGCGCGAGTGGCTCTTCGTCGTCAAGGAAAATAATTTTCGGCTCGGCGTGGTCGGTAATGCATTCCTCGGTAACGATAACCCTGCGCGGCGATTCGACTTTCGGAATGTCGAACATCACGTCAAGCATGACATCTTCGATAATTCCCTTGAGCGAACGCGCGCCGGTCTTACGCTCGATAGCTTTTTTGGCGACGGCTAAGAGTGCCGCTTCCTCGAACTCCAGCTGGACGTTATCCATTGCCAGCAGTTTCTGGTACTGCTTGACCGGCGCATTTTTCGGCTCGGTTAAAATTCTCAGCAGGGAGTGTTCGTCCAGAATTTCCAGCGTGCAGATTACCGGCAGGCGCCCGATAATTTCTGGAATTATTCCGTACTTCATTAAATCTTCGGGGCGAACCTGATGAATCAGCTCGTTGAATTTTTCGTCCGAATCTTCCTTAGGCTGAATGTCGACGCCGAAACCGAGACTTGCCTCGCCCTTGCGCACGCGCTTTGCAACAATTTTATCAATTCCAACGAACGCGCCGCCGACGATAAACAGAATATTCCGCGTGTCGACTTTAATCGTCGGAGCTTCGGGGTGCTTGCGCTGCCCGCGCGCGGTAAATTCCACAACGCTGCCTTCAAGCATTTTCAGCAAGCCCTGCTGTACGCCTTCATGACCAGGGTCGGCGGTAATGGAATTATTTTCGCCGGACTTGCGCGCAATTTTGTCGAACTCGTCAAGGTAGATAATCCCGTGCTCAGTTTTTTCAATGTCCTGCCCTGCGGCGTAGTACAAATTTCTGACGGCAACTTCCACGTCCGCGCCGACGAAACCGGCTTCAGTCAGGCTTGACGCGTCAGTTACCGCGAAGGGAATATCCAGCAGTTTGGAAAGGTGGCTCAGGAGCGCGGTTTTGCCGCAGCCGGTCGGTCCCATGATAATCACGTTGGACTTGTCGATTTCCTCGTCAGTGCCGGCGTGGTCAATCCCGTACTTCATGCGCTTGTAGTGGTTGTAGACGGCGACGGACAGAATTTTTTTCGCGCGTTCCTGCTTGATGATAAATTCGTCGAGGTAGGCTTTGATAACGTGCGGCTTGTTTTTCTCGAGCAGTTCACCCAGCGTATCGGCGAAAGTTTTTTTGGTATCGTGCGCCTTGCGGTGTTCGTCCTCGTCGATGTAGCGGTTGAGCTCCTTTATGCAATTCTTGCAGACGGCGAAACCGGTGTTCGGGTCGAAAATCGGCATGTCGATCTGGCTCTGAACTTTAATCCGGCGTCCGCACAGGCTGCAACGGAAACTTCCTGTATTCATTTATTTTTAGCTCCTCATTTTCAATAAATACCTTGCAAAGAAAATTTTCACGGTGTATAATACACCTTGCGCTATTTGTGCGTCAACTTTTTGGAAATCAACAACTGGGAGGTAATCAGTTTGAAAGATAAAATTCACCCGAAATATTTTGAGGCGACGGTCATTTGCGGCTGCGGCAACACGTTCAAGACCGGCTCGACTAAGAAGGAACTGCGCGTCGACGTTTGCTCCAAGTGCCATCCGTTCTTCACGGGGCGCCAGCGCGATGTCAAAGCCGGCGGTCGTATCGAGAAATTCAACAAGCGTTACAAAAAAGCGTAAACTTTTTCAAATCGCTGTGAAAACGTCGCGGGAGGTTGTATCTTCCGCGATTTTTATTTTGTAGTCGAGCTTGTCAAATTCCGCGCGAAGAATTTCAGCCAGCGCGTGAACGATTGGAAATTCCGTGGCGAAATGTCCCGCGTCGACGACGTGGATTTTATTTTCGACCGCGCTTTGAGCCTCGTGGTACTTCAAATCGCCGGTAACAAAAGCCTGCGCGCCGTAAAATTTCGCCTTGCTGATGAACTCCGCACCAGCGCCGCTGCAAAACCCTACGCGCTCAATTTCAAAATCGCCAGCGTCAACCAGTCGGACAAAATTCGCGTTCAGACTTTTTTTGACGTGAGCGGCAAAACTTCGCGCAGTCATTTTTTCCGGCAGGCTGCCAATTCTGCCGAGCGAAAATTCTTCGTCGCCGAAATTTTTCACGTCAACCAGACCGATTTTCTGAGCCAGCACGTCATTCACGCCGCCAGCAACCGTATCAAGATTCGTATGCGCCGCGAAAACCGCCATGTCATTTTTTATCAGCGCCGCCAGCCTTTTACCGAGCGGCAAATCCGTGCGGAAATTCTTCACCGCGCGAAAAATAATCGGGTGGTGAGCGATAATCATTTGCGCGCCAGATTCAATGGCGGCGGCGGCAACTTCGTCCGTCACGTCAAGGCTGACGAAAATTTTTTCAACCGGCGCGTCGAAACTGCCTACAAGCAAGCCTGGGTTGTCCCATTCTTCAGCGAGCTGGCGCGGCGCGATTCGGTTCATGACTTCCGCAATGTGCTGAACTGTAATTTTTTTCATACGCGTATCGCCTTTCTTAGCGAGTTGTGCTATAATATTTTCCGCGCTGATTATAGCAAAATTTTTCCCGTTGGTAAAGGTGAGGTTGCTATGGACGAAATTGTTGTTTCTGTGAAGTTCAAAGTTCCCGACAAACGCTATCTCGACGCTTTTGGTGTTATCGCAGAACAGCTAGAAAAATGCGCCAGCGTTGCTAATATTGAAAATTTCAATGACAATGATTTTAAAAGCGCGAATTTAATTGTCAGCGGAAACAAATTTCAAACTCTGAAGTATATACGTTTTCTTGACGGCGGATTTTCTCCAGGGTATAAAGAAGCTGAGCTTTTCATTGACGGCGAGCATATCGTTTATCGGATTTTGAACAAACTTCCTGGGAGCAGACTCGACTGGGAGCCTTTTTCGGATATACCTGTGCAACATTTGCCGATAACGACTGAAGATATTGCTGAACGCGTTAGCGAACTCGACGCCATAAAAATTGCTGACTGGAAAAACAAATACTGGGATAATACTATTTTGGACGGCGAGCAGTGGAGTTTGACTTTCATAGACGGGAACAGCGTTCGGCATATTGACGGTTCAAATGATTATCCGCCGAACTGGAAAGATTTTATTGCCTGGCTGAACAAAGTTATTCCGAATATAAATTTTGGTAAATTTTACGATTGAGGAGTTGTTATCGTGAGCAAAATTATCGTTATCCCTGGCGACGGCATTGGCGTGGAAGTTACCGCGTCCGCCGTGGAAGTTCTGAAAAAAGTTGACGCGAAATTTAATCTCGGTCTGGAATTTGAGTACCGCGACGCGGGCGGCGCGTCCTACGAAAAGTACGGCGAGCCGCTTACCGCTGAAACGCTCGACGTCTGCAAGAAAGCTGACGCGATTTTATTTGGCGCGGTCGGCGGCAAGCAGTGGGACAGCCTGCCGGTTGACAAGCGCCCAGAAAAAGCTTTATTCGGTCTGCGCAAAGGTCTCGGCTTGTACGGCAACCTGCGTCCCGTTAAAGTCTACGACGCGCTGATAGACGGTTCTCCGCTCAAGCCGGAACTGGTGCGCGGCTGCGACGTTTTAATCGTGCGCGAACTCGTTGGCGGAATTTATTTCGGCGCCCGCTGCGAATCTGAAATTGTCGACGGCGTTGAGCGCGCATGGGATACCGAAATGTATTCCGTGCCGGAAATTGAGCGAATCGCCCGCCTCGCCTTTGAATCCGCTCGTAAGCGCCGCAAGAAAGTTACTTCCGTCGACAAAGCGAATGTTCTGGCGTCAAGCAGACTCTGGCGCCGCGTCGTCAGCGAACTCGCCAAAGATTATCCCGACGTTGAACTCGATATGCTTTACGTTGACAACTGCGCGATGCAACTTGCTATCAATCCCCGCCAGTTCGACGTTATCGTTACCAGCAACATGTTCGGCGATATTTTGAGCGACGAGGCGTCGGTTATCGGCGGCTCAATCGGTTTGCTGCCCAGCGCGTCTCTCGGCGAAGGCACGGGATTTTTTGAGCAGATAGCCGGTTCTGCGCCTGACATCGCCGGTAAAAATCTTGCCAATCCTATCGCTGAAATTCTCAGCGCGGCAATGCTCCTGCGCTACAGCCTGAACGCGCCCGCCGCCGCCGAGGCAATTGAAAAAGCCGTCGACCAGACGCTGGCTGACGGTTACCGCACCGCTGAAATTTTCCGCGACGGCTGCAAGAAAGTCGGCACGACCGAAATGACGGCGGAAATTATCGCGCGGATTTGATGAAGAACAAACTTGGAATTGAAAATCCTGTGGAGCTTGCGCGCGTTGAGGAGAAAATCAGCAAGCAGAAAGCGATTGGACTTTGGAACGGCGACTTTTTCAAGGAAAATCGCGCTGGAACTTTTGAGACGCTGGCAGGTATCCACAGGATTTTGTTTGAAGAAATTTATGACTTTGCCGGTAAGCTGCGGAACGAAAATATCAGCAAGGGGAACTTTCGATTTGCGTCGGCGCTGTACCTCGGCGAGGCGGTTGCCAGCGTTGAGAAAATGACGCAGTCGACGTTCAAAGAGATAATCGAAAAGTATGTTGAAATGAACGTGGCTCACCCTTTCCGCGAAGGCAACGGGCGCAGTACGCGGCTCTGGCTTGACCACATTCTGAAGGTTGAGCTCGGCAAGGTTATTGACTGGAGCAGGGTCGACAAGAATAAATATCTGCAGGCAATGGAGCGCAGTCCTATCAACGACGCCGAAATAAAAAAAATCCTTGCCGCCGCCCTGACTGGCAGGGTTGACGACAGGGAAATTTTTATGAAGGGGCTCGACGCCAGCTATTTCTACGAAAATTATTTTGCTTATCGCAGTGAAGATTTGCAGCCGAAACACGGTGGGAGGTAAAAAAATGAAATGTCCCGTTTGCAATAAATCCAACGTCAAAATGGTTGACGGCTTGCAGACGTGTTCCATTCAGATGGGACGCGGCAAACTCGTCATTGAAAATGTTCCGTGCCAAAAGTGCAGTAATTGCGGCGAAGGTTTTATTTCGGAGCCGACGGTACTGAAACTGAAGGATTTGCGGGATTTCTACCGGCATTTTCCTGAGCGAACTTTTATAGTGGATTTTCAAGCGGCGGAAATTGGCAAAGACTGAATTTAGACCTTGAACTTGTTGACTTCGCGCTGGAGTTCGCCCGCCATACGCGAAAGGTTTTCAGATTCACCGGCAATTTCGTGGACGGAGGCAGTTTGCTCCTCGGTAGCGGCGCTGACGGTTTCAGCTTCCTCGGCGGCGGTTTTACTCGCCTCGCCAATCGTGCGGACGTTAGCGACAATCTTTTCGCCGTTGCTCGCCATATCCTTCGACGAGACGGAAATTCCATTCATCTGGTTGCTGACAGTTTCGACAATATCAGCGATTTTGCGGAACGCCTCGCCCATGTCCATAATATTTTTGGCGCCGACGCGGAAAGATTCACTGCCCGCGTTCATATCCTGAATCGCCTTTTCGGTATCCGCCTGAGTAATTTTGATAAGGTCGGCGATTTGCTGAGCGGCTTCCTGCGAACTTTCGGCAAGCTTGCGGACTTCATCAGCAACAACTGCGAAACCGCGTCCCTGCTGCCCTGCGCGAGCGGCTTCTATAGCGGCGTTGAGCGCCAGCAGATTTGTCTGTTCAGCGATACCGCTGATAGTGCCGACAATCTGCCCGATTTGTTTGGAATTTTCGCCGAGCGTCATGACTGAGTTTGCTGTCTGCGCGGAAGAACGTTCCATGTTTTTAATCTGCTCGATAGCCAGTTCAAGAGTTTTTTCGCCTTCGGTAGCAATATCCGACGCCTCGCGGCTCTTGGACGCCGCCCGCGCCGAATCCGACGCCATTGACTGAATTGCTTCGTTTAGACTTTCAATCGCGCTGGAAGTTTCGTTTACCGCGTCCAGCTGCTGGTTGGTACCCTCCGCAACTTTTACTATCGACTGCGCGACCTGATTTGCCGCCAGTGAAGATTGTTCCGTAGTTGCGTTGAGTTCCTCCGCCGACGCCGACAAACTTTCCGCCGAAGAATTTACGTCGCGCATTACCGTTGCTACGCCGCGCCGCATTTCCGCTACCGCCTTAGCCAGCAACCCCAGTTCGTCCTGCGAATTTGTTTCAAGCGGTCTGTCGCGGAAATCGCCCTGCGCCAGGAATTTCATTTCTTCCATCATCACGCCCAGCGGCGCCATGACGCGGTTGACTGTCATTAAAATTCCCGCCGACGTCAAAATCAGCAGCACGATTGAAATTCCGACCATGATTTTCAGCATATTGTTTACCGGCGCGAACAGTTCATCTTCATAGGCGACGGTTGCCATTCCCCAGCCGGTGGATTTAATTGGCGTGTAAAACGCAATCATTTTATCGCCGCCGGAGGTGTAGTGGTAAACGCCGCTGGTTCCGCTAAGCATTCTGTTTCCGAGTTCAGCAACCGCCGCGTCGCTCTCCTCGGAAATTTTTTTGTGCATAATCGCTTCCTCGTCGGGGTGGACGATATAGACGCCCTCTTTTGAAACCAGCAGGCTGTAGCCCTTTTCGCCGAGCTTCGTCGCCTGAACTTTGTCCATGACAGACTGCACGTAAATCGCTGCCAGAACCATTGCCACAGGCTGACCGGCGTCGTTGCGCGAAATGGCGATACTGTTCACGATTATCTTGCCCGTGGCTTGGCTTACTACAGGGCTTGACATAAAGGAATCTTGCTCCGCCCGCATAGTTTGAGCGTACCATGCGCGTGATTTATTTTCTAGAGTTTTTGCCCCGCTTGAAGTCCAGCCGTACAAAACGCCGCTGCCGTCAAACACGCCCCAGCTACAGCTGTCCATTGTTCCAGGGTATCGTTTCTGCGCGAGCTCATAGCGGTATTTATTATTTTGGTTAAGCATTTCGGCGTTGACGGTTTTCGCCATGGGTGTAGCGGCGGTCTCGGCAGTTTCAAGCATGCGCGTATCGAGCCAGGCACTTACGCCATCGCCGACTTCAGCTACCGTGTTCATGCTGCTGCTGACGATTTGCTCTTCAAATTCGCCCTTGACGTAACTGAATATAACGCTCGCCATCACAATTAGCCCAATGGCAACCGTCGGTATCACCAGCATTAAAATTTTGCCCTTGACTGTCTGCCCGCCCATTTTCACCGCCGCCTTTGCAAAAAATTTTTCCACACTTGCCAGAAAACCTCATCTGGCGTACAATTTGCTTGACAACAGGTCACACGCCGACGAGGTTTTTAGATTTTAAATTTTATCGCCTTGCCTGTGCTTTGTCAATAAATTTTGAAAGGCTGGCGGCTTACTGGAGCGAAGATTGAAAAATTCCGCGCCGTGGTGTATCATAGCTTTAAAAATTTTGGAAGTGATAATATGCTGATAAACGGCGCAAAAGCAGTCTTGGAATGTTTGCGGGAGCAGGGCGTCGATACAATCTTTGGCTACCCAGGCGGCGTTGTGCTCAAGCTCTACGATGAGCTGGCTAATGAAAAAGAAATCCGCCAGATATTGGTGACGCACGAGCAAAACGCGGCGCACGCGGCGGACGGCTACGCGCGGGCGACTGGCAAAGTTGGCGTATGTCTGGCGACTTCTGGACCTGGCGCGACGAATCTGGTTACTGGTATCGCCACGGCGTTCATGGATTCAATTCCAATCGTGGCTATCACTGGGCAGGTCGACAGGGCTTTGCTGGGGCGCGATTCTTTTCAGGAAGTCGATATACAGGGCATTACCATTCCAATCACGAAGCACAATTTCAAGGTGAAAGACCCGCGCAAGCTGGTTGAAACTGTCAGGCAGGCGTTCGAGATAGCCCGCAGCGGCAGGCGCGGTCCAGTGCTTATCGACATTCCGCGCGATATATTTTTTGCCGAAGTTGACTACAAGCCGCAGGTCGTTGAAGAAAAAATTCCAGGCAAGCCCGACGCTGATTTTATAATCTGCGCGGCGGAGGCGGCGGACGAAATTGCCAAAGCCGAACGCCCTGCGGTTATCGTAGGCGGAGGAGCGGTCTCAGCCGGTGCGTCGAAGGAAATTATCGCCTTCATTGAAAAATTCAACCTGCCCGTTGTTCAGACGCTCATGGGCATTGGCGCAGTTCCTGCCAGCCACCCGCAGAATCTCGGTTTCGCCGGTATGCACGGCAGAAAAGCCGCTAACCACGCCATTGCCAACGCGGATCTGGTTATCGCCATTGGCAGCCGCTTCGGCGACAGGCAGACCGGCAACGTCAGCAAGTACACCCAGTCCAAAAAATTTATCCACATCGACATTGACCCCGCCGAGATTGATAAAAATATCGAAGGCAGCCTCGGCTTAGCCGGCGACATGAAAGTTATTCTGAATCTTTTAATGCGCCACGACGCCCCGCCGCCTCGCGCAGACTGGTGGAAACAGATTGAAAGCTGGAACGAGGAATTTGACTACGACTATCAGGTCAGCCGCTTAACCGTTCCATGGGCTATGAACCAAATCGCTAAGAAAACCGCCGGTAAACCCTACGCCTATGCAACCGACGTTGGTCAGCACCAAATGTGGAGCGCGAATCATCTGCGCGTTGAGGAGCCGCGCACGTGGCTTACCAGCGGCGGCTTAGGAACTATGGGCTTCGGCTTGCCAGCCGCCATGGGCGCGCAGCTTGCTTACGGCAACACCCGCCGCGTTATCTGCGTCACCGGCGACGGCGGTATCAAAATGACCGGCAACGAGTACTATACTATCGCGCGGCTCAACCTGCCCGTGATTTCGCTGATTGTCAACAACACCAGCCTCGGTATGATTCGCCAGCTCCAGAAAGTCAACTTCAACGAACGCTATATCGCCTGCGAATTCGATTATCAGATGGACTACGTTGCCTACGCGCAGAGTTTCGGCATTAAGGCGGAGGCGGTTTCCACGCAGGAAGAATTTGCTCACGCGCTGGCTGAGGCGCTGGCTGATACCGACCACCCGCGCGTTATTGTGCTCAACGTCTGGCGCAGTTTCGTTGAGCCCATGATTAAGGTCAACGCCCGCATTGACGAATTTGTCGAAGGGCTCGGCTACAACAAGTGAGGCGATTTTATGGCTCGTATCAATGAAAATTATCTCAAGCTGCCCGAAAGTTATCTGTTCACCGAAATTGCGCGCCGTGTCAAAAAATTTCAGGCTGAAAACCCCGCCGCTGAAATTATCCGCCTCGGCATTGGCGACGTTACTCAGCCCCTGCCGAAAGTCTGCACTGACGCTATGACTGCCGCCGTGGCTGAAATGTCCCGCGCGGAAACTTTCCACGGCTACGGTCCTGAACAGGGCTATTCATTCCTGCGCGAAAAAATCGCCGAATGGAATTACACGCGGCGCGGTATCAGCGTCACGGCGGACGAAATTTTTATCAGCGACGGCTCCAAATGCGACTGCGGCAACATTCAGGAAATCTTTTCAGCCGACAGCAAAATCGCCATCGCCGACCCAGTTTACCCCGTCTACCTTGACACAAACGTTATGGCTGGGCGCACCGGCACTCTGCGCGACGGCAGATTTGAAGGCGTGACTTACCTGCCCTGCACTGCTGAAAATAATTTTTCGCCCGCGCCGCCGGATACTCACGTCGATTTGATTTACCTTTGCTCGCCGAACAATCCCACCGGCACGACGCTTGACAAAGCCGCGCTAGAACGCTGGGTTGCCTTCGCCAAAGCCAATGACGCCGTGATTCTCTACGACGCCGCCTACGCCGCCTACATCACCGAAGAAAATATTCCCCGTTCGATTTACGAAATCGCCGGTGCGCGCGACGTTGCGATAGAATTCCGCTCTTTCAGCAAAACCGCCGGCTTTACCGGCACCCGCTGCGGCTACGTCGTCATTCCAGAAAATTTGTGCGGCACTACTTCAACCGGCGATAAAGTTCCGCTCAAAAATCTGTGGATCCGGCGTCAGACAACCAAGTTCAATGGCACGGCGTACATCGTTCAACGCGGCGCGGCGGCGATTTACTCCGACGAGGGGCAGGCGCAAATTCACGCGCTGATTGATTATTACATGACCAACGCCAGAATTATCCGCGAGGGTTTGAGCGCGGCTGGCTTTAAAACTTACGGCGGAATTAACGCGCCATACATCTGGCTCAAGACGCCGGAAGGAATTTCGAGCTGGGAATTTTTCGATAAACTCCTGCGCGAATATAAAATCGTTGGAACGCCAGGCGCGGGCTTCGGACCCTGCGGAGAAGGATATTTGCGGCTGACGGCGTTCGGTTCGCGCGAAAATACACTGAAAGCAATGGAGAGATTAGCATGAGCAGTTTGGAAGTTGGTATCGTCGGGCTGCCGAATGTTGGCAAGTCGACGCTTTTTAACGCTATCACGAAGGCGGGCGCGGAGGCGGCGAATTACCCGTTCTGCACGATTGAGCCGAACGTCGGGATAGTGGCGGTGCCGGACGCGCGGCTGGAAGTTTTAACGAAAATGTACAGCTCGAAAAAAACTACGCCGGCAACGGTTCGTTTTGTGGACATTGCAGGCTTAGTTAAGGGCGCGTCGAAGGGCGAAGGTCTCGGCAACAAATTCCTTGAGCATATCCGGCAGGTTGACGCTATCGCTCACGTTGTCCGCTGCTTTGAAGATGAAAATATCACGCACGTTGCGAATACGATTGATCCGGCGCGCGATATTGACACGATTCAGACGGAACTTTGTCTGGCGGATTTGGAAATTATCGACAGGCGGCTGGAACGCCTGACGCGCGTTTTGAAATCCGGCAACAAGGAGGCTAAGGCGGAAAACGAAATTCTGAACAAAATAAAAGCCGCGCTTGACGAGGCTAAGCCCGCGCGCAGTCTGAATCTGACTGAAGATGAACTTTATGCGATACGCGAAACGAATCTGCTGACGCTCAAGCCGACGCTGTACGTGGCGAACGTTGCCGAAGACGAGGCGGCGGACTACGCGGGGAATCAGTACGTGGCGAAGGTTGCGGAAATTGCAAAGGCTGAAGACGCGCAGGTTGTAGTAATTTGCGCGAAGGTCGAATCTGAAATTGCGGAGCTTGACGACGACGAGGCGAAGGAATTTCTGGCGGATATTGGCTTGGAAAAATCTGGGCTCGACAGGCTGATAGGCGCGGCGTTCGACCTGCTGGGACTCATGACTTTTCTGACAGCCGGTCCCGAAGAAACGCGCGCCTGGACGATTAAAAAAGGCACGCCCGCCGTTAAAGCCGCCGGTAAAATTCACAGCGACATTGAACGCGGTTTCATTCGCGCAGAAATTGTCAACTACGACGATTTGGTCAAGCTCGGCTCAATCGCCGCCGCCCGCGATAAGGGTCTGGTGCGCCTCGAGGGCAAGGAATATGTCATGCAGGACGGCGACGTTACTTATTTCAGATTCAACGTATAATTTTATGTAAGCGCTCAGAGGCGCCCCATGGATGGGGCGCGGGCCGTCACAGGTCGCCGGATGCGACCTATGCGGCCCAGCTTTCTTTGGTTACTTTCTTTCTCGAAAGAAAGTAACATATAAAAAGAAAGAAATGCTGATAAACATCTAACATTCGACAAACTAAAAACTGCCGCCAGTAAAACCAGCGACAGCCGAATCTATATTAATCGAAAAAATTTATCTAAGAATGTAAACCGTGACGTTGCGGCGCCCAAACTGCATGCACTCGTCATAGCTTTCCATGCAAAGGTCGATTCTGTAGCCAATAATTGCGCCGCCGGTATCAGCCGCGATAGCCTCGCCGTAACCAGGAATATAAAGTCTGGTGCCGAGCGGAATGACGTAGGGGTCAACCGCCGCTACGCCGTAAGTCGCGGGAATGCCGGTTGCGGTAATGCCGTAGCCGTCACCGTCCGTAGGCAGATACGCCGTGGCTTCCATCGTCAAAACGTCAGCATAATCGCCGTCGTAATAAAGGGGCTGCCAGGTGCCTTCGCCGTTGGTGGGCGGCAGGTTCACTGCAACTTCCGCCGCACTGGTGCTGTCTACGTATTCGTTAAGTTCAATCGCATTGGTATCGTTAATTGCGGAGAAATCTGCCATGCTGACAGTTGACTCCTCGACTTGTGCAACCTTCGTCGCTTCAATTTCGTTCACCTGATTGGTAAAGCCGACGTTCAGTGCTGCAAATCCTGCCAGCAGTAAGCTAAGTCCCCATTTTTTTTCGCTTATGCCCAGCTTTTTGAATATATTACGCTTCATTATTCCGCTGCCTAACGCGTTCAAAACGCGCCCGAGCTTGCCGACCGGATAAGTCAACTCGTGCTTCGGAGCAGCCTTCCCCCTTTCGTTAGCAAAAACCATTGTTTACTCTACAATGCTATTATGCCATATTGCACTGAAAAAGTCATGAAGTTTTGGTGGAATTGTACTGAAAAATAAAAAATTCTGCCAGATTGTTTCCACGTTCAGCGGGTAAAATGACAACGGGCGATATTCTAAAACTTTTGAAAGGAAAATGCAACCATGAGAAAAATTAGCACAGACAAAGCTCCGACGGCGATTGGACCGTACAGCCAGGCCGTCGAAGTCGACAGGATTTTGTATACTTCAGGGCAGATAGCAATAGACCCAGCGGCTGGAAAAATTGTCACCACTGACATCGCAGGGCAGGCGGAACAGTGCTGCAAAAATCTCGGCGCGATTCTTGAGGCGGCGGGCTTGACTTTCGAGAACGTTGTTAAGACGACGTGCTTTCTGGCGGAAATTGCCGACTTCAAAACTTTCAACGCGGTCTACGAAAAATATTTTGTCAGCAAACCTGCGCGGAGCTGCGTTGCAGTGAAGGATTTACCGGCGGGCGCGCTTTGCGAAATTGAAGTTATCGCCGCGAAATAAAATTTTTTCCGAAACTTCGACGCCCCTCACCGAAGGGGTGATTTTTTTTGCAGTATCTGTTATAATCTGCGGCGGAAAAATTCTTCAAATACCAAAGGGGAGATTTTGTTGGCAGAAAATGTTTTTGACACTTTGAGCGAGCGCGGATTTATCGCGCAGTGTACCGACGAAGACGCCGTTCGGAAACTGCTCGGCGAAAAATCTGTGACGTTTTACATTGGCTTCGACCCGACGGCTGACAGCCTGCACGCCGGTCATTTTATCGCGCTGATGGTTATGGCGCACCTGCAGCGCGCCGGTCACCGCCCGATAGCGCTGGTCGGCGGCGGCACCGGCACGATTGGCGACCCTTCCGGCAGAACTGACATGCGCAAGGTTATGACTGATGAAATTATTGAGCACAACTGCGAATGCTTCAAGAAACAGATTTCGCGCTTTATCGATTTCAGCAACGGCAGGGCGCTCATGGTCAACAACGGCGACTGGCTCCGCAAACTCGGCTACATTGAACTCCTGCGCGAAGTTGGCGCGCATTTTACCGTTAATCGAATGCTGGCGGCTGAATGCTACAAGCAGCGCTGGGAAAAGGGCTTGACGTTCCTGGAGTTCAACTACATGGTTATGCAGGCTTACGATTTTTACAAGCTGAACGCGGATTACGGTTGCGAAATTCAGCTGGGCGGCGACGACCAGTGGTCGAACATTATCGCCGGCGTCGAACTCGTGCGGCGCAAAACCGGCAGGAATGTTTTCGGCTTGACGAACAAACTGCTGACTAAGAGCGACGGCTCGAAAATGGGCAAGACGGCTGGCGGCGCGCTCTGGCTTGACGCTGATAAAGTTTCGCCCTACGATTTCTATCAGTACTGGCGCAACGTCGACGACGCGGACGTTAAAACCTGCCTGTCGCTGCTGACTTTCCTGCCTATGGACGAAGTGAACCGCCTCAGCGCGCTCAAGGATTCCGAGATTAACGAGGCTAAGAAAATTCTGGCGTATGAAGTCACCAAGCTTGTTCACGGTAAGGAAAACGCTGACGCCGCCGCGAAGTCTGCCGCTGAAATTTTCACAGGTCAAAGCTCGGAAAATATCCCGACAGTCGAAGTTACCGGCGCCGCTGGTAAAAAGTTGCTCGACGTTTTAGTTTCCGCCAAAGTTATCGAGTCGAAGGCGGAAGGGCGCAGACTTATCGCGCAGAACGGCTTGACGCTCAACGACGAAAAAGTTACCGACGCCGAGTACGTTTTCGCGGAGAAAGATTTTCCCGCCGTCATTCGCAAGGGCAAGAAAAAATTTTACAGGCTCGCCAATGCAAATTAACATCGTCGACGGCACCAGCCACCTCGCCGAAACTAAACAGCTCATTCTAGACTACACCAAATTTCTCGGACGCGACTTGTCATTCCAAAATCTTGACGCAGAATTAGCCGACCTCGCTGAAAAATATTTGCCGCCCGAAGGTCGCCTGCTCGTCGCGCAGATTGAGACCGGCGAAATTATCGGCTGCGTCGCCTACCACCGCCACAACGCTGAACGCTGCGAAATGAAACGCCTTTTCGTCAGGGAAAATTTCCGCGAACTGCACGCCGGTCGCCTGCTAATCAGCGCTATCATTGACGCCGCCAGAGCCGACGGTTACCGCGAAATGGTGCTTGACACGATTCAGCCGCTCAAGGGCGCCATTCACCTCTACAAAAAATTCGGCTTCGTCGAAACCGCGCCGTACTACGATAATCCCATGAGCGACGTGATTTACATGAAAAAAATTCTGCAGGAGGGCGATTCAGCTGGAAGATAAAATTTACGTTGAAGAACTGGTCAAACGCGCGCTGAAAGTTGACGCTGGCGGGGACTTTCAAAAATCTTTTAAGCTGTACCTTGAGGCGGCGGAACTCGGCAGCGTCTTCGCCATGAATGAAGTTGGCTCCATGTACATGGGCGGCACCGGCGTCGAAAAAGATGAACGCGCAGGTTTCAGCTGGATTAAAAAGGCGGCGGAGCTTAAAAATCCAACCGCGATGGCTATGACTGCCAGAATGTACGAGCTGGGAATTGGCACTGAACAGAATATTAGCGAGGCGCTCAAGTGGTACGTCGAAGCCGCCAACGCCGGTGAGGAACACGCCCGCCAGCGCATTGAAATGTTATTTAACGAGAGGAGATAAATTATGTCAGGACATTCTAAATGGGCGAATATCAAACGCAAGAAGGGCGCCAACGACGCGATTCGCGGCGCCATGACTACCAAAATCAGCCGCGAAATTACAATCGCCGTGAAAATGGGCGGCGCTGACCCGACCGGCAACATGCGCCTCAAGCTCGCGCTCAGCAAAGCCCGCGCCAACAATATCACCAAGGACAATATCAACCGCGCGATTCAGAAAGGGCTCGGCACGTCCGACACCTCCAACTACGAAGAAATCACCTACGAAGGCTACGGACCTGGCGGCTCGGCGCTTATGCTCGACATTCTCACTGACAACCGCAACCGCACTGCCGCTGCCGTCCGCCACATTTTCAGCAAGCACGGCGGCAACCTCGGCGAAAACGGCTGCGTCAGCTGGATGTTCAAGAAAAAAGCCGTCTTCGTCGTTGCGAAGGAAACTTTCGACGATGAAGATGCGCTCATGGAAATTGTCATGGAAGCCGGCGCCGAAGATTTTGAAGCGGACGACGAGGCGTTTGAAATTACCGCCGCGCCCGAAGATTTCGACGCCATTGAAGCCGCGCTCGCTGAAAAGGGAATTGAAACCGCCAGCGCCGAAATTACGCAGGTGCCGGATACCACCGTCAAACTTTCCGACAAAGATTCTGAGAAAATGCAGAAACTGCTGGACGCGCTCGATGAAGACGACGACGTTCAGAATGTTTACGGCAACTACGAACTTGCCGAAGAGTAAATGCGCGCGCTGGGAATTGACCCTGGAACGGCGATTTGCGGCTACGGCGTCGTTGAGCAGATTAACGGGCGGATTGTCCCTAAAACTTTCGGCGCGATAACTACCGACTCGAAGGCGCGTATGCAGGACCGCCTGCTCAAAATTTACATGGAACTCGACATTATCGTTAAGAAATTCCAGCCGCAGGTTATGGGCGTCGAAAAATTATTCTTCGGGCGGAACGCTACGACGGCAATACCCGTCGGACAGGCGCGCGGGATAGTTTTGCTCTGCGCCGCGCAGAATAAACTCGACGTGCTGGAAATGACGCCGAACGAAGTCAAAATGTCAGTCACGGGCTACGGCGGAGCGACTAAGGAACAAATCATCTACATGGTCACGAAAATTTTGAACTTAGCCGAGCCGCCCGCGCCCGACGACGTTGCCGACGCATTGGCGATAGCAATCAGCGCGACTTACGAGGCGAACAGTTTAGCCAGAAGAAATCTTTTAGCCTGACGAAAGGAGCATTCACATGGCGGAAAATTCTCTCGGCGTTTTGAACTCGATTTACGTGCAGGCGCGAATGGCGGCGGCTATCGCTTACATGGGCGGCTACGAAATTCACCACGACAAGGTTAAAACGATGGTCTACCTTTCGCTGGCTGGGAACGCGGCGAATGAGGTCGTCAAGGAAATTGGAATGAAGATGGCGATGGATTTTGCCGAGAAGAAAATTTCCGGCGCGATTCTCAGCAAGGTTCAGCAAACCGTCGCCGAAAAAATTATCAGCAAGAGCGCGACGCAGCTCGTCAAGGCCATTCCAATTATCGGCGGGATTGTCAGCGCGGGTTTCGACGGCGTGACTACGAAGGCTATCGGCGCGGCGGCAAAAAGTTTTTTCATCGCTAACCCTCCGACTAAAGAGTTGACGCGCGTCGTGACTGAATCGGAAGTTCCAGACTGGGCGAAAAAACAGCTGGCAGCAGGTAAAAATTCATGATTGGATATTTGAGCGGCACCGTCAAATTTAATTTTGGCGGCGAAATTATTTTGGACGTGCAAGGCGTCGGCTACAGGATTTTCGCGGCTGGCGAATTTGAAACTGGCGCGGCGGCTGAACTTTTCATTCACACGGCGGTCAGTGAGAACGCTATCAATTTGTACGGGTTCAGGGAACGCGCGGAGTTCGAGCTTTTTGAAAATCTGCTGACGGTGACGGGGCTTGGTACGAAAACGGCGGCGGCGATAGTTGCAAAAATTTCACCGGCAGAATTTGCGGCGGCGGTAGCGAATCAGGATTTGGCGGCGCTCACGAAACTGCCAGGCGTCGGGAAAAAATCGGCGCAGAGGATTTTGCTGGAGCTGCAGGGGAAACTTTCAGTCGCGCAGGAATTTGCGCCGGTGCAAATCAGAAAGTCGAACGCATTGGACGAGGCGGCGGAAGCGCTGTCGGCGCTGGGCTACACGGACGCAGAAATTTCCACAGCGTTGAAGCGCGCGCCGAAAAATCTGACGACGGAACAGCTGATAAAATTCGCGCTGAAGGAACTGAATCGATTTTGAGGTAGATTATGGACGATTATACAATTCGGCAGGAAAATAAATCTGACTACGCGGCGGTTGAAAATCTGGTGCGCGAGGCGTTCTGGAATGTTTATCGCCCTGGCTGTCTGGAACATTACGTTTTGCATTGTTTTCGCGGTAGGGAAGATTTTGTGCCGGAGCTGGATTTGGTGCTGGAAAAAGACGGCGAAATTATTGGGCAAACTATGTACGTTCGCGCAGAAATTGAACTGGCTGGCGGCGGCGCACTTCCAATAATGACGTTCGGACCGATAAGCATTGCGCCCAAATTTCAGCGGCAGGGCTACGGCATGAAACTTTTAGTCGAGTCGATGAACCGCGCGAAAAATCTTGGTGTTGGCGCGCTGGCTATTCCTGGCAACATTAATTTTTACGGCAAAGCGGGTTTCGGCGTCGGTAAGTTGAGAAATATTTTTTACAGGGACGACCCTGACGCGGAGTATTTTCTCGTGAAAGAGCTGCTGCCGGATTTTCTAAGCGGCGTCACGGGAACTTATTCGACACCGGCGGGATATTTTGTTGACGCGGCGGAGGCTGAATCGTTCGACAGGAAATTCCCGCCGAAGCAGAAATTGAAATTGCCGACGCAAATTTTTTGACTGGTGGTGGTGAAAGTGTCAGGCACATTGGCGGCGTTGCGTCCAAAAAAGCGGCTGTTCCTGGGGCTGATGCTGGCGGCGGAATTTTTAGTGGCGCTGGCGCTGTACGGAATCTGGCGGATAAGTTACCTTGGGCTGGAAAATATCTCGGAGTACCTGCCGGCGATAGTCGGAGCGTTTCTAATTTTCGTGTCAACATTTTCATTCGGGGCGGTCTGCAACATGGTGCTGGCGGTCAAGGGCTTGCCGACGCTGAAATTATTCCACCGCTACAGCTTTGCAATCATAAAATTTTTGTTTCCGATGGCGGTACGAATCGGGAAAATTTTCGGGATAAAGCGGCGGCAGCTGGAAGGTTCCTTCGTAGCGGTGAGCAATCTGATTTTCATGAAAAGCCGAATCCGCGTGAAGGCAAACAAACTTCTGGTGCTGGTGCCGCATTGTTTACAGCTGGCGACGTGTCCGCATAAAATCACGCGGGATCCGAATAACTGCAAGCGTTGCGGCGGCTGTAACATTGGCGATTTGGTAAAACTTTCGCATGAGCTCGGCTTTGTATTTTTCGTAGCGACGGGCGGGACTCTGGCGCGGCAGGTGGTAATAAATAACCGCCCTCAAGCCGTGCTCGCCATTGCCTGCGAACGCGATTTGATGAGCGGTATCCAGGACGTTTACCCGCTGCCGGCGGTAGGAGTTTTGAACATTCGCCCGAACGGTCCGTGCTACAACACGCGCGTTGACATGGACGAAGTGCGCAAAGTTCTGAGCCAGATTATTGAGGACTGAAATGATTAATCTTGACGACTGGATTAAAAATTTTGTAGAGATTTTGCGGCGGAATTTCGGCGACAGGATCTGGTTTATCGGCTTGCAGGGCAGTTACGCTCGCGGTGAGGCAACTGATACCAGCGATTTGGACGTGGTTGTTATTCTCGACGAATTTACAATTTCCGACGCGAAAAAATATTCCGCCATGCTCGACGAGCTGCCGCACCGAGATTTGATTTGCGGATTTATTTCTGGCAGGGCGGAACTGCTAAACTGGGACGCGGCAGAGCTTTTTCAGTTTTACTACGATACCACGCCAATTTTTGGCAGTCTGGAAATTCTTCAGCCGCGCCTTGACGTTGACAGGGCGATTAAAGCCGGTGCCTGCGCGATTTACCACGGCTGCGTTCACAATCTGATTCACGAGAAAAGCGCTGACATTTTGAAAAGCTTGTACAAAAATGCCGCGTTCGTGGTGCAGGCGATTCATTTCAGAAAAACCGGCGAGTACGTCCGCGCGCACAGAAATTTGGTAGAGCTGGCTGATTCTGCCGACAAAAAGATTCTGCAGAATTTTTTCGCGCTGAAAAATGGCGCCGCTGATTTTGAGAAACTGTCCGAGGAAATTTTTCAGTGGTCGCAGAAATTAATTACAGCGTGACTTCGACAATTTCACCGGCGGGATTGCGGCAGATAACTTTAGCGATTTGCGCATTTTTAATCATGCGGCGGCACAAAAGGCAGGGTTCGCCGGACGCGTAGGAGCCGTCAGAGGCGTTAATACCGACGATGTAAATCGTGGCGCCGTTCATTTTGAGCGGGTCGCCGTTGATAATAGAATTTTCTTCAGCGTGAACAGCGCGGCAAAGTTCGTAGCGCTCGCCCTTGGGAACGTTGAGCCTTTCGCGTTCGCAGGTGCCAATGTCAATGCAGTTCGCCTCGCCGCGCGGCGCGCCGTTGTAGCCGGTGCTGACGATAATGTTATCCTTGACGATAATCGCGCCGTAACGCCGGCGCAGGCAGGTTGAGCGCTTGCCGACTTCCTCGGCGATATTCAGAAAGTATTCGTCCCAGTCGGGGCGGGTGTATTTTTCAGCCATAATTTTACCTCAAATATTTTTGTTCAAGTTTAGCCAGCGTGCCGTCGTCGCGAATTTCCGCCAGCACGAAATTTATGTAGTTCAAAAATTCCTGGTCGCCCTTCTGCATGAGAATGCCGCACGAATGCGTTGTGAACGGCTTGTCAATCAGCGGGGCGGCTAAATTTTTGTCCAGCGCGATATAACGCAGAGCCTCAACAGTTTCTGTAATCATAATGTCAGCGTTGCCAATGGAAATCTGGTTGGGAATTTCGGCGTTCTCGTTGTAAACAATCAGCTGCGCGCGCTTGAGATTCGTCTTAGCGAAAATTTCGTTGGTGCCGCCAGGATTAATCATGACGCGGACGCTCGGCTTGTCAATGTCAGCGAGCGTGCGGAATTTTTTAGCGTCCTTCTTGCGGCAGAGAATCGTTTTGCCGAAATAGCCAACGCCGTAGCCGTCGGACATAGCCATAGTTTTCGCGCGGGCGTAGTTTCTGGAAATTCCGCAGAGCGCAATGTCGAACTTGCCAGCCAGCGTATCCGCCGTCAGAGTTTTCCACGTCGTCGGCACGTACTCAATTTCGACGCCGAGCGAATCAGCGATAATTTTTGAAAGTTCAGCGTCAATGCCCTCGTACTCGCCGGTTTTTTCGTTGAAGTAAGACATTGGGCGATAATCGCCGGTCGTGCCAATGCGAATCGTGCCACGCTCAGCAATTTCTTCAAGGTGTCCGGCTTCAACAGCGTTGCAGATAAAAACTATCGCGCAGATTAAAAAAATTTTCAGCGTTCTCATTCAAATTACCTCACAGTCCAAAAAGTGCGTCAGCAAATTCTTTGGCGTTGAAGGGGCGCAAATCGTCGAGCCGCTCGCCGACGCCAATCCATTTCACGGGAATGTTGAGTTCCTCCTTGATACCGATAATCATGCCGCCCTTAGCCGTGCCGTCGAGTTTCGTCAGAACGATGCCGGTAATTTCGGCGGACTTGGAAAAAAGTTCAGCCTGCCGCAAAGCGTTCTGCCCCGTCGTAGCGTCAAGCACGAGCAGGACTTCATGCGGCGCGCCGGAAATTCCCTTGCCGAGAATGCGGTTGATTTTTTTCAGCTCTTCCATAAGGTTGAATTTATTTTGCAGGCGACCGGCGGTGTCAACAATCAGCACGTCGATTTTTTTAGCGACGGCGGAGCGGGCGGCGTCCAGCGCGACGGACGAAGGATTTGAACCGGCACTGTGCTTGACAATTTCCGCGCCAGTACGTTCAGCCCAAATTTCCAGCTGGTCAATCGCACCTGCGCGAAAGGTATCGGCGGCGGCAACCATAACTTTCTTGCCCTGCTCGCTGTAATACGCGCTGAGCTTGCCAATCGTGGTAGTTTTGCCAGCGCCGTTGACGCCAATCATCAGAATCACGTGCGGCGGCTCCACGGCTGACATATCGCCCTGCTCCTCCGCAAGAATTTCGCGAATCTGATTCGACAGAAAAACTTTCACGTCCTGCGGCGAATTAATTTCAGCCTTGCGGACGCCCTTGCGCAGATTTTCCATGAGCTTTTCGGTCGTCTTAGTGCCAACGTCGGACATGATTAAAGTTTCTTCAAGTTCGTCCAGAAGTTCGTCGTCGATTTTAACGGAGCCGTTCAAAAGTTCGTCGATTTTGTCAGCGAGTTTTTCGCGGGTTTTGGTGAGACCGGCTTTTAGTCTGTCGAAAAATCCCATAAGCACCCTCCTATTTCTTAATGTAATCGCTGGCGAGTTTGGAAACGGGCTTGTCGAAAAAGCTCATGCCGTAAGCGAGGTAAAACGCAATTTCGCCCGCCGCCATATCGGTATCCCAGTCGTTTTTGTAGCCGTCGGGCGTGCCAATAACTTTCGGGTCGATAAAAATCCAGTAGGCGGCGCCGCTGTCGTCGGTACGCTTGACGTAAATCCGGCGGTCGTTGTAATTGTAGCGGTACTGGCGCGTCTGAGATTTCGCCAGCGTCATTGCGTTCGTGCCGCTAAGACCGTTGCTCGAAGTGCAAATCAGATTCACGGCGATAATGTATTCCGGCGGCTCGTACTTCATCACGTTCAGCGAAGTTTTGTCAATCTGCCAGGAAATATTTTCGGCGCCGCAGTTTATGTAGTTGGCGCGGTTCTGAGTCATATTCGCTATCAGCGCCGGATTATTTTCGCCGCTGAATTCAGCAAAACAGTTTTCCGAAATTAACAGACTCGACGCTAGTACCAGCGTCGCTAAAAATTTTCTGTTCATAAATTCAAACACCTCAACTATTTTCGTATGGGCGGACGCGCAGTGTCAAGCCGCGCTCAGCGCAGATTTTCCGGCAGGCGTCAATTTCCTCCGGCGGCGTAACTTTGTCGACAATCGTCAGAATAACTTTCGGTACAAACTTTTGCATATGCTCGGCGAAAGTCAGCATCGCCTCCCAGGATTTTACGCCGAACTTCGAGCGCGTCAGTGCAAAATATTTTTCAGACGTCGCCGCATTCAAACTTATCGACGCCACGTCCAAAATTCCTTCAAACTCCGCCGCAATTTCCCTGCCGTACTCAAGCTCGCCGAGCCCATTGGTATTGAGCCGCGTCGGAATTTCCGGCTGAATTTTTTTAACGTAGCGCAAAAGTTCCAGCAGTTCCGCCAGCCTAAGCGTCGGTTCTCCAAATCCGCAGAATACAACTTCGCTGACGAAATTCCACGGCGCCGCGTCAAGTTCAGCCTTAACTTCGTCAACCGTCGGCTCGCGCTCAAGCCACAGGGATTTTTCCGCGCTCATAACTTTTTTGCCGCGCAGGCAGAAAACGCAGTCGCAGTTGCAGCGATTCGTAAGGTTGACGTACAAGCCGCGCCGCTTCTCCGCCGTCGGTGGAAAATATTTCCCGTTTTCAGTCATATAAATAATCATACCAATACCTCCGCCGCTATTTTACCCCCAACTGTCGACAAATTCAATCAAAAGTGCTAGACTGCAGAAAAAATTATTGGAGGCGCTAAAATGAGAAAGAATTACAAAATCGACGTGGACTGCGCGAACTGCGCGAATAAAATGGAAGTTGCGGCGAACGATACCGCCGGTGTGAAAAATGCCGTGGTGAATTTCATGACGCTGAAAATGCAGGTCGAGTTTGAAGACGGCGCGGACGCTAAGGAAGTCATGGGGCGCGTCCGCGAAAACTGCAAGCGCGTCGAAAGCGATTGCGAAATTTTTATCTGAGGCGGCGTGAATGAATTTAAAGTACAAATTCCTGCGCGGCTGGAAGGAAATTCAGTTCTCGCACTTCGTCTGGCTGCTAATCGCCGGCACAATCAATGCGTTCGGCGTCATGCTATTTCTGTACCCAGTGAAACTTTACGACAGCGGAATTTCGGGCGTGTCGATGTTTTTGAATCAGCTGACGCCGCCGGAACTCACGCTGTCGCTGTTCCTGTTCGTGCTGAACGTGCCGATATTTCTGTTCGGGCTGAAGCGGCAGGGAATAGTTTTCACGGTCTATTCGATTTTCGCGGTGGTAGTTTACTCGATAGCGTCGGCGATAATCCCGAATTATTTTGAGCTGGAAACTGGCGCGTCGCCGCTGGCTGAAATGGATTTATTACTGTGTGCAATTTTTGGCGGCGTACTTTCGGGAATTGGCAGCGGTATGACGATTCGATTCGGCGGCGCGATTGACGGTATCGACGTGCTGTCGGTAATTTTCGCGAAGGGCATGGGCTTATCGCTCGGCTCATTCGTCATGATTTTCGATACGATTCTCTACGTGATTTGCGGCTTGACGATTAACAGCTGGATTCTGCCGCTCTATTCGATTGTGACGTACTATATCGGCTCGAACACGGTGGATTTCGTCGTTGAAGGTCTCGACCGCTCGAAATGCGCGATGATTGTCACTACGAAGGCGCTGGAAATTTCCGACGCGCTCAGCGAAAATTTTCAGTCGAACGGCACGATTGTCAATGCGATTGGCGGCTACTCGCACGAAGAAAAGCAGATTATGTATTTTGTTGTCAACCATTTCCAGATTAACCGGCTGAAAAAAATCGTCTACGAGATTGACAAAAACGCCTTCATTTCTCTGCAGGACGTTTCGGATATTATCAAAAAGAAGGATTTGGCGAAATGAATCGTAAACAGCGGAAAAATTTGCTGCGGATAATCGCGGCGGCGGCTCTGATGATTGGCTTGAACTTCGTCGAAGTGGCGGGAGCTGAGCGGTTCGCGCTGTACATGGTGCCGTATTTAATCGTCGGCTATGACATACTGATAAAGGCGGCGCGCGGGATTAAAAATCTGCAGGCTTTGGACGAAAATTTTTTAATGGCAGTGGCGACGATTGGCGCGATAGTGCTGGCGGTTTACAGCGGCAGCGGCGACTACACCGAGGCGGTTGCCGTCATGCTTTTCTACCAGATTGGCGAATGGTTCCAGAGCTACGCCATTGGCAGGAGCCGCCAGAATATTTCCGCGCTGATGGACATTCGCCCTGACTACGCCAACATTGAAAATCTCGGTCGGCTTGAGCAGGTTGACCCCAGCGAAATTGAAACTGGCACGACGATAATTATCCAGCCAGGCGAGAAAGTTCCGCTGGACGGCGTAGTTGTTGACGGAAATTCTACGCTGAATACCAGCGCGCTTACCGGCGAAAGTCTGCCGCGAAATGTTGCGGTCGGCGATGAAGTTCTGAGCGGCTGCATAAATCTCAACGGCGTTTTGAAAGTGCGGACGACGAAACTTTTTGAAGAGTCCACGGCGTCGAAGATTCTGGATTTAGTGGAAAACGCCAGCTCGCGGAAGTCGCGCTCGGAAAATTTTATCACGAAGTTCGCGCGGATTTATACGCCGGTCGTCGTAGGGAGCGCCGTCGCGCTGGCAGTAATCCCTTCGCTGGTGACGGGCGATTTTGCAACGTGGCTGTACCGCGCGCTGATATTTCTGGTGATAAGCTGCCCGTGCGCGCTGGTTATCAGCATACCGCTGACATTTTTCGCGGGATTGGGCGGAGCGAGCCGCGCCGGAATTTTAATCAAAGGCTCGAACTTTCTTGAAACGCTCTCGAAAGTCAAAACCGTCGTCATGGACAAGACCGGCACCCTGACGCGCGGGATTTTTGAAGTTGACGCGGTTCACCCGATAAGCACCAACTGCATTTCGGAAAATCCCACCGAGGCGCGGCAGATTCTGCATTACTCGGCGCACGTCGAAAAATATTCCACGCACCCAATCGCCACTTCGATTCGTAAAGCCTACCCCGCTGAAAACGACGGCTGTACGGTTGAGAACGTCGAGGAACTGGCTGGGCTGGGGATTCGCGCGGAAGTCAACGGCAATGTGATTCACGTCGGAAACGAAAAGCTCATGGAAAAAATTGGCGCGGCGTGGAAGCCCTGCGACAGGCTCGGCACGATAATTCACGTGGCGGTAAACGGCGCTTACGCGGGGCACGTCATTGTTGCTGATAAGCTCAAGCCCCGCGCGAAAAAATCTGTCGAGGAACTTTACCGCGCTGGCGTCAACAGAATTGTTATGCTGACCGGCGATTTGAAAAAAGTTGCGGCGAAAGTTGCTGGCGATTTGGGGATTGGCGAATACTACGCCGAGCTTTTGCCCGCGCAGAAAGTTGAGCGGCTTGAAAGTATTCTGAGCGAGAAAAGTTTTGCCGTGGCGTTTGTGGGCGACGGGATTAACGATGCGCCGGTTCTGGCTCGCGCTGATATTGGAATTGCAATGGGCGCGCTTGGCGCTGACGCAGCGATTGAGGCTGCGGACGTGGTTTTAATGGACGACGACCCGCTCAAAATTTCCCGCGCGATTGAAATTGCCAAAAAGACGCTGGCGATTGTCAGGGAAAATATTTATTTCGCGATTGGCGTCAAGGTTTTGTGTTTAGCGTTGGGCGCGGTCGGAATTGCGAATATGTGGTTTGCGATTTTCGCGGACGTGGGAGTTATGGTGCTGGCGGTGCTGAATGCTCTGCGCGCGCTGTCAGCGTGAATTTTAAATTGTTTCAGCATTTCTTTTGAAAAAGAAACGCTGGCAAAGAAAACTGGGCCGCATAGGTCGCTTCCGGCGACCTGTGACGGCCCGCGCCCCATCCATGGGGCGCTTCTTAAGCGCGTGCGTCCATGGCGCGCTTCTTAATGGCGCGCTTCTTAAACGCGTGCGTCCATGGCGCGCTTCTCAATGTGGCGCTTCTTAAATTCGCATTTTTTATCGCTGCGAATTTTTATCCATAGCGGCGAGCAGTCTTTCCACTGGCAGGACTTTCAGAATCACGCAGCAAATCAGCATTTCCGGCACAATGTAAGTTGCGTTTGCCGTCAGCGAATAAATCACCGGCGACACTCCTTCCGGCGCGTATGACGCAAAAAATACCACGCCCGAAATGAAGTGGCACGCAAATCTTCCGGCGAATGACAGCGCCGCCGCAAGAATCATTCGCCGCGGGAAAAATCCTGCCAGCCCCATTGCCATGAACGGCAACGGATAATCGAACAGCACTTGAACTGGGTGCAGGATAAACGGGTCTTGAATTATCTGGAGCAGCCCGTACAAAAATCCCGCCAGCGCGCCTGCTTTCGCGCCGTACCGAAACGAAACCAAAAGCAGCGGCACCATTGAGCCCAGCGTCACCAAGCCGCCCTGCGGAAAATGGTACAGCTGGATTTGGCTCAGCAGGAACGCCAGCGCGACCATCAGCGATATGTTTATCAGCTTCGACGTTTTCAATCAAATCACCTCGGAAAAAAATTTGGGGACGACCTCCAGCGCGGAAATCGCCCCCGTTTTTGTTTACAAAAATTTATTTGCAAATGCTGTCAATCCAGTCGAACAGTTTGTCCAAATCGTAGTCGCCGCTGTGTCCGCGTCCCCACGGGCTGAAAAAATCCACGTCGACGCCGGTATTCTGAAGTTTCAGCGCGAGAATCGCCGGAATCGCCAGCGCGGTATCTCTGTCAACTGCGCCGTGGCGAATTCGGAAATGTTTTGCGACAGTCACGTCGTCCCTGCCGATAAAATTCATCGGGTTCATGATTTTAATCAGCTCGGCGTCCGCCATATCGCCCTTAGAATTTTTCTGCACCAGCGCGTTGAAGTGGCGCGGGCTGTTATCAGCGGTAGCAAATTCATCGTTCTCAGCGGAGCTCAAATCCATTTTGTCGAAGGCGGGCGCGGCTTTCATTCTGGTAGCGGCAGCGGGGTACTTTGTCAAATCCACGTCGACGACTCTGCCGTTCTCAAAAATCAGCCAGTCGACGCCGGATAAATCCTCGCCGCGCTCAAGGGCGTCCTGCGCGGATTCGACGTACTTGCGCTTGATGTAGCTTTTGAAAGTGCCGTTGCCCTTTTTGTCGAGCGTCAGAATTTTGCCGTACTCGTCGCGCAGTTTGAGGCTGTTGACATAGGCTGGAAAGGCGTCGCGCAGTTTCTTGGAAATTTTAATTTCGGCGGCAGTCATATTCGTCGCCTGCTTGACGGCAGTTGGATTATTGGCGTCGTCAGCCGTGGCGTTGGCTTTAATCTGCCACATCGCGGGATAATATTTATTTTCGCCGTAGAAAATCCATTCGTAGGAGGCGTCGGCATTTTCCAGATTGGTGATAGGGCAGTAGTCGCTGGAGGCAAAAATATCGTCGCGCTCGTCCGCCGCGCCAATTTCGCGCAGGTACGGTTCAAATTCGGGCGCATTACCCATACTTCCCAGCGCCGCGCTCAAAGCTCCGCCAGCCGAAGTGCCGTTGGAAATAATTTTTTCGGTATCGCCCGCCGGAAGTTTTCCGCGGTTATGACGCAGGTATCGGACGGCGGCTTTGTAGTCGACAATCAGCGCGGGAGCCTTGCCAACGTAAACGCCGTCGGTCGTGGTAGTTCTGCCGCGAATCGCCGGACTGACAACAACTAAGCCGCGGCTCAAGGCTACAAGCGAGGCGTTGGGCGAATCGCTGAATCTGGTTTTTTCAGCGGGCGCCTGAATTTCGCCAGGCATGTAGCCGCCGACGCCATTGGGCATGAAAATCGGCGCGGTTGCGGCGGTGTAGCCGTTAATCGTGCCGCCGCTGAAATATTCCGCCGGAATGTAAATGCTCAGGCACTGCGCGTCGACATTCGCGGGATTTCGGACGTAAACGATATTTTCGTAGGCGACAAATTTAATTTCGCGCCCGTCAACCGTCAAAGTTTTTTCAGTGCCAATCGCCTCAGCAAAATTCAAATCGTAAACGGTTTCCTCGTAGGGGAGCGTCATAGCCTCACCGATTTCGTAAAAATTTGGAACGGTCGCGGTAAAAATTCCGACGCCTAAAATCCCAGCCAGAGCCTTTGCCAAAAATTTTTTCCGCATAAAATCACCTTACTTAATTTCGCTCAGCCTTTCAGCCAGCGCGTAAACATCTTCGTCACCGTCGGCGGGCGTGACAATCGTCTGGTTGCCGAGGTAAATGGTGCCGTCGTAAACCGTGACTTCAGCTTCATTTTCGCCGTCGTGGTAAGCGCGCGCCAGATTTCCCAGCACGAAGTAGGCGCGTTCGGCGGAAGACATTCCATTGGCGGCGGCGACGGTCATGAACTCTTTGCCGTTAATCGTAACAACGCCGTCTTTGGCGGTGGCGTGCTTGCCGCTGTACTCGTAAAGTTTCGTAACGTAGTTATCGCGGCGCTTGTCGGTGTTGGGGTGATTGGACGGATTGAGCCAGGCTTCGAGCTTATTTCTGGCTTTGCCGCCGTAAAGTTCGGAGAGGCGCTGCATGACTGCCGCGCAGGCGCCAATGTTGTAGTTGGTGTTGAGCATGTATTCCCAGGCGAGATTATCCGCCTCGGTTTCGTGATTTTTATCGCTGTGCGCCACGGAATTATTTAGCATCACACTGCCGACGATATTTGCCAGCGTGCCGCCGCCTGCCGCCGATACGCCCGCTTGAGCGAGAACCTGCTGGTTAATGCGGCTCTTGTTGCCTTTGGCTACGTGGTCTTTCTGCCCGTGTCCCATTTCGTGTCCGACGATAGCCGCAATTTCGTCATCAGTTGCAAGATAATCGAAAGCGCCGGTGTTGACCATCATGACATGACCGAGACTGCAGGCGGCGTTCAGACTTTTATCCGCCGAGACAAAATACTTGTAGGGCTTATCGTTAATCGACGGGTCAATCTGCGCGACGGCGTCCGTGAGATTCGCCATGATTTTATCAAGGCGCGCGTTCAGCACGGGGTCTTCATTGACGCCATATTTTTCCTGAAACTGCCCCATGAGCGCGGTGCGCCCTTCCTCAGTTTCGTTGAAAGTTTTGATTTGCGCGTTGATTTGCTTGTAGGCGGCGGCGCCGCTGATTCCAGCGCCAATGACTCCGCCCCAGTCTATCGCCGCTTCGACGACTGCCGGTGAAAAAGTTGTCATGGAAAATCCCAGTGCCGTTGCGGTAAGACCGGCGGCGATTTTTTTGTTGAGTGATTTAAACATGGCTCTTACCTCGATTCAAAAAATGTTCAATTCGATTGAGCGCCTCTGAAATTTTGTCAATGCTGGTTGCGTAGGAGCAGCGGACGTGACCGGCGCCGGATTTGCCAAAGGCGGTGCCTGGAACCAGCGCGACGTGTTCAGCCTTGATTAATTTTTCAGCGAACTCTTCAGCCGTCAGACCGCTCGACGTGATATTGGGGAAAATGTAAAACGCGCCGCGCGGCTCGAAACTGTCCATTCCCAGATTTTTAAAACCGTCGTAGATTAATTTCCGGCGGCGGTCGTACTCTGCAACCATTTTCTTCATGTACTTTTCGCCGCGCCTCAGCGCCTCGATAGCGGCAACCTGCGCAGTTATCGGCGCGCAGAGCATCGTATACTGGTGAATTTTCGTCATTGCGCCAATAAAATCCGCGTTGCTGAGCGCGTAGCCAATTCGCCAGCCGGTCATCGCATACGCCTTGCTGAAACCGTTCAGAAGAATCGTGCGGTCGCGCATTTTCGGCAGGGCGGCGAAACATTCATGAACGCCGTTGTACGTCAAATCGCCGTAAATTTCGTCGCTGATAACAATCAAGTCATGCGCTTCGGCAAAATCCGCCAGCTTGAGCAAATCCTCTCGCTCCATAATCGCGCCGGTGGGATTGTTCGGGTAGCCAATCAGCAGTACTTTCGTCTTAGCGGTAACAAACGGCTCAAGCTCCTCCGGCGTAATCCTGAACTCATTTTCGATTTTCGCCGGTACGGAAACCGGCACGCCGCCCGCCAGAATTGTACACGCCTGATAGGAAACGTAGCACGGCTCTGGAATTAAAACTTCGTCGCCTGGATTTATAACCGCGCGAATCGCCAGATCCATCGCCTCGCTGACGCCGACCGTTACCAGAACTTCCCTGTCGCTGTCGTAGCTGAGATTATGGCGCTTTTTGAAATGGTTCGCAATTTCCGCGCGAAGTTCCGGCATACCGCGATTGGCGGTGTAGCTCGTGTAGCCGCGCTCCAGTCCGTAAACGCAGCTCTCGCGAATCGTCCATGGCGTCACAAAATCCGGCTCGCCTACGCCCAGCGAAATTACGTCCTGCATCTGCGCCGCAATGTCAAAAAATTTTCTGATACCAGAAGGCGCGATTGACTGCACGGAATTTGAAAGTTTATCGCTCCAGCTCACGGCGATACCACCAGCCTTCTGTCATGTTCCTCGTCGTCGATAATCACGCCGTCTTTCTTGTACGCCTTCAGCATGAAGTGACTGCGCGTCTGCGTTACGCCGTCAATCGTCGAAAGCCGCGTCGCTACAAAGTTCGCAACGTCCTTGAGCGATTTGCCTTCAATGATAACCAGCAGGTCGAAATTCCCGCTCATAAGGTAAACCGTCTTAACTTCGTCGAAGCGGTAAATTCGCTCGGCAATGGCGTCGAAACCAACTTCGCGCTGCGGCGTCAGATTAATTTCAATGACGGCGGTAACGGTATCGTCGCCGAATTTTTCCCAGTCAATCTGCGTGTTGTACGACAGAATTATTTTTTCGCGTTCGAGGCGTTCAATATCTTTTTCGATTTCGTATTCGGATTTCTGAAGTATCGCGGCGAGCTCCGGCAGGGGGATTCGTGCGTTCTTCTCCAAAATTTCAAGCAGTTCTCTCATAGCAACCTCCGGCTATAAAAATTTTTCCGCCAAAGTATATCACAGGATTTTTCAAAAGTCGAACGCCATTGTTAATTTTTCGGCGGCGTGATAAAATGACGCGGGAGGAATTTTTTATGCGATTCATTCATACTGCTGACTGGCACCTCGGCAAGACTTTGAAGAGCCAGCCGCTCCTTGACGACCAGATTTACATTCTGAACGAACTTTTAAAACTGATAGACGATACTAAGCCCGACGCCGTTGTTATTGCCGGTGACGTTTACGACCGCAACATTCCGCCGGTTGACGCCGTTGCGCTTTTTGACGAAACTGTTTACAAAATTATCAGCAGGAAAATCCCTGTGCTTTGCATTTCCGGCAACCACGACAGCCTTGCGCGGCTGAATTTCGGCAGCAGGATTTTGGCGCGGCAGAATTTTTTTATCAACGCCAGCGAACCCGTTGCGCTTGAAGATAAATTTGGCGAAGTTTATTTCGCGCTGATGCCCTACCGCAACTCGGCTGAAATTAAAAATATTTTCGCGCAGGACGTAGACGACGCCAACAAATTCTACGTCGACGAGGCGCGCAAAAAAATTCCAGCAGGTAAACGCAGCGTGGCAGTCGCTCACCTTTTCGTTACGGGCGGCGTTGTTTCCGAATCTGAACACAAACTCGTTGGCGGTATCGGCAACGTCGACGCGCAAATTTTTTCCGACTTCAACTACACCGCGCTCGGTCACCTGCACAAGCCCCAGACCATGAAGAAAACCGGCTTTGTCGTGCGGTACAGCGGCTCTCTGCTCAAATATTCCTTCGACGAAACCGGTTACAGCAAGGGCGTGACGCTCGTTGAACTTGACGGCACCGGCGCAGTTACCACTGAGCATATCGACCTGACGCCGCGCCGTGATGTTCGCATTGTCGAAGGCACACTGGCAAATCTGCGCGAATCTGAATACACCACGGATTATATCCACGCCAACCTGACGGATAAAAACTACGTGCTTTACGCCATGGACAAGCTCCGCAACAGCGCCTTCCCGAATATTTTGAGCCTGAGTTTCGCAAGCCTTGAGCGCGAGGCGGAAAATGCTTCCAATAAAGCTAAACGCGCGGCGGACGTTTCCACGCTGGAATATTTCGCGGATTTTTTCAGGCACGAAACCGGCGGCGATTTGAGCGGCGATGAACGCATTGCAATGGAAAATTTTCTGGCTGAACTTGAAAATGAATCTTACGGGAGACAGCGGCTATGAAAAAATTTTTAGCGGCGATTTTAGTTCTGGCGATACCGGCGGCGGCGCAGGCAATGCCCCTGCGCGAGGCGGCGCGAATTGCACTGGAAAATAATCCCAGCCTGCATAAAACCGAACGCTCAATCGAGCTGGCGGAAAAAGCTTTAAAAATCTCGCGGGCGAATAAGGGCTTGAGCATTTCTGCCAGCGGCAGCGCCAATGCGTCCAAAGCCGAGGGCAGTTCCATTTCCGAAAGCGCGTCTGCACGTCTGCGCGGCTCCCTGCCAATTTATTCCGGCAACAAACTCGAATCGCAAATCAAATCCGCTGAACTTGGAATTGACGTGGCGCGGCTGAACTTCATGCAGGCGCAGGACGATTTGGTTTACCGCGTGGCAACCGCCTATATCACTGCGCTGGAAAATTACGCCACGACGCAGGTTGACCTGCAGACCGAGGAAAACCTCGCCGACCACGAACGCAATATCGCCGCGCTCTACGACGCCGGAGCCACTGCGCGAATCGATTTACTGCGCGCGCAGGTTGAGACCAGCAACGCTCAGCAGTCTACCGCCAAATCCCACGCCGCCTACGAAGTCAGCCTCACCAATCTGGCAACGCTCATGTCGATTGACGGAATTTCCGGTCTGACCGTTGAGAACATTTCCACCGCGCTCGAACTCGGCGATATTGAAAGTTACATCGCGCTGGCGGACGAGAACCGCTACGATTTGCGCGCTGACGAACTCAAGCTTGACCAGAGCGAACTCGATATTGAAATTGCCCGCGCCGCTAAACGCCCGACCATTTCCGCCGAAGTCGGTACCGGCGTCAGCGGGCAGTCTTCAAGCTGGCATTTCAGCCCAGATATTTCCGGCGGCGTCAGCGCCAGCTGGAACATTTTCGACGGCGGCATTACCCGCGCCCAGATTCAGCAGGCGGAAATTCAGCTCGAACAGACGCGCCTCGACCTGCAGAACGATATGAACGCCGCGCACGAAAGCGTTATCACTGCGTACAAAAATCTGAAAATCGCCGTGCTGCGCCTTCGTACCACCCAGCGCGCCGTCGCTCTCGCCGAGGAAGAACGCTTTATCGCTACTGAACGCTACCGCGCCGGTGAAGGTATCCTGCTCGACGTGCTTGACGCCGAAGTTTCGCTGGCTACCGCGCGCAAGAATCACGTAAGCGCTACCTACGACGTGGCGCGCTACAGATTCGATCTGGCTCATGCTGTCGGCAATACGCTTTCCGTACTAAACTAAGGCGGTGATTTTTTTGAAATGGAAAATTCTACTGGCGGCGGTGCTACTAATCTCGGCTGCCGTCGCTGGCTACTACTTTTATTCCCAGCAAATCGAGGCGGAAACCGCTCAAACCTACGAAACTGAAAAAGTCATGCGTATGGATTTATCCAAGACCGTCAGCGCAACCGGCACCATTCAGCCGCGCGAAAGCGTTGAAGTCTCCAGCAAAATCACCGCCCGCATCAAGGAAGTTCTCGTCAAAGAAAATCAGCGCGTCACCGCCGGTCAGGTTGTGGCGATTCTCGACGGCAAAGACTACGAGGCGCGGCTCAATCAGGCTAACTTCGCGCTGACTAACATGGCGCAGAAACTCGCCCGCACCAAGCGGCTCTACGAAATTGGCGCCAAGTCCCTCGAAGCCCTTGAAGACGCCCAGTACAACTACGACCGCGCCAAATCTGAAGTCGAACTCGCTGAATCCGACGTCAACGAAACCGTTATCACCGCCCCCATGGACGGCATTGTCGTTGGCGAACCCCTCACCGCCGGCAGTATGGCTGTTCAGGGCAACAGCAACCCCACCGTTATCATGCGCATTGCTGACCTAAGCGAAAAGCTCGTCAAGGCTAAGGTTGACGAAACCGATATTGGCAGCGTCAAAGTCGGCGCCCGCGCTACCTTCACCGTCGACGCTTACCCCGACGAAGAATTTTCTGCAACCGTACACACAATTTCCCAGACCGATACCGCCAATTCCTGGGACTCCACCAGCTCCAGCGGCAACAGTTCCAGTTCCTCCAACTCCGTCATTTATTACTACGTCACCTTCAACGCCCCCGACCCCAAAAATCTTCTGCTGCCCGCCATGACTGCGCGCCTCGATATTACCGTTGGGCGCGCTGAACAATCCCTCTGCGTTCCTATCGAAGCCATCAAAACCGACGGCTCCGGCTCCTACGTCGAACGCATTACCACCGACCCCAAGGGCAGGCAGTCCGCCGAAAAAGTCTACATCACCATTGGCATTTACGGCGACGAATTTGTTGAAGTTGCCAGCGGCGATTTGCGCGAAGGCGACGACATTTCTGTTACCTATCAGGCGGCTGCCAAAACCACTTCCGCTCAGACCGGCAAGAACATGGGCGGCGGCGGTATGCGGCGCGGCGGTATGGGCGGCCCCCCGCCTATGTAAAGGAGTTTAAACATGGCTAAAAATAAAAATCTAAACGACGCTGCTCGCGCTAAGAAAGACGAATTTTACACCCAGATTGAAGACATCGAAAACGAACTCAATCACGACGACTACCGCGAATTTTTCCGCGGCAAAACTATCCTCTGCAACTGCGACGACCCCTACGAGAGCGAGTTCTTCAAGTATTTCGCCATGAACTTCAACGCTCTTGAACTCAAAAAACTTATCGTCACCTGCTACGCTGGCAGTCCTATCGTTCAGACCGAACTCAACTTTGATACCGGCGGCGTCAACATTCATGAACACCGCAACCAGCACGCCTACAAAATCGTTATCCCTGAGCTTTTCGACTGGAACGGCGACGGGCGCGAAGACCTTGACGACATCAGGCATTACATTCTGAATCACGGCGGCTGCTGGGAACGCCTCAAGGGCAACGGCGATTTTCGCTCCGCTGAATGCATTGAACTTCTCCGCGAGGCGGACGTGGTAGTTACCAACCCGCCGTTCAGCCTGTTTCGTGAATACGTCGCCCAGCTCATGGACTATCGGAAAAAATTCGCCATTATCGGTCACCAGAACGCCATAACCTACAAGGAAATTTTCCCGCTAATTAAAGAAAATAAAATTCACCTCGGCTACGGTTTTAAAAACGCCGTCGGATTTTTCAGCGCGCCATATGAAGATTATGCTGTTGCCAGTGACCACCGCGAAGGTCTGATTAGAAATTCCGGCGTGACGTGGTACACGAATATTCCGCTGCGCAAGCACAAGGAAGAACTTTTGCTGGACTTTGAATATTCGCCGGAGGAATATCCGCGGTACGATAACTACGACGCGATTGAAGTTTCAAAGACTGCGCGAATCCCGAAAGATTATTTCGGCGTCATGGGCGTGCCGATAACTTTCTTAGACAAGTACAATCCAGAGCAGTTTGAAATTCTCGGCTGTACGTATCAATACGGCGACTGCGGCTATCATAAAGACGGCACGGACTGGAATGGATTGATTGGCGGAAAAAGTACATACAAGCGGCTGTTCATTCGGCGGCGTCCAACAAACAACTAACAACGGCGGCAGGGTATCGAACAATGAGAAAATTTGACATAAGGCAGAAAATGCGGCTGCTGGTACTTTCAGGGAGCGTGCTGGGATTTGTGCTGTTCGGAGTGCTGGGAGCCTTGGGCGCGCTGAGGCTATGGGAAGTGCTGAGCGATTGGGGAGTGGCGCTGGGTAGGAGTCTGACAGCGCAGGCGGAAAATTTCACGCGAGGCGAAGAGGAAGAGCGGCTGATAGAGGCAACGTATTTGCGTGCGGGGCTGATAGACTACGAAGCGAGCTCGATACAGGAAGACGTAGAGCATCTATCGTTCATGCTGACGGAACTTTTGCGGGCGCCGGCTGAACACGCGCCGCGGAAACTGCCGAACGCGCTGTACGAAGATGTTCCAGTGGGAACGCCGTACGTACACTTTGCGCCGGAACTGGCAGAGCGTGGCGTGGACGCGGGCTTGGAATACGAAATAGAAATTGCGTCGAACATAGCCGACGACCTGGATTTTATGATGAAAAAGTACAGCGATTATCCGGCGATATTTATCGGGTCGGAGACGGGCTACACGATACGAATAGAGCATAAGGATTATGAAGGGCAGCTGGCGCGGCTGTGTCAGGCAACGCAGCGGCACAGCTACGATTCGCGAATGCGGAGCTGGTACAGGCTGGGCAGAGCAAATGAGGAGCCGGCGTTCACGGAAATATATCTGTCGACGGTGAACACGCCGTGTTTTTCGTGCGCAATGCCGTACTACGACGCGAACGGGCTGGCGGGCGTAGTGGGGCTGGACGTGGAGCTTCGAAACATTCACAAGATAGTTGCGGAAAATGCGTTCATAGAGGACGAAATCAGTTTTATAATTGGAGCGGACGGCGAAATTCTGTCGTCGACGCAGAAGGAAGGAATTTTGAGCGCCATTGATATAAATGTAGATTTGCGGAAAAATCGAGAGGAACCGGCACTGGCGGCGGCGGTTAAGAAGATGACGGCAGGCGAGGAAGGATTTATCGAGCTGATATTTGGCGGGAAGGAATATTATCTGGCGTACGCGCCGATAAAGACGGTGGGCTGGAGTTTCGGAACGCTGATAGAGGAAGACAAGGCGTCGCTGCCGGCACTGCGGGCGCGGGAACGCGGGGACGCGCAGATAGCCCGCTCGAAACATGCGATGGCGATGGATTTTCTGCTGGCGGTAGTAGCGGCGGGAGGATTTTTCGTGCTGATTTTCTGGCTGCTGACGCGCGGCGCGTCTAAGGTCGCAAAAAGATTTTCACAGCCGATTATGGAACTGGCGGACGGCGTGCGTGACATTGCCAGCGGCAACCTTGAGCGGAAACTGGAGGTTAAGACCGGCGATGAAATTGAGCTGCTGGCGGACAGTTTCAACGATATGATAGTTGAACTCAAGACGCAGATGAAAAATATTGCGGAGGTAACGTCTGAGCGCGAACGTACAGCGACGGAGCTTAACGTTGCGACGAATATTCAGCATTCCATGCTGCCGAACGTCTTCCCAGCCTTCCCAGAGCGCAACGAGTTCGATATTTACGCGACGATGAATGCGGCGAAGGAAGTCGGCGGCGATTTCTACGATTTTTATTTAATTGACAGCGATCATCTGGTTGTGACGATAGCGGACGTGTCGGGCAAGAGTGTACCGGCGGCGCTGTTCATGGTAATTTCCAAGACGCTGCTGAAAAACTTTGCGATGATGTCACGCGGCTCGGAAGATTTTGCGGGCACGGTATCCTGCGCGAATAACCGGCTTTGTCAGAGCAACGAGGAAATGATGTTCGTGACGGTATTTTTCGGCGTGCTGGAAATTTCGACAGGGAAATTCTATTACGTGAACGCGGGACACAATCCGCCGCTGGTGCGACACAGCAAGACCGGCGCGTTTGAATATCTGACAGCGGTAAAAAAGAGTCCGCCGCTGGGCGTGATAGAGGATTTGAACTTCGCGCAGAAAAGCATAACGCTGGAGGCGGGCGACGAGATTTTCCTGTACACGGACGGCGTAACCGAGGCAATGAACGAGGCGCATGAACTTTTCGGCGAAAAAGCCTTGCAGGAGGCGTTGAACGGGCAGCCGCTGGAAGCCAGTCCGAAGGAAACAATCGAGGCGGTGCTGGCGGCGGTACGTGCGCATGCGGGCGCGGCGGAGCAGTCCGACGATATAACAATGCTGACATTAAAAGTGCGGGGGGCGTAGAAGTTGAATATAAGGCGGAGGGTTATGCTCCTTGCGGCGGCGTCGGTTTTAGTGACGGTGCTGGCGCTTTTTCTGATTTCGGTTCTGGGAATAACGGCGCTGCGCGGAATTATGGGCGACTGGCAGGAAAGTGTAAAAGAGTTCGCCGTGAAAAATCTTGAGACGATAGCGCAGGAAGAATCCACAAAGCGGCTTGCCAGCATGGCGCGGGTCAAGGCGTATGTGATAGATTTGGCAATGCAGTATTACCGCTCGGACGTGGAGCGGCTGTCGTTCAAGATGACGGATATTCTGACGCACGCGGAAGATTATCAGCCGCGCGACCTGCTGAATCCGAGCGTGGACGGGCAGGTTCCAGTAAATACGCCGTATGTTTTCTACAATCCGAAAATCGCCATGACGCCGGAAATTGAAGCGGAATACCGGCTGGCGTCGAACATTGCGGAAGATTTGATGTCGACGGCGAATCTGGGCGAAGGCGCGCAGGCGTCGTATTATGTCGGCTCCAAAAACGGCTACATTATCTGCGTCGATACTTATTCCGGCGAGGAAGAATACGTGAATTTCACGGAAGAATTTCTGGAAACTTTCGACCCGCGCGAGCGTCCATGGTACAAGCAGACGAAGGCGGCTGGCGATTTTATCTTCACGGATTTTTATTTTGACATGCAGGGCTACCTTGTGATAGACGGGGCGATGCCGTACTACGACGCGAATGGATTTGCGGGCGTAGTAGGCGTCGGCAGCAGTCTTGACACATTCCAGCATATGATGGAAAGTGTGTCGATGGGCGAAACGAATTTTAATTTCGTGCTGGACAGCAAGGGCGCAGTTTTGTTTTCTTCGCGGTACGAAGGCGAATTGTCGGTGAGCGTCAATCAGGAAGACCTGCGCGAATCTGCGGAAAAAACAATAGCCGAGGCAGCCGGAAAAATGACGGCGGGCGAAAATGGCGTTATGCCGGTAATTCTGGACGGCGAGGAATATTATCTGGCGTTCGCGCCAATACCGACGATTGGCTGGAGTTTCGGCACGCTGATAGCGGCGGAGGAAGTCAACCAGCCCTTCGTCAACATGCGGCAGATTTTGTCGTGGCAGCTGAACGAATTTAACAAAAGGCTTGAGCCGTTCCTTGCGCACATGCAGGAAATGGCGCGCCCGATACTGGCGCTGTTGTTTGTCTTCATGCTCGCGCTGGGCTTATGGATGTCGCGGAAATTCTCAAAGCCGATAACGGAACTCACCGAGGGCGTGAAACATATCGCGCAGGGCAACCTGGACAGCAAGCTGAACATAAAAACCGACGACGAGATTGAGCATCTGGCAACCTGCTTTAACGCCATGACGGACGAGCTGAAAAAGCAAATGCAAAATCTTGCCGCCGTTACAGCTGAAAAGGAGCGCATTGAAACTGAGCTGAACGTTGCGACGGGTATTCAGGCGGGAATGCTGCCGAAAAATTTTCCGGCGGAAGTTTGCAAAGACCGCTTCGAGCTTGACGCCGTGACGTACCCAGCCAGAGAAGTCGGCGGCGATTTCTACGATTTCTACCTGCTGGACGATAATCATCTGGCGATAACCGTGGCGGACGTTTCTGGTAAGGGAATACCGGCGTCGCTGTTCATGGTCATTTCAAAGACGGTGCTGAAAAATTTTGCGATGTTCGCCGCCGAGCCGGACAACTACGCCGAAGTTATGAGCCGGACGAATAACCAGCTTTGTCAGGGCAACGATGAAATGATGTTCGTGACGGTATTTTTCGGCGTGCTGGAAATTTCCACGGGCAGATTCGTCTACGTGAACGGTGGACACAATCCGCCGGTAATTTACCGGCGCGCGGAAAATCGCTGTGAGTTTTTGAACGTGAAGAAAAATTTTGTGGTCGCGGGAATGGAAGATGTGCCGTTCAGGCAGCAGGAAATAAATCTGGAGCACGGCGATTTGATTTTCGCATACAGCGACGGCGTGAACGAGGCGATGAACGAGGCGCATGAGGAATACACGTCGGAGCGGCTGCTGGAGTTCATGAACGGTACAGACTGCGCGGCGCCGCTTGAAGATTTGCTGGCGGCACTTCGCACGGACGTAGCAAAGCACGTTGGCGCGGCGGAACAGTCCGACGATATAACGATGCTGGCGCTGAGGCTGACGGCAAAAAAATAAACCGCAGTTCAAGTTGAACTTGCGGCGGTTGGATTTTACTTGCCGGTAAGTTTATCGTAGAGCATGGATTTTTTGATTGGCTCAGAATCTCCGCCGAGCGCGTCGATAATTTTGTAGGCGAAAGGCAGGCAGGTAGCGGCGGCGCGGCTGGTTATCAGATTGCCGTCCTGCACGACGAGTTCATCTTCGACGTAGTTGGCGTCGCTGAACATTTCGGTAAAGTTTTCGCCTGGGTAGGAAGTGAGTGTCCTGCCCTTGCTGACGCCGGCGGCTTTGAGTACCATTGGCGCGGCGCAGATTGCGGCTACGAATTTGTTTTTGTCGCCGATAAAGCTGCGGACGATTTTCAGAACGCGTTCGTCTTTGGAAAGGTTCGTGGAGCCAGGCTGTCCGCCAGGCAGGATAACCATGTCATATTCCGCCAGATTTTTATCGCCAAGCAGGTTGTCGGCTTTGACGGTAATTTTCCGGCTGCTGGTTACAAATTCGCCGCCGATTGAGTACGAATCGCAGGTTATGCCCGCGCGCCGGATTATGTCAAGCGTGAACAGCGCCTCGCCTTCCTCGAAGCCGTCCGCCAGGAAAATCGCTGCTTTCTTCATGTTAAAACCTCCAAAAATTTTTCCGAGATTATAACACACGAAAGGTCGAACTGTAAATTGAATCCCGAAACCAAAACCCGCATTGCCGAGGAAGCCGCCAGCGCTGAATTTTTTACCAGCCTGCCCAACAACATTCGCGGCTTTGCGCTGAAGAAAATTTTCGACGACGAACTCGACAAGTTCAACTATTTCCGCTACGAGAAAGACCACCGCAGTCTTACCGCGTACTTCCACGAAGAAACCGCCGAATACAAAGTTCGCGTGTCGATTGGGCTGAACGAATTTTGCCTCACGAAATTTTTCACCGGCGACTTCAAGCGCTTTACCGAACTCCTTCGCGCAGAACTCGACAGCGCTATCGAAAATCTGACGGCGCCGGTTACCGACTCGCTGCTGGCTGAAAAAAATTTCGCCGACTGGGAATACGCTAAGACTCTGCCGAAAAATCTTGAAGGCTTTGAACTGTTCATTTCGCCGGACAATCCCGCTAAAACGACCAACGGCTCCTATATTCTGCTGAACTACAGCGACTTCGACGCCGCCAGCGACTTCAGCGTTTTCTACAACGTCTACACCGAAAATTTTACCGGCGAATCCAAAATCCGGCTCGTGCCGCATGTCAGCTACCTCTTCGACGCCGTGACGCTCAAGGAACTTGAAGCCGCGCTTGAAAAAAATCTCGCCGCTGAACTCAACAGCATTAAAAATTTTTCCAACGGCTGAGCGAATTTTTCTGCAGGAACTTTCCTCTGTCAACGCGAATTTTCTAAAAATAATAAGCTTGTAGGGGGAGTTTTTTATGGACAAGGCAAGGTCGTCAATGAAGACGCAGTTCATGATCATGATGATCGCCGCATCGTTTTTCACAATGTTCGTGGTCTGCACAATGGTCACGATGACGATGATTTCCAACAGCGAGAAGGAAGTAGAAGAATTTCGACAAATCCTGACGGCAGACGTCGAGCGTGAACTGAAGGATCAGACGCAGACGGCGTTAAGCGCGATACAGGGGATTTACGAACGCGAAAAGGCGGGAATAATTTCACCGGCGCAGGCGCGGATAGACGCGGCGGCTATCGTCAGAGATTTGCGCTACGCGGACGGCGACGGTTATTTCTGGATTGACACCTACGAAGGCGTTAATGTTGCACTGCTAGGACGCGACGTTGAAGGCAAATCCCGTATCGACGCTACCGACCAGACCGGCAAGCATTTTATCCGCGAACTGATTGAGAACGGTCGTAAAGCCGGCGGCGGTTACACTGATTTTATGTTCGCGAAACCTGGGGAGACTGAGCCTCTGCCGAAAAGAGGTTATACCGCAGCTTTTGAGCCGTACCAGTGGGTTGTAGGCACCGGCGTCTGGATTGATTACATTGACGCGCGCGTCGCTGAAGCTCAGGCAAGAGCCGACGAAAATCTTCACAGCATTTTTGTCAGAATGACGATTCTCGCCGTAGTTATCGCCGTCATAATGATTATCGCCGCCGCTGCTTTTTCCAACCATTTGATAGCGCCGATTCGCCGTATGACGGAAGTGCTGGACGTTCTGAGTACGGGCGATTTCCGTTTGAAAGACAACGGCAAAAATGCTGACACCGAGCGTTCGGACGAAATTGGCGTAATGGCGCGCGCAGTTGTGGCGCTTCGCGATAATGTTCACGAGATGATAGAAAAAATCATAACCTCTGCCGCGCAGGTTGCCGCCGCCAGTGAGCAGCTCACCGCCAGCGCCGACCAGTCTACCACGGCGATTAATCAGGTTGCGGATTCAATCGTCAACGTCGCCGGCGCCTGCACCGAACAGTTTACCGAAGTCGAAAACGCCTCAACGAAGGCGGACGAACTCAAAAGCCACATGGAAAGTTTCAACAAGACTTTGCACGCCTCCGCCAAAGAAATTGCTGAAACAAACGTCGCCGCCGATAACGGAAACAAGGCTGTCAAAAACGCAATTTCGCAGATGGAGCGCATTGAAACTTCCGTCAGCGCCTCGGCGGACGTTATCGCTCAGCTCGGCGAAGAATCCGAAAAGATTGGCAAAATCGTCGACGCCATTGTTGCTATCGCCGACCAGACAAATCTCCTCGCGCTGAACGCCGCCATTGAAGCCGCGCGCGCCGGTGAACACGGTAAAGGTTTCGCCGTCGTCGCTGACGAAGTTCGCAAGCTCGCTGAGCAGTCGCAAAGTTCCGCGAAGGAAATTTCCACGCTCATTGGCTCCATTCAGGAAAAATCTCAGGACGCCGTGCAGGCTATGCAGGAAGGCGTTACCAACGTCAAAACCGGCGCCGAGGCTGTCGACGACGCGGGCAGAACTTTCCAGATTATCAGCGAAAAAGTCACCGAGGTTTCCAAGAGTTCCGAGCGCATGGAAAAAATCGTCGGTGAACTTTCTGCCAGCACTGACGTTATCACGCAGTCCGTCGAAAATATCAACGTCAAGAGCCGCGAAGTCGCTAAGGAATCGGAAACCGTCTCCGCGTCCGGCGAACAGCAGTCCGCTACTATGCACGAAATCGCCGAAGCCAGCCGCTCCCTCGCCGAAATGGCGCAGGCTATGCAGGATATTATTGGCAGGTTCAAGGTTTAAGGTTTTGTATCTACTTTCTTTTGGTGCAAAAGAAAGTAGCAAAGAAAACAGCCCGCTGCATTCGCGTCCAGCGAATGGCGCGGGCGGCCGCCCGTCCTTGGGCGGCCTCTTTTTTTGTCTTTGCAAATAAAAAGAAGGCGCCCATGGATAAATGCCGATTTATTTTTAATCAGTAGCCGCCGTTGAGTTTCTTGTCAGCGTGAATTTTGATACCGTTGAGCGTCGCCTCAAGCGAAATACCCTTCTTAGTCATCTGGTAAACCCAAATGCCGCTGGCAACGTACTCCGCGCCCTCGATTGTGCCGCCAACATAGCCGTCGCTCGCCGAAGCCTCAGCAGACGCGCCGAATCTCGTTTTCCCGACGATAAACGAATCCCACGCCTCTTTGTTCGCGATAAGGAAAATCAGATCGTATTCCGTGGCGCCAATTCCAAGTCCCGCCGAAATTTCCTCCATGTGCAGGTAAACTTTTTCGCCGGTCGCGTTGTTGATCGCCTCGCCGCGCCCGTGTGCGCTGCCGAAAAGCAAAACCTTCACGCCCGAATTGCTCAGCGTCGCGTAGGCGTAGCATTCCTTCAGAACTCTTTCGGCGTCAGGATATTTTGCGTAGAGCCGCGTCAAAGTCTGGTCGTGCAGTTTGTCAATTTCCTCCCGCTGCACTTCCACTGACGACGCCGCGAAGACCGTCGACGCCATCAGCGTTAAAAATACCGCCACAAGTACCGAAAGTTTTTTCATGGGAAAACCTCCATTAAAGTAAAATATATTGTGGTACTATATCGACAAAACTCCCGTCCGGCATTCTGAAGCCGCCAGGAATTATTCCGAGCTCCTTAAAACCAAGCCGCTGGTACAAATGGCGCGCGTGGACGTTGCTGGCAACCACGGCGTTGAACTGCAAAATTCTGAAGCCCAGCTCCCGCGCCTTAGCAATGCAGTGCGTGACAATCAGCTCGCCAAGGTGCCGCCCGCGCAAATCTTTCCGCACGGCGTAGCTGGCGTTGCTTATATGGGAACATCTGCCCACGTTGTTCGGGTGCAAAATGTACAGCGCCAGAATTTCGCCGGTCTCCTCGTCGCACGCCAGACCTGTGAACGACTGCGCCCTGAAAAATTCGTCGCCGGTAATTTCGGTGAGTTCCTCCTCCTGCGGAAAGGCGTCGCCCGCACGAACAATTTCATTCCAAATTTCAATCGCCGCGCCAACATTTTCCGCGCTGTACGGTTTAACGACGACCGCCATAAACCATTCCTCCAAACTATAACAAAATATTACATGATACTTGACACAGGGGGGGGGTAGAGGTATAATACTCTCTCGGTAGAAGCACCTGACGCTGACGCGAATTTCCAGATTGATTAACAATCCCCCACATGCTGAAGTTTGCGTTTATGTCAAGTGTCATTTCAGCATTTCCCTTCGTGCTGGCGCCCTACAAAGCAGCGAAAATTTCTACATCTGCAAATCCGTCTGCAAAGGCGGTTTTTTTTTAGAAAAGCCCGCTGATAATTCCGTCGCTGGTAATGTCGATTTTCTCGGCGGCAGGGCGTTTAGGCAAGCCAGGCATCGTCATGATATTTCCGAGCAGAACTACGATGAAACCGGCACCGGCGGAAACTTTGACTTCGCGCACAGTCACGGTGAAATTTTTCGGTCTGCCGAGCTTAGCGGCGTCGTCGCTCAAAGAATACTGCGTCTTAGCGATACAAACTGGCAGGCTGCCGAAGCCGAGCTGTTCAAGTTCAGCGATTTGCTTTTTCGCGGCAGAAGTGTAGCTAACGCCGTCCGCACCGTAAATTTTTTCAGCAACGGCGGAAATTTTAGCCATGATACTATCGCCGTCGGAATATGTCAATTTGAAATTCGCGGTATCGTTGAATGCAGATTCGACAGCCTGCGCGAGTTCGACGCCGCCAGCTCCGCCTTCCGCGAAAACGTTTGAGCGCGCAAACCTGACGCCCTTTTTCGCGCAGAGTTCAGCAACGGCGGCAGTTTCCTCGCTGGTATCGGTCGGGAAGGCGTTAAGCGCAACGACCGGCGGCAGTCCGAAGCCCTGAATATTTTCGATATGCTTTTCCAGATTGGCGAGACCGGCTTTGAGCGCGTCGAGATTCGGTTCCGCAAGATTATTTTTAGCAACGCCGCCGTGCATTTTGAGCGCGCGAATTGTGGCGACTATAACCACGGCGTTTGGTCGCAGACCGCTCATTCTGCACTTGATGTCCAAAAATTTTTCCGCGCCCAAATCTGCGCCGAAACCGGCTTCGGTAACAACCACGTCGGCGAGCTTTAGCGCGTACTTCGTGGCGGTGACGGAATTGCAGCCGTGGGCGATATTGGCGAAAGGTCCGCCGTGAATCAGCGCGGGCGTTCCTTCCAGCGTCTGAACAAGGTTGGGCTTGATGGCGTCTTTCAAAAGCAGCGCCAGCGAGCCGGTAACGTTCAAATCAGCGGCGGTAACTGGCGCGCCGTCGAAGTTGTAGGCAACGATAATTTTGCCGAGGCGCTCTTTCAAGTCAGCTAAATCTTTCGCGAGGCAGAGGATAGCCATAATTTCCGAGGCAACGGTAATATCGAAGCCGGATTCGCGCGGGACGCCGTTGGTTTTGCCGCCCAGTCCGACGATGACATTTCTGAGCGCGCGGTCATTCAAGTCCAGAACGCGTTTCCAGACGACGCGCCGCACGTCAATGCGGAGTTCGTTGCCGTGGTGAATGTGATTGTCCAAAACCGCCGCCAGCAGGTTATGCGCGGTGGTTATAGCGTGGAAGTCGCCGGTGAAGTGCAGGTTAATATCTTCCATGGGTACAACCTGCGCATAGCCGCCGCCAGCCGCGCCGCCCTTAATCCCGAAGCAGGGACCGAGGCTGGGTTCGCGCAGAGCCACGCAGACTTTCCTGCCGAGGCGGCTGAATGCGTCCGCCAGACCGATTGAGGTTGTTGTCTTGCCTTCGCCGGCTGGAGTCGGCGTTATCGCGGTAACTAAAACCAGTTTGCCATTGGGATTATTTTCAACGCGCGCCCAGACTTCTTTGGCGATTTTGGCTTTGAACTTGCCGTAAAGTTCCAGATCTTCAGCGCCGAGTCCAAGTTTAGCAGCGACGGCGGTAATGTTTTGAATTTCCGCCTGTTGCGCGATTTCCACGTCTGTTAACAAAATTACCAACTCCCAGAAATTAAATTAACGCAAATCTATTGAAGTGGCGCCCCATGGACGCACGCGCTTAGGGAGCGCGCCATGGACGGCGCGCCCCGCCCGCCAGCTCGCATGGATGCGAGCGAAGCGGGCATGTTTTCTTTGGTTACTTTCTTTTGCGCCAAAAGAAAGTAACAGAAAGAAAGTAACACTCAGATTTTAAATTAACAAACGAAAATTGGCAAGAAAATTTTTTAGCGCTGATTGACGAGTTTTCGGCGCTGTTGTAAAATTGGGCGAAATTTAAATTCAGATTAGAAAGGAAGTTTTTGAGAGGCATGCGGGAATGTGCCATAGCGTTTGCCGTGGCGCTCGGAGTCGCGCTGATTCTGACGCCGGCGGTGATTTTCTTAGCAAATAAAACGGGCGCGGTAGATAAGCCGGACGCACGAAAAGTTCATACAAAGCCAGTTCCACGAATCGGAGGCGTCGGGATTTACGCGGCGTTCATGGTTTCGATTTTAGTTTTGATAGCGCTGACGAGACCCGAAGGCGAAGTCCTGCGGCAGGTCATCGGGCTAATCGTATCGGGCAGCATGATATTCGCAGTGGGAATTGTCGACGATTACAAAAATCTGCCGGCGAAAGTTAAACTGCTTGGACAAATTTTCGCGGCGGCAGTCTTAGTTTTCGGCTTCGACGTGCGAATAGATGTCATAACAAATCCGCTCGGCGACTACTTTTACCTTGAGTGGTTCTCGATACCGGCGACGATTTTCTGGCTGGTAGGTTTGACTAACACGGTGAACTTAATCGACGGGCTGGACGGCTTAGCGGCAGGGATTTGCGGCATTGCGTCGGTAACGATTCTGCTGGTCGCGCTGGAACACAATTTCATATTGGTGGCGGTGCTGACAGCGGCGATAGCTGGCGCGGCGGCTGGCTTTTTATTTTACAACTCGAATCCTGCGCGAATTTTCATGGGCGATTCGGGTAGCTTATTCCTCGGATTTATGCTGGCGGGAATTTCGGTGATAGGCGCGGTCAAAAGCGCGGCGACGATAGCGCTGATAGTTCCAATCCTCGCGCTGGGAATACCGATTTGCGATACGACCTTTGCGATAGTGCGGCGGTACCGTGGCGGGCAGCCGATATTCAAGCCGGACAAGGGACATTTGCACCACCGGCTTTTGAAACTGGGATTCACGCAGCGGCAGGCGGTTTTCCTTATGTACGTGATAAGCGCGGTACTCGGACTGAGCGCGATAGCTTTGACGGAAGTCAGCAGTCAGATAGCGATTTTGATTCTGGCAATGGTGATATTTTCGATTTTCTACGGCGCGAAAAAAATTGGCGTGCTGCGGCTGTCGAACAGGTGATTTGCCGTGAGAAAAATTAAAGTCATGACAGTTTTCGGCACGCGCCCCGAAGCGATAAAAATGGCGCCGGTGATTCTCGAACTGCGAAAATTTCCCGTTGCGTTTGAAACGACGGTAGCGGTAACGGCGCAGCATCGCGAAATGCTTGACCAAGTGCTGAGGCTGTTCAAAATTCAGCCGGACTTCGATTTGAACATCATGTCGGCGGGGCAGACGCTGTTTGACATAACGAGCCGCGCGCTTTTGGGGCTGAATGAGATTCTGGCGAAAGTTCAGCCGGATATAGTTCTGGTACACGGCGACACCACGACGACTTTCACGGGCGCGCTGGCGGCTTTCTACCACCAGATAACAGTCGGACACGTCGAGGCGGGCTTGCGTACCGGCAATAAATTTTCGCCGTTCCCAGAGGAAATTAACCGCAGGCTCACCGGCGCGCTGGCTGATTTGAACTTTGCGCCTACTGAAACTGCGCGGGAAAATCTGCTCCGCGAAGGCGTCAGCGCTGAAAAAATCTTCGTCACGGGCAACACAGTTATCGACGCGCTCCAGCAAACCGTTCGCGCAGATTTTACTTTCGCCGAGGATTTGCTGAACAATTTGAGCCGCCGCGTGATTCTGGTTACGACGCACCGCCGCGAAAATCTTGGTGAGCCTATGCGCAATGTCTACCGCGCGCTGAAGCAAATCGCCGCCGATTTTCCTGACGCTGAAATTATTTTCCCTGTGCATAAAAATCCTAAGGTTCGTGAAATTGTCAGCGCGGAACTCGGTAACCTCGCGCAGGTGCATTTGATTGAGCCGCTCGACTATGAGCCTTTCGCTAATTTGATGAACCGCGCCACGCTGATTTTAACTGATTCCGGCGGCGTGCAGGAAGAAGCTCCGGCGCTCGGCAAACCCGTGCTAGTTCTGCGCGGCACTACTGAGCGTCCTGAAGCCGTTACCGCTGGTACTGTCAAGCTCGTCGGCACTGATACAGAAAAAATTTACAGCGCCGCGAAACTTTTGCTAACTGACGCTGGCGAGTATCAGAAAATGGCAAATGCTGTTAATCCCTACGGCGACGGCAAAGCGGCTGCGCGAATCGTTCAGGCAATGCGCTGGCACTACGGCTTTGCAGATCAGCCGCCCGAAACTTTCTCGACAAAATGAAAACGCCCCCTGCTTAACTGCGGAGGGCAATTTTTTTTACAATCAGTCTCTCGACTTTTATCTATAAACTTGACGATTAGCGCGGGATAGTATATAATACCTTTAGCCTTAAAAGGTGTTCTCACAGAAGTACATACCCCCGCTAAGGAATTTCTATTCTGTTTTTACGGGCAGATTATAACTTGCGGGAGGGTGTTCTGTCAAGTTTTTAAGGCGAAGTAAGATTTACTGAAAGGAAGGTTGATCATGGAAGTTGGATTACAAATTTTTGAAAGCGAGGAGTTCGGCGAAATTCGCACCGTACTTAAAAACGGCGACCCATGGTTCGTTGCCGTCGATCTCTGCGCCCCTTTGGACATTCAAAATATTCGTCAAAACCTTAGTAATCTCGCCGACGACGAAAAGGATGTATGCACTGTATACACCCTTGGCGGACCGCAAAAAATGACGATTGTCAACGAGCCTGGTTTGTACCGTCTCATTTTCGCTAGCCGCAAACCCGAAGCTAAAAAATTTCAAGACTGGATTTATCGCGTCGTCATTCCGTCTCTTCGCAAAACCGGCGCTTATGCTGTCACGCCAAAGGCGGCACTCGAACTTTTTGTAAAGCATGCGATTCAAGATTTAAACCTCACGGCAGAAGATGAGAAATTTCTTGATATTGAACTGCCGGTACTGACATTGAAAGTTCGCGCCACGGTTCAGAAAGATTTTGAGGCTTACAAAAAAAATCCGCACATTATTACGAACATGCTCGAAGAATTGCCTGGCGAAATTTGGAAAGACATCAGCGGCTACGAAGGTCGCTATCAAGTCAGCACCAAAGGGCGTGTCAGGAGCTTGAAAAACGGCAAAGTGACAATTCTCAAGCTTATAAAGGGAAACAGAGGCTATCTTTACGTTTGTTTGTACAAAAACTGCAAAAGTCGGAATTGGCGAATCAACCGGCTCGTGGCAGAAGCGTTCATTCCGAATCCATTGAATCTGCCCGTCGTTCATCACCGCAACAATAATCACGCTGATAATAATGTAACTAATCTCGAATGGGTTACAGACGAAGAAAACAGGAAGCGCGCATACGACGACGGCTTATTTCCAGTTGGCACGGCTAATTCTCAAGCGAAACTTACCGAAGCCGACGTGATATATATTCGCACGCATTACATTCCTTATCACAAAGAATTTGGCGTTTGCGCTCTCGCTAAAAAATTCGGCGTCAACAGAATCACTATTCGCTATGTACTTCAACGCAAAACCTGGAAGCACGTAGTCTAGCGCGCCTCAGTAATCAGCAATATCCCCTTCGCGCGGGACAATAATAATCCACGCGCCGCCATGAGCTTTGAGCAAAATCTCCAGCATGACGCTTTCCGGCACGCTGACACAGCCGCTCGTCCAGTCCTTGTAGGTGCTGTTGCAGTGCAGGAAAATCGCCGCGCCGCGTCCGAGAATCGTCGGATTGAGGTTGAAGCTGAAGTTCATGGCGTATTTGTATTCGGGAAAGTATTCGATAAGGTGTTCGCCGGCAATTTCGCTGGCGGATTCGACCCACGTGTTATAGGTATCGTCCTCGGCGCTCAGGTAGGAACTGGGCGTTATTTTTTTGTATTCAAGTTCAGTGCCAGGGTTATCGTCCATACCGAACGCGTAGAGAATTTCAAAGGCGCCGACGGGCGTAGTCTTATCGCCAGCGTGCCGGTTAGCGCTGAAGCCATTTTTGCCGTAGTTGCAGCGGCTCTCCAAATCTTTCTGCCAAACGCCGTCAATCTTATTCCACAGGCTGAGCGTATGGTCTACGACTAGAATAATCTGGTCAGTTTTTCGCGCAGTTTCGCTCGACGCCAGCAAATCTTCAACCGCCGCCGCGTAACTTTTCCCGCTCAACAAAACCACCACCAGTGCCAGTAAAAATATTTTCCGCATGAAAATTCCTCACATCGCCATTTGGACTGCGAACAGCACCGCCATAATCAAAAGCAGCGGGTGTATTTCCTTAATCCTGCCTGCGAAAATTTTCAGCAGCACGTAGAAAATCATTCCCGCGCCAACGCCGTTGGTTATCGAGTACGTGAACGGCATGAGCACCATCGTGAAGAACGCCGGAAAAGCCTCGGTGTAGTCGTCCCAGTCAATCGTCGCCACGCTCGATACCATGAAGCAGCCGGTTAAAATCAGCGCCGGCGCCGTGACCGCAGGCAGTGACGCTATCGACGCGGCAAGCGGCTGGAAGAAAACCATCAGCGCGAACAGCGCCGCCGTTACCACCGAGGTAAAGCCCGTCCGCCCGCCTGCCGATACGCCCGTACCAGATTCAACATAAGTCGAAGTTGGCGAAGTGCCGCAGAACGCTCCAACGAAACTCGCCGTCGCGTCCGCCATAAGCGCGCTCTTCAAATTTGGAAACTCTCCGTTTTTTATCAAGCCTGCCTGCCGCCCAACGCCCAGCATCGTACCCGTCGTGTCGAACAGCGTCACCAGCAGCAGCGTGAATATTGCCGGCGCCAAAACTCCAAGGTCGCCTATTCGCAACTGCATAAAAGTTTCGCTGAACCCATTCGGCGCGGAAAATATTTCCTTCGGCGTCTCCCAGTAACCGAGCGTCCAGGCTACAACCGCCGTGAAAATCATTCCAATAAAAATCGAGCCGTTCACGCGCAGAACCATCAGCGCCATTGTTACCGCTAAGCCCATCAGCGTCAGAACCAGCGTCGGGTCGTCCATACTGCCCATTGTTACCATCGTCGCTTCCGAGCCCATGACGATATGACCGTTGTGGAAACCTATCAGCGCGATAAACATTCCAATGCCCGCCGCTATCGCGCGCTTGAGCGATTCGGGAATGGAGTTTATGAACATTTCTCGGAACTGCGTCAGCGACAGCACGATAAAAATTCCAGATGAAATTGCCGCCGCGCCCAGCGCCTCCTGCCACGGTATCCCTTCCGACAGAATCAGCGTGTAGGCGACGTATGCCAAAATTCCGAGCCCGCACGAAATTGCGATTGGATAATTTGCCACGGCGCCCATTATCAGCGTGCCAACGACCGTAGCTATGACCGTCGCCACGTACACACCGCCGAAGTCCATTCCTGCGCTCATTAACGCCGTCGGCGCCACAATTACTATGTACACCATCGCCAGGAACGTCGTTATTCCCGCCAGTATTTCCGTGCGCAGGTTCGTGCCGCGCTCCTCAAATTTAAAATATCTGCTAAGTGCTTCCATTATAATCTCCAATCATAAAAAATTTTCAAGCGGCGGTATCGTACCACGCAAAATTGGTAATGTCAAAGTTCAGCGTAATGAAATTTTTTGCGGCGGCGTTGACTTTGCAGAAAAATAGCGCTAATATTGACTGCAGGCAATGTAAAAAAATTTGTAAAGGAGACAACATGTATGAGCGATGAAAAAAAATCTGCAGAGCTGGATTTGCAGGCGATAATCAAAAAAGCCGAATCGCAAACCGATTTCCCCGAAGTGCCGCTGGACGAATTTGAAATTCCCAGCTACGACGCCTGGAAAGAGGCTTGCATTGAGCTGCTCAAAGGCGCGCCTTTCGAGAAAAAGATGTACACGAAAACCTACGAAGGCATCACGTTCGATCCGATGTACTTCCACGCCGACACCGAGCCGATTCAGCCGAAAAATTCTTACCCTGGCGCTGGCGATTATCTGCGCGGCGCGACGGCTAAAGGCTACGTCAACGCGCCTTGGGGTATCGCGCAGGCTTGCGACGAAACTTTCCCCGCCGAAAACAACGAACTCCTCAAGCACGAAATTGACAAGGGCTCGACGATTTACCACGTCAAGCTGGACTGCGCGACTAAGAAGGCTAAAGACGCCCGCGAATGCGAAAGACCTGGCTGCGGCGGCGTCAGCCTCACGACTCTCGGCGACGTTGAAACTTTGCTTAACGGCTTGAAACTTGACAAGTACCCGCTGTACGTTTACGCCGGTGAAAGTTCTGCGCCAATCCTCGCGCTGATTGCGGCGGCTGTCAAAGATGTCAGCAAACTGCGCGGCTTCGTCGGAGCCAATCCAATCGCTGAGCTTGCGTCTAATGGCAAACTCAATCAGCCGCTGGATAAACTCTATGACGAAATGGCGGCAGTTGCGAAGTGGGCGGTTAAAAATGCGCCGGAGCTCAAGACTGTCTTCGTGAACAGCGACGTTTTCAGCAACGGCGGCTCCAATGACGTGCAGGAACTTGCCTACAGTCTGGCGGCGGCTGTCACCTACATTCGCGAAATGCTCAAGCGGGGCTTGACGATTGACGAGGCGGCTGAACAGATTCAGTTCGGCGTTTCCATTGGCGCGAATTTCTTCATGCAGATTGCGAAACTCCGCGCGATTCGTCCGATTTGGGCTGAAATTGTCAAGGCGTTCGGCGGCAGCGAGAGCGTCCAGCACATTCACCTGACGGCGCGCCCCGCGTCTTTCTTCAAAACGGTTTACGACCCTTACGTTAATCTTCTGCGCGGCACCACGCAGCTTTTCAGCGCGGTTGTCGGCGGGCTCGAATCCTACGAAAATGCGCCGTTCGACGAACCTGTTCGCAAGGGCGACGAGTTCAGCCGCCGCATTGCCCGCAACATGCAGATTATCCTGCAGGAAGAATTCGGGCTTATGCAGCCAATCGACCCCGCCGGTGGCAGCTGGGCTGTTGAAACTCTCACTAAGCAAATCAAGGAAAAAATCTGGGCGGAGTTCCAGCTTATCGAAGGCAAGGGCGGTATCGTCGCCGCGCTCAAGGAAGGCTATCCGCAGGACGAAATTGCCAAAATTCTCGCTGACAGATTCAAGGCTATCGCCTCCCGCCGTGACAGAATCGTCGGCAACAACATGTACGCCAATATGCTGGAGGAACGCCTCGACCCGCGCGCTGAAGATTTCGCTGAAAATAAAAAAGCCCGCACGGCTGACATTGAAAAATTCCTCGCTGGCGTAAATTCCAAAGACGCGCTGGCGAAGGTTGACGCGAACAATTTCGCTAAGGTTATCGACGCGGCGGCGGCTGGCGCTACTATCGCTGAAATTCGCGCGGCGCTCGGTACCGGAGAATCCGAAACTGTTAAGACTATCGGCGTTCACCGCTGGAGCGAAAAATTTGAAGCCCTGCGCGAAGCTACTGAAAAATTCAAGGCGGAGAAAGGCGATAACGTCAAAATTTTCCTTGCCAATATGGGTCCGATCCCGCAGCATAAGGCCCGCGCTGACTTTACTACCGGCTTTTTACAGGTCGGCGCATTTGAAGTCCTCGGCAACAACGGCTTTGAGAGCGTCGAGGCGGCGGCTGAGGCGGCGAAAAATTCCGGCGCGGACGCAGTTGTTATTTGCTCGACCGACGCCACTTATCCTGAAATTGTTCCCGCGCTGGCGCCGAAACTTCATGAAGTCCTGCCCAACGCCACGGTTTACCTTGCCGGTACGGCGCCCGCTGAACTCGTTGAAACCTACAAGGCGGCGGGCATTGATGATTATATCAACATTCGCTCGAACTGCTACCAGACTCTGACGGCGATGCAGAAAAAGAAAGGAATGATTGCGTAATGGCTGAATATAAAAATCCCGATTTCACGCAGATAAATCTCAGCGACGCGCCGCCGGTTGACGAAGCGGCGTGGAAAGCTGAATTTGAAAAGGCTGCCGCCGCCAATTACGACAGCCTGATCGAACGCACGATGGAGCACGTGCCGGTTAAGCCGCTCTACAGCCACGACGAATACGCGCACATGAACCACCTCGATTTCGTCAGCGGCATTCCGCCTTTCCTGCGCGGTCCCTATTCGACAATGTACGTTTTCCGCCCGTGGACTGTCCGCCAGTACGCCGGTTTCTCGACCGCTGAAGAATCCAACGCCTTCTACCGCCGCAACCTCGCCGCCGGTCAGAAAGGTTTGTCCATTGCCTTCGACCTGCCGACGCACCGCGGCTACGACGCTGACAATCCGCGCGTTTTCGGCGACGTCGGCAAGGCTGGCGTTTCCGTCTGCTCAATGCTCGATATGAACATTCTCTTCAGCGGCATTCCGCTCGACCAGATGTCCGTTTCCATGACCATGAACGGCGCCGTTCTTCCTATACTCGCTTTTTATATCCAGAGCGGTATTGAACAGGGCGTCGACAAGTCAATCCTTACCGGAACTATCCAAAATGATATACTTAAGGAGTTTATGGTACGCAATACTTATATTTACCCGCCGGAAATGAGCATGAGAATCATTGGCGATACATTCGAGTATACCACAAAGTATATGCCTAAGTTCAACTCGATTTCGATTAGCGGCTACCATATGCAGGAGGCTGGCGCGCCCGCTGACATTGAGCTCGGCTACACGCTGGCGGACGGGCTTGAGTACATTCGCACGGGTATCAACGCCGGTCTGAAGGTTGACGCCTTCGCTAAGCGCCTGAGTTTCTTCTGGGCGATTGGCAAGAATTATTTCATGGAAGTTGCGAAAATGCGCGCGGCTCGCGTTCTTTGGGCTAAGATTGTCAAGCAGATGGGCGGCACGCAGGCTAAATCCATGGCTCTGCGCACGCACTGCCAGACTTCCGGCTGGTCGCTTACTGCGCAGGATCCGTTCAACAACGTCGCCCGCACTGCCATGGAAGCTATGGGCGCGGCACTCGGTCACACGCAATCTCTGCACACCAACGCCCTTGATGAAGCTATCGCCCTGCCGACGGACTTCAGCGCCCGTATCGCACGTAACACGCAACTTTACATTCAGGACGAAACTGCTACTTGCAAGATAATAGATCCATGGGGCGGAAGCTACTACTTAGAAGCGCTTACCAACGAAATTATTCGCCGCGCGTGGGCTCATATTCAGGAGATAGAGTCGATGGGCGGCATGTCAAAGGCGATTCCAACGGGATTGCCCAAGATGCGCATTGAGGAAGCCGCTGCCCGCCGTCAGGCGCGTATCGACTCCAACAACGAGACGATTGTCGGCTTGAATAAATTCCGCCTCGACCACGAAGACCCGCTGGAAATTCTCGCCGTCGACAACACCGCCGTCCGCAACGCGCAGGTTGAACGCCTTAACAAACTTCGCGCTGAACGCAACGAAGACGACGTTCGCGCCGCGCTTGAAGCTATCACGAAAGCCGCTGAATCCCGTGACAACGGCAACCTGCTTGAATGCGCTGTCGAAGCCGCTCGCGTCCGCGCGTCCCTCGGCGAAATTTCTGACGCCGTTGAAAAAGTTTCCGGCAGATACCAGGCGACGATTCACACGATTTCCGGCGTATATTCCAGCGAATTTGGCGACCAGACTGAACTTGACAAGGCTCGCAAGCTCGCTGACGAATTTGAAAAACTCACTGGGCGCCGTCCGAGAATTTTCGTCGCTAAGATTGGGCAGGACGGGCACGATCGCGGGCAGAAAGTTATCGCCTCCAGCTTCGCTGATATGGGCTGGGACGTTGACGTGGGACCGCTCTTCCAGACGCCCGCCGAAACTGCGCAGGACGCCGTTGACAACGATGTCCACATGATTGGTTTCAGCTCGCTCGCTGCCGGTCATAACACGCTGCTGCCGGAACTCGTCGACGAACTCAAAAAGCTCGGTCGCGAAGATATTATGGTTGCCATTGGCGGCGTTATCCCCGTTCAAGACTACGACCACCTGTACAAGAGCGGCGCCGTTGCGATTTTCGCCCCTGGCACCAACATTCCCGAAGCCGGCGTTAAGCTGCTGAATCTGCTCATCGACCGCGCTAAGGAAGAAGAAGCTGGCTGATTTAAAAATTTTTCCGCTGTTGCCGCGTTTGAACTTTTTCGTTATAATGTAGCGAGAATTTTCGGGCGCGGCATTTTTTTTGAGGAGAGTGATTTTGTGGCGAAATACACAACGACAACGCCGGAATGGGCGGTCTCGAATCAATCCGCCGTCATGAGCGGTATCGAAGGCATTAAGGATACGACCGTCGGCAATCTCAATCCGAATTACCAGTTCAAGCGGCGCGCGGCTTTGACTGAAGATGAACTGGTTGACGGCGTAACTCGCGGCGACAGGACGATTTTGTCCCGCGCGATAACTTTGATTGAAAGCAACAGCCCGAAACATTTTGCCAAAGCTCAGCGCGTTCTTCAGCGTCTTTTGCCGCGTACCGGCAAGGCTCTGCGCATTGGAATTACCGGCGTGCCTGGCGCGGGTAAGTCCACGATGATTGAATCGTTCGGGAATATGCTTTGCGACGCGGGACACAAAGTCGCCGTGCTGACGATTGATCCGACGAGCTCGGTTACGAAAGGTTCAATCCTCGGCGATAAGACGCGAATGGGAACTTTGAGCCGCCGCGTGGAAGCTTTTATTCGTCCCAGTCCGGCTGGCGGAACTTTGGGCGGCGTCGCACGAAAAAGCCGTGAGACTATGCTGATGTGCGAGGCGGCTGGCTACGACGTGATTATTATCGAAACGGTTGGCGTCGGGCAGTCTGAAACTACTGTGCGTTCGATGGTGGATTTTTTCATGCTGGTAGTGCTGACCGGAGCCGGTGACGATTTGCAGGGGATTAAAAAAGGCATTATGGAGCTGGCGGACGCGATTGTCATCAACAAGGCGGACGGCGATAATCTTGTCCGTGCGAAGGTTGCGCGCGGCGAATATGAACGCATGATTGAATTTATCCGCCCCGCAACCGAAGGCTGGCCGACTCACGCTTACCTTGCCAGCGCCGTCGAGAAAACTGGTCTGCCCGAACTCTGGGAAGTCATTCAGATTTTCAAGAAGATGACGACTGCCAGCGGCGTATTCCAGCGGCGCCGTGACGGGCAGCTCCTCGACTGGATGCACGCCATGATTGATGAGCACCTGCACAATCTGTTTTTTGAAGACGCGGTTATCACGGGCAGAATGCCGGAAATTCGCGAAGCGGTTTTGAGCGGCGTAATTTCACCGACGCAGGCGGTTGCTGAGCTTATCAAAATGTTCGACGTGAAGCGCGCCGCCGAGCGGCAGGTTGACCTGTTCACCGAGCATTGAGGTGATGAATTGTACACGAAGAAAATTTATTTCAGCGGCGGCGATTTCAGCGAGCTGCAGGAACTTTTCAGCGATGTTCCTGGCGTCACGAACGTCACCGCCGGAGCTATCAGCGCGCGCAACGTTCGCAGTTACGTCAACCCTGAGCCGCGCGAACTCGAAAATATTTCCGGCGTCGAAGTCACTTTCAATCCCAAGAAAATCGATTTGTCAACGCTTATGGACGTGCTGTTCAACGTGCTGAATCCCTACAGCGAAAATAATCTGGGCGTCTACTACGCGACCGGCGAGGACGAGCCGCAGGTTGAAATGCACCTGAACTTTATCGCCAATCGCGGCAAGCAGCCGCTCGCAACCACCGCCTGCATTACAGTCAACGATACCACGCTGAATCAGAAATTCGCGCGGAAATGCTACGCCGCCGCCGGTCGGCTGAAAAATTTTACCGCCGCGCCAGAATCTGACCAGCACTTCCTCAAGAAAAATCCCGACGCTAAAACCGACATCGACTTCAAAAAGCTAAAGGCAACTCTGCGCTTTTAGCGCCTGCCCAATGCAAAGTCCGCCGTCATTGGCTGGAATAAATTTGTGACGCAGGACGTTCAAGCCGCGCCGGTTGAGCTTGTCAATGGTTAAGGCAGTCAGCAGGGAATTTTGGAACACGCCGCCGCTCAGTGCGACGGTTTTTATTTTTGTACGCGCACTGAGAATTTCGCACGCCTGCGCCGTCATTTCAGCCAGACTTTCGTGGAAAAATCTTGCCAGCCCGCCGGTATCGCCGCCCTCAAGCCTGCGTGATAAAATTTCAGCGAACAGTTTATCTGTCGGCAGAATCAAATCCGCGCCAATTTCAAACTGCCAGCTGATTTTCGCCGCGGAATTTTCAGCCACGGTCTGAAGTTTCATAGCCGCCTCGCCTTCGTAGCTGGAACTTTTGCAGATACCGAGAATCGCGCTCACTGCGTCGAAGAGGCGCCCGCAGCTCGTGGACGTGACGCAGTTCAGATTATTTTTCAGCAGGAAAGCCGCCGCGTCCAGATTTTTATCGCTGGCAAGGTTTAAAGTTTTCGCGCTGGAAATATCAGCCATCGCCAGAGCAATTCGCCAGCCTTCGCGCGCGGATTTATCGCCGCCCGCCTGCACAAATTTTGCAATGTGACCGACGCGCCGGTAACTTCTGGCGTCGCAGATAAAAAATTCGCCGCCCCAAATCGTACCGTCGTCGCCGTAGCCGGTGCCGTCGAACGCCACGCCGATAACCTCGCCGTGAAAATTATTTTCCGCCACGCAGCTGAGAATGTGCGCGTAGTGGTGCTGAACTTTCACGACCGGCAGATTAAATTCCTCGGCGAGTTTGGTTGTCTGATAGCGCGGGTGCAAATCGCAGGCGACAATTTCCGGCTGAATTTCCAGCAGGTCGCTCATGCGGCGGATAGAATTTTTAAGCACTTCGACCGTCCGCAAATCGCTGACATCGCCAATGTACGGGGAGGCGTACAGCAGATTATTTTTCGCCAGGCAGAAAGTGTTTTTGAGCTCGCCGCCAATCGCAAGCGCGGGCTTATTTTTCTTGCCGTCATAGAAAATCGGAAGCGGCGCATAACCGCGGCTCCTGCGAATCATCGACGGCGTGTCGTTCACGAAATCCATAACCGAATCGTCGGCGCGCAGCAGAATTTCCCTGTTGTTGGAAAGAATTGCGTCGCAGGGCAGATCCTGCGCGTCAGCGTCGGTAATGGCGATAGGAACGCCGCTGGGGTTGCCGCTCGTCATAACAAGCGCGTCAGGAAAATGTTCCAGCGCGTCAGGATAGCCGAAAAGCAGCAGGTGAACCGGCGTATAGGGCAGCAGCGCGCCGAGGCGGTTAATTTCCGGCGCAACGTTTTCAGCAATGGTACCGGCGGGATTTTTTTCGAGCAGGACGATAGGTTTCTGCGGGCTGTCGAGGAAAGTTTTATGAGCGGAAGTCAAAATGCATTCGCGCTGGACGGCGGCGAGATTTTTGAACATGACGGCGAAGGGCTTAGCCGGACGGAATTTGTTTTCGCGCAGGCGCTGAACGGCGTCGAAATTTCTGGCGTCGCAGGCAAGGTGGAAGCCGCCGAGTCCCTTGACAGCCACGATACCGCCCGCCGCTAGAATTTTTCTGGCAGAGCGAATCGCCTCGCCGCCGCGTTCGGAACTTCCAATCAGATAAATTTCTGGACCGCATTCGTGGCAGCAAATGGGCTGGGCGTCGAACCTGCGCGAATCGGCGCTGAAATATTCCGCCGCGCAGCTTTCGCACATTGGAAAATCGCTCATGGAAGTGCGCTCGCGGTCGTAGGGCATGTGCTTAAGAATCGTGAGGCGCGGACCGCAGGCGGTGCAGTTTATGAACGGGTGCAGGTAGCGGCGGTCGCTGGGATTAAAAAGTTCAGCCGCGCAGTTCTCGCAAATCGCAATGTCCGGCGAAACGAAAATGTCCCCGCGCTCGTGAACGCTCTCGGTAATCTCAAAGCCGGTAAAATTTTCAGCGCCGGAAATTTCGGTAACGTCAACTTTCAAAATAGCGGAACGCTCCGGCGCCTGCTTACTGATAGCTGCCACAAATTCAGCCAGATTTTCACCCTGCGCGAAAATTTCAACGTAGGAACCGCGATTGGCGACGCTGCCGGAAATTGAAAAAGCGCTGGCAAGCCGACTGATAAACGGTCGAAAACCAACGCCCTGCACAATACCGAAAACTTTGACGTTCCAAATCATTTATTGCATCCTTAAATCGAACGACTCGCCAGGCACTACAGGCTGCGGAGGAACAGTGGCACGTCTCTGATTTGCTGCAATTAATTCACGAATGAGCGTGACGCTGTTTGTGACGAGGTAGGAAATCAGCGCAGAATTTTCACCCATGTCGTTTGCGAATACGTTTCTGAAACTCTCAAAAATGACGTGTGGTGGAAAATTATTAAAAAGCTGAACTGTTCGATTTAAATCAATCGTCGTATAGAAATTCAGAATCGCGTACCGAAATTCGGAGTGAATCTTAAAAAATTCCAACTCGTCCATAAAAGCGTCGAGCGCCCTCATTCCCTTAACAGTTCGCTCCATGGAATAGCGAAGTTGCTTGCTAAATTCATCTCTCGGAGCGGTTTCGGAGCCTTCCCTCTTACGATTTATGTAGCAAATATTTGGAGCAATGGTGAATTTTTCCGCCAGACACAGCAGCTTGAGCGTCCAAAGATTGTCTTCGTGAGGAATTGCCGGAAAAAATATCTCGTTAGAAATCAAAAAATCCCTGCGTGCAATCTTGAGCCAAGGTGGCGCTTGAAAGCAGAATTTTAAATACAAATTCAATCGATAGGTCAAATCATTCGCAAGGAATGTTAACTCTTTGACCAGAGGTGTCTCTTGAATGCGAATGTTACTCAAAAGTTCCGCTCCAACGCCATGCGAAATACCATAATTTTGGAAATATACAACCTCTGCTTGGCTGGCTTCGGCGATGTTGTACATTTCTTCGAGCGCAGTCCGAGTGATAACGTCGTCGCTGTCCATGAAGTAAATATACTTGCCACGCGACATCGCCAGTCCGTGGTTTCTTGGAAAAGCAGGATTGCCTGTATTAACCGGAAGATTGATAAGACTTAATCGCCCATCGAATCTCATCAGATAATTTTCAACAACAGCTCTACTTTTGTCGGTAGAGCCGTTATTCACGACAATCAGTTCAAAATTCTCCAGCGTCTGGCACAAAACGCTTTCAAGCATTTCGCCAACATAAGCTTCAACATTGTACATTGGAACGATCACTGATACTGCTGGAATTTCATTCGCCATAAAAAACACCTCGCAATTCATTTCGGTACAAGCTGCCAAAATCCTTCAACCCTCGACGCTGTCAGCGCTTTTATTTTTTTCGCGTTCAGCGATAAGTTCCTTGATAAGGCGAACGTTGTTGGCGATAAGGAATGGAATTAGCACGTCGTGACCGCCCATTTCGCCGCTGAAGGCTTCGCGCAGATTTTCGTAGATAACGTGCGGCTCGGTATTGCCGCTGGCGACGCGTATCCAGTTCAGATTCTGCGTCACGAACTGGCTGAGCGCGCGGTATCGCATGGAGGGATTTTCTCGGAAAAAATCCAGCCTTCCCATGAAATCATCAATATGCTTTAATCCGTGAATAATTCTGTCGAACTTGCGGCGAATTCCTTCCACGCTAATTTCGCGCTGCAGAGCAACTGTAGCGAGAGAATCTTTGCGCTGACGACGAATGTAATATGCATCGGGAACCATCAAGAATTTTTTTGCTGTACAAATCAGCTCAAATGTCCAAATGCTGTCTTCCTGTACGACCGGCAGAAATTTTATATCATTTTTGATCAGAAAATCTCGGCGGCAAAATTTTGTCCACGGCGAAACTTCAAAAGCATTTTTCGTCCAGGCGCGCACTCTCTTCATCATATCCTCAACGACGATTTGTGTTCTGTTATCGTCAGAATTTCCTTTTATCTTGAGATTTTTTATAAAATCTTCTCCAAAACCTTTAGTCTGATAATAACGCTTGCAATTCACAACGTCGGCCTGATATTTTTCAGCGATTTCACAGAGTTTTTCCAGTGCATTTGAAATGAGCGCGTCGTCATTGTCCATGAAAAAAATGTACTTCCCAGACGCCAGCTCAAGCCCGCGATTTCTCGGCAGGCTCGGACCGCCGGTATTCGCAGACATTTTCGTCAATCGAAGCCGCCCGCCGCTTTTAGGAATGTAACTTTTGACGACCGCGCAGCTGTGATCGGTGGAGCAGTCGTCAACAATTATCAGCTCAAAATTTTCCAGCGTCTGCGCGAGAACGCTTTCAATCAGCTCGTCGACGTAGAGCTCGGTGTTGTACATTGGCACGATAACCGAAACCAGCGGCATTTCCATAAAAATCCCTCCCAATTTATTCCGGCAGCTGGTCGAATTTCTTGACACTGGTGCCGTCGCTGAAAGTAATTTCGGTAACGTCAAGGTGCAAATCTTTTTTCTTCAAGCCGTGGCGCATAACATTGGCGTCCGCGCGAACGAACGGATTCAGCACTTTGTCGACGATGAAAGTTTGCACGCCGTCTTCATTGGGCGCGTCGGAAAGGTAAATTGCAAAAGGCTCGGAACTTTCCTTATCGTCGTCGCCGTCGATTGTGATAGTGCCGCTGATTTTTTCAATCGGCTTATCGGCGAAAACTTCAGCCTTCACGGTCATTCTCAGCGTCCGAGAAAAGCCGTACTCGTCGCCCTCGATAACCGCCGCGTCGAAGCCCTTCACGTCGAAAAATTCGTCCATCTCCGCCTGAATCGGCGCGTTCAAATTTTTCAGACGTTCCTTGAGCGCGCGGTTGACGCCACGATAATATTCGTCGAAGCCGGTTGCTGAAACTACGCGCCAGGAATTTTCGCCGACTTTTTCCAGCGCGACTTCAAGGTCGAAACTGAACATGAGCGCGGCGTTGTAGAACTCAATTTTTGTGTGAGCCCTGCCGTCGTCACGCGTCACGATTTTGGAGTAGCTGGTAATCGCGCAGGTTTCAGCGCGGGAATCTTTGAGCCACGTCTGAATTTCGCTCAGCTCGGCAGGAAAGTTCACGCGCCCTTTCGCAACGTAATCGCTGACGGCTGGCTTAGCGGCGGCGAGAAATTCCGGCTTGAGCGCGTTGTAAAGATTCTGCATTTCGAGCGTCGAATAAGTCATGGAAGTGGCGTGGTCGTTGATGTAGGCTGTGACAATTTCAGTGGCGGCGGTTTCCAGCACGGCGTCCACGTCAACCAGCTGGCTGAAAATGGCGGTGTCGCCTTCAGCTGCGGCATCGCGAATCGTCTTTATCGAGCTGGAAGGCATCGCCTGCACCTTGAGCATCGCGCGGTAACTTCCCACGCCGACGGCTATCGCCAGAATCAGAAGCACCGGCACGGCTATCATTAAAAATTTTCGCATTTAAAATTCCTCGCTTAGTAAATCTGGTCTGAATTTCCGCGTGAGTTCGAGCGCCTGCGCCTGCCGCCATTTCCGAATTTCGGCGTGGTTGCCCGACAGCAAGACTTCCGGCACGGCTTTTCCTTCAAATTCGCGCGGGCGTGTGTACTGCGGGAAGCTCAACATTCCGTCGAAGAACGAATCAGTTTCCGCCGAATCTGACGCGCCCAAAACGTCCGGCAGCATTCTGGCAACGGCGTCGACGATAACCATCGCAGGCAGTTCGCCGCCGGTTAGAACGTAATCGCCAATAGAAATCCGCTCGTCCGCCAAATCGTAAATCCGCGCGTCGAAGCCCTCGTAGTGTCCGCAGATAAAAATCAGCCAGTCGATTTGAGCCAGTTCCTTCACCTTCGCCTGCGTGAAAGTTGCGCCGCTGGGGTCGGTTATGATAATCCTGCGCGAAGTTGCGGCAGAATTTTCCAGCACTGCGCGAACTGCGCGGTACATAGGCTCCGGCTTTAAAACCATACCGCTGCCGCCTCCGAACGGCGAATCGTCAACCTGCCTGTGCTTGTCGTAGGCGAAATCCCTGAGCTGCGTCAGCCGGATTTTCAAAATCTGATTGTCAACGGCGCGCTTGATAATGCTGTTGGAAAGCGGCGTGAACATTTCGGGGAAAAGCGTGATAATGTCAATTTCGCGCGTCATGATTTTTGTCCAGAATCTGCTCTTCAAAATGGTTTTCGCGCTGCAAATCCGTCGCCGTAACCTTCAAGCGCTGGTCTTCAGTGTACTCAAATCGCACGTCGACATAAGTTTCACCGCGCGGCGCGGCGGGCAGATTTTTCAGACTGAGCGTGCCACGGTAGCGGTGGAATTTCAGCTCAAGAGCGCCTTCAATTCCGGCTTCGTAAACGTTCACGTCAATGCGCGTCTGGTTGTCGAAGGCGGTCTCGTATTCGCGGGTAGCGGCGCAGGGGTAGGGCGTATCCTTCGCCAGAATCCTGTCGAAAATCAGCCGCCCGTCCGCCGTCATAATTTCCACGCCGAGCGAATGCGCCAGCACGCTCTTAAGCTCAATCCCGCCGCCAGCAATGCCGGAATTTTTCGCCTCAGCAACGCGCGCCGCGCCAATTACAACTAAGCGCGACATATCCAAATCGCTGTCGGGTCTGATACCAACGTCGCTGTAAATCCTTTCGCGCAGGTAGGGAATGTAACAGCTGCCGCCCGCCATGATGACATGCCCAATCTCGTCCAGCCAGAAATTGTTGTTCTCTTTGACAAAGTGGTTGAGCTTGGTGAAAATTTTTTCATAGAGCGGCTTGCAAATTTCGTCGAACTCGGCGCGCGTCATTGAGAAATCCAGCGAATAATCCCGCCCGTCGAACCGCGCGAAATTCGGCAGATTAATTTCGTACTGCTGCGTTTCGCTCAAGCCTTCCTTGATTTTCCGCGCCTCAGTCAGGAGCCTGTGCATAAGCTTGTTGTAGTCGGTTTCGTCGAGCATGGCGGATTCGGCGGAGTCAAGATTGATTTTCACGTCGTCTTCAACCTTGCTGATAAGTTTGCGCTGAATGATTTTGTCGAAGTTGTCGCCGCCGAGCCGGTCGTCGCCGTCAATCGCAATGGCGCGGTAGGTGTGATTTTCGTGGTCGGCTTCCAGAACGCTGAGGTCGAAGGTGCCGCCGCCAATGTCGATAACGAAAACTTTTTTATCAAGCTGTTTTTCGTGAACGGCTTCAATCGCCGCAGCCGTCGGTTCTTCGAGAATCCACATGACGTGAAAGCCCGCCGCCTCGCCAGCCTTACGCGTTTCGTCGCGCTGGTTGTCGTTGAAGTAGGCAGGAACCGTGATAACCGCGCCAATTTCAGCGTTTTCGTCCAGCTTGACGCGCTTGACAAACTGGCGCCGGACTTCCTTCAGAATTTCAGTGGCGACGTTGGTGGGCGTGTAAATTTTGCCGCCACAGTTCCACGTTTGGTTGAGTTCCAAATTTCCGATAAAAGTTTTCGAGGAACTAATCATATTTTCCGGCTGAACGACGCCCTGATTCTGCGCCATCTGCCCGACGGTAACCTTGCCGTCATCGTCGGTGAAAATCACGCTCGGCAGCATAGTTTCGCCAGGCGGAAATTTCAGCAGTCTTTTTTTGCCGCCGACGAAGTAGCAGGCGAGCGTATTCGTCGTGCCGAGGTCGATGCCCAAAACGTAATCGTAGCTCATATTTCAAATTCCTCCACCAGCGCAATTTCCGCCGCGCGCCTTTCAAAAATTCGCAGCCGCAGTTTCCCGTCGCGCAGGATTTTCAGTTTCAGCAGCGGCGGTTCGGATTTTTCGTACAGCGCCGGATTTAATTTTATTTCGCCGAGGTACGCCGCGTCGCTCAAATTCGCGAAGGCTTGATACAGCTCAATCTTCCAGCCGAATTTTTCCAGCTCCGCCGGATTCAGTTTCAAATACAAAGTTTCAAAGCCGTGCGCAGAATTTTTGGCGATACCTGGCTTGAGACTGCCGCCGAGGCTGTAGCAGATCTGGCAGGGAATGACGTTGACGGTGCGGATTTTCTCGCGCTGTTTTAAAAAATTCGCGGCGCCGCCAGCAACTACCAGATATTTATCTTCGAGCCCAGCCGCCAGACCTTCGTCGTCGTCGAACTCGTAGCCGTCCGCGTCGAAAATTTCAGCGCCAAAATAATTTTCCAGCAGGTTGCGAAAGTATGGAATGTGCATTGAGCCGCCGAACGCCCAAATAGCCGTGACATCTTCCCTGTCGAAGCAGTCGGCGCCCTGTTCAAGTTCGTCGAAAATTTCATCGAGCAGCGCGGTAATTTTATCGCCGTAGCCTTCACGCTCCAAGAGCTCATTAACTTCCGCGCGATTGAGCGAGATTTTGTCGAAGCCTGGGCGAAACTCAACCAGTTCGGCGTCGACGCTTTCTTCAAAATCGCCGTAGAGCGTTTCCTTGAGCCGCCGCGCGAAATTCAGCTGAAGGTCGCCGGAATTTTCCACGTCCCACGCCGCGTCGAGTTCCTCAGCAAATTTCGGACGCAGAATCTTTTCCAGAATATCCCTGTCAATATCCAGCCCGCCGAGGTTCAAGCCGCTGGCAACCAGCTCGGTAACTTCGCCGCCGCCGAATTTGATAACGCTGACATCGAGCGTGGAGCCGCCGAAATCGAAAATGACGTTGAGCGAATCTTCCTCAGCCTGCACGCCGAAAATCGCCGCGAACGCCTCATTAACAACCGCGTCGACGGTAAAACTTGCGCGAGTGGCGGCGTCAGCTAAAATCCGGCGCTGGCGTTCGGTGAAAATCGCTGGCACGGTGATAGCGGCGCGGGCGGTATCGTCCGGCTGGAAGTTGCGCGCGGCGAATGCGTAAATCTTTTTGAAAATATCCTCGGCGACTTCGGGCGCGGTAACTTCACGGCTGAGCGCGGGAATATTTTTGCGCCAGTCTTTAATTTCCAGCTTGCGCTTGAGGTCGACGATTAAATTTTCCGAATCGAGTGCGCCCTGATTGAGCGCGGTCTGCCCGATTATTTTATCGACGCCGCCGCTTTTAGTGCGGTTATAAAAAATCGCGCTGGGCGTGTGAAAAGAGCCGTCGTCATTCGTATTGAGCTTGACGGCGCGCAGCTTCAAATCGTCGGCGCGGACGCATTTCAGATTGCAGGCGCCAAAATCTATGCCGAAAAAGTATTCCATGCTACACCGCCTTGTAAACCGTCATAACGCCGTTGTACTGCAGAAATTTCAGCTCGCCGAACTCGTTGACGTAATTTATGCGGTAGGGCAGGCGCTCAATTTCAGCGATAGTGCCGGCAAGTTTTTTATCGCCGGTCTTGCGGATTTGCGGCGTCATGTTCTGATAATCTTCGTCGGAAACCTGCACGCCGGATTTCGCATTGACGGTGTAAATCCCGCAACGGTTGAGGTAGTCATTGACGCGGCGCAGAAATTCAAAGTAGAACACGGGGTCTTCGTCCAGCCCGCGGTTAATCGCCACGATCACATTGTCGAAGATAATCTGCTGGAAAACCTTGAAGTATCGCGCGGTAACCGCCTCGCTGAGCTCGTCGTCGGCAATTTCGTCAATGTTAATCCTGACGCCGAAACTGCTAATCAGTTCCTCGTGCGATTCAATCAGCCGTTGAAATTTCGCGCCGGTGTCGCCGCCGTTCGCGCTGAGGAAATTTTTAATCTCGTCAACGTCCGCCGCCAGATTGAGCCTGCCCTGAATTTCCATGCGCGCATTCGTTATGTAAACGTCCGGCGGCTCGTCAAGGTAGAAAATCGACTCCGGCGAACTCTGCGCCGACTCCACGCCGCTTTCCGCGCGAAACTTCAAATCTTCCAGCTCCCGCATAACTTCAAGGTTGGTTTTTTTCAAATCGGAAATTTCCTGCCGCAGCTCCAGAATCTGCGCGTTGAATTTTTCCTCCGCCACGGAAAACGCCGCCTGTATCCATTCCCGAATTTCCTGCTTTTCGCGTTCACGATAAAACATGCGCTATCCCCTCAAAACAAATCTGACGCCCTGCGAACTTCGACCGCGCCGCCGCCAATATCCTCGCCATTCGCCGTAACCGCCGCCGAAATTTCTACGCTCGAATCGCTCCGCACGCTGAAATTAACTTTCACAACGGTTGAATTTTTCTTCAGACCGGCTGGCAGTTCAATCTGCAGCACGTCAACCAGATTTACGCCGTCATCGTCAATCCGCCGCGCATTCGGAAAATTCTTAGCGTCGCGCTCGTAGTAGGCAATTTCCAGATGCCGCTGGTTGTCCTCAAGCAGTCTGAACTCGCAGGAATTTTCGCACGGCAACTGAGTATCGGCGTCGATAACCGGCTGGAAAATATTATACATAAGCCCTTCGGTCGACGCAACGCCAATCTGCGCGGTGGTTTTCTGCGAAGTCAGATTTTCCACCGAATCAATATCCTGCGCGAGAATTGCCGCGCCGCGGCTAATCAGCGTCGAAACATTTTCCGAATAGCTCACGTCGAAGGTGCCGAGCGCGTCACGTAGAATTTCGCGCACCAGCGGAATTTGACTGCTGCCGCCGGCAAGAATAATTTTTTCGACGCCGCCGATATTTTCCGCCGCCTCGCTTTTAATCACTCGCTGAGTGATTTCCGCCGTGTGCAAAATAATTTTACGAATCAGCCGTTCAAAATCCGCGCGGGCAATTTCACTGACAAATTCGCGGCTGGAATTTTTGTCGACGTAAAACGGAAAAGTGGCAGTGAAATTTTTGTCGCTGCTCAGGCTGGTTTTGACGCGGGCGGATTCGCTGAGAATGGCGGCGCGGTTTCTGGCGTACTGAATTTCGTCGACGCCGTGAAAATTTTCATCGAAGTCGTCAGCGTCCCACGGGAAACTGGTGCCGAAAGTTTCATTCGCCAGTTTAAGCAAATGCTGCGCGAGAATGTCAGTGAGCAGGTCGCCGCCGCAGTTCGGGTCGCCGTCGGTCAAAATCTGGTGGAAGACACCGCGGGATTTCTGAATAAGCGAAACGTCGAAGGTGCCGCCGCCGAAGTCGTAAATCAGAAAGTTCGAGGCGCCGGAAATATTTTCGCGCTGAGCCGCAACAGCCGCCGCCGTCGGTTCGTAGACGAGCTTAATCTGGTCGGAATTTAAATTCATGGCAGCCGCCGCCGCAAGTTTAATCGCACGGTTAGCAGCGTCGTTGAATTTGGCGGGGACGGTGATAACCGCGCGGTCGATTGTGCCTTCAGCGGCGCCGAATTTTTTTATCAGATATTCCTGCACCTGCGCCATGAGCCGGTTGAGAAAAAGTTTCACGGCAACTTTCGGCTTGAGCTTACCACCTTCGTAGACAATCTGGTCGCGAGTATCGCTCAGGCGCATTTTGAAGCCGGAAATTTTCCTGTCGGGATTTTTTTCGCCGAGCGCAACCGCCGCCAGCCCGATAACGTACTCGTCCGGCGCCTTGAAATAAATCGCGCTGGGAATGAGCGGCGAGCCGTTCTGTTTGAAAGTGCGCAGTTTGCCCGCGCCGTCGACGTAACTCACCACGGAATTTGTCGTGCCGAAATCCAAGCCAATCGCCATTGCCATAAAAAAAATTCCCCCTTCGCGCAGATATTCTACACCAAAATAAACATTAACGCCAGATTAAAATTTCGCGGCGGCTTGAAGGTTACCGCTTTTGCTGGTAGAATTAACTGTGCAGTTGTTTTTTACAGAATTGGAGGTAATTACTTTGAAAAAATTTTTATTGGCAACAGGCTTGGCAGTATCGATGAGCGCGACGGCATTCGCAGCTGAACCGGTCGCGCAGGAAAATTTTGAAGAGGCTGAAACGCTGGTAAACGGTATTGTCCGCGACGTGGCGCAGAAAATTTTGCCGGTCTCAGTTGAGGCAAGATATTTCGCGCCGCACCTCGATGTTAACGCTAAGTCGGACAAAATCCACTACAACGGCGGGCAGGTCGGCTTGAAGGACGATTTGGGTCTCGGCAACACCGGCGCGCCAGAACTTTTGTTCCGCTACAAGCGCTTCAATCTGGACTACATTCACGTTCACGGCAGCGGCGACAGGAATTTCGGCTACAACCCGCTGACTTTCGACGGCAAACAGTTTTACGGCGACGTTCACACGAAAAGCAATTTCGACTACCTCAAGCTGTACCTGAATAATCCAATCGTCAGCGTGCTGGGGCAGGGCGTCGACTGGACGGTCGGCTTAACCGGCGTGCAGTGGAAGGGCACCGTTTCCAACGCGTCCGACAGCGCGAGTAAAAGATACGGCGCGGTAATTCCTGTGCTGGGACTCGGCGCGCACATTTCGCCTACGCCGTCGCTCAGACTTTACGCAAATGTTTCCGGCCTGCCGCTGGGCGGCTACGGTCACCTCGTCGACTTTGAAGCCGGCGTCCGCTACAGCCCGCTCGAAATTGTCGGTATCGACCTCGGCTACAGGAAAATCCGCGCGAAACTCAAGCACCACGACGATAACGGCACGTTCGATTTGGACGGTCCGTTCGCAGGCATTCGCGTCGACTTTTAAGGAGTGACGATTTATGAAAAAGTTTTGGGCGGTGATGTCAGGAATTTTTTTAATGGCGTCGAGTGTCGCGGCGGAACAGCCACGGGCGCAGGAGTACCGCGAAATTTTATCTTCCGGCAGTTTCTACGTGGAGTACGACGACCAGCACATAAAGCGGATTATCGCTGAGGAAAACGGGCGGCGCATGGAACGCACGGATTTGAGCGGCAACTACCAGGCGCTGGTTTCAGTTTTAAATCCATTCGGCTCGATTTTCGGCGGCGGGCTGAAATATCCCGACGTGATTTACGACGGCGGCAGGTACTTCAAATTTCTTGAGGAAGATACCGTGCTTATGGCGGAGGAATCCCAGCTTGACGATGTGAATTTGAACCCTTCCGAGGGCTGGAGTACTATCGACAGGCAGCTTTCCCTGCCGGACGAACTCGCCGTTTTCAACTGGCACGACAGGTATCACAAAGTTTCGCCCGCTATCGCCGAGCCGGTTTTCGCCGAGAGCCTCACTAAAAATGTTGACGGCAAAAATTACAGCTGTGACCGCTACAAATCCGCCGTTACGAATGCCAGCGGCGGCACTGAGGCGACGATTGTTTTCGATTTGTGCTACAACGAGAAGGGCGCGCTTGCCGTCATTCAGTCTGCGATTCTCGCCAACGGCAGGGAGTACGGCGTCAACAAGCTCGTTGTCAAAAAAATTCAGCGCGAAATTCCTAAGGGCGCTATCAAATTCGATAAGGGCGCCAAAGTTTACGCCGCCGGTATCGGCGACATGAACGACCTGCTGGAAAATCCAGTGCTTATCGGCAAGATGAAGGATGTGCTCGGATTATGAAAAAATTTTTCCTGCTGATAATCGCGCTGCTTGCGGTAAGTTCCAGCGTCGACGCGGCGAAGATTGACGCTTACCGCGCGATGCTCGAAAGCCGGAGCTATACTATCCGCTACGACAACCTGACGCCCGCGCCGCGCGTTACCAATCGTGATTCCGTTGAACTCTACGGCAAAAGCGGGCTGGCAGTCGAAGGCAACGATTATTTTCTTAACCGCCCGCTGAGCGGTATCATAACCAGCAGCGGCGACGACCGCTACGAGGAAGTTGGCTACGCTGATTTTTTCCAGTGCCGCCTGACGCGCAGCGGCGAAAATTTTATTTTCACGCGCTACAAAAACAAGAAGGGCGCCGCTGAATATTTCGGCAGCAAAAAAGGCAAAGTTGCGGCGAATACCCGCAACTACCTCACGGAACTTTTAGCCGGCGAAAGTTTTGGCGACGCGAATTTTTCAGAGATGATGAACGCCATTATCGCCGACAGCCACAAGAGCGCCGGTTCTGCAAAGTACACGCTGATTAATTCCGGCACGCTCGAAGACGGTCTGGACTTTGAAGATTTCCTCGCGCAGGAAGAAAATAAAATCAGCGCGATTCGCTTTTACTTCGACGGCGAAAGTCTCGTGAAAATCGCCTACGCCTCCTACGGCAGGGACGCCAGCGGCAATGCGCGCGGCTCCAAGTGTATCGTCAAAATCCGCGAGTTCAGCGCTTCGCCCGACGATAAGCTTTTGAAACTGCCTGCCGGTCTCAAAGACGAAACTAAGCGCTAAGGGGGCTATCAACATGAAAAAATTCTTCGCGCTGATTGCGATTTTAGCGGCACTGACAGGCTCGACAGTTCATGCGGCGGAAAATCCCGCCTGCGTGCTAATGAAGTTCACGGACGATACGCGCTTCGACCTGGTTGAATCCGCCGCGTCGCTGTCAGATTTGGTCATGGAAAAATTAATGTCCAGCGGCAAATTCCGGCTCATGGAGACGCGCCCGATTGATGAGAATATCGAAATTCAGCTGTACGATGAAAAAATGCGCGACCTGAAATATCTCGAAGAGGCGGTAAAAAATTCGGAAGGCGCGGTGGATTTGAATCTGCTTTTCGAGGGCACCGGCTTCGACGAAAATAAGGCGCAGTCCATTGCCACGGCGCAGGTCGGGCAGATTATCAGTCCCGAAATTACTTCGGCTATCGGCGCGGCGCACAAGGCGGATTATCTGATTCAGGGCACGATTATCAATCTCGGAACCGGCAGCTGGTGGAGCGAGGATTTTGAAAAACTTTCCGGCGCGCTGAATCTTGCTTCGGCGTTTCTGAACAACGCAATTCCACTCGGCGCCATCGGTGACGTTCTCGGCGGTATCGACGTTGGCAAAATCGGAATTGGCGTCCAGTGCGATTTGCGCATTATCAAGGCGGAGACCGGCGAAGTCGTCTGGCAGAAACGCGTTGTCGGCGTTCATGAACAGACTAACGTTAGCCTGGGGATTGTTACCGTCGGCAGCCGCAAGCTCAACAACAATTTCTACGCCAAGGCGATGGATAAGGCGGCGCAGAAAATCGTTGACGCGCTGACGGCTGATATGGCGGCGAAAAAACTGTTCGTAAAATAGGAGGTTTTTGGATTGAACTCAGCCAGATACAGGAAGCTGAAAAAGATTTTGCTGGCGACGCTGGCAACTACAACAATTTTTCACGGGACAGTTTACGCGGAACAAAGCGTTCAGCCCAGCGGAACTTCAGACAACAGCGTCGAGGTGAACGAGGAAAATTTCTCAGTGAACGGCGAAACTACGGCGGTCGAGGAAGATTATGACATGGTTTACGGCGGCGGCGGCGAGGAAAATTCTGCGGCGTCGACTGGTAACAGCGTGACGATTAACGGCGGGCGAATCAACGGCGTCTTTGGCGGAATGTCAACCACCGGCAGCGTTCGCGGCAACCGCGTCACGATTAACGGCGGAAATATCCTCGGCGGCGTGGCTGGCGGTCTGGCGTTTTTCCCGTACGACGGCACCAGCGCCGGAAATGTTTTCGGCAACAGCGTTATCGTCAACGGCGGCACAATCGATTTCGTTTCGGGCGGCGAAGTGGCTTATTCCTATCCAGTCGACGAAAGCACGCCGGATTTTTCTCAGTTTCAGGGCGGGCTGGTCTACAACAACTACGTTCGCATTAACGGCGGAAATATCACCGGCGGCATAAACGGCGGCGCGGCGCTTACCGGCAGCGTGACTGGGAACACCGTCGACATTTACGGCGGCACGATTTCCGGCAACGTCATCGCTGGCGAAGTCCGTGAGCCAACCGACAGTTCCGTTGTTACCGGCAACACGATTAACATTTTCGGCACGCCAGACCTTAGCAGCGCGAATCTCTTTGGCGGAATGCTCGGCAGTTCCTACGTCGCCGCTGACAACACGCTGAACATAAACACCGCCGGAATTACCGTAAACAATATCAACTTCGACAGCTTCGGCGCGATAAATTTCAACATTCCCGACAGCGTTACCAACGGCGGCACAATCATGACAGTTAATGAAGGTATCGGCAGCGTCGACCTGGGCAAAATCGGACTGGGTATCAGCGGCGATTCGCAGCTCAATACCAATGACAAAATTAATCTTATCGTCAACGGCAGCAGCAGTTCGGATTTCGTCAGCGGCTCGCAGGACGCCGTTATCAGCAAGGGCGTAACCCTGCTCTACGACGCCAATTTGACCAGCACGGTTGACGGCGTTACCGCGACGATTGGCGGCATCAGAACCAGCGATAACCCCACTGAAAAAGCTAACAGCGGCGATTTTCCAGAAATTCAGACGAACATTCCCGACCCGTTTTCTGAAGCCGTTGCAGATATTGCGCTCGGCATTCCTGAAGAATCGGATAACGATAGCAGCGTTCCAGGAAATATTGGCGTATTCTCCGCCGGCGGCTTTAACGCTTTTCTGAATACCGGCGGCGGGCGCATTAAGACCAAAACCGGCGGCGGCTCCACCGTTACCACGAAAACCGGCAGCTACGATTTGGGCTTTGCGCGTTCAATCGGCAGTAACCAGCAGGCGGGCAGGACTTACCTCGCGCCACTGATTGAATACGTCCACAGCAGCTACGACAGCAATTTTTCTAACGGAATGCGCGGTTCCGGCAATACCAAGTACACTGCCGGTGGAATTGTCGCGCGCCAGTCTAACAGCCACGGCACCTACTACGAAGGCAGTCTGCGCGGCGGGCGCATGAAAAATGAATTTTCCTCCGACGATTTTATTTTCAACGGCGAGCGAACCCACGTCGATTATAAAATGTCCGCGCCGGTTTTCACTGGTCACATTCGCATTGGCAACGTCAACCGCATGAACCGCAACAATGTGCTTGACGTTTACGGCATTTACGCCTACGCGCGCCAGAACGGCATGGGCACGGATTTATCAACCGGCGACCACGTCGAGTTCAGTTCAATCAACAGCAATACGATTCGCCTCGGCTACCGCATGACTACCAGAACCAGCACTATCAGCAAAATTTATACTGGTCTCGCCTACCAGTACGACAAAAATTCAGATTCTACCGTTACTTCGCAGCGATACCCGAAAACTTCCGAAGGCGCCAGCGGCTCCAGCGCTATTTTGGAACTTGGCTGGCAGATAAGACCCGTCCGCAGTAATCCCTGGGCGCTCGATATCAAAGCCGTCGGCTGGATGGGCTTTCATCAGGGCTTCAACGTTCTCGCTAATATGCAGAAATCTTTCTAAAGGGAGGGCTGAACTATGGCTGAGACCAGATATATTTTCGTCAGCAGTGAGGAAAATCCCGACAATCCCGCCGCCGGTGATACCGTCGAAGTCAGCGGCGTAACTTACACCTACGGCGAGGAAAACGTCTGGACGTACAGCGCGAATGCCGACGATAACGAATCAGTTACCGCCGTTTGGCAGGCTGAAAATCCCGCCGCGCCAAATTCCGGCGATACCGTTTCTGTTGACGGCGTAACTTACACCTACGACGAGGAAAACGGCTGGACGTATGAAACTACAACCTCCGAAGTCGCCTCGCCGGAAATTGTCAGTCGAATCACGGCTGAATTTTATACTCCGCAGGAAGGTGACACGCGCGAACTTGGCAGCGTAACCTACACTTACGACAGCGAAAACGGTTGGACGTACGAAACTACTACGACCGAGACAGTAACTGCTACCGGCGAAACTCTATCGGCAATTCTGGCTGAATATGAGCCGAAGGAAGGCGACCAGCGCGAAATTGACGGCGTAACCTACACTTTCGACGGAACCAACTGGACCTACGAAAATATCACGGCAACTGCCACGGAAACTGCCACTGCTGAAATTGCCGCTCAAATTATCGCTGAATTTTATTCTCCGACTGAAGGCGACCAGCGCGAAATTGGCGGCGTTGTTTACACTTACGACGGCGCCAGCTGGATTTACGAAACTGAAGTTACCGAAATCGCCGCTGATGAAGTCGCCGCCGCTATCGTTGCTGAATTTTATCCCGCCCCCGCCGATGGCGATGTTCAAAACTACAACGGAATTGAATACAGTTATGACAGCGAAAATGGCTGGACGTACGAAACCACCACGACCGAGACGGTAACTGCAACTGGAGAAACTTTATCATCGATTCTGGCGCACTACGAGCCTCAGGAAGGGGCTTCCATTGAGTTTTACGGCATTACCTATACCTACACCGGCGGCGAGTGGATTTACGCCACTACAGCGTCAGAGACGGCAACTGCAACTGGTGACACTCTGGCGGCGATTCTGGCGCACTACGAGCCTCAGGAAGGGGGCTCAATTTCCTTTGACGGCACTACCTACACCTACACCGGCGGCGAATGGCTCTACGAGACTACAACGACCGAAACGGCAACTGCAACTGGCGAAACTCTATCGGCGATTCTAGCGAACTACGCGCCGCAGGACGGCGACGAACGGGACTACGAAGGCGTTACCTACACCTACAGTTCAGAAACCGGCGAATGGACTTACGAAACTGACACGACCGCAACTGCAACCGGCGACGTGGCAGCGGTAATTCTGGAGGAATACTACGCGCCTAATGAAGGCGATTCAATTGAGTTTGACGGCGTTACCTACACTTACGACGGTTCCGAATGGCTTTACGACGATGAAACCTATACTGAAGCCGCCGTTGCCCCAGCTGAAGTTGTCGCCGCGATTATTGCTGAGTATTTTTCTCCATCGGAAGACGATACGCAGGAACTCGACGGCGTAACTTATACCTACAGTTCCGGCTCCTGGACATACGTAACTGAAGTAACTGAAACCGCCGCCGCTGAAGTTGCCGCCGCGATTATGGATACGTATTTTTCTCCTTCGGACGGCGATACGCAGGAAGTCGACGGCGTGACCTACACCTACAGTTCAGAAACCGGCGAGTGGACGGGCGAAATGTCTTATGACGTTACGGAAACCGCCTCTGCCGAAGTTGCCGCCGCGATTATGGCTGCGAATTTTTCTCCCTCGGACGGCGATACACAGACAGTCGCAGGCGTAACCTACACCTACAGTTCAGAAACCGGCGAGTGGACTGGCGAAATGTCTTATGAAGTTACCGAGACTGCCTCTGCTGAAATTGCCGCCACGATTATTGATGCGTATTTTTCTCCTTCGGACGGCGATACGCAGGAAGTCGATAGCGTAACCTACACCTACAGTTCAGAAACCGGCGAGTGGACTGGCGAAATGTCTTATGAAGTTACCGAGACTGCTGACGAAGATACTGCCGCTGCAATTACTGCTCAATACTACCCCGACCCCGCTGAAGGCGACGTTCAGAACTACAACGGCGTTGACTACACCTTTGACGGCGAGAACTGGACTTACGAAACTGAAATTACCGAAACCGCCGACGCCGAAACTTATGCGCAGCTCATGGCTTATTCAACGCCAGCCGAGGGCGATACGCAGGAACTCAGCGGCATTACTTACACTTATACCGGCGGCGAATGGGTTTACGAAACTTCCACGACTACCACTGAAATTGCCGATGAAGATACCGTCAGCGAAATTATCGCGCAGTTTTACACGCCAGCGGATGGAGCTACGCAAACTGTAGGCGAAACGGAGTACATCTACGACGCGGAAAATAACGAGTGGACTGCTGTAATTTCTTCTACAGGCACTGAGACTGCCGATGAAGGTACCGCCGCTGAAATTGTCGCGCAGTTCTACTCGCCAGAGGACGGCGACCAGCAAATTTTAGACAGCGTAACTTATACCTACAGTTCAGAAAATGGCTGGACTTACGAAGTTACCGGCACTGTGTCCGCTGAAAATCCAGATGAAATTGACGCCGCGTACCAGTCAGAAAATGCGGTTGCGCCGACGGCGGGCGATACCGTTTCTGTTGACGGCGTAACGTACACCTTCGACGGCGAAAACTGGATTTACGGTGGCACGGCGGAATTTGTCTCGGAAATTAATCTCAATCTTTCGGACGCAGAGGAAAGTAGCGGCGGCGTGTTTGTCGTTACCGGCAGCAACGGCGCTAACGCTATTTTCATGGAAGGCAGTTATTCTGCCGCGGACGATGAAGAAATTGTCGGTAGCGTGACTGCCAGCGAAGATGCGGGCTATATTTATGAAGCCGCCAGCGATACCTTCCTCGCGCAGAATTTAACCGTGCCAGGTGGCTGGAACGCTACTGCAACCAGCCTCAACGATACGATTAACATTTTGGGTGACAGCGTGACGGTCGACGCGGGCGACGGAAATAATTACATTTATAATACCGCCGATTTTGTTGAAATAAATAGCGGAGACGGCGACGACACAATCCACAATACATTGTATGGATATAATCTCACAATCAACAGTGGATCGGGCAACGATTTTATTTACAATGAAGGTGCTGACGGCGTTGCTATTGAAATAAACAGTGGCGACGGTGCAGACACCATTCTAAACGAAAGCGAAAACGTCAGCATAAATTCCGGCGCTGGTAACGATTACATCCTCAATTCGGGTAATTACGTGACGATAGACGGCGGCGAAGGCAATGACTCCATTGTCAATAATGGCGACAGCGCTCAGATAGACGCGGGCGACGGCGCTAACTATGTTCGTAGTTATGGACACAGCGCGACGATTCAAAGCGGCGCCGATAATGACAGTATCCGCAATTCTGGCAACAGTACAAAAATAAATTCCGGCGCTGGCAGTGACACCATTCACAACTACGGCGACAGCGTAACGATTGATTCAGGCGCTGGCGATGATTCCATTGGCAACGGCGGAGAAATAAGCTCTGCTGAAGACAGCTTAACCTCTGCGGCTTCCGGCGGCTACGCTTTGATATTCGCTGGCGACGGTAACGATACCATTGGCAACAACGGCAACTACGTGACGATGGACGGAGGCGCTGGTGCTGATGCGATTGGTAACGCAGGCGCATTTTCCAGCGTTTACGGCGGCGCTGACAACGATTCTATTTTGAACGTTGGCGAGGGGGCGACGCTCGAAGGCGGAGACGGCGATGATACCATTGCTAACGGGTACAGTGACGACAGCGTAACAGTGGACGGCGGCGACAGCGTTTACATTAATGGCGGCGCTGGTAATGACTTCCTGCGAAACCTCAGCTCCAACGTGACAATCGACGGCGGCGCTGGCTCAGACACAATTCACAACTACGGCGAAAGCGTCAGTATAAATTCCGGCGACGGCGACAATAATATTTCCAATGTTAGAGAAAACGTGACTATAAATTCCGGCGCGGGCAACGACAGCATTATCAACAGTGGAACCGCCTACTTTGATGTCGACCTTGGGCGTACGGCTGGTGATAACGCTATCATATACTCCGGCGACGGAAATGACACCATTTTTAATGGCGGCAATGAAGTTACCATAGATTCTGGCGCGGGTGACGATTACATTCTTACCGAAGGCGCTAACACTACCATAACCACCGGCGACGGCAACGATACTGTTTTTATTTCAAATGATGGTGATGAAGACGTAAACAGCAACGCAAGTGATGTCACTTTCACCGACCTTGATACTTCAGCTGACGTTCTCATTTTTGAAAGCGCTATCGCTGAAAATTCCCTTATCCAGACCGTGAACGACGAAGGCGCGCTGGTACTTTCCTCCGAGGATATTTCTATCGTCTGGCAGAACGCGTCCGAGCTGACGGAAGAAATTTTAAACTACACCGTGCAGAACGGCGACGGCACCAATACAATCCGCGAGCTCGTTTACAATCCCGTTACCGTGGAAAGCGTTATCGTGAATTTGAACTCCGCAGGCAGCGCGACCGGCGTTTTCCAAATTCCCAGCTACAACACCGTTTCAAATCCAACGGCAACTTTCAACGCCGAGGAAAATGAAGACGCTGAAGTTATCGGCTACGTTTCGGCGGCGAACGTCTACAGCGCGGAAGATACCTACGCGCAGGAAATTATCGTCACGGACAACTGGAACGTTACCGCAACCGCCAGCGACGATTCTATTCGCGTGACCGGCTCCGGCGCCACAATCACCGGCGACAGCGGCGCAGATACAATTTCAGTTGCCAGCGGCGTCAACAGCATTGTGCTGGCTGACCTCGATACCAGCGAAGATATTCTGATTTTCGCAGACTCAATCGCTGAAAAATCCCTCGGCTGGACGCTCGGCGGCGGTACTCTGACTCTCGCTGACGAAGACCGCTCAATTATTTTCAACGGCGTGAACTCTCTCGACGAAGAAATTCTGAGCTACACCGTCCAGAACGGCGGCACTGCCAATGCGCTCCAGGATTTACTCTACACCGGCGTTGAAAGCGTCGTCATCGATTTAAATTCAGCCGAAGGCAGCGGCGTCTTCTACATTCCCGAAGGCAACCTCGATTCAGTTCCTGCCGCCGAATTTGCTGAAAGCGCCGGCGAGGAAGATACCGTTGTTGGCAGCGTCGAGGAAAATGTTTACACCGCCGATGAAGATTCTGCGCGACAGATTATCACCGTACCCGAAAGCTGGAACGTTACCGCAACCGACGGCAGCGATTCGCTGAGCGTAACCGGCTCCAACGCTACCATTGCCAGCGGCGAAGGCACCGATACAATTTCCGTTTCCAGCGGCGTTTCAAATATCACATTCGCGGACTTCGACACGGCGGACGTTCTGAGCTTCGCCGAAAGCATTGAAAGCGGCTCGCTCACCGAAACTTCCAGCGGCAATTCTGTCAATCTTGCGTCCGAAGATTTCAGCATGACTTTCAGCGGCGTCGATGAACTCAGCGAAAGTATTTTGAACTACGAGTTCGACAACGGCGGCGTAACTTCAACCATTCAGGATTTGCTCGTTCCCGAAATTGAAAGCGTCAATGTCTACCTCGATGAAGTTCCTGCGGGCGAAACCGGCAGCTTCTTTGTTGAAACCGGCAACCGCGATACCAATCCAACCGCCGAATTTGCAAACTCCGACGAAGAAATTAGCGGCACAATCGTCGGCTCCGTCACCGAGGAAAATTCCTACGACGCCAGCGGAAATATCTACAGCCAGAATATCACCGTGCCTGAAAACTGGTACGCCACCGCCACGCGCAACGATGACTTTATCAGCGTGATTGGCGATAACGCGACGATTGCCAGCGGTAGGGGCGAGGATACCATTTCCGTTTCCAGCGGCGTCACGAGTATCACGTTTGAAGACCTCAACACGAATAACGATACGCTGATTTTCGCTGACAGTATCGCTACCGGCTCGCTCGCTACCGTAACCGGTGACGATTCGGTTAATCTGGCGTCTGACAATTTCAGCATAACTTTCAACGGCGTCGATGAACTCACGGAAGACCTTCTGGGTTACAGCTTCGACAACGGCGGCGAAACTACGACGATTGGCGACCTTTTAGCGTCTTCGCCAGAAATTGACGACGAGCTTATAAATCCCACGGCGCCTATGAGAATGTCGCTCGCCCACTGGAGCTACGGCTACAATCTGCCGGTAAGTTCAAATTAAAAATCAGCATTTGTTGTTTCAGCATTTCTTTTAAAAAAAGAAACGCTGGCAAAGAAAATGGGCCGCATAGGTCGCATCCGGCGACCTGTGACGGCCCGCGCCCCATCCATGGGGCGCTTCTTAAGCGCGTGCGTCCATGGGGCGCCTCTCTTAAGCGCGTGCGTCCATGTGGCGCTTCTTTTTTTGTTCGATTTTAATATCTGAGCGGGTCTGGACCGTACTTGTTATAGCCGCGCGTGCCTGGCACTAACAGCAGGTAAAGCGCCAAAACGAAATTCACCACTGGGATAAGCGTGCCTACAGCCCACCACGACGGTCGCGCTAAATCGTGCAGGCGCTGAATCATCAGTGACACGTAGCCCGCGAACCACGCCAGCGAAGTCACGAACGTCACTGCGCGAACCATAAAGCTATTTTCCCCGAAAATCAGCGCCGCCACGAAAGTAAGTATCCCCGTGACTAAAGCCATGACCAGGCCGTAAGCCAGTGCGTACAAGATGTAACGCTTGCGATTCAGCCGCTTTTCCGGCGCGAAAATGTACTGCTTCAACACTCTTTCCAAAGCAAACCCTCCTTAATTAGAAACCGCCGCCGACACTGAAATGGAACCTGCCACCCTGACTGCCGCGCCCGTAATCCAGACGCAAAGGTCCCAGCGGCGTATTCAGGGCGATGCCCATGCCGCCGGAGCCGTAAATGTCGTTGCCCTTGGGGAGGAAGCCGGAGCCCCACGCGCCGCCCCAGTCTGTGAATAAAATGCCTTGCACGCTCTTGGCGAGAGGGAACCTGTACTCAAACGTGGCTATCATCATGTGGTCGCCGCGGAACTGGTCGTCACGGTACCCGCGCAGGGTGTTCTGCCCGCCAACGCGAAACTGGTTGAACTCCGTCAAATCGCCGTAGCCTACGCCATAAGCCGCCTTCGCTGCCCAAACCTGCGCGTGTCCTGCTTCCCAAAACTGCTGGTGCTCTATCTGGTACTTCTGAAAATCAAAGTCTCCGCCTAAAAATCCGGCAAACTCCGCGTTTAGCGCAACCCGCCCGCCTGTCTTCGGATTGTAAATATTGTCCCGCGTATCCGTCACGTGCTGAAGTCCAATGCTCCGCGTCGTGCCAAAATTAGAGTTGCGCCATTCCTCTCCAGACAAACCGCTCCTGTCGCCCGCGTTGCCGTCCGCTATGTGCCGCTTGTACTGGTCCTTCCTCTGCCGCAACGTTATGTAATTCGTCGAGTACTCGCTCATCGGTCGGCTCAAAGTCAGCTCGCCGCCCAAATATCTGCGCATGTACCGTTCCTTCAAATTGCCCCGCGTGTCATAATCGTAATACTGATAAGTTCTGTTATAAAATCTGAACGTGCCGGCAGTTTCCTTGCTGTCCAGCCACGGGCGCCGGTATGCAAATGTAAACCCGTGCGCATCGGATTCGTCCGCCGCCGTCTCAAACGATAAGCTCACCGCGTCGCCAGTCCCTCGAAAATTCGTATCCGAAATGCTGATAACTCCCAGCAATCCGTCGCGCGTGCTGTAACCTGCGCCGACACCGAAAGTCCCCGTGCGCTTTTCCTTGACGTTGACTTCCATGACAATCGCGTTCGGCTCGACGCCGCTGAGCATTTTTACATTAACATCCTCAAAAAATCCGAGATTGTACACGCGCTCCATCGAACGCCGCGCCAGCTTCGCGTTGAATACGTCGCCGACCTTCTGCCGCATTTCCCGCAAAATAACATAATCCTTCGTCTTGGTGTTGCCCTTGACCTTGTACCCTTCCAGAATCCCTTCGTTTATCCGCAAATCCAGGACGCCGTTTTCGTCGACGTGCATGTCCGTGATTTTCATGAGAATGTAGCCGTCGCCGCGATATTTTTCCTGTATCGCCGCCAGATTGTCGTGCAGCGTGTTCTGATTCAAAACCGTGTTGCGCCGCACGGTTATCATCTTCTGCAAATCCTTCTCGCTATATTTCGTGTTGCCGGTTATCGCCACGCTCTTGAGTACGGGATTTTCCAGCAGGTGATAAGTCAGGATTATCCCTTCGGGAATTTCCTGCACCGTCTGATAGGCGTCGTAGAAAAATCCAATCTCACGAATGGCGTTGCGGTCGCGAACCGAAATATCCGCGTTGAACTCGTCGCCCACGTGCGAAAGTACCGCCGCGCGCACTGTCGGCATCGTCGATTCGCTGGCGCCCTCAAATTTCACGTCGACGATAACTTTACCGTTGAACTGCTGCAAATAATTCCGAATCATACTATCCGTCCGGCTCTCGGCGCTTTCAAAATTCGGCGCGGGAATTTCCGGCGGCGGCGGCGGTTCAGCAGGCTTTTCTTCCTCGGAATTGCTCTCAGCGGCAGTCTCCGACGGCTTCGGCTCGTCTACCGGCACTGTCACCACCGGCACTACTGCCCTGTTCCCTCCGCTGTCATCTGCATTCCCGTCCAGCGGTCTGTAGTCCTTATCGTCCGACTGCGGTAACGGCGCGCTTATCGTTTCGCTGGATGTTTCCGCTACTCCGCTCGTGTCGTCGCTCTTGAACCCCAGCAGTAGCGGCACCGTTATTATCGCCGCTACGCACGCCGCCGCCCGTCTCTTTAATTTCAATTTTATTTCCCCCTCAGAATTTATATCGCGCCTCAAGGCTGAAGATGTATTCGTTTGCTTCGCGCTCGACCGTCACGCCGAGATTGTCATTGAAATCATACTGCAAGCCGTAGCGCTGGATATGCTCGCCGTTTATCCCCTGCGTGTATCGCAACATGATTTTGTCGCTGATGTATTTGCCAAGGAAAATGTTGAACGCCGTGTTTGTATCGCCGGCGTTTTTTTCGTGCGAAGAATAATTTTCCAGCGCACTGCCACTGCCCGTGTTCAATCGAAATCTGTCAAGCCCAACGGAACGGCGAACGCTGTCTTCAATATCGCCGAGAATGCTCATTTGCAAGCCAATCGCCAGAATATCAGTCGCCGACATGTTCGACGTGCTGTTTCCATAAGCGTCGCGCAGAGTTAAAAGCTGCATAATTTCCGTCTCGCTCATTTCAGGATTGGAGCTCAGCCTTATTTGCGGGATTTTTTTATCGCTGCCAATCGCGCCGTCGATGTTCAGGAAAACTTTAACATTGGCAACGCTGGCGTCGGCGTTAAAGTGGAGCGTCGGGAAGAAAGAATCCAGCTGGTTGAAATGCGCCTCGCCCTCGCGTATGTCGAACGTCGTCTGAATGTAATGCACTGTGCCGCCGCGCTTGACGCTGATAATGCCGGAAGTTTTCGGGTGCGTCGTACTGCGCTCAAGTTTCACGCTGCCGGTCAGGAACATATCGTAGAGCCGCGAACTGTAGAAATGAACCTTGTCACCGAGATTAACCGTCACGTCCAGCAGAATCGTCGGGAGCGGGGCATCAGATTCTGGAATTGCCGGAATGGTAATCGTACACTTGTCGAAATCCGCGACGCCGCTAAGTTTCGGGAAAGTGCGGTTGAAAAATTTTTCTTCGCTAATCGTGAACTCGGCGTTCAGCGGACCTTTGAAAACCGCACTGCGAATATCCAGCGCGTCCGCCGTCAAAGTGAAATTATAATTGCTCAGCGCGTAATTTGCAAAGTTAAAGCCGCCAGTCACTTCAAAAGTTCCTGTGCCGATATTGCCGGTGAATTGCTCAATGTTGAAATTGTTCCCGCGAAAGAGCGTCGAAATGTTGATATGCTCAATCGGACTTTCCACGCCTTTGATTTTAACTGTGCCGTCATGCAGGGAAATTTCGCCGTTGACTTGCGGTTTAGAAGCAGTGCCGGTAATTGTCAAGCCGCCGCCCATTTCTCCGACTGCCCAGGTAACCATGTTGCTGAGTTTCGGCAGCATGCTCAAATCCGCGTCGTCAAGGATAACCTGCAAGTTCATCTGTTCGTTAGAGCTTAGCCCAACTTCGGAATCGACGTACAGCGCCTGAATCGGAATAGTTCCCCGCGCGCTTGCCTGATAAACTTTTTCGCCAATAGCCCGACGCGCAGAAAGTTCGCGGACGTTAAAAACCCAATCCCTAAGCGAGACCTGCGCAGTCAGCAAATCGAAATTCGCGCCGCGTATTCCGCCATTCGCGGTCAGTTTAATTTCGCCTTGCGGATTGAACGTACTGCCGGTAATTTTCGCGTCAAGATTCGTAAAGCCTTCAACGCCCATATCGAGACCGGCGGCGTCGCTGAACATTGCCAGTTCTAAATGTCTCGCGCTTGCCGTCAAATCCAGAGGTCCGCTGAGGCTGGCTGTTCCAAGAACGTTAAATTCGCCAGCGTCGCCCTGTTTCCCTGCGAATTTCTGTACGTGGACGACGTGATTCGCCAGATTTAAATCCAGCGCCACGTCGTGCAATTCGTGTCCGGCAATCGCGCCATTGGTTATCGAACCGCGCAACGTTCCGGCAGGATTATCAAATGTACCGCTTATTGAAATGTCGCTGTCGAGGCTGCCGGTTAGAATCTGCGTTTTTTTATTGGCGAGCGTCAGGAGAGACGGAATATCGGCGTTTTTAACGTCAACCTTGCCGTTCAGATTTTTGGTGGCGGTGTTTGCGGAAAGTTGCATTGAATAACTGCCATCGCCTTGCCGGAAATTAAAATCTTCCAGCTGAATCTGCGGACCGTTCATCGTGACATGACCGAGAATTTTTTTGAGCTCAACGCCGTTAAAGCTGAGCGAATTTGAAACCAGCCGCCCGTCAAAAATTGGCGCGTCCAAATTACCTCCAATCAGACCTTCAAAAGTTCCGTGCCCTTCAACGGGATAATCGGCAGGGAATTTCGCCTGAAAACGTTTCAGATTAACGTCACGCCCCTGCACGACGAAATTCATGTCGTATGTCTTAACGTCAATCGTGCCATTCAGCACCATGTCGACCATCGGCGAAGTGATAACAAAATCCTGCAGGCGGAGCTTATTGCCTTCAAGGAAATAATCGCCTCGCATATCGTTCACCAAAAATCCGCGGTAACTGCCGTAGCTAAACTCAAGATAGCCGACGACGTTTGGTTTATCGAGCGTGCCGGTTACGCGAACCGTGTTGTCGATATTGCCGGTGAGTTCCTGATCTGGCGCGAAAACTTTGACAATATCCTCGGTGCGGGCGCCGACGGTATCAAGGCGCAGATTAATTTTTTTATCGCCAGTCAGACCTACCGTGCCGTCAATAACAACCCATTTAACCTTGCCGTCCTTTTCGAGCTCAAACTTGTCAACCTTAACGCCGTCGAGACTGCCGGACGCGAGCAGATCAATCGAATCGTACTTTTGATTGAAAATAACGCCAGGGTGCCTGCCGCGCAAGTCATGAACAGCGGTAAGTTCGAGCTTCAGGGTTGGATTATCGAGCTTGCCGCTGATGGAGCCCCTGAAGTCAGAGAGCCCGCTGACGTCGACAAGCGGGTTGAATTTTTTAGCGAGAGCCAAATCGATATGGGCGGCGTAGAAATTGAGGTTGAGGGAATTAAAATTGGTGACAGTGCCGTCGATATTGAGCTTGCCGCGTTCAGGCAGGGTAAGGTTGAGGTAGTCGAGGGTAACGGAATTATCGGCAAAGAGGAAAGAAGATTTGACGCTGGGCAGGAGGAAATTCTGGAAGGCGAAGTTAGAGGAAGACGCCTTGCCGAAAACTTTTAGCGTAGAGAAATCGCTGGCGGTGCCGTTCAAAGCTATATCAGCGTCGATGTTGCCGGTAACAGGAGCGTCGAGAGCGGCGAAATTTTTGAGCTGAACAAGACTTAAGCCGTCGGCTTTGAGGTGGGCATTGAAGGCGAAATTCTGAGCCTGAAGTTCCATTTCCCCGCTGACGGAGCCGCCGAAAGTTTCTGCGCGGAGGTTGGAAAGGTAAACGGCGTTGCGCTGGTACTTGAGGTGGGTGCTGATATTTGAGGCGGAGATATTATCGTAAGACAAGAAAGCGGAGGAAATGTCGGCTTCGACGGTGGGATCGGCGGCGGTACCGACGAGGCGAGCGGAGAAATTAACAGCGCCGTTGACGCCAAAGGCAGGCAGGACAGCGGCGGGGATAAAGTAATCGGAGCTGGCGCGGATATCAAAAAAAGGCACATCGGTATCAGTGCGAACGGAACCGAGTGCTTTGACAGGCTGGTTATTGGCAAGAGCGGTGGCGTTGAACATAATCTGGGCGTCGGTGAAGTCAGCTCTGCCGTCGATATTGGAAATGTTGGTGTTTTTAACGACAACGGCGCCGTCGGAAAAATTAGTGGAGCCGCTGTAGCTGAGGGAAGTATCGCGGTTGAGAACGTTCAAAACGAGATTGGAGGCAGTGCCGCCGAGAATTTGAACGGATTCGGGAATGAGGTCGGCGGGCAGGTAAGGCAGAATTTTGGCAAGGTCGACGGAATTAACGTAGGCGTTGACGATTTGGCGCTGCGAGCCGATGATGCCGGTCGCAGTAACGTCCGAGCCGAGGACAGTGGCGGTAAGGGAAGTGCTGACAGCGGAAAGGTCGCTGCAGTCGGCGTCGGCGGTGATGTTGCTGACAGCGATGTTTTTATCGTCGAAGAAGGCGTTGACGTTGCCGTTAGCGAGAGAAATTTTGGCGCGGAACTTGGATTCGCCGGAAGATTTGGGCTTGATATCGTTGAAGTTCCAGGAATTATCGCCGCGTTTTTGAAGGTTGAGGTAAGCGCCGTTGACAGTGATAGCGTCGATACCACCGGCGCCGTCGTCGTAGAGGGCGAGGAATTTGAAGGTAATGCGGGCTTCGTCGACCTTAGCGATAACGGCGGAATTTTTATCGAGGATTTGAACGTCGCGCAGAACAAATTCATTGGATTTGAAGGAAGACAGGCTGAACTCGTCGATATGAGCGGAGCCGACTTTAACGGGCGTGCCGATGATTTTGCCGGCTTCCTGTTCAGCGTAGAGCAGAGCTTTTTGAAAGAGGGCGTCGCGCTGGGAATGAATGTAAAGACCGGCGGCGATGAGCGCGGCGATAATGACAGCGCAGGCGACCTTTACGAGCTTAGACACGGCGGTTAGTCCTTTCTTAGATTAAGTCGCGCAGATTTTTCGGAGCGGAAAGTTTCAGCGAATCTCCAATCCGGCGAATATTTCTTAGGAACTTTATTTGGACTGGAAGGGTTCAGCGTCGGAGAGGTCAATGGTTACAACGGGCGCAGGGTCTTCCATTTCAGGGACTTCAGCGGAATCCATATTGAGCGCGGCTTCTTCGCGAGCCTCCGCGGCGGATTTGCCATCGGCTTCAGCGGCGACGTAGCGGGTAACGTCAATGCTCACGGGAATGCCCATTGCTTTATCGAGGGAGGCTTTAGCGGTGTTGTAGGTGTAGAGGGCGTTGTAATAATTATTTTTAGCCTGAGTGAGTTTATCATTGGCGTCCATAACGTCGAGGTTGGTGCCTACGCCAGCCTGATAGCGGACGACAGCGATTTTGTAATCTTCTTCAGCGGAGGCGATAGCGAGGCGGGTAGTAGCGATATTTTTTTCAGCGGCATTCAGAGTGAGGTAAGCAGACTGAACTTCGAGCTGAACTGATTCGCGGAGTTCAGCGGCGCTTTCCTGCGTCTGATTGAGGGTAGCTTCAGCGGATTTAACCTGCGCCGCGGTAACGCCGTTGTCGAAAATATTCCAAGTAGCGGTCACACCGGCAGTCCAGCCCTCGGAGTAAGTGTCTGCGAAAGGATTTTTACCGCTGAGATTTTTAGAAACTTCAGCATTGACAGTGGGTCGGTAACCGGCTTTAGCGGCGCGCACCCCAGATTCAGCCTGCTTTATGGCAAATTCAGCCGCGGCAACGTCGGGGCGGTTCTCCAGCGCGAAGGCAGTGCAGTTCGCCAGATTCAGATTGTAGTGCTGGTAGGTAAGCTGATCCTGCGTGCGGAGGAGAGTATCAGCGGGCAGCAGCATAAAACTGCTGAGCGTGGCAACTGCAATATCGTAATCGTTCTGCGCAGTGACGAGAGTTTGACGGGCGTTAGCCAGACGGACTTCCGTGGAAAGTATGTCAGCTTTGGCGACGGTACCGGCGCGGAACTGCGCATTGACGTTGTTCAGATATTCCTGGAGAGTGCGGACATTTTCCTCGTAGACTTCAATTTCGTTGCGGCAGCGCAGAATATTGAAATAGTAATTCGTGGCGGTGAGCCGGACGGTCTGCAAAGAATTTTCAAGCGTCAAATCGGCGCTGTTAATACCGTAGCGCGCCTGAACTCTGCCTTCCTTGTAGCGGTTGCCGGCGTAGAGCGGCATTGAAACGCTGGCGGTATTGGTAAAAATTCTGTGGTTGAAGTCGTTGTAGTTGTCATAGGCTTTGCCGCGCGCGTAGTTTGCACCGCCGTTCCAGCTGACAGTCGGACCCATTTGCCTGCGCGCCTGCCTCAGTGCCCAGTAAGCACTTTCGCGGCTGGCGATTGAACGCTTAATCGTGCGGTTATTTGCCAGCGCGCGCTGAACTGCTTCGTCAAGGTCAATGTTCACGATGTCAACCGCGCTGACATTCCCCATACCGACAGAAAAACTGAGGATACCTGCGGCTAGCGCGGCGAAGAATTTTTTTCCGATACTCTTAGAAAATTTCAAGATACTCTCCCCCTAAATAATTCCAAATATCAGCTTAATAAAATATTGCGGTTCTAAAATATTGCGGTTCCTTTATGAAAGCGCCGAAGAAGCGCCCCATGGACGCACGCGCTTAAGAGAGGCGCCCCATGGACGCACGCGCTTAAGAAGCGCCCCATGGATGGGGCGCGGGCCGTCACAGGTCGCCGGAAGTGTGCGCGGCTTGCGTAGCAAGGCGTGCTTTCCGCTGCGGCCCAGCTTTCTTTGGTTACTTTCTTTCTCGAAATAAAGTGACATAAAGAAATGCTGAAACAAGCTTAAAATTCCTGCCTGATACCGAAGTAAACAGCGCGGTCGTCCTTGTGATTAACGTCGTGCCATTCGCCGAGAATGTACGTCGAATCAGCAACTTTGTACTGCGACTTGAGCCGGACGCTGACGTCATTCGGGTCGTAGGCTTCGGCGGAAAATTTAAGTTTGTCGCCGGCATAAGCGTCGAGACCAACGCCGATTTTCCCAGCGACTACGCCAGCGCGAGCGCCAAAACTTTCGCCGAGCTTTTTACCCAGCTGCGCGTTAAGTTTGGAGCCGTCACCAATATCCTCGACGCCGAGATTAATCGACGTATCGTCCAGCGCGACTTCCAGATTTGCATTGACGTTGAAATCTGTTTTGGAATGGCTGCCGCTGTAAATCACGTCAACCGACGGCGTGAACTCAATCTTTGAAACCTTATCCGCCGTACCCTCAACTTTGCCGAGCATTTTATCAGCGCGCTCTGTGATACTCCGCGCGTTGGAAATTGTCGCCTTCATGTCCTCAGCAACTTTCGGATCGCCGGTGAACTTGTCGATATTTTCAGCGACGCTGGCGATACTTTTGGACGTGGCGGAAATGTTCGACAGGGTAGTTTTCAAGTCTGCGGCAGTCTGCGGGTCGCCGGCGAATTTGTCAATGTTCGCCGTCATATGCTCAACCGTCGCCATGGTTTTATTCATGCTGGCGAGAACGCTGTTGAGCTGCGTCGCCATCTGATTAACATTCTGCTCGTTGCCCTTAGCCATGCGCTCCAGCGATTCAGTCAGACCGTTGATGTGTTCCGTAGACTGTTTCATATTGTCGCTCATTTCGACGATTGAGTTTTGCAAAGTTTCGTTGCCGATGACTTTGTTGACGGATTCCAGAAGGGTGTCGACCTTCGTCATAACTTTATCGAGACTCTCGAACACTTTGTTCATATCAGTTTCATCGGTAACGTTGATGTTGTCGCCGTCCTGCAGGTAGCTGCCTTCGTCCCTGCCTGGCGTGATGTTCACGAACTTGTTGCCCATAACGCCAATGCTCATGACTGTCGCCACGGAATTATCAGGGATTTTGGTATCGCCGTCGACTTTGAGGGTGACAGTAACGCCGCCGCTGTCGTTGACGATGCTGTCGACCCTGCCAATATTCACGCCGCTCAGTCGAACGTCCGCCTGATTTTCCAGCCCAAGCACTTGTTTAAAGCCGGCATAAAGCGTAATCTTTTCACTGCCGCCCAAATCCATACCGCCCAGCCCAATCAGCGCCGCGCTCAAGAGTGAAAGTCCGCCAACTGCAAACGCTCCAACTTTTGCCTCAACTGACACGCTGTCACTCCCTTTCTAGTCGACCACGCGGAAAAATTCCCTGACGCGCGAGTCGTCAATCTTTTTAAAATTTTCCACGGTGTCAACCGCTATCAAATCGCCATTATATACCATTGCAATTCGATTCGCAATGCGGCAGGCGCTAACCATGTCGTGCGTCACAACGATACTCGTGACGTTGAGCGCCTTCTGCGTCGAAATAATCAGCTCGTCGATTTTATTCGTCGTAACTGGGTCAAGCCCGCTCGAAGGCTCGTCGTAAAAAATAATTTCGGGACCGAATGCAATCGCGCGGGCAAGAGAAACGCGCTTTTTCATACCGCCGCTGAGTTCGTTCGGCATAAGATTTTCCACGCCTTCCAGACCAACCTGCCTGAGCTTTTCCCTGACAATCGCGCTGATTTTTTCCTTGCTGAAATTCGTATGCTCAACCAGACCGAAAGCCACGTTGTCGCCGACGGTCATCGAATCGAACAGCGCGGAGTACTGGAAGACCATTCCCATTTTGAGCCGAATGCGCGTAATTTCGTCCTCGTTCATTTGAGAAATTTCGTCGTCGCCAATCCAAATTTCGCCGCTCGTAGGCTGAATCAAACCAATCATCAGCCGGAGGAGCGTCGATTTGCCGGAGCCGGAGCCGCCAATTATCGCCAGCGTTTCGCCATCGACAATTTCAAGGCTGATATTTTTCAGCGCCGCCTTCTCGCCGAAGTACTTGCTGACATTTTTAATTTTAATCATCTGGTCACCGTAAGCCAATCTGCGCAAATTTCCGCCGCGCCACTAACAACTAGCAACTATTTCCCGTAAATAATGAAAGTCAACAGCGCGTTCAAAATGAAAATCACGATAATCGCGGAAACAACGGTTTTGGTCGTCGCCTTGCCAACTCCTTCCGCGCCGTCGGGACAGTTCAAGCCGTAGTAACAGCCCATAACCGCGATAACGTTGCCGAAAAACATCGCCTTGATAAGCCCGCCAAGCAAATCTTTCAAAACGGCGAAAGTCTGAATCGACTTTATGAACGTGTAGGAGCTTATGCCGGAATATTTTGTTGCGACAACCCAGCCGCCGAATACGCCAATCATATCGCCGAAAACCGTGAGAATCGGCACCACGACCATACACGCCAGCATTCGCGGGACGATTAAATAATCCACGGGGCTGACAGCCATAACCCGCAGCGCGTCAATCTGCTCGGTAACTTTCATCGTGGAAATTTCCGCCGTTATCGCCGCGCCAACCCTGCCAGCGCAGACTACGCCGACTAAAACAGGTCCCAGTTCGCGCCAGATCGCTATGGCAATTAGCCCGCCAACTGTCGACTGCGCGCCGAATCGAATCAGCTCGTGCGCCGTCTGCAGCGTGAAGACCACGCCAGTGAACAAAAGCGTCAGCGAAACTATCAGCAATGAGTCAACGCCAAGGTGAGACATCTGCGCGAGAATGTGCCGAATGCGCGGCTTATGGCGGAGCTGTTTGAATGTGTCGAGGTACAGCAGCACGACTTTACCGAAATCTTCGCAGCGGCGGATTGTAAATCTACCAATGAGTTCAAGAAATTTTATGAGCAACGTCTCACCTCCGGCAAATTATTTCTTTTTGCTGTGGTGCAGAGAATTAACCGGAATGTTGACAACGAGCGCCACGGACTCCGAATCGTTAGCCAGCGAAATTTCCATACCGTTTTTGTTCAAGTCCATGTACTTAGAGGCGACGGCGATAAGTTCATCTTTCATCTGATCCATAAATTCGGGGGCGACGCTGGCGCGGTCGTGAATCAGCACGACTTGAAGCCGTTCCTTGGCGGTTTGCGCGGATTTCTTCTCCGACCTGCCAAAAATTTTCATGAGGATGTCCAGCATGAACGCCACTCCTTACGTTTGGCTGACGCCATTGAATTTTGAGGCGACGGCGAAAATTTCCTTTTTGCGCTGCTCGATAATGTCGACGGAAATATTATTGCGGTCGGTGTTAAGAATGACTTGAAGGCGATGCTTCGCGGTCTGACTGGATTTTGTTTCTTCGACGCCAAAATTTTTTCTGAAGAAGTTAAGCATGACACGCCCTCCTTAAAGCATACCGAAAAGACGCTTGAGTTTCTGGAAAAATCCTTCCTTGGGCGGCTTGAGGAACGGAATCCTCTCGCCGCAAATCCTGCCAACAATATTTTTGTACGCCTGCCCCGCCAGCGAATCTTTCATGGCGATAACCGGCTCGCCCTTGTTCGTGGCGGTAACGACCATTTCGTCGTCGGGAACCTGCCCAATGCACTCAATCGACAGAATCTCGTTAATGTCGTCCATGTCGAGCATATCGCCTTTTTCGACCATCTGCGGGCGAATTCTGTTGACGATAAGTTTGATATTGTCCTTATCCGCGCGCCCCAGTTCGCCGATAATTTTGTCCGCGTCGCGCACGGCAGCAATTTCCGGCATGGTAACGACAATCGCGCAGTCCGCCGCCGCTATCGCAGTTTTGAACCCCTGCTCAATTCCGGCTGGGCAGTCGATGATGATGAACTCAAACTCGTGTTTCATTTCGTTGCAGAGTTCGATAAGCTGTTCGGGATTGACGGCAGATTTGTCACGAATCTGGGAAGTCGGCAGCAGGAACAGGCTGTCAAATTTCTTGTGCCGGATGAGGGCTTTTTTATACGCGACGCGCCCGCTGGTAACGTCAACCAGATCGTACATGATTCTGTTTTCGAGACCGAGCAGTAAATCCAGATTCCTGAGCCCCGTGTCCGTGTCGATTAGCGCAACCCTATTTCCGCGCAGTGCCAGACCAACGCCAATATTCGCCGTGGTGGTGGTTTTGCCGACGCCGCCCTTGCCGCTTGTAATAACAATAATTTCGCACATAAAAACTAACCTCCGATTGGGAGCGATTTAATTTTACCTTATCACCGGCTCAAAAACAATATATCCGTTTTTAATCGAGGCGCGCTCAGCCTGGTCAGCCTCACGCATGTTATCCGGCGGCCGCGCAATTACGTCGGCAATTCTGATTTGCATTGGACGAAGTTTATCCGCCACGACGCACGCCGTTTCGTCGCCGAAAGCCCCCGCGTGTACCATTCCGCGACAAGTCCCTCGAATATCGACACTCCCGCCCGCAATTATCTGCGCCCCAGGATTGACGTTGCCGAAAATCAGCACCGAAGATTCAGTGCGTACCTCCTGTCCGCCACGTATCGTCTTGTTCAGCACAAGCATAGGCTTGACTTTCTCGACGACCTGAATTTCTTTTTCCGGCACCGGCGCCTGTACTTTTTCCGGCGCACCAAAACTCGGCTCTTTAAAATCCGTGCTGAAAAGCATTCCGTGCTGGCGAAACATTCTGCGAAGTTGTTCGTTTTGCTCCTCGCTGAAATGACCCTTCGGCGCAAAAACCGTCGTCCCGCGTATGAAAAATTTGTCGCCCAGCTTCAGCTTCTTCAGGAGCGTCGCCTGTACTTCGTCGAAATCCGCACCCTTTGCGAAAATCAACTGTAAGCCAGTCTTCAGCCCCCGAATCTTTACAATTTCACTCAACTTCCTCACCCGCCTCAAAATCTAAAATCTTATGAACAAAAATAATTTCACCTACATTATACACAATTCAGCGGAAAATACCAGCTTTTTTACAGAATTTTTTCAGCGAGTGTAAAAATTTTTTTAGAACGGTCCGCGCTGGTTCATAATCTCGAAAGCTTTTTCCATGATTTTTCTGCCGATAGGGACAGCGCTCGACGCGCCGAAACCGCCCTGCTCGACGATAACGGCGACGCTCACGCAGGGATTCTCAAACGGCGCGTAGCCGACGAACCAGCCGTGGTCTCTGCCCTGCGAATTTTCAGCGGTACCAGTCTTGCCAGCGATTGGATAGGGGAAGCCCGCAAAGTTGCTGGCGGCGGTGCCGGTTACCGTAACTTCGCGCAGACCGTCCTGCACCAGCTTGATAATGTACGGGTCAACCTGCAGTTCGCTTAAGAGTTCCGGCTCAAAATTTCTGACGAGTTCGCCGTCCTGCGTGACGATTTGCTTGACGAGGTGCGGCTTGTATCTTTTGCCATTCGCCGCAATTTCGCCGGTGACCATTGCCGCTTGCAGTGGCGTTACCAGATTGAAGCCCTGCCCGATAGCGGCGTCCATCGTCTCGGAAATGTACCACTCGTCGCCGTAAACGTCCCACTTGTATTCGCGCCAGTTAGCGAGACCTGGCGATTCGTAGGGCAAATCGATACCCGTTTCCGTACCGAGCCCGAACATTTTAGCGTAGTCGCTGAGCCGGTCGACGCCGAGCCGGTAGCCGAGTTCGTAGAAGTAAACGTTGTCGGAATGCGCCAGCGCGTCGTGGAAATTCAGCCAGCCCAGAACTTCACCGCCGGCGTTGCCCTTAGGAACGAGCCAGTGCGTGCCGCTGTCGTAAATCTGTTCCTCGGCGGTAACTTTGCCGTCGGAGAGCGCGGCGGTGCCGGTGACGATTTTGAACGTCGAGCCAGGCGGGTATTCGCCGGTTATCGTCTTGTTGTCCATCGGGTGATAGGGGTTGGTGTTAATCGCGTTCCAGTCCTTGGTGGAAATTCCGTGGGCGAAAAGATTCGGGTCGAAGGCTGGGCGGGAAACCATTGCCAGAACTTCGCCGTTCTGCGGGTTCAAAACTACGGCGGCGGCGGCGTTCGCACCAATTCCCTTCAAAATTTCGTCGACGGCATTTTCAGCGGCAACCTGTAAATCGCGGTCGATTGTCAGAATCAAATCGTAGCCAGGCTTAGGCTCTTTCTTACCGAGAATCTGCACCGGCTTGCCCGCCACGTCAACTTCAACCTGCTCGCCGCCATTTTCGCCGCGAATTTCCTTATCGTAGACGCGCTCCAGACCGAATTTGCCAACGATGTCGCCGGATTTGTAACCCTGATCCTTTTTAGTTTCCAGCTCGGCGTCGGAAATTTCGCTGACGTAGCCGAAAGTATGCGCGCCTTCCTGATGAAGAATGTAGTTGCGAATCGGCTGAACTTCGATAACGACGCCGCGATAATCTTTTTTCTGCTCTTCGATAATCGTCACGATGTCGGGCGTCACGTCCTGCTTGATTCTAATCGGGTCGAAGCTGTAGTGAATGTCAATTTTGCGCTGAATTTCCTCAACCGGCACGTCCAGAAGTTTGGAGACGCGCTGAATGACTTCCGGCGAAATTGGCTCGGTCAGCGGCAGGAGCGATACTGCAAAGCCTGGGCGATTCGTTACCAGAAGCTGCCCGTTGCGGTCGAAAAAAGTTCCGCGCGGCGCCATTGTGGGAATAATTCTGATTCGGTTGCCGTCCGCCAGCCCCGCGTAGTATTCGCCGTCGTAAATCTGCAACTGCGCAACCCGCGCGATTAGCACTGCGATAACCAGTACAATCAGCGCCATTAAAAATTTCAGCCGCCCTAAATATTCATCTTCCCTCGCGTTTTCCAGCATTAAAACCACCCCCAAATTAAAAAACGTTTCGGTTTCAACCAAAACGCCCTAGCCATGCCGCTCAGTGAATTTGTAAAAACTGTAAACAATTTTGTGGACTATCCACGAAAAAATTATCTGGTAGACTATCAGCGGCTGCAAAATCGTCTGAATCGTGTGCACCAGATCCAGCCTGTACCCCAGCAGAAATAACAGCGCCGTCATGATGAAAAAGTGCATTATTGCGGCGATTGGCGCGCTTAGCATTGGAAAAAAAATTTGCTCCTTGAAGAAGCGGTCGGAAAATTTCCCGAAGAACAGCGCGATTATCATGTAGCTCAGAATCGTGCAGCCGAAAAAACTCCCCGTGGTAAAATCCTGGAGCGTGCCGGTTATCAGCCCCATTAAAATTCCCTGCCGGTGTCCGTAAACAAAAGCCGTCGAGACCGTCAAAAGCAGCATCAGATTCGCGCTGACGCCGTTGTAGCCGAAAAACGGCAGCAGGGAAGTTTGCAGGGTGTACATCAAAACAATCAGGATTGTCCACGAGATGACGATTTTCAACGCTCCCTACCTCCGCTGAAAAATTTTTCGCTGTACGAAGTCACGCGCCGAAATTTCCAATGCGCAAACGCCAGCGAATCAATTACCTCCGCCGGCATTTTGCTGCAGGCGCGCCTCTTCAAGCTGTTGCTGCTGTTTCTGGCGAACCTGCGCCTGAACTTCCTGCTGAATCTGCTTTGCCTTTTGCATTTGCTTAGCCGCCTCGGCGGGGTCTGCCTGCGCGCTGTTGGACTGCACGACCGGCGGCAGTGGCTCTGGCGGCGCCTCGCGCGAATTTACAATCACGGCGACATCTTCCAGCTTTTCAAAATTGACGGAAGTTGCAAGTACCGCGTGTTTTAAAAGCCCGCCTTCATCGTTGTGAATTTCCAGCACCTTGCCGACGACAATCCCTTTGGGGTAAACGCCGCCGAAACCGGAAGTAACAATCATATCGCCGACCTGAACGTTCGCGTCCTTCGGAATGTTGACCATTTGCGGCTGCTGCGGATTGTTAATATCGCCCTCGACTATACCGGCAACGCGCGAATCTGGACGCTGAACGAGCGTTCCAACGGACGAACGCGGGTCTAGCAAAAGCTGAACTTTGGAAGTGTTGACGCCGGCTTCCACGACGTGACCTACGAGCCCCAGTTCCGTGACGACAGCCATGTTATCCGCAACGCCGTCGAAAGTGCCGCGATTAATCAGCACGACGCTCGACCACGTAGCCGATTCGCGCCCGATAATGCTTGCGGCAACCAGGTCGAACTGCGTGGCGCTTTGTTTGTAGCCCAAAAGTGCGCGGAGCCGCTGATTTTCGGAAATGGACTCGGACGCGTTCAGGTTAAGCGCGCGCAGAGCCTCAACTTCCTCGCGCAGATTTTTATTTTCTTCTTCGAGATTCTGAATTTCGGTGACGGAATCTTTAAGCCCCGTGAACTGACTTCCCAGCCAGGAAAAACTGTTCTGAAAAGGCGAAAGGAACGCCATGAGAGTTTTGCCTGCCGCCGGAATTTGCGCGTTGCTTTTTGCCACTAAAAAAACCGAGCCCAGCACGAACAGGAACAGGAAAATTATCGCGGCGAGCTTGTCGTTGGATTTGTCCTTTCGTTTACGGCCGCGAACTATCATTGTCTCGATCTTTTGGAAGTCATAACAACGCGCTTGAGCAGATTCAAATCTTCGAGCGAGCGCCCTGTGCCTTCGCCAACGCAGCTGAGCGGGTCGTCAGCAACCATGACGGGCATACCAGTTTCCGTGGCAATGAGCTTATCGATATTGGCTAAAAGCGCGCCGCCGCCGGTCATCATAATTCCATGATCCATAATATCAGCGGCGAGTTCCGGCGGAGTGCGTTCGAGCGTCGTCTTAACGGCGTTGACAATCTTATCAACGGGGTCAGCCAGCGCCTCGCGAATTTCAGTGGATTTAATCGTCAGATTTTTCGGCAGCCCGCTGACTAAATCGCGCCCGCGAATTTCAAGTTCCTTCTCGGTCTTCGGCGTGATAATCGCAGTGCCGATTTTGATTTTAATTTCCTCGGCGGTGCGCTCGCCAATCATGAGGTTGTAAAGTTTTTTGATGTACTGCACGATAGAGGAATCCATTTCGTCGCCGCCAATGCGAATGGAGCGGCTGGTGACGATACCGCCGAGCGAGATAACCGCAATTTCGGTGGTGCCGCCGCCAATGTCGACGACCATATTTCCCGTGGCTTCTTCAACCGGCAAGCCAGCGCCAATCGCCGCCGCCATTGGTTCTTCAATCAGATAAGCCTCGCGCGCACCTGCCTGCTGAGCCGCGTCGATAACTGCGCGCTTTTCAACTTCGGTGACGCCGGAGGGAACGCCTACCACCACGCGCGGGCGGATAAACGATTTGGTATTCATCGCTTTGCGGATAAAATATTTCAGCATATTCTGCGTCACGTCGAAATCCGCGATAACGCCGTCCTTCATTGGGCGAATTGCAACGATATTTCCAGGCGTGCGACCAATCATTTTTTTAGCTTCGTCACCGACTGCCAGAACGTCGCCGGTGTCTTTTTCTATTGCAACGACGGATGGCTCGCGTAGAACGATGCCCTTGCCCTTGACGTGGACGAGAGTGTTCGCAGTGCCCAGGTCAATGCCCATGTCGCGTGAGCCGCCAAACAATCCAAACATCTACAAAAATTCTCCCTTCGTATACCAAATGCCTAATTTTTCGGCGCAAGTATTTTATCACATTTCACAGGCTTTGCAATATTTTATTCAGCATTTCTTTTGAAAAAGAAACGCTGGCAAAGAAAACTGGCCCGCATAGGTCGCTTCCGGCGACCTGTGACGGCCGACCGCCCGTCCATGGGCGGCCTCTAATTCGTCCATGGCGCGCCTCTTAAGCGCGTGCGTCCATGTGGCGCCTCAAAAATTCGCGAATTTTTATTGACAGCGCTGGATTTTTGTGCTAAAGTTTTTGCCGTTAAGCGCTCGTAGTCCAGTGGATAGGACGTTAGCCTCCGGAGCTGAAAGCGTGGGTTCGATTCCCGCCGAGCGCATTATTTTTTTGCTACACGCCGGTTTTCACGTGAAAAATTCCGTGAAACATTCAGTAGGTAATTTTCCGCCCGCCCAAAAATTTCGGTTTCCAGTAAACATTGCTCAGAGAATCAATTCGGACGCCCTTGCTTGACGAAGTGTGCAGGAAATTTCCGTCGCCGACGTAAAAGCCGCAGTGCGACGCGCCTTCCATGTACGTTGAGAAAAAAACTAAATCGCCAACGTTCAGCTGCGAAGTCTTAGCGGCAATTCCGAGCAGGTACTGTTCGTCCGCCAGCCGTGGAATTTCGTAGCCGTTCTGCCGGAAAACGTACTGCACGAATCCTGAGCAGTCAAAGCCGCTGGGCGACGTGCCGCCGAAAACGTAGGGAACGCCCATAAATTCTTTCGCGCTGGCAACAATCGCCTCGCCCTCCTCGACGGTGATAAAAGTTTCGCCGTAGGGTACAATATCGCTTTCGGCAGTTTCTTTCGGCTTCGGCTTGGTCAGCGTATTTATGTCAACCATTTTAAGGTCGGAAATTTTTCTGCCCTTGACAGGCTTGGCTTTTTTGAGCGCGCGCCAGGTAGCGTTGGTGACGACGCCGGTTACGGTCAAATCGTTGTCTTCCTGAAAGGCTTCAACTGCGCGCTGAGTCTCTTCGCCAAATTCGCCGTCTAGTTCGGTAATTTCGTAGCCGATGACGTACAATTTTTTCTGTAACGTCAAAACATCTTTGCCCTTATCGTTGAGCGAAAGCGTCGGCGAGGCGAAGCTATGAGTGCAGATAAAAATTAAAATAAAAGTTAAAGCGAATGCATTTTTTTTCATCGCCAGTTCCTCCACATCAAATAAATCTCAGTGAAAATTTCTGGCGCGGGCGGATATAACTCGTCAAAAAAATTTCTTCTTCGATAATTTTAGCAACGGTATTAACACGTGAATCGGCGGGCAAATTGTTATCGACTATTTGAACTTCTCCGGCGTAGCGTCCGAAATGGTCATTGGCTATCGTCACGTCGCCGAAACTGCGCTCAACGGGAAAGCCGTCGGGTTCAATCGTGCCGCCGGAATTTTTAAGGAACTGGCGCCCTTCGACTGCGCGAATCACCGATTTGGAAACGTCAGGACGGCGCGTAAAGCTGTTGTTCAAAATGTCAATGCTTGTTTCGTCGTCGGTTAAAAGCCGCGCGCGCATGATAACTTCATCTTCGCGGACATTAGCCAGCGCCTTGCATTCGTCCTCGGTCGGCAAGCCGTCGCCAACGATAATAAAATCAGCGCCGAGCGCCGCCATGAATCTTGCCGCCAAATCCGTGGTGAAATTCCGGCAGTCTTCAACCGTTGGCAGACCTTCACCAAAAGGCGGACGCCGCTTGCCGTCGAGCGTGGGTACGAATGCGCCGACTTCAATTTCAAAATCGTGCAGGAGCTTGTTCTGCTCGGTGAAAAAGTACGTGTCCAGCCCTGTGTGAACCTGCGGATAAAAATTGTGCAGCGCCGAAATGTTTTTGAAATCCGCGCCAAGATTTAAAAGCTTCGTGAGAAATTCGCTGGTGACTGTCGACGCGTTCAGCTGAACCCTGCGCTTTTTGCTGAGCTCTACAATCTGCGCGGGATTAAATCCGTCGTCGAGGCGCAGAATAAGCCCGTCCAAATCGAACTCGCTGATATTTTCGGGATTAACGTCAAGAATAATTTCAAAGCCGTGCGTGGCGGCGGCAGTTACAATTTCCGCGAAGTCGTTGAAAAAATTGTCGGCGTCCTTGAGCGATTCGGGAATGTGCGTCGAAGTAAAAAGTCTCTTCAGCCCAAGCTCAGCCGCACTCTGAATGAGCGAAAGATTCTCACCAATCTTGTAGCCGATTCCCGCGTAAACAGAAATTCCATTTTGCATTGTGTCTCCCCTCTAACGAAAAATTTTTGCGTTTTTTGTGTTTATGTGTCACTTTCTTTCGAGAAAGAAAGTAACCAAAGAAAGCTCGGCCGCATAGGTCGCTTCCGGCGACCTGTGACGGCCGGCGCCCCATCCATGGGGCGCGTCTTTAAGCTTTTACTTTAAGCTTTTAGAAAATCTATGGCGCTTTTTGCATGTCCGCCGCATTTTTCAAGCGCGTCGACAGCCTGCGCGTCGGTGCAGTTCGTGGCGGCGATAACAATCCTGCGGGCGCGGTCGCGCAGTTTGTCGTTCGTGGCGCGAACGTCCACCATCAGATTGCCGTAAACCTTGCCGAGGCGAATCATGGCGCCGGTTGTCAGCGTGTTCAGCACGAGTTTGGTTGCAGTTCCGGCTTTGAGGCGCGTAGAGCCGGTGATAACTTCGGCGCCGGTGACTGGCGTTATCGCAATGTCGACGATTTGACCTAACGCAGAATTTTCGACGCAGGAAATTCCGACGGTACTGGCGCCAATTTTTTTCGCGTACTCAATCGCGCTGAGAACGTAAGGCGTCCTGCCGGAAGCGGCGATACCAGCCAGAACGTCTGCGGCGGAAAAATTTCTGGCGTCAAGGTCAACGGCGGCGGCGTTTGTATCGTCCTCGGCACCTTCGACAGCGTTGGTCAGCGCGAAATTTCCACCGGCAATAATTCCCTGCACAAGCTCCGCCTGCACGCCGAAAGTAGGGGGACATTCGGACGCGTCAAGGACGCCGAGCCTGCCGGAAGTACCGGCGCCAATGTAGAAAAGCCGCCCGCCGTCTGAAATTTTCTGCGCGATTAAATCGACGGCGCTGGCGATTTGCGGCAGAACTTTTTCGACAGCCAGCGCGACTTTCTTATCTTCGTCGTTGATAATTTTGACCATTTCGAGAGTCGAGCATTTGTCGATATTCGCCGACGCGGGGTTGCGCTTTTCGGTAGTAAGATTTGCAAAATTCATTTCGATTCGCCTCACGGTATCCAGATTAAATCTGCAACTTCAGGGTTGCCGTCCTCGGCAATTTGCTCTTTCATTCGCGTCAGCGGAGCGATTATCGGCGCGCCGTTCAGCCGCATTTTGAATCGCAGCAGCGTATGGGAATTTGCGCCGAAAATCTGTATCCTGTCGAACACGTAAGTTTCTGGCGCGTTGAACGCTAAGCCGTAATTCGTCGTGAAAGCCGCGCGATAGCCTGCTTCCTTTGAAATTGCTTCGGTTTCCAGCGAATACCTTCCGCCAGGGTACGCGATAAAGTTCGCCGGCTTTTTAAGGTACCATTCAATCGCCTGCTTCGAGCCGTAAAGCTGATCCCAGATTTTGTCTCGCGAACGAATTTCCGTCAGTATTCGTTGATTGAGCGTGTGGCTTTCGATGTCCACCAGCCCGCTCGCCTGCATTTCGCGAATCTGATCCCACGTCAGATAGGTCGGATACAGGTTGATAAAATCCGTCGTGATGAAAAAAGTCGCGCGGACGTTGTACTTCTGCAGAATCGGGAAAACATTTTTGTAGGCGTCAACGTGTCCGTCGTCGAAGGTTATCACCACGGAATTACTGGGAACGCTGCCGCCGCTCTGCCACGCGTCCAGAAGTTCCGATGGCGTCAGAATATTGTAGCCGTTGTTTACCAGATAATTCATCTGCGCGTCGAACTGCTCCACCGTCAGCGTCCTGTCATTCTGGTCGATGTCGTTCACCTGATAATACGTCAGAATCGGTACGCCGTCCGCGTCCCGCTGGAACAGCCACGAAATGTACGAACCCGCCGCCGCTATCAGCAGCACCAAAAATATCAGCAGTCGCTTCATTGAAAATTTCCCCCTCAATCCCCCCAAAAAATCTTTCATGAATTTTTCATTTCCAGTTTGCGATAATATATAACAACGCGGCGGCAGTGTCAAGAATTGGCTTTACAATTTCGGCGGCAGTGGGTAAAATATTTTTGGAACGAGGAGTGATTTTATTGGCGAAAATTTCAGTGGTGATGCCGCTTTACAACGCCGAAAGATTTTTGGAACTGAGCGTGCGGTCGGTATTGGAGCAGACGTTCAAAGATTTCGAGCTGATACTGGTGGACGACTGCTCGACGGACGGGACGCTGGCGGTTGCGGAAAGTTTTGACGATGCGCGGATAAAAATTCTGCGGAACGAAAAAAATCTGGGTACGCCTGGCGCGGCGAGGAACGTTGGATTTGACGCGGCGCAGGGCGAATACGTTTACTTCATGGACGACGACGATGTTTTACTGGAGCGCGGCCTGGAAATTCTGTTTAACGCCGCTGTAAAAAATTCTGCCGATGCCGTCAACGCAACGAAGTGGTACGAGTCTCAGAATCTTGACGCTCCCAACGCTGACGAAATAAAACTGGAACTGCAGGAAATGCAAAACTCAACGGTCTCGGCGGATTTACAGACTCGGCTTTATCAGGAATTTCTGCGCGGCGGAATGCATATCGCGCCGTGGCTTTTCCTGTACCGGCGTGAATTTCTGCTGGCGAACGGGATAAAATTTCCGGCGGCAGCGGCGGAAGATGTATTCTTCAACTTCGACGTACTCTGCGCGACGGGGAAAATTTTCAAAGTTTCAGAGCCGTTTTACATTTGGCGGGCGTACAAAGGTTCCACGACGCAAAATCCTGCGCGACTGGCAAAAAATCTTCAGTCAATCCTCGCGCTGCACAAACACATTCTGGAAAAACTTTCGCCGCTGGGTGACGCGGAGTTCACGGCGGACGTGCTGAGATTCTGGACGTGGCACACGCTGAGGAGTTACGTCCTGCCGATTCTGCAGAGAAAATCGCAGGCAGAAATATCGCAGGCGCTGGCGCCGGATTTCGCGCAGAACGCGCCGTTCGTCGCCACGCTCCTGCAGCTTTATTCGCAAAAATGATTAAAAATTTTTTCAGGGAGATGATTCGCCGCGTGAAGAGGAACGATTTGTGCTGGTGCGGCAGCGGTAAAAAATATAAAAAGTGCCACCTTGATTTTGACGAGCGCATTGACGCGATTAAGTTCGACGTTACTAAGAGCCAGATTCGCCCGCCGCACAGGATTATTAACAACGCCGCCGACGTTGAAGGAATTAAGCGGGCGGCTGTGATAAATACCGGCGCGCTGGATTTGGCTGGCACGCTCGTCAAAGCCGGTATCAGCACGCTGGAAATTAACGACGCTGTTCATGAATTTATTGTCAGCCACGGCGCGCACCCCAGCTGTCTGGACTTTGAAGGCTTCCCGAAGAGCATTTGCATTTCGTTGAACAACGTCGTCTGCCACGGCATTCCGTCGAAGGGCGAAATTCTCAGGGACGGCGATATTCTGAACATCGACATTACCACGGATTTGGACGGCTACTTTGCTGACGCCTCGCGAATGTTTTGGGTCGGCGAAATTTCCGATGACGCTCGAAAGTTAATCGAAGTCACGCGAGAAATTATGGAAGTTGGAATTGCCGCCGCTAAGCCGTGGAGTTTCGTCGGAGACATTGGCGCCGCCTGCGCGAAGCTGGCTAAGGCGAATGGTTATTCCGTCGTGACGGATTTGGGCGGGCATGGCTGCGGCAAGGATTTTCACCTTGAGCCCTACGTCAGCCACGATTGCAAGGCTGGCACGGGAATGTTACTCGTTCCTGGAATGTCGATAACCGTTGAGCCGATGATTAACGCCGGCGGCAAGAAAGTTACCACGGACAAGAATGACGGCTGGACGGTTCGCACGAAGGACGGCAGTCTCTCGGCGCAGTGGGAAAAGACGATTCTTATCACCGAAACCGGCAATGAAGTTTTAGCGAGTTGATGTCATGAAATTTGAAGAATTGAAAGTGAGCGCGGCGGTCTGCGAATTGCTCAGGCGGCAGGGAATAGTTGAGCCGACGCCGGTGCAGGAGCGGGTAATTCCTCAGGCGCGCTCCGGCAAAGATTTGGTGGTGCAGGCGAAAACCGGCACGGGCAAAACGCTGGCGTTTCTGTTACCGACGCTCGAACGCATAAAAAAAATTCCCGTCGCGCAGGAATTAATAATCGCTCCGACGCGGGAACTTGCCACGCAAATTTTCAAAGTCGCCGCCGAAATTTGTACCACGCTGGAAATTGACAGCATTCTGATTTGCGGCGGACAGGATATTGACAGGCAGAAGGAAAAACTCCGGCGCATTCCGCAGCTGATAATTGGAACGCCTGGGCGGCTTTTAGACCACGTTAAGCGCGGCACTGTCAGCCTGAAAAATGTCAACAAGGTTATCGTCGACGAGGCGGACGAACTTTTGAAGCTGGGCTTTATCGAAGACGTTGAAAATCTCCTGCGCGAAACGGCGGCTGACAGGCAGATTATTCTTTGCTCGGCGACGATGCCTCCGCGCATTCGGCAGCTGGCGGCGGAATTTCTCAGCAGTCCAAAGGAAATTTTAGTTGAGGCGAAAACCGTCACGCTGGAAAGTATCAGCCAGCTCGTCGTCAAAGTTAAGCCGGAAAATAAATTCTCGCGGCTGGTAGAAATTTTGCAGGCGGAAAATCCATACCTTGCGATAGTTTTCTGCGCGAAAAAGGAAACTGCCGCGTATCTCGCGCTGGAACTGGCTAAGAAAAAATTTGCGGTTGAGGAACTTCACGGCGATTTGACGCAGCAGCAGAGAAATTTCGTCATGAAGAAATTCCGCAGCGCTGAAATTCAGATTCTGGTTGCGACGGATATTGCGGCGCGCGGTCTGGACGTGGAAGGCGTAACGCACGTTGTCAGCTACGACGTTCCGCGCGACGTTGAGACGTACATTCACAGGATTGGCAGGACTGGGCGCGCCGGTGAATCCGGCACTGCGATAACTCTGGTGACTGCCGACGATGTGGATAAGCTCCGCAAGATTGAAGCCGGTATCAAAAAGCAAATCGCCGTTAAGCGACCGGCGCCAAAAAATAATCGCGGGCGTTGAAGGAAAATTCCTGCGGGCGGCGAAATTTGAATTAAAATTATTGGAGGTCGACGCGCAATGAGCATTTCAGTTAATATTTATTACAGCGGCAAAAACGGCAGTGCGCGCAAATTCGCTGAGGAAATGGAGTCGAGCGGTACGGCGGACGCCATTCGCGCTGAGGACGGCAACGAACGCTACGAATATTTTTTTCCGGCGAAAGATCCCGAAACCGTTCTGCTGATTGATATTTGGAAGGACCAGCGCGCTATCGACGTTCACCACGCCAGCCCCATGATGGCGAAAATTACCGCCCTGCGCGAAAAGTACGACCTGCACATGAAGGTTGAGCGCTTCGTTTCCGACGCGGCGGGCATTCCTGATTTTGACGCGAAATTCATTAAAAGTTGAGGTTTTGTTTGTCACTTTCTTAGCTGAGTTTTTATTTGTCACTTTCTTTCGAGAAAGAAAGTAACCAAAGAAAGCTGGGCCGCATAGGTCGCATCCAGCGACCTGTGACGGCCCGCGCCCCATCCATGGGGCGCAAAAAGTTCGCATATTTTTTTACAAGCATATTTATTTTTGGAGAGGGGAAATTTTAATGGTTGGAGTAAGAAATGTTGTAGCTATCGTGTGCGGCGGCGGACCCGCCCCTGGTATCAACGCGGTTATCAGCGCGGTTGTCGCTACGGCGAATCGCCACGGCTGGGACGTTCTGGGAATGTACGACGGATTTTCGCACCTTGCGCGCGGCGAGAAAAATTACATTCGCCTCGACCCGTCCAATACCAACCGCATTCACCTTACCGGCGGCTGCATTCTGCGCATGTCCCGTTTCAATCCCACGAAAAAAGAATCTGATCTGCACACCGTCGTTGAAACTCTGACGGAACTCGGTGTCAACTACCTCGTGACGATTGGCGGCGACGATACTGCGTTCAGCTCGTCCTCGGTTTCCGAATACGCCCGCAAGCTCGGTCGCACGATTAACGTTGTTCACGTTCCCAAAACTATCGATAACGACCTGCCGCTGCCCGAAGGCATTCCGACTTTCGGCTTTGAAACTGCCCGCGCGTTTGGTACCACCGAAATTCAGAATCTCATGGAAGATGCTCGCACTTCCAACAACCGCTGGTACTTCACAATCGCCATGGGGCGTACTGCCGGTCACCTCGCACTGGGTATGGGACGCTCCGCCGGTGCCGCTGTCACGGTTATTCCTGAAGAATTTCCGCAGCCGAAAATCCGTCTCCAGCAGATTGTTGACATTATCGTAGGTTCAATCGTCAAACGCTACGTTATCGGCAAGGCTTACGGCGTTGCGGTTATCGCTGAAGGCGTCATTGAAAAAATAGCTGAGGAAGATTTCGCGGAACTCGGCAACGTCGTTCTGGACGAACACGGGCACATTCGCTACGCTGAACTCGACTTTGGCGAAATTCTCAAGCAGAAAGTTCTCAGCGAACTCAAGCGCCTCAATATCAAAATGTCAATCGTCGACAAGGAAATTGGCTACGAATTCCGCTGCGCGGCGCCTATCGCTTATGACATCGACTACGCCCGCAACCTCGGCTACGAAGCCATGCAGTTCCTGTTCCGTGGCGACAGCGGCGCGCTCATTACTATTCAGGATAACGAAGCCGTTCCCATGCGCTTTGAAAATATCCGCGACCCCGAAACCGGCAAAACTTTCGTCCGCCGCGTCAATATCAATTCCGTCCATTACAAAATCGCGCGCGGTTTCATGATGCGCCTCGAACGCGGAGACCTCGAAGACCTCGGTCTGGCTAACACTTTCAAGATGGAACCCGAGGAATTTAAAAACCGCTATAGCTATCTCTTTGACAACGAACCCAGCCTCGACGCGTGATTTTTATGGCATTTCTTAAATCAGCATTTCTTTCTCGAAAGAAACGCTGGCAAAGAAAGGGGGCCGCATAGGTCGCTTCCGGCGACCTGTGACGGCCCGCGCGCCGTCCATGGCGCGCTTTTTTTGTTTGGCGTTACAATTTTATTACCTTCAAATGTTTCGTGTAGAATCTGTACGCCACGAGCAGGAAAATCATGGTGAAGAACCAGCTCACGCCGTAAACCGCCATCAGCGACGCGTAGGTCGGGATTTTCGCGAAAACTGTAAACACCCAGGTGATTCTGATTCCGCAGACGAAAACCAGCGTGATAATCGCCGGAGCCAGCGAAATTCCGTAGCCGCGCAGTGAGCCTGAAATTATTTCCATGACTACGCTGATAATTTCCGGCGCGATTATGTACCACAGCCGAATCACGCCCAGCCGTATGACTTCAGGGTCTTCGTTGAAAAATCCGACCAGCGGCTCCGCAAAATACAAAATCGCCGCCGACAATATGAACATCAGCACGGTATTTATCTGCAGCGAAACTTTTGTGACGGCTTTGCACCGCGCTAAATTCCCCGCGCCGTAATTCTGGCTCACGAAGGTCGTTGCCGCCTGCCCAAATCCGTTCGTCAGGCAGAAAACATTTATCTCGACCGTGAATGCCGCCGCCGAAGCCGCCATTGCGTCTGGTCCCAGAGAGTTTATCGCCGCCTGTATCAGCAGGTTCGACAGCGAAAAAACCATGCCCTGTACGCCCGCCGGTAAGCCGATTCGCACCGTTTCCTTGAGGCACGCTTTGTCCAGCCGCATTTCGCGCAGATTTAATTGAATCACGCCTTCCGCCTTCAGCAGTCCGCGAAATAAAATCACGGCGCTTACCGCGTTTGCTATCACCGTCGCCCACGCTACGCCGTCCACGCCCATTCCGAACTGCAGCACGAAAATTAAATTCAGCGCGATATTTAAAAAGCTGGCGATTGTCAGCGCGATTAACGGCGTTTGAGTGTCTCCGCGCGAACGGAAAATTGCCGCCTCGAAGTTGTAAATTCCCATGACCGGCAGTCCGAACGCGTAAATTCGCAGGTAGGTTTCAGCCATTGGCGCAACCGCCGCCGGTACTGCCAGCCATTCAAAAACTGGATTGACCAGCGCTTCCGCAATTCCGCAGAGCGCTACGCCGACGATTAACGCCAATAAAAAAGCCGTGTGAACGGCGTCATGAACGCGGTCGAATTTTTCCGCGCCAATATTTTGCGCAATGACGACATTAGCGCCCAGGCTCAAGCCCATGAATAAATTTACCAGCAAGCCTATCAGCGCGGTGTTGTTGCCGACCGCCGCCATTGCGTTTTTTCCGACGAACTGTCCTAAAACTGCCACGTCCGCCGCGTTCAAAAGCTGCTGCATTACGCCCGTCAGCGCCAGCGGCAGGGCGAATAAAATTATTTTGTCCCACAGTTTCCCGTGGAGCATGTCGATTTCGCGCGCTTTAAACATTTCAGCGCTCGAAGTCGAGTTCGTTGCGAAGTTTGATAGCCTCGGCTATGTGCTTATCGGAAATTTCAGCGGCGCCGTTATCCAAATCCGCTATGGTTCGACCGACCTTGATAATCCTGTCGTATGAGCGCGCGGAAAGTTTTTTGCTCTCGAAAACGGCTTTGAGCAAATCCTTCGCGGCGGGGGTTATCGTGCAAAGTTCCTGGAGCATTGCGTGATTCATCTGGGCGTTGCAGAAAAGGTGGTATTTGGAAAGGCGGTTCAGCTGAATTTCGCGGGCGGCGGAAACTCTTTCGCGGACTTTGGCGGAAGGCTCAGCCTTTCTTTTGGAAGTCAGCTCGTCGTACTTGACGCGCGGAACTCGAACGTGAATGTCGATTCTGTCAAGCAGCGGACCAGAAAGTTTGTGCGTGTAGCGTTTAATTTCGAGCTGGGAGCATTGGCAGTTGTGGTCGCGGTCGCCGTACCAGCCGCAGGGGCAGGGATTCATCGCGCAGATTAAAATGAAACTGGCGGGGAAAGTTAGCGTGTTGCTTACGCGGCTGATTGTAACCTGCCTTTCTTCGAGCGGTTCGCGCAGGGCTTCGAGTGCAGATTTTCTAAATTCGGGGAGTTCGTCCAAAAATAAAACGCCGTGGTGCGCCAGCGTGACTTGACCTGGCATTGGATTGGAGCCGCCGCCGATAATCGCCGCAGTCGACGCGTCGTGGTTCGGGTGCTGGAACGGGCGCTTGGTTATCAGTCCGCCATTGAATCCCAACTTACCGGCGATGCTGTAAATTTTAGTAATTTCCAGTGCCTCTTCGCGCGTGAGTTCCGGCATGATTGAGCTGACGCGTTTAGCCAGCATGGTTTTGCCTGAGCCAGGCACGCCGACCATTAAAACGTTGTGTCCGCCAGCTGCCGCTACTTCCAGCGCGCGTTTCGCCATGAACTGTCCCTGTACGTCCGAAAAATCGTCCACCAGTTCGATAAATCCTTCCGGCTCGACAGCTGGCTGCGATTTTGCCGGTTCCAGTTTACCTTCGCCCTGCAGAAATTCTACCAGTTCGATTAGCGTTGGCGGCGCGTAAACTTCAATCCCGTCAACGAGCAGTGCTTCGTTCACGTTATCCGGCGACACGACAATTTTTTTTAAACCGGCGTCACGGGTAGCGATAGCCATTGGCAGAACGCCGTTGACGCTGCAGAGCCTGCCTTCGAGCGAAAGTTCCGCGACAAAAACAAATTCGCTGCATTTTTCAACTGTCACTCTGCCCTGAGCCGCCAAAAGCCCGATAGCGATTGGCAGATCCAGACCGGCGCTTTCTTTCCGAATTTCGGCGGGCGCAAGGTTGACGGTGATTTTTTCCTGCCGCGAGCGCAAGCCGGAATTTTTTATGGCGGTGCGGACGCGCTCTTTAGATTCGCGAACGGACGCGTTGGGCAAGCCCACAATGTCGAACGCGGGCATTCCGTTGGCGCTGTCGACCTCAACCGAAATTATCAAGCCGTCGACGCCCAGCGTTGCCGCGCCAAAGGTTCTGGCGTACAAAATTTTTTCCCTCCTAAAATCTTTAGATGTTTTTATTTGTTACGTTCTGTTTTTATTTGTCACGTTCTGCTTTTATATGTTACTTTCTTTCGAGAAAGAAAGTAACCAAAGAAAGCTCGGCCGCATAGGTCGCTTCCGGCGACCTGTGACGGCCGGCCGCCCATCCTTGGGCGGCCTCTTCTTGCTTTAAAACTCTGACTCAACTTCAAATGCGTTTTCGATATGGCGAACGCCGAAATTTTTACCGAGCGCATAAATTTCAATCACGTCGAAGCGGCAGGCACAGTCAGCGTAGGTTTCGTCCTGCAGAAAAACTCCCGCCGCCTCGATAATTTTTTTCTGCTTGCGCCAATTCACAGCCTCCGCCGGTAAGCCGTGCCGCATATCCTTCCGCGTCTTGACTTCCACAAAAACAATCACGCCGCTAACTTCAGCGATGATGTCAATCTCCGCCGAGCGCACGCGAAAATTCCGCGCGAGAATCTGATAACCGTAGCTTTCCAAATAATTCGCGGCAAAATCTTCACCGGCATTGCCAAGCTTTTTCGTAGCGACAGTCATTTAAATTTCGGCAACGGCGTCAGCAACGGCGCGGCGTTCAGCGTGACGATTCGACGGCGCGGCGTCCGCTGCAGGATAGCCAATCGGGAACAGCGCGATTAATTCGTAGCCTGCCATTTCTGGAATGAGTTCCTGCAGTTTCGGCGCGTCGAAATATCCTACCCACGTCGTGCCGATCCCTTCAGCCTGCACTGCCAGCATTATGTGCGTCGCCACTATCGAACCGTCGATTTGCGCGTAGTTCAAGTTGTCGAACGGGCGCGTGAACGCTTCATCTTCCCTGACGCCGACCGCCAGAATTACTTTCGCCTGCTGCACGAATGGGAATTTTGCGACCTGCTGAACTTTTGCCAGCGCCTCGGTTGAAGTTACCTTCCAGATTTTGTAAGGCTGAATGTTTTTCGCAGTCGGCGCCGCTACTGCCACTTCCAGAATCCGCGCGACTTTTTCCGGCTCGACCGGCTTGTCCGAAAGTTTCCGGCACGAATAGCGCGCCTTTGCCAGTTCCAAAAATTCCATTTCAAATTCCTCCTTAAAAATTTTACCTGTCGAACTCGCCGCGAATGTCCTCGACCGGCGGAGCGACAGGATAATTTCCGCTGAAACACGCGTCGCAGATTTTCAGACCGCCCGAAAGTTCGCTGAGATTTTCCAGCGGCAGATAGCCGAGCGAATCCGCGCCAATGATTTTGCAAATTTCGTCCGTCGTGCGGTTATGCGCAATGAGCTGGTTTTCGCTGGGAATGTCAATCCCGAAGTAGCAGGGGTGGTAAAAAGGCGGGCTCGAAACGCGCATATGAACTTCGACGGCACCCGCGTCCTTGAGCATGGTAACAATCTGGTCGCTGGTCGTGCCGCGCACAATCGAATCGTCAACCATGATAATGCGCTTACCGGCAACAACTTCGCGCAGAACGTTCAGCTTGACTTTGACGCTCTGCACGCGCGTTTCCTGCCGCGGCTTGATAAAAGTTCTGCCGACGTAAGTATTTTTCGTGAACGCAATGCCGTAGGGAATGCCGGACTCCATTGAATAGCCGACCGCCGCCATGTTACCGGATTCGGGAACGCCAACGACCAAATCCGCGTCGACGGGGTGCGCCTTAGCCAGAAGCCTGCCAGCGGTAATGCGCGACTTCGTGACGTTCATGCCGTCGAAAGTTGTATCGGGGCGGCAGAAATAAATGTACTCGAAGACGCAGCGCGCGGTTTTATTTTCCGGCAGGCTGAGCTCCATGTTAGATTCGATAGTGCCGTTGCTGAGAATGGTGACGACTTCGCCAGGCAGCACGTCGCGGATAAATTCGGCGTTGACGGTTTCGAGCGCGCAGGTTTCGGAAGTGATAATGTAGCTGTTGTCGATTTTGCCAATGACGAGCGGGCGAAAGCCCCAGGGGTCGCGGGCGCCGATTAATTTGCGCGGGCTGGCGATAACGAGCGAGTATGAGCCTTGAACTTTGCGCAGAGCGCGGACGGTAGCGGCTTCGACGGAAGTTGTGCGAACTCTTTCGCGGGCGATGTGGTAGGCGATGGTTTCGGTGTCGGTGGTTGTCTGAAAAATAGCGCCGTGCATTGCGAGTTCGCGCCGGAGCTGGGGCGTGTTGACGATATTTCCGTTATGAGCGAGCATCAGAGTTCCTTTAAGATAAGCCAGAACGAGCGGCTGAGCATTTTCGCGGGTAGACGCACCGGCTGTCGAATAGCGCACGTGTCCTACGCCGAGGTTGCCCTTGAGCGCAGACATATTTTCCACATTGAAGACGCGGTTGACGCCGCCTAAATCTTTCTGGCACTTGACATAATCTTTGCCGTCGAAAGTGTCCGTGACGGCGATACCGGCACTTTCCTGCCCGCGATGCTGCAGAGCGTACAGCCCGTAATAAATCGTAGGCGCCACGTCACCGCCGTCGAGATTGTACATTCCGAAAACGCCGCACGCCTCGCCCACGGGATTCACCATTGCACCGAAATCCATAAAATTCTCAACCTCCTTGCATATAATTCCGCCGCCATTATATTTCGTCTAGCTGAAAGTTTCAAGATAGACGACGAGCACGGAAATATCAGCGGGCGAAACGCCGGAGATTCTGCCAGCTTGCCCAATGGAGCGCGGGCGAATTTCGCTGAGCTTTTCGCGGGCTTCGACGCGCAGATTTTGAATGGCGTGGTAGTTGATATTTTCCGGCAGAATTTTATTTTCGAGGCGGTCGAGCTTATCGGCGAGTTCCGCCTGCTTTTTAATGTAGCCTTCGTAGAAAAATGAAATTTCGACCTGAGCGGCGGCTGCTGCTGAAATTTCCGGCAGATTAAAAATATCGCGCAGTTTTGCGTAGGAAACGCTGGGGCGGCGCATAAGTTCAGCGAGCGGCAGGGAATTTTTAATTTCGGCGATACCGGCGGCGGCGAGTTTCTGATTAACTTCGGCGCTGGGCGTAATTTTCGTTTCGGTGAGAATTTTATTGGCGGCGTTAATTTCGGCGAGCTTGCGGTTGAATTTTTCGACGCGTTCAGCGCTGGCGAGACCAATTTTGATGGCGTAGGGCGTAAGGCGCAAATCTGCGTTGTCCTGCCGCAAAAGCAGACGATATTCGGCGCGGGAAGTCATCATGCGGTAGGGCTCGGCGGTACCCTTGGTAACCAAATCGTCAATCAGCACGCCGATATAACTTTCGGAGCGCTTGAGAATCAGCGGCGGAAAATTTTTAACCAGCGCCGCCGCATTAATTCCAGCAATGATACCTTGAGCCGCCGCCTCTTCGTAGCCGGAACTGCCGTTGGACTGACCGGCGGAAAAAAATCCGGCGACAGTTTTAAATTCGAGCGTGGGCTTGAGCTGGAGCGGGTCTATGCAGTCGTACTCAATCGCGTAGCCGTGGCGCATAATCTTAGCATTTTCCAGACCAGGAATCGTATGCAGAAATTCAATCTGAACGTCGGCGGGCATTGAAGTTGACATACCCTGCACGTAATATTCGTTGGTGCCGAGACCTTCTGGCTCAAGGAAAAGCTGGTGGCGTTCCTTGTCTGGGAAGCGGATAATTTTGGACTCAATCGACGGGCAGTAGCGCGGACCGACGCCTTCGATAATCCCGTTAGCCATAGGCGCGCGGTGCAGATTTTTTCTAAGAATTTCGTGCGTGCGGGCGTTGGTGTACGTCAGATAGCAGCAGACTTGATTATTAGCGGGCGTGTCAGTCATGAAGGAAAAATTTTGCATACCAGAATCGCCGCGCTGAATTTCCATTTTGCTGAAGTCCAAAGTTCTGGCGTCGACGCGGGCGGGCGTGCCGGTTTTGAAGCGCATGAGTTTGACGCCGAGATTTTTCAGCGCGGTAGAAAGTTTAGTGGCGGCGCGCTGACCGTTGGGACCGCCGTCGAAGATACTTTCGCCAATGATAATCCTGCCGCTGAGGTAGGTGCCGCTTGCCAGAATTACAGCGTCTGCCAGAAAAGTTTCGCCGGTCTCGCAAGTCACGCCGGTAATTTTGCCGCCTTCGACGAGAATATTTTCAATCAGCAGTTGTTTCAAATCCAGATTGGCGGTGTTCTCGCAAACCTTTTTCATGGCGGATTGATAAATTTTTTTGTCAGCCTGCGCGCGGAGGGCTTGAACTGCGAAGCCCTTGCCGGTATTGAGAGTGCGGAACTGAATGCAGGTCTGGTCGGCGACGATACCCATTTGCCCGCCTAGCGCGTCGACTTCGCGGACGAGGTGACCTTTTGCACTGCCGCCGATTGACGGGTTGCAGGGCATCATCGCCAGATTTTCCAGCGACAGCGTTGTAAGCAAAGTTTTACAGCCGAGCCGCGCCGCCGCCAGTGCCGCCTCAATTCCCGCGTGTCCCGCGCCTATTACTATCACGTCGTATTTGTCTGCTACGAACATTTTTTTGAGCATTCCTTTCGTTTTTTATTCAGCATTTCTTTTTTCAGCATTTCTTTTAAGAAAAGAAACGCTGGCAAAGAAAACTGGGCCGCATAGGTCGCATCCGGCGACCTGTGACGGCCCGCGCGCCGTCCATGGCGCGCCTCTTTAATTGCGTAAGGCTTTTAAACATCAGATTTTATTTTCCTATGCAAAACTTGCTGAAAATTTCATTGATAACGTCCTCGGTGACGGATTCGCCGGTAAGCTCGCTTAGAAGTTCCAGCGCCGCCCGCAAGTCAATCGCCACAAAGTCAATCCCGATATTTTTGCTGAGCGTAGCGCGCGCCTCTTCCAGATTTTCAACAGCGCGCCGCAATAAATCAGCTTCACGCTCGTCACGCACAAAATTCATTTCAGCGTTGACAGCGCCAGCTTTTTCAGCGATAGTGTCAAGGAATTTTTCGACGCCCGCGCCGGTCTTAACCGAAATGGCGATAAAATTTTCAAAGCGCGCGGTATCGATAACCTGCGTCAAATCCGCCTTCGTCAGCAGAATAATCGCACTGCGTCCTTCAATCAGCCTGAGAATTTCCAAATCCTCGGCAGAAATTTCACGCGAGCTGTCGAACAGCGCCAGAATCAGTTCCGCGCGACCGGCGCAGTCTTTAGCGCGCTCAATGCCGATTTGCTCGACGGGGTTATCAGAACTGCGAATACCGGCGGTGTCGATAATCTTCAGCGGGACGCCGCGAATGTTGACAAATTCCTCAATGCTGTCGCGCGTCGTGCCTGGAATGTCGGTGACGATGGCGCGGTCGGTTTCAGCCAGAAAATTCAGCAGGCTGGACTTGCCGACGTTGGGCTTGCCGATAATCGCCGTCTCCAGACCTTCGCGCAGAATACGCCCGCTGCGCTGATTCGCTAAGAAAATTTTCACGGCGTCAATCTGCGCGAGAATTTTAGCGTCAAGCTCGGACGTAACCGCGTCGTCAATGTCATCTTCTGGGAAATCTATCAGCGCCTCGATATGAGCCAGCACGTTGAGAATTTCAGTGCGAATGGCGCGGATTTTTTTAGAAGTTTTACCGGCAAGCTGATTCTGCGCGACGCTTAACGCCGTGGCGGTTTTCGCCTGTATCACGTCAAGGACAGCCTGCGCCTGCGACAAATCCAGTCTGCCGTTGAGAAAGGCGCGCTTAGTAAATTCGCCGCGTTCAGCAGGGCGGGCGCCAGCTTTAAAAGTTAAGCTGAGAATTTCGCGCAGGACTTCAACGCCGCCGTGGCACTGAATCTCAACAACATTTTCGCGCGTATAGGATTTGGGCGCGCGCATAATCAGAATTAAAACCTCGTCGACAATTTCACCGGCGGGATTTTTAATGTGCCCGAAAATAATTTTCCTGTCAGGCGCGGTCTGGAGCGGTCTGTCAAAAATTTTCTCAGCAATGGCAATGGAATTTTCGCCGCTCATGCGGATAATCCCGACGCCAGCCGTGCCGAGCGCCGTTGCAATCGCGCTGATTGTGTCTTCAGTTTTCAAAATATCACCTCTTCTGCATTATATAATTTTCCTGAAAAATTTTCATTAACTGTTGCAAAAAATTTAAAGACAGGTTATAATCAGCCCGTATAGTTGTTTAACGAGTTGCCGCGAAATTAAGGCGCGGTATTAAGAGAAAGGTGGCATTTTTATGGAAATAGCTTTCTGCCGAATCGATGACCGTTTGATTCACGGGCAGGTCGCGACAGTCTGGTCGAAGGTTACCGGCTGCAACCGCATTATGTGCGTCAGCGACGAAGTTGCGAAGGACGAACTGCGCAAAAAGCTCCTCCTGCAGGTAGTTCCCCCTGGACTTAAGGGCTACGTTGTTTCAGTTGAAAAGGCCTGCGAGGCTTACAAAAACCCGAAGTTCGATTCTTTCAAGACGCTCTTTCTGTTCACGAATCCGACTGACGTTGTTCGCGCGGTCGAAGGCGGCATTCCTTTCAAGTCAGTTAATCTCGGCGGCAAAACTTTTAAAGACGGCGATACGATGATTTCGCAGGCAGTCGGTGTAAGCCCCAAAGACGTAGAGTCTCTTAAGAAACTCCTTAGCATGGGCATCGAAGTCGAAATGCGCAAGCTCGCCAACGACACGAAAGTTCCCGTTGAAGAAGCGCTGAAGGCTAAAGGTCTCTGGTAAGACGGCATTGAAAATTGTTCGGCAGGTGCGGGCGCAGGTATATCCTGCGCCTGCATTTTGACGCGCGAAAAGGTCGTCGATTCGGCATTATTTCGGTCTTTGAAAATTTTATAAGAAAGAGGTGTTTTACGCTATGACAATTATATTATTGTTCATTGTGGCAATGATAGCCGGCATGGCGGCGGTTCTGGACGAAGCGCAGTTCCACCGTCCGGTTGTGGCGTGTACAATGACGGGCGCGGTACTCGGCGATTTAACAACAGGAATTATTCTAGGCGGTACGCTCGAAATGATGGCACTGGGCTGGATGAACGTCGGCGCGGCAATGGCTCCTGACGCGGCTCTGGCATCCGTCGTTTCGACAATCTTAGTTATAGTTGGACATCAAAGCATTGGCGCCGGTATCGCACTGGCAGTTCCGCTCGCGGCTGCTGGTCAGGTTCTCACGATTTTCGTTCGTACGGTCATGGTCTTTTTCCAGCACATGGCGGATAAATACGCCGACGAAGGCAATTATCGCGGAATTGAAATGTGCCACTGGATTGGTCTCGTAATTCAGGGTCTGCGCGTTGCAATTCCCGCCGTTGCGATTTACATGGTTGCCGGTACCGACACCGTTAATGACGCGCTCAATTCCATTCCTGAAGTCGTCACGCGCGGCTTGCAGGTCGCTGGCGGATTTATCGTCGTCGTCGGCTACGCTATGGTTATCAACCTCATGAACGCCCAGAAGCTCATGGTTTATTTCTTCCTCGGATTCCTGCTGGCGGTCTTCACGGATATTAACCTTATCGGTTTCGGCGCCATTGGTGCGATTTGCGCTTACTTCCACATTCAGACAATGCAGATGAATATCGACATTGAGGAAGCGGCGAAAACTGGCGGCGGCGGCGGTGTCGAAGGCGACGACATTGACGATTCCGATTTGATGTAAGGAGGCGAACGGGATGGAAAAGAAAGTTACAAAAGACGATCTGTTTTGGGTCTTTATAAAATCGAACTTCCTGCTCGGCTCGTTCAACTTTGAGCGTATGCAGGCAATGGGATTCTGCGTGGCGATGATTCCGATTCTGAAGCGCGTCTACGAGGGCGATGAACTCAAAAAGGCGTTGCGCCGTCACCTGGAATTTTTCAACACCCAGCCGTTTGTTGCGGCGGCGATTATGGGTATCATCGGCGCTATGGAAGAGAAAAAGGCGAACGGCGCTGACATAAGCGAAGCCACGCTCTCCGGCGTCAAGGTCGGCTTGATTGGTCCTCTGGCGGGCGTCGGCGACCCGATATTCTGGGGCACGATTCGTCCTGTTCTTGCGGCACTCGGCGCGGGCGTTGCGCTCACTGGCTCGCTGATTGGTCCTTTCATTTTCTTCATTGGTTTCAACATTATCCGTCTGGCAACGCACTGGTACGGCGTTCAGTACGGCTACACGCAAGGTACGGCGCTGGTTGAGAACATTGGCGGCAACCAGATGCGTTTCCTCACCGAAGGCGCGTCGGTTCTCGGCTTGCTGGTTATGGGCGCTCTCGTTGCGAAGTGGACGAGCGTCAATATGCCGCTGGTTATTTCTGAATACACCAACTCCGCCGGTGAACACGTCGTTACAACTTTGCAATCGATTCTTGATAGCCTGATGCCGAGCATTGTTCCGCTGCTGATGACTTTCGCCTGCATGTTCCTGCTCAAGAAAGGCGTCAACGCGCTGACGATTATCGTTGGGCTGTTCGCGATTGGTATTATCGGTTACGCGATTGGTCTTATGGCTTAATTGACGATTATCGTTGGGCTGTTCGCTATCGGCATAGCAATGCTCTTACTCATCGCATTGCAGGTTATGCTATCGGTCTTATGGCTTAATTAATTCTGACAATAAAAATTTTTGGGAGTCGCTTTAAATGGCGGCTCTTTTTTGTTATAATAGCGGAAAATTTTTAGGAGTGATGATTAGTGACACGAAGTTTTTCAATTCCAATTTCGCGCAGAGATTTGTTCAAACTGGCAGGCTTGACGGCGGCGGGCGTAATGCTCAGCGGCAGTAGCGAGGGTTTACCCGAAGCTGAGGCGGCTGAAAAAATTTCCGGCGAGACGATAAAATATGCTGGCAAAAAAATTCCAGTGCTTTATGACGTGGACGTTTGCGTATGCGGCGGCGGACCGAGCGGGACTGCAGCGGCGATTTCTGCGGCGCGCAACGGCGCGAAAGTAGTTTTGCTCGAACGCGGAGTTGCGCTGGGCGGAATGGCGGTTCTGGGCTGCGTCTACCCGTTCATGGAAACGCACGCGCCCAACAGCGATACGCCTTACGTTGCGGAAATTAAACAGCGTCTGCGCGAAAAGGGAATTGAACCCTACGACGGCGTTACTCAGCAGGTCTGGCACAATCCAGAAATTCTCGCGCTGATTTACGACGAAATGTGCGAAGAGACCGGCGTCAACATCTTGTACGAAACTGTTCTGGTTGACGCGCTGATTTCGGGCAAAAAAATCACGACGGCGATTATTCAGACGATAGCGGGTCTGGCGGCAGTGCGGGCGAAAACTTTTATCGACTCCACGGGCGATGCTTACCTTGCGCGGCACACTGGCGTTGAATACGAGCGCGGCTACGAGAAGACCGGCAACAATCAGCCAATGAGTTTCCGCTTTGAAATGGGCGGGATTGACCTTGACCGGCTTTACCAGTACGTTGTCGTTGAATTGGGCGAAACGTGGTGCAAGTCGGATTTGCCGTATCTTGAAATTGCGGAGGCGATGCACAGGAAGCAGCGCTACAAGCTGGAAGAATTGATGGCGCGCGGCGTCGAGACCGGCGAACTTACGCAGGAAGAGGCGGAGTACATGCAGGCTTACCACATTATCGGCAAAGACGGCGTGATGTCCTGCAACTTCCCAGAAATTCCCGTGAAGTTCAAATCGACCGACCCCGTCGACTACAGCAGGGCGGTGACTTACGGCAGGAAAATGCTCCACAATATGGCGGGCTATCTGATTCGGCACCTGCCTGGCTTTGAGAACGCGTATATCAGCCGCGAGGCGGTTATGCTGGGCGCGCGCGAGTCGTGGCGCATTCGCGGGAAATATTATCTGGTCGAGGACGATTACCACAATCAGAGCCGTTTTGAGGACGCGGTTTGTCGGACTGCCTGGTTTATCGACGCGCACGGCGAAAAAGTTTCCGAGAAACTGCCGAAGGGCGGCTACTACGAAATTCCGTACCGCGCGCTTATCAGCGACAAAGTTTCAAATCTGATTGTCAGCGGGCGTTGTATCAGCGCGAGTTTTATTCTGCAGGCGTCGATGCGTATTCAGCCGACGTGCATGAGCATTGGCGAGGCGGCTGGAATTGCGGCGGCTTACGGGCTCAAAAATAATATTGCGGCGAATCAGATTGACTGGGCGAAAATTCCTGCCCGCCAGCGCAGTTACGTCAGCGAGGGATAAAAAAAACGAGCCTCGCAGCCCGTTTGAAATATTTTTGAAGTCGCTCAAGCAGCGGCTCTTTTTTTATTCGTGAATGATAAACGTAAATCCGGCGTCGAAAGATTCGCCCGCGGGGATTTTCTGAATGCCTTCCTTCTCGGAAATGTCGCCGGTGAAGTCAGCGTAGTCGGCGTGACCGAGCCAGGGTTCAATGCAAAGCAACGGCGCGCCGCCTTTCGCAGGCGTCCAGATACCCATGTACGGAAAACTTTTCGCGCGGACGGTAACAGCCTTGGAACTCTTGCGCGAACAGATTGTAATTTCGTCGGACTTCAAATCGTCGAAAACCAGCGCGTCGCCCTTGAACAGTTCGTAGCTAAGCGGCAGCTCGGTGCCGTCAATCGTAGCAACCCTGTCGTGCGAAAGGTTGCCGCTGGCGGTGAGCAGAATGCGCGAAGATTTTTCCGCCACGTTGAATTTCAGATAGCAGTCGTCAAAATTTTCGCCGTCGACAATCGGACACTTCAGCGCGGGGTGCGCGCCAATGGAAAAATACATATCGCCTTCGCCGAGGTTTTCAACCGTCCACATGACTTCAACCTGATTATCGCGCAGAATGTAGGCAATGTCCAGCTGGAATTTGTACGGGTAAACTTTGAGTGTTTCCTCGTTCCAGCTGAGGCGGAAAGCAACTTCGTCCGCCGCCTCGCGAATGCACTTGAAATCCGTCGTGCGCGCAAAGCCGTGCTGCGGAAGTTCGTAAACTTTGCCGTCAACGCGGTACTTGTTGTCAACGTGCTTGCCGACGAACGGGAACAGTACCGGCGCTGTGTATTTCCACCACTGCGGGTCGCCGTTGTGCAGATATTCCGCGCCGTCTTTAACGCCGGTTATCGACTTCAGCTCGGCGCCGCGCTCCGCCACGGCGATTTTCAGTACGTCGTTTTGCAATGTATGAGCCATAAAGTCAGTCTCCTCTCAAATAATAATTAATCTACTTTCTTTTTCCGCAAAAGAAAGTAGCAAAGAAAACTCGTCCGCTTCGGTCGCATCCATGCGACCTGGCGGACATAGCGCGCCGTCCATGGCGCGCTTCTTAAGCGCGTGCGTCCATGTGGCGCCTCTTATATTCGCAGTTTTAAAGGGCAATTTTTTTCGTTTTTTGTTATATGGCGGCAAAACCTTCCTCAAGGTCTGCGATTATATCGTCGATGTGCTCGGTGCCAATCGAAAGGCGAATCGTCGAAGGCGTAATGCCGGAGGCGAGCAGTTCCTTTTCAGTCATCTGGGAATGAGTTGTCGAGGCGGGGTGAATCACCAGCGATTTAACGTCAGCGACATTCGCCAGCAGCGAGAAAATTTTCAGGCTGTCAATGAACTTTTTAGCCGCCGCCGCGCCGCCCTTAATCTCGAACGTGAAAATCGAAATTCCGCCGTTCGGGAAATATTTCTGGTAGAGCGCGTGGTCTGGGTGATTCGCCAGCGCAGGGTGATTGACTTTGGTAACCTTCGGATTTTTGGCGAGGTAGTCAACAACCTTGAGCGCATTTTCGACGTGGCGTTCAACGCGCAGGGACAGAGTTTCGACGCCCTGCAGGAGGAAAAATGCATTGAACGGGGAAATCGCCGCGCCGGTATCCCTAAGCAGAATCGCGCGGATATACGTCACGAAAGCCGCCGCGCCGAGCGCCTTGTAAAAACTGACGCCGTGATAACTGGGATTGGGTTCGACGAGCCAGGGGAACTTGCCGGATTTTTCCCAGTCGAACTTGCCGCCCTCAACGATAATGCCGCCGAGCGTCGTACCGTGTCCGCCAATAAATTTCGTCGCCGAATGAACGACAATATCCGCGCCGTACTCGAACGGGCGAATCTGGTATGGCGTGGCGAAAGTGTTATCGATAACCAGCGGGATTTTGTGCCTGTGCGCAATGTCCGCGACCGCCTGAATGTCAATCAGCGTGGCGTTGGGGTTGCCGACGGACTCGATAAAAATCAGCTGGGTATTTTTCTTGACGGCTTTTTCAAAAACTTCGACGCCCTTCGACGGGTCAACGAAAGTCGTTTCAATCCCGTAATCCGGCAGGGTGTGTTCAAAAAGGTTATAGGTGCCGCCGTAAATCGTGGTAGCCGCAACGATGTGCTGCCCCTTGTGAGCGAGCGCCTGCACGGTGTAGGTGACCGCCGCCGCGCCGGACGCCACTGCCAGTGCCGCCGAGCCGCCTTCGAGCGCCGCGATTCTGCGTTCAAAAACGTCCTGCGTAGGATTTGTCAGACGCCCGTAGATATTTCCGGCATCGCGCAGGGCGAATCTGTCAGCCGCGTGGTCGAAGTTGTGGAAGACGTATGATGTGGTCTGGTAAATCGGGACGGCGCGCGCGTCAGTAACGGGGTCAGGATTTTCCTGCCCGACGTGGAGCTGAAGCGTTTCAAATTTGTACTTGCGATTTTCACTCATTTTCAAAAACCTCTTTCGTTCGCGTTTGTAAAAATTTCCTCGCCACAGCTGCGTCAAAAATTATTTACGGCGGCAATTTTACTATTAATGTCTAATTTTGTCAAAATCTTCACCAAATGCGTAATAGTAGCCGACTTTGAAGCACTCCTCCAGAAAAATTCTGTCAGCCTCGGTCTTAGCGGCGGAAATTTTATCTCTGCGCCTGCTCGAATTGAAAACTTCGCCGCCTTCGACGTTGAATTTCTGCGTCGTTGCAACGGAATTTTTCGCGGAAATGCCCTCGCCGATTGGGAAAATGTGCTGGCTCCAGCTGCGCCTTGCGCGGGAATTTTTGGCAACCTTAAGCGAGTACCTGTCAAGGAAGTACGCGTTGCCTTTGTAGTAAGCGATGAAAATCAGGTTTTTGTCCTCCATGACGCGCGCCGGAGAAGACGCGGGAAGGTTTTCATTTTCGGCAAGAGCGGCTTGAATTTCGCGCTCGAATTTTTCTACGTGCGACCAGTCGCCCTTGAGTCCTTTGCGCGTGGCGTCTTCGGACTCGGCGGAAATCTTTTTATCAGGCTTAATCTTTGGCAAATCGTAAGCTTGAGTTGTGCCGGTGAAAAAGACCAGACCGGCAATCGACGCTGCGATTAAAGCGTTTGAGTGCATTCATTCGCTCCTCTCGTAGGTCATCGACTCGGAAATTTGAATCGTTTCGTCCAGCTTTTTTGAGACAGTTCGTTCATCGATCAGCTCCGGATTTTCAAAGCGGTTGCCAAGGATTTTAAGACTCCAATTATTAATTTCGTACAGCGAGCGGATAGCTTTGTTTTTTCCGAAGCGCGCAACGAAGCATCCTCGGAAAAATTCCACCACCCCAATCTTTCCATCGTCAAACGAAATGATGTCGTCCTCGTAAATTTCCTGCCCCTCTTTGTCCAATAAACCGGTGAACTGTCCTATAGTCTCGGCCTCAACGCGATAACCTTCGTAGCCATTCTCGTAAACGAAAATGTGCGCCTGCGGTCCTGGGTCGCCGTAAGTGCCGCGCTTAAGGTAGAAGCCGTAAATCCAGACGCTGTTGGTTTCGCCGTTGAAAATCTGGAAAGTTTTAAGCCCGCGGTACTTAATTTCACGTTCAGCCATTAGAAACACCCCCCATCCGATTTATATGAATTAAAAAGTTTTCAGTAAATTCTACACCAAAGATGATTTATTTTCAAGCGCCCAATAAATTAATTCCGTCGGCACATGCGCCGCCCCGAAAAAAATTTAGGTTACGCAAAAAATTTTTCGCGGTGAAAGTATAGCAGATTCGTTTGAAAAATTTCAAGACGCCGGATAAATTAATTTTGCGACTAATTCTACAGCTTCAGGATAATTCAAGCCTGGGCTGAGCAGGAAAAAATTCTGCGGCAGGTAGTACAGCTGATTATTTTTGACGGCGCCAATCGCCTGCCATGCGTCGTTGCTGTCAATCGTCTCCTGCATATTTTTTCTGATGCTGTCGAGGTTGCCCATGCTGGTCACAAAAATAATTTCGGGATTTTGCGCGGCGAGCGTCTCCATGCTGTATGGCGCGGCGTCAGGATTATTTTCCAGCGGCGTCATTCCGGCGGCGACGTTCTCCCAGCCGAGCATTTCGACGATACAGCCGGCGATACTGCCTTCAAGCTGGACGCTCAAGCCCTGCGCAGTGCTGTGCAGAATCGCCACGCACTTTTTCTCGTGCGGAATGCTGGCAACAGTTTTCTGAATGTCAGCGTTCATCTGCGCGATAATTTCTTCAGCGGCGGCGGTTTCGCCGGTAACCTGCGCGAAAGTTCTTAAAGCATGAGTCGTGTTGTCAAAAGTTTTCATTTCAGTGACGAGCGCGGGAATTTTATTTTCAGCCAGCACGTCAAGCAGGCGTTCATTCATTCCCTTGTTGACGATAACCAAATCCGGCTGGCAGGCGAGGAGGCGTTCAACGTCAATCTGGTAGACCTGCCCGACGCTGGAAATATCCTCCGCCCAGTCCGGCATATTGTTTTTAGAATCTGGACGCCCGACGATATTGGCGCCGAGCCGGTGCAGCGGCTCAAGGAACGACGCCGAAGTTACAACGATTCGCGCAGGCTTTTCGGCAAGCGCAACTTCCCTGCCAGCGTCGTCCTGAATTACGGCGAAACTGGTCGAACTTGTGACGGCGGCGGAATTATCGCCACAGCCGGTAAAAATCAGCGCGAGAATCAGCGCGAATGCAAAAATATTTTTCATGGTTTAATCGCTCCGTCTGGTAAGAATTGTGGAAAGGTAGTTGAGGGCGTCGGATTTATGCGCGTCGAGGTCGGTGATAATTTTTTCGTTGGCGAGACCGCAGCGGCTGACAAGTACAGCGTCGGCAGTCATGTTTTCGGCGGCGAGGGCGTCGACAACTTCGCTGAAATTTTTGTAGACCTTCATCAGAACCGTGGCGTCAGATTTTTCCAGCGCGTCAAGAATTTTATCGCGGTCGGCGGTTGCCGGAATGACCGTGAGAATATCGTTGCCGTAAGCCAGCGGATAACCGAGGCGGCTGGCGATAGCGAGGAACGCCGGTACGCCTGGAATGGTTTCAATCGTGACGCCGGAATTTCTGAGCAGGCGGAAAATGTAAATGTAAGTGCTGTATAACATGGGGTCGCCGAGCGTCAGGAAGGCGACGTTTTTACCGGCGCGCAGGTGCGAAAGAATTTCCTGCCTGTTATCTTCAAAGACTTCGGGCAGTTCCTCAAAGTTGCGAACCATCGGGAAAGTCTGATAGACAATTTCGGCGTCGGCGCGAAGGTACGGCTGAGCAATGGTGAGGGCGACGCTGCCTTCCTTTTTTTCAGTTTTAGGCGCGATAATGACGCCGGAATTTTTAATGGCGTTGATGGCCTTGACGGTTAAAAGTTCAGGGTCGCCTGGACCGACGCCAATGCCGTAGAAAGTGCCGAGCTTTGTAATTTCCATTTTGCGAAAAACCTCCACTGTGCTAAAATATTTCAAAGCTCATACATTCTGAATCATACCACACGGAGGGAAGCCGGTGCAATATTTTTTAATAATCGTAGTGATAGCGTTCGTGCTGGGACTGGCGCGGGCAATGAGAATGTCTGGAAAATCTGTCGCGCTGATTGAAAAGTACGAGGGCGACTTCGAAAATCCGGCGCTGGTCGAGGAAATTTACGCGGCAGTAAGCGCGGATTTTTTCCTCAGCCGAATTGTGAAAAAGTACGGCGCGACGCTGGAAGATTTTAGAAAACTGAACGCTAAGCTGATGATTTGGGGCGACTTCAGGAAATATAATCGATACGTGCCGATAACGTCATTTTTCAACAGGACGACGCTGGAATATTTGCTGGCGCACAAAAACGACGACGCCAGAGCTTTGACGGAAAAAATGATGAACCATTTCCACATTTAAATAAAACTGCGCAAATGAAGAAAGAGGCGCGCCATGGATGCACGCGCTTAAGAAGCGCCACATTAGGAAGCGCGCCATGGACGGCGCGCGGGCCGTCACAGGTCGCCGGAAGCGACCTATGCGGCCCAGCTTTCTTTGCCGGCGTTTCTTTCTCGAAAGAAATGCCGAAAGAAATGCCGATAATCACGCCTTCTGCAGGAAAAAGATTGAACGCGGCGAATTTTTCAACGAGAATTTTTTAAGGAGGGGCGGAAGTTGGAAAAACGGGAGAGTTTATGGGAAGCATACCTTAGACGAGGATTGAGCCGCCGCAGTTTCTTGAAAGGTTGCGTAGCTCTGACATCGCTGATGGGCTTAAGCACGGATATGTTTTCAAAAGTTGTGGAGGCGGCGGAAACCAAGCCGCTGCCGGTCGTAGTCTGGATACACGGGCACGAATGCACGGGCTGCGACGAATCATTCATACGCTCGGCGTCACCACTGGCGTCGGATTTAGTGCTGACGAATATCGCGCTGGAGTACGACCATTTGCTCAGCGCGGCTTGCGGGGCGCCGTTTGAAGCTCACCTTGACGAAACCATTACCAAATACTACGGCAATTATATTTTATGCGTCGAAGGCGCGGTTGCTACGAAGGAAAGCGGCGTGCACTGCATGTCCGGCGGGCATACTTTTTTGCACACGCTGGAGAAGGCGGCTAAGGGCGCGGCAGCGATTATCGCTTACGGGAGCTGTTCAGCTTACGGCGGAATACAGGCGGCGGCGCCAAATCCTACCGGCTCGACGGGGATTGAGCATTTCGTTGGCGGCAAGCCGGTTGTAAAAGTTCCAGGCTGCCCGCCAATTCCCGAAGTCATGACTGGCGTTGTAATGCACGTGGCGCTTTTCGGTACGATACCGCCGCTCGACGGTGACGGGCGTCCCAAGCAGTTCTTCGGCAACAGGATTCACGATACCTGTTACCGCCGCCCGTTCTTCGATGCGGGAATGTTCGCTGAAACCTACGACGACGCTGGCTCGAAGGCTGGCTGGTGCCTGTACAAGCTCGGCTGCCGCGGTCCCGAAACCTACAATTCCTGCGGCAATCTGCGCTGGTGGCAGGGCATGAGCTATCCGATTCAAAGCGGCGCGGCGTGCATTGGCTGTTCCAATTCTAATTTCTGGGACGAAGCTCCGTTCAGCGCGCGGCTGCCTCAGTACGGCAAAATCGGCGACGCTGATAAGATTGGCGTAGCGCTCGGCGTAATGACTGCCGCTGGCGTTGGCGCTCACGCGGTCGCCAGTATAATCCAGAGGAATAGCCGCGACAATCTGCTCGAAGAAGAACACGACGATAAATGAGGTGAATTTTAAATGGCACACGTGGTTGTAGACCCGATAACCAGAATTGAGGGGCATCTGCGCGTTGAAGTTGACGTTGAATCCGACGGTACGGTAACCGACGCTTTGTCGAGCGGTACTGCGTGGCGCGGTCTGGAACTTATCATGAAAGACCGCGACCCGCGCGACGCCTGGGCGTACATTCAGCGAATCTGCGGCGTCTGCACGACAGCTCACGCGCTGGCGGCAGTTCGCGCAGTTGAAGACGCGCTGGACATTTCCATTCCCAACAACGCCAACTATATCCGAAATATCATGGCGGCGACGCTCACAGTGCAAGACCATATCATTCATTTCTACCACCTGCACGCGCTGGACTGGGTAAGCCCCGTCGAAGCGCTGGCGGCTGACCCTGCTAAGACTGCCGACCTTCAGGTTTCGCTGATAAATGCTTACCGCCTGCCGTTCCGCGTTCCCAGCGAAATTGCAACTGAAGCTTATCCGCACGATTTTCCTGCGGCAACGGCGCCTTATTTCGCGGCGATTCAGGCGAAAGTCAAAGCGATTGTTGACAGCGGACAGCTCGGAATTTTCGCGGCGCAGTGGTGGGATCACCCAGATTACAAAATCCTGCCGCCGGAAGTACATCTGCTGGCGGTTGCACACTACCTTGAAATGCTCGACAAGCAGCGCGAAATTGTCACTCCGCACGTAGTTTTCGGCGGCAAAAATCCGCACCCGCATTACGTAGTTGGCGGCGTCCCCTGCGCGATTTCCATGAACGACGGCAACGCGCCAGTTAATACCGCCCGCCTCGCTATCGTCGACCGCGCGATTAATTTCGCCCGCTCGCTCGTCAACAATTACTACCTGCCGGATTTAATCGCCATTGGAAATATCTACGTCAAGGCGGGCAAAGTCGACGGCGGCGGCCTGAGCAAAACGCGCGTCATGGCGTTCGGCGATTACCCGCTGGAAGGCTATCGCGGCACTTCCGCAAGCGGCGGCTACTTCAACAATCTGCTGATTCGCTGCAATGGCGTTGTTGAAGATTTCGCGAAGGGCGTTGCGAACGCTAAGTTCTACGAACTCACGGCGGACGATTTGAAGGACGGCACCACCGTTACCGAGGGCGTCGAACACGGCTGGTACGAATATCCCGACCATAAGGATTTGCACCCGTGGGAAGGTATCACCAAGCAGAATTACACTGGTCCGAAAACCGGCACGCCGACGATGTGGGAGACGCTCAATGAACAAGGCAAATATTCCTGGCTGAAAACACCGAAATGGCGCGGCAAACTCTGCGAAGTGGGACCGCTGGCGAGCTACATTGTGATTTACACGAAGGCGCAGAAAGGCTTGCTGCCGGAGCCGACGTGGGCTGAAAAAATGATGCTCGACCAGATTAACGCGGTAACGGGCGTGCTGAGCGTACCGGCTGAAGTCTGGATGACGACGATGGTCGGACGTACTGCCTGCCGATGCCTCGCTGCACAGGTTGCCGCCGAAGTCAACAAATTTTTCTTCGATAAGCTCGTCGCCAATATCAAAAACGGCGATACCGCTACGATGAACAACGAGAAATGGTATCCCGAAACCTGGCCGAAGGAATGCCACGGCGTTGGCTTGTACGAAGCTCCGCGCGGCGGTCTGAGCCACTGGGTCGTTATCAAGGACGGCAAAATTGATAATTATCAGTGCCTCGTTCCTACGACGTGGAACGCCTGCCCGCGCGACGATACCGCCGGTCACGGCGCCTACGAACTGGCTATGATTGATACGCATATCGCCGATTCAAATAAGCCGCTGGAAATTGCGCGCGTGATTCGCTCCTTCGACCCCTGCCTTGCCTGCGCGACGCACCTTTACAACGCTAAGGGCGAGGAGATTGGCGTAATTTCAACCGACCCCTACAGGAGGTGAGCCCAATGAAATCCGTCAAGGAAGTCAAGCGAAAGGAGTATTACATTTTCAGCCCGTTCCTGCGCATTTTCCATTGGATAATGGCGTCGCAAATCGTGATTCTGTTTATCACGGGGCTGCTGATAACCAAGCCGATGAACGTTTCGACGACGGAGCCATTCTTCACGATAACTTCAATGGACTTAGTGCGTGACATACACTTCACGGCGGCGTTTATACTATGCGCGTCGCTTATACTGAGAGTCTACGGCTTTATCGTCAACAAGGGCGACAGATTATTTCCGCGCGTCTGGGAAGGGCATTTCTACGAGGAAACAGTTGACGTGGCGCTCCATTACATGCTGCTGAAGCCGCACCACGCGTCATTCCTGCGCAACCCGCTGGCGCGCATGTCCTACGCCGCGCTGTACGGTCTGCTGGCGATTGAAATTTTAACCGGCTTTGCAATGTATTTCATGACGAATCCTTCCGGCACCGGCGGCTTGCTTTTCGGCTGGGTGAACACAATCCTCGGCAGCGAAATGATGTCGCACTACGTCCACCACTACGTTGCCTGGTTCATAATTCTGTTCGCGATTGGTCACATGTACATGGTCATTCGCGCGGAGTTCATGGAAGGCGAGAGCGAAGTTTCCAGCATGTTCAGCGGCAAGAAAATTCTGGCGCATACGCCCAAAGACGCCAACGAGCTCGACTAAAAATCAGGTATTTTAAATAAAAAAAAGAGGCGCCCCATGGATGGGGCGCGGGCCGTCACAGGTCACCGGAAGCGACCTATGCGGCCCAGTTTTCTTTGCCAGCGTTTCTTTTTCAAAAGAAATGCTGATTTGTATTTAAGAAATGCTGAAATACATTTCTTTGCCAGCAGCAACTGCTCTTACTCATCGCAGTTGCACTTTCTCAAAAGAAATGCCGATTCATATTTGTTTTTCAGTCATTCTTGAGCGTGGCAGTCGCCAGCGCGGCAACTTTATCTTTGCATACGCCCAAAGACGCCAATGAGCTCGATTAAAATTTTATACGACAAATTCAGCGCCCTGCCAATACGGCGGGGCGTTTTTTTTGTATAAAAAAGCTTGCAAAAATGGGGGGGGGTGATATAATAAGTCAAATATGATTGGAGGAATTTGATGGAAGGAAAAAAGTATTTACTGGTGGCGGATTTGCCGACGCAGCGTGAACGAGTAGAAGAGGTCGCATTTGCGTTTATGCGCGCGGCGTACCTCACGGATTCGATTTTGTTCATAATGGTCGATCTGAAAAAAGATGCGTTCGATACGTATCGCTATCTTTCGCGAAATGCGTTCTTCGGCTCGGTAAAAATCCAGCTCGTGCTTAAAAACCAGCTCCCGCCGGAGCAAATTGTCAATCAAGTTGACTACTACATTATTGGCAATCACCCTGACGAGATTTTTTACGTTGATGCAGCCATTCGACACGGCGTTGAAATTATTGGTAAGATCGTAGCATCGGAAAATATTTTCAGCGGCGTCGAAGTTAATCCAGAAATTCAGCAGTTCAAGGAAAATTTGCATGCGCTCGTAGCTAAAGATTTGCTGGAGAAATTTCCGCCTGAGCAGTTCGAGTATTTCCTGTTCCACGAAGGGATGGGCGATTCGGTAGCGGTATTTTTCTGGCTGAAAGAATATCGTAAACTGCACGATAAAAAAATTTTAATACTTTGTGTAAACCCGTTGCGCGAGGAAATAATGCGCACCTGCCCTTACGCTGAGGAGGTCATAAGAATTTCGCCGCAGGTCTTCGACTTTCTGTCAATTTACTACGCAGAAGAATACGACATTGTAAAAGTTTTGACTGCGCCTTATTCAGACAGGGTTGTCAATGCCAGCAAAAAATTTCCATTGGACAGGCTGTACAACTGTTTTTTGCCCGAAGTTTTTCGCGACTTTCTGGGTATTCCAACGAGTGTCGAATTTAAAAAATATCCTGTCAGTATTCCCGAATCTTCCGTGGCGCGGGCAAAAGAACTTTTCAGCCAAATGAATTTAACTCGCGGCAAAACCGTATTCATAGTAACTGAGGGTCTTTGTTTCAACGGGCTGGAGCACCATAACGATTTCTGGCTGAAACTTGTAAGGCGGTTGCAGGTCGAAGGCTACGACGTAGTTTTCAACGGGCAGAATAAATTTTTCAGCAACTGCAAGAGCGTGTTCCTTTCATTTTTTGAGAGTTCCGCATTTGTCGGGCTTTGCGGTCATGTTGTCAGCTCACCGACTGGTTTTGTAGAGACGATTTGTGCTTTCAATACTGTCGATTCGATAAATCTTCAGATAATTTATCCTGGCGGTCGTGACGAGTACTATCGGAGGCAAAATGTTATTGGTCGGCTTGACGCCATGGGCAATATTATTTATTACGGCAGCGGCTTTGCGGCAGAACGCGCTAAAAATTGCGAGAGCTACATTAAAAATTATCTCGATGCCAATATTTCGTTCAATGTGCACGTGTGGGGTGATACCGCGGCTGAGGACGATGCACTGATTGAAAAAATTGTCAGCAAAATAATTTTCAACTGAAATTGAGGTGAACCCTGTGAATGCAGAAGAAATCGCGCGACTGGTTCAGATTCAGATTGAACAATGGCATATTAAAAACGAGGGACGACCGCATGATTTCGATTATATTACTGACGAAATGCGGAAAATCCGCGCGTTTGGTGACCATCGCGAAGATTTGAGCGCCGTGATAACTGAACTGATTGTTATCAATACCGAAATGTGGCACGAGCAGGATAAAATGCGCAGCGAGCGCGACGAAGTGGTTTTACGCGCCATTCACAGATTTAATCCACTTAATCAGCGCCGTAACGACCTTATTGAGGAAATTGACGAAATTTTTCTGGAGCGCGCTGAAGCGGCAAATTCTGACGCCGACACGAGGATAATTTCGGCGGACGAAACGATTAATTTAATTCAGAAAGCAATAGCTGAATGGCATGAAGAAAGCACCAGCCGCCCAGCCGATTATGTCATCATTTCGGAAAATATTCGCAAAAGGCGTCCGTCGGGAATCTTCAGAAATGACATGGCTAAAATCGTTAAAGATTTGGCCATGACACACACCGAGTCTTGGCACGAAGAAGACAAAATTCACAGCGGGCAGGATGATATTGTTATCGCGGCGGTTCGCAACGCTAATTTTTTGAACCGTCACCGCAACGACCTTGTTGAGGAATTGGACGAGATGTTTCTGAATTACGTTAACGAAAAGAAAGGAGACGACGCTAATGGAAACGCTCGGCAGTCTGATAGATAAGCTGGCGATAAATGAGCTAAAGATTTACCATATGAATGAGCAGTACGAGCGCGACGATGTTGACGAGGAATTTCGATCGGACTGCCAGAATCGGCTCAGCGTGCTGCGCCTTCAGCGCGAGGATTTGAAAAACGAACTGCAGCAGCTCATGGACGACGTACTCTCAGGACGGAAAAAGTTCAAGCTTTACCGCCAGATGAAAATGTACAACGAGAAAAAGTACAAGGATTGACGCTGCGGAAAATTTTGGACTGGTGAGGACTTTTGGAAGCGATAATTTTGGCAGGCGGTTTCGGGACGCGTCTGCGAACGGTGATCTCTGAAATCCCAAAACCAATGGCGCCGGTGAGCAACCGACCATTTTTGAGTTATTTGCTGGACAAACTGGCAGCATCAAATTTCAGCAGAGTTGTTTTGGCAGTGGGATATAAGGCGGCAAGCATTTTAAATTATTTTGGCGACAGCTACTGTGGGATTCAGCTCATTTATTCCAGCGAGGATTCACCGCTGGGAACTGGCGGCGCAATTCGCCAGGCTTTGGATTTTTGTGATGGTGAGCGTATTTTTGTGCTGAACGGCGATACTTTTTTCGGGATAAACTTTTCGGATATGCTGGAGTTCAGTGTGAAAAATAACGCCGCGCTGACGATTGCTGCCAGAAAAATTTCTAACACTGGTCGCTACGGAATTATGAGGCTTGAAGGCGAGCGCGTTGTTGCATTTGAGGAGAAAAAATTTGTCACGGATGGATTTATCAACGGCGGGATTTACTGTGTCGAAAAGAAAATTCGGCGGGAAATGCCTGCCGGAAAATTTTCATTCGAGACTGATTTTTTGCCAGTTTTCTGCGCTTCGGGAAATGTTCTTGCCTGGGAGAGCGACGCTTATTTTATCGATATTGGTATTCCAGAAGATTATGCACGCGCTCAGTCTGAGTTTCAGCTTTTGATGAAAGGGAAATTGCAATGAAATATTTGATTCTTGGAGCAGGCGCAGCAGGTTTGACGTTTGCAAATCGTCTGAAATTTGAACGACATGAAGATTCTTTTCTGGTTTTGGAAAGGGAAAACGAAGCCGGCGGATTGTGCCGTTCAAAAATTGTTGGCGGTGCGCCTTTTGATATTGGCGGCGGACATATTCTGGACGTTCGTCGCCCGTGCGTCACGGAGTATCTTTTTCAGTTTCTGCCAGAAAAAGAATGGGATCGCTACGTTCGCGACAGTCGAATCGAACTCAGGAGCGGTACGATAAGTCATCCAATCGAGGCAAATATCTGGCAGATGCCGATTGACGAGCAGGTTGAATATCTTGAATCAATCGCGAAGGCTGGCTGTAACAGTGGCGCGCCAATGCCGGAAAAATTTGTCGACTGGATTTACTGGAAGCTCGGCGAAAAAATCGCTGCGGCATACATGATTCCTTACAATAAGAAAATGTTTGGTGACCAGCTCGACAGCCTCGGAACGTACTGGTTGGAAAAACTGCCGAGCGTCAGCTTTAAGGAAACGCTTTTGTCCTGTCTTACCAGAAAAGCTCACGGAAGACAGCCAGGACATGCGGAATATTTTTATCCTAAACAGTACGGTTACGGTGAAGTCTGGCTGAGAATTGCCAAAACGCTCGGCGATAACATTCGTTACGGGCAGAAAATCTGTGCGATTAATTTCGACACGAACACCGTCACCACGGCGGACGGCAGTAAATATCAGGCGGAAAAAATTATTACGACGATACCCTGGGCGGAGTTCAAAGAAATTGACGGTATGCCGGAAGATTTGCGAGCTGACATTAAAAAACTTAAGCATACCGCCGTTCAGACAAGATATTTTCCTGAAAATGTGGATACCGATTCGCAGTGGACGTATTTCCCTTCGCCGGACTTGCCTTACCACAGAATTTGTTACAGGCACACTGTACACAATTACTGGGACGGATACTGGACAGAGACGAATGCGACGCGCGTTGAAGGGGAACTTGAAGACGGCGTGACGCGTTTTCTCAATGATTACGCCTATCCACTGAATACAGTTGAAAAGCCGCAGATTATGGCACGGCTGCTTAAATGGTGTCATACGCGCAATGTTTTTGGACTTGGACGCTGGGGCGAACATCAACATTATAATTCGGATTTGACAGTTGAGCGGGCAATGGCGCTCGTTGAATGCGTTTAATTTTTGGAGGATTGATTATGGAAAAAGATGCAAAAATTTACGTCGCCGGACATCACGGCATGGTCGGTTCAGCTATTGTACGGGCATTGAAGGCGCGCGGTTTCACTAATATTATCGGTCGTCGTTCAAAGGAACTGGATTTGCGTCGACAGGATGAGGTTGAAAAATTTTTCTCCGAAGAAAAGCCCGACTACGTTTTTCTGGCGGCGGCTAAAGTTGGAGGTATCGTAGCTAACAATGAAAAGCCCGCCGATTTCATGTACGAAAACATGATGATTGAGATGAACGTTATCCACGAAGCCTGGAAAAACGGTGTTAAGAAATTGCTTTTCACGGGCAGTGGCTGTATTTATCCGCGCATGGCTCCTCAGCCGATTAAGGAAAGCTACCTTCTGACAGGTGCGCTTGAGCAGACGAACGAGGCTTACGCGCTGGCAAAAATTTCCGGCTTAAGGTACTGCGAGTACCTGAACCGCCAGTATGGCACAAATTTTATTTCCGTCATGCCGTGCAATCTTTACGGCGCCAAAGACAACTATCACCCAATGTATTCGCACGTCATTCCCGCACTGATTCGCCGCTTTCACGAAGCCAAGGAAGCCAATGCACCCAAAGTTGTTGTTTGGGGAACAGGCAAGCCCCTGCGCGAATTGCTTTACGTAGACGACATGGCTGATGCCTGCATTTTTCTCATGGAAAATTACAACGGCAACGAAACCGTCAATATCGGCTCTGGTATCGAAATGTCTATTGCTGAGATCGCCGGTACGATAAAAAAAGTCGTCGGTTACACTGGCGAAATTGAATACGATACTACTAAGCCGGACGGTACGCCGCGCAAAAAATTGGACTGCTCAAAACTTTACAGTCTCGGCTGGAATAATCTAACTCCTTTGGAAGTTGCCCTTGAGGAAACTTATTCTGACTTCCAGAGAAGTTGGGGGGGGGGCAGATTTAAGGACAGAAAGATAACCAGAGCGCCAGGAGGTTTTGCTGATGCTGATTGTTAAGACTCCTTTTCGCATGTCTTTTGTAGGCGGTGGAACAGATGTTGCGAATTACTATGAAAAATACGGCGGTGCGGTGCTTTCGACAACTTTCGACAAGTACTGCTACCACACGATTAGATACTATCCGCCTTTTTTTAAACATATAGGGCGCGCCACTTACTCGCAGATTGAGGAATTTGACTCGCCAGACGAAATAAAGCATCCAATAATTCGTGAGGTACTCCGAAAATTTGGTGTCAGCAACATTCACGTAATGTATGACGCTGATTTGCCGGCGCGTTCGGGTCTTGGCACAAGTTCAGCTTTTTCAGTTGGTCTTCTAAACGGAATACACTCACTACGCGGCGAATTTATCGATAAAATGTCTCTGGCGAAAGAGGCGATTTATCTTGAGCGCGTACTTTGCAAAGAGGCTGGCGGAGTCCAGGATCAGCTGGCGTGTTCGTTCGGCGGGCTGAACAAAATTTCATTCAGCGCTGACGGATTCGACGTGACCCCAGTAATAATGCCAGTAGCGCGCAAACAATTACTCAGTGACAGCCTAATGCTTTTTTTCACTGGATTCGTAAGATTTTCATCGAAAATTATGGCAGAACAGATAAGTAACACCTCGAAGAAACTCGAACAGCTTCACCAAATGGTTAAGCTCGTCGACGAAGGTCTTGAGATATTAACGCGCGGGACCGAGCTTAACGAATTTGGGCGCCTTTTGGACTACACATGGAAGCTAAAACGCTCACTTGCTGGCGGGATAAGCAATGATACTCTGGATGAAATTTATTCCACTGCGCAAAAAGCTGGTGCGATTGGCGGGAAAGTCCTCGGCGCTGGGGGCGGCGGTTTCATATTGTTTTTCGTCGAACCAGAAAAACAGCCGAATATTTTGCAGGCGCTGAAAAATCTGAGGCACGTTCCATTTGAATTTGAAACCGGCGGCACTAAAGTAATTTACTACAAGGACGAAACCGAGTCAGGAGGGAAAATTCAATGGCAGTGAAAGCTTTGATCACCGGCATGACGGGAATGGTCGGTTCGCACCTCGCAGATTTTCTGCTTGAAAATACCGATTGGGAAATTTGTGGAATGCAGCGCTGGCGTAGCCCGCTCGATAATATTCAGCATCTCCTCAGCCGAATTAACAGGCACGATCGTATTTCTGTTGAATACGGCGATTTGAACGACCAAAGTTCCCTGCTCCATGTTCTGAAAAAAATTCGGCCGGAGTATATTTTTCATCTGGCAGCGCAAAGTTATCCACAGACCAGTTTCACGGCGCCAATCGATACGCTGAATACGAATATTTTGGGAACCTGCCGTCTTCTTGAAAGCGTCAGACTGTTGGACTTGAAGCCGATAATTCACGTTTGCGCCTCGTCCGAAGTTTTTGGGCGTATACCGCCGGAGAAAAAGCCTGCTACCGGTATCGACGAGGAATGTCCATTTCACCCCGCCTCGCCCTACGCAATTTCTAAAATCGGTACAGACCTTTTGGGCAGGTACTACGCCGAAGCTTATGGCATGACGATTATGACTACGCGAATGTTCACGCACACTGGTCCCAGACGCGGCGATGTTTTCCACGAATCCACCTTCGCTAAGCAAATTGCCATGATTGAAGCTGGTATTTCTGAGCCGGTTGTCAAGGTTGGAAATTTGAAGTCGCTCAGAACTTACGCAGATGTTCGCGACGCCGTTCGAGCTTACTATTTGCTTGTCACAAAAAATCCGATTCCTGGCGCATATTATAACATTGGCGGCACTTATACCTGCGAGGTTGGCGACACGCTGAATAAATTGCTCAGTTTCTCGCCGATTGGAAAAAATATTCGCATTGAAGTAGATCCGCAAAGGCTGCGTCCAATCGATGCGGATCTTCAAGTTCCAGATTGCCGGAAATTCATGAATCATACCGGCTGGAAACCTGAGATACCCTTCGAGCAAACCATGAGCGATTTGCTGAATTACTGGCGCGATAAAATTAAAGTTACTGGCGCCTGCCTTGACCGCTGAATCATGGGCGAGCGTGTTATTTTTCTGGACAGGGACGGCGTTATCAATGCTAAGGCTCCTGAAGGCGACTACATAAAATCAGTAGCGGAGTTCAAATTTCTGCCGGACATTTTTGAAGCCGTGAGAATTTTTAATGCTTGCGGGTTCAAGGTTATCGTCGTGACGAATCAGCGCGGAATTGCGCGAGGGATTATGAACGAACACGATTTGGCGGAAATTCACGAATATCTTACGGCGCAGATGAAAATGAATGACGCTGCGATTGACGAGATTTTTTACTGTCCGCATAACATTGGAGAATGTACCTGCCGCAAGCCCGATATTGGAATGTTTCTTATGGCGGAGAAAATTTTTCTCATCGACAAGAAGAATTCCTTCGTGATTGGCGACAGTCGCACGGATATTCAGGCGGGAAATAATTACGGCGTTCGTTCAATAAAAATTGGCGCGCCGGTTTCTGGTGCGTGGAAATGCTTTGAAAATCTTTTAGACGCTGCAAATCACATTGCGAGTCTTTACTGAAAAAAATCAGACGCTCCGGCAGCAGTCAGAGCGTCTTTTTTAGTGCGAAAAAAAATTCAGTCGTTCTTGAGCGTGGCAGTCGCCAGCGCGGCAACTTTATCCTCCGGCTTAGTCTTCATGAGAATTACGCCCTGCGCGTTCCTGCCGATAGTTGGAATGTTGGAAATGTCGGTGCGAATGACAAAGCCTTCTGTAGTGACAAGCATCAATTCCTGGTCGGGGCGCACGACCTTAATTCCAATGACGTTGCCGGTTTTATCAGAAACTTTCATAGCGATAAGCCCCTGCCCGCCGCGTCCCTGCGGACGAAATTCCTCGGCATTGGTGCGCTTGCCAAAACCGTTCTCGCTGACCGTCAGAAAATCCGCGTCCTTGCGCAGTTTGTCCATTCCAACGACGTAATCGCCCTTTTTCAGCCGGATACCAGTGACGCCATGCGCCGTCCGGCTCGTAGCACGCACTTCCTCTTCAGCGAAAGCAATCGCCATTCCCTTAGCCGTGCCGAGAATCACGTAGCGTTCGCCCTCGGTGAACTTCACGCCAATCAGCTCATCGTTCCGCGTGAGCTTAATCGCGACCAGCCCGCGTTTCGCCATGGAACTAAATTCGGACAACTGCGTTTTCTTTACGATACCTTTTTTCGTCGCCATGAAAAGATAGCGCGTCGGGTCGTAGTCGCGAACCTTAATCAGCGCGGTAATCCTTTCGCCTTCCTCCAGCGGAATGAGATTGGCGAGCGGCACGCCCTTAGCGGTGCGGCTGGACTCAACAACTTCGTAAGCCTTGAGCGGGAAAACCCTGCCGCGATTCGTGAAAAACAAAATCGTCTGCAGGTTGGTGGTAATCATGATGTGTTCGACGAAATCTTCCGCCTTGGTGCTCATTCCAGTGACGCCAATACCGCCGCGCCGCTGGCTCTTGTAGGTGCTGAGACCGATTCGCTTAACGTAGCCGCCGCGCGTGAGCGTGATAACAATTTCGTCGTCATGAACCAGATCTTCCGTGGAAAATTTCGTCTGCGTCTTTTCGAGGACAATTTCAGTGCGGCGCTCATCGCCAAATTTTTCGCGGACGGCAGTCAGCTCCGCCTTGATAATTTCCAGAACCCTGGTTTCGTCGCCGAGAATTTCGGTAAGCGTCTGAATTTCGGCGAGAATTTCGCGGTACTCATTTTCGATTTTGCTGCGTTCGAGACCAGTTAATTTCTGGAGCCGCAAATCCAGAATTGCCTGCGCCTGAATTTCGCTGAGTTCAAATTTATCAACCAGCGCGGCTTTGGCGTCGGTGGTGGAGGAACTTTCGCGAATGGCGCTGATAACGGCGTCGAGGTTGTCAAGCGCTTTGGTGAGCCCTTCGAGAACGTGCGCGCGGGCTTTGGCGCGTTCAAGATTAAATCTGGTGCGGCGCGTGATAATTTCTTTCTGGTGCTTGATATAATTCTGGAGAACCTGCTTGAGATTCAGAACTTTGGGCTTGCCGTCCACGAGCGCCAGCATAATCACGCCGAAAGTGTCCTGCATCTGGGTATGCTTGAAGAGCAGGTTAAGGACAACCTGCGGGTTGACGTCCTTGCGCAGGTCGATAACAATGCGCATACCTTCGCGGTCGGATTCGTCGCGCAGGTCGGTAATGCCTTCGATAGTTTTATCGCGGACGAGTTCAGCGATTTTCTCAATCAGCCGCGCCTTGTTGACCTGATAGGGAAGTTCGGTAACGACTATTCGTTCCTTGCCGGCGCCACGCGATTCGACGGAAGTTTTGGCGCGCATTTGAATGGAGCCGCGCCCGTTGTGGTAAGCCTCAATAATTCCTTCGTTGCCGATAATCTGCGCCGCCGTGGGGAAATCCGGTCCCTGAATTTTTTCCATAAGCTCGCTGATGCTGGTTTCGGGATTGTCAATCAGCAGGAGCGTGGCGTCGATAACTTCAGCCAGATTGTGCGGCGGAATATTCGTTGCCATACCGACGGCGATACCCGAAGTGCCGTTGACCAAAAGCTGGGGGAATTTCGCCGGCAGAACGGCGGGTTCCTTGAGCGATTCGTCGTAGTTTGGAACGAAGTCGACGGTTTCCTTGTCAATATCCTGGAGCATGAGCTCGGAAATTTTTGACATGCGAACTTCGGTGTAGCGCATTGCAGCGGCGGGGTCGCCGTCGACCGAGCCAAAGTTTCCGTGACCGTCCGCCAGCTGGTATCGCATTGAAAAATCCTGCGCCATGCGGACAATCGCGTCATAAACTGAAGAATCGCCGTGCGGGTGGTACTTACCTAAAACTTCGCCGACGATACGCGCGGATTTTTTGTAGGGCTTGCCGCTCGTCATACCGGCTTCCTGCATCGCGTACAGAATGCGCCGGTGTACCGGCTTTAAACCGTCACGAACGTCCGGCAGCGCGCGCGCAACTATAACCGACATCGCATAATCTATGTAAGAAAATTTCATTTCGTGTTCAAGGTTCACCGGCACGATATTTCCGTGCATGTACTCAAAATCTTCCACATTCTCACCTCATTAAAAAATTGCGCGCAGATTATAACATTTTCGACAAAAAAAGTCTACCGCCGCCATTCCGCCAGCAGTAGACCGCGCGCCAGATTAACTTCTTCGCAGCGCCATCATGGTAATATCGTCGGACTGCTCAGCGTCACCAACGTGCTCAGTGACATCTGCGCGAACCGCCGCCAGCAAAGTTTGCAAATCTGCGCGACAGTCGGTGCCGTTCATGAATTTCAGCAGGCGCTCGGAAGTGTATTCCTCGTGGTTTTCATTCATCGCCTCGTTGACGCCGTCGGTGTAGGCGAAAATCAAATCGCCGCGTTCCAGTTTCGTTTCCTGCTGAACGTAGGGAACGTCCTCCATACCGCCGAGCACGAAGTTTTTCTGGACGCTCAAAAATTCGCAGCGGTTTTCCGCGCGTCGATAAATCACGGGCGGATTATGCCCGCCGTTGACGTAAATGAATCTGCCGCTGTCAATTTCCAGCACGCCGAAGAAAACCGTGACAAACATCATTTCCTCGTTGCCCTGGCAGAGCTGGTTATTCGCGCAGGACAAAACCGCCGCGTAATCGTCGGGGTTCGTAGCAAACGTGGCGAAATTTTTCAGCACGGTCTTTGAAATGACCATGAACAGCGAGGCAGGAATCCCCTTGCCGGAAACGTCCGCCACAGTAACAGCAAGGTGATTTTCGTCCAGCAGGTAGAAATCGTAGAAGTCGCCGCCGACTTCCTTCGCCGCGTTCATCGTCGCGAAAATTTCAAAGTCACTGCGCCCGAAGTCGAAATCCTGCGGGAGCATACCGCGCTGAATATCCTTTGCGACGTTGAGCTCAGTGGCAATTCTTTCGCGCTCGGCGGTGACTTCGGTGAGATTTTTCATGTAGGTTTGAAGCTCGTCAGTCATGGTGTTGAAGGCGCCGGCTAATTTTTCCAGTTCGTCGCCGGTTTGAATGTCAAGATTTTTGTCAAGGTTGCCGCCGGTAATTTCGCGGACGCCCTCGGTAAGTTTTTTCAGCGGCTCCAGAAGATTCAGCCGAAGGTGGTTGCCCTGAAGCAGCAGCATTAGAAAGAGTACCGCCAGCGCCGCCGTCAGCATGTGCCGCAGGTAAAAATTCTGCGTGATTTTTAAATCTTCCATTTGCCGCTGAACGCACAAAATCCCTTTGACTTCGCCCGCCGCATTTTTAATCGGCAGCATAACGGTAATGTGGTCGCCGGTCTCGCTGACGCCGTTGTCGCGGATAATCGTCGCGTGGTATATTTTGCCTTCATACATATCCTGATAAGCCTGCCGGTATTCTTCGTTGCTGGTCGGGCGAATGCGCCCCGTGTGATAGCGCTCGTAGGGGAAATCCTTATTCATAGTGCTGAGCACAAAACGAATCTCGTTGAAATTTTTCGAGGCGTCCGGCTGAATCGCATAGGCGAAAGTTGCCGTCTGCGTATCGACAAGCCGCCGCCATTCCGCGTCAAGCGCCATGGTTTCTTCGTAAAAGTCGCCGCCCAGGTCGTTGTATTCCGAAAGTTTATCCGCATCAATAAAACTGAGCGCCGTCCGCGCGGTACGGAAGGCGGTGTCTTCATACTGCTTTTCAATGGCGTCGCTTATTTCGCGGTAGCCGACGTAAATCAGCAGCACGCTGAGTGTCGACAAAACCAAAACTACGCTGAGTATTACTTTGAGCCACAGGCTGTTAATGGCAATCACCTCCGCAAAAAAAGACAGAATGCCCGCCGATGAAAATTGTCAATCCATCGCGGCACTCTGCAAATCAGAAAAGTTTTTTAATGCTGAGGATATTTTGCCCGTCCCTGCGCTCGTAGTTGATAGAGTCGACATTTTTTTTGATAAGGAAAATGCCGAGCCCGCCAATTTCGCGGTCTTCAACGCCCAGGCTGGTATCGGGGTCTTTGTGTTCAAGGGGATTGTAAGGCTTGCCGGAGTCAATGAAAGCAAGATTCAGCGCGCGCGGCTCGTCGTCGAAAGATTTTTGAACGGTAACAAGCCCTTTATCCGGCGCGTATGCGTAGCTGGCGACGTTCATGAAAATTTCTTCAATCACCAGTTCGATTTGCATAACGATTTTCATCGGGCAGTCCATTTCTTCGAGCGACGCCGTGACAAATTCGGTGACTTCCGGCAAATTTTCAACCGCCGCGTCAAGTTTCAATTCGTCCATTGGCATATCACGGCTCAATCGTCATCAAATCTGCGAAGCCCGTCATTTCGAGAACTTCCATAACGGTTTCGTCTACGTGGCGGATTTTCATGCTGCCCTGCTTGTTCATGCGTTTCTGCGCCATTAAAAGCGCGCGCAGTCCCGCCGAGGCGACGTACTTCAGGCCGGAGAAATCGAAAATCAGTTCCTTAACGCCGTCAAGCGAAGAATTGAGTGTGTTTGTCAGCTCCTGCGCATTGGAAGCGTCGAGCCTGCCGGTAATCGTGAGCGTCAAAGTGGCGCCGTTCAATTCCTTTGTAATTTCCATAAAATGACCTCCAAAAATTTAATCGCTTATATTCCTGGCGACCGTAATTTTAGCGCAGTGCTGGTTTGTATCGCCTATAGCAGTCAGAGAAAAACTAGTCGGCAATTTTTCTGGCAATCATAAGATCGATGCAGTGCTGGTGACTGACGCCGGAAACATTGCGGTCGAAATAAATTTCGTCCATCATCTCGAATCGCCAGTTGCGCCCGTAGTAGCCGAAAAGTTCCGCCGAATCGTAGAGGCTACCGCCGCCGCAGATTAAATCCGAGGCGTTGTCCACGAAACTTTTATCGACGAGCGCGTTAATTGCGTTGAGACCGCCGACGGCAGTGTTCGCCTGAATCATCTCGAAAAAGCGTTTGCGTTCAGCGGGCGGAATGTACTGCGCGACGCCGCTGGAATAGATTATATCAAATTTGGTTTCGATTTTGTAGGTCAGCAAATCGGCGCGGAAAAGGTTCACGTCGACGCCGACGCTTTTAGCCAGGGTGTCAGCTTTTTTTATAGCTTCGTCGGAAATGTCGAACGCCGAGACGATATAGCCGTTGCGGGCGAAAAATGTTGCCGCTTCGCCGGTGCCGCAGCCAATTTCCAGAAGAGTGCGGGGCTGATCCGTCGGCATAAGACCGAGAATTTCGCGCGCCAGTCTGCGAATTTTTCCGCCCCAGAATCTGCTGACCTTTTTGTAATTTTCCTCGTAGAGCGTGATTTTAAGATTTTCCGCGTGGTAGCCGAAGAGTGCGTCGACGGTCGTGCCGAAAATTGCGGCGAGTTTGGGGAGCATATCGACATCGGGGCGGCTCTGCCCGTTTTCCCAGCGCGAAATCGACTGCGGCGTTATACCGAGCTTATCCGCCAGTACTTCCTGCGTGACGCCCATTTTTTTGCGCGATTCGTAGATTCTCTTGGCTAAAATTCCTTCATCTTTCATAAAAAACACTCCTTAAATTTTTGCTGCGACTTTTACAGATTGTCTTCCAGTTTCAGGATTATGTCGCGCAGTTCGGCGGCGCGTTCAAATTCCAGTGCCCGTGACGCTTCCTGCATTTGCGCCGTCAAACTTTTTACAAGCGCTTTCCGCTGTGGTGCCGTCATTTTCTTTAACATTTCGCTCGTCGATTTGGACTTTGACTTTTCGGATTTTTTCAACGGCAGTTCGATTAGCGGGGCGATTGGTTTCTGAATTGTTTTTGGTGTGATATGGTGCTGTAAATTGTATTCCTGTTGAATTTTCCGGCGGCGTTCGGTCTCGCTCATGGCGCGGCGCATGGAGTCGGTAACGGTGTCAGCGTAGAGGATAACCTTGCCGTGAACGTTGCGGGCAGCGCGTCCAATCGTCTGAATCAGCGAAGTTTCGGAGCGCAGAAAGCCTTCCTTGTCGGCGTCGAGAATTGCGATAAGTGAAACTTCCGGCATATCAAGACCTTCGCGCAGAAGATTTATTCCAACCAGCACATCAAATTTTCCGGCGCGCAGGTCGTGAATAATTTCGGCGCGCTCAATCGTCACAATGTCCGAATGCAGATATTTGACGCGGATACCGGCGCCGCTAAGGTAATCTGTGAGTTCCTCTGCAAATTTTTTCGTCAGCGTCGTAATCAAAACGCGTTCGCTAACCTTCACGCGCTGGTTAATCTCGGAAATGAGGTCGTCGATTTGATTTTCCAGCGGGCGCACTTCAACTTCGGGATCAACGAGACCGGTTGGGCGAATAATCTGTTCCACTGTCTGACCGGACTGACTAAGTTCGTAATCTGCGGGAGTCGCGGAGACGTAAATTACTTGTGAAATTTTACCGTTAAACTCGTCGAATGTCAAAGGGCGGTTGTCCTTGGCGCTCGGAAGTCTGAAACCGTTATCAATCAGCACGGATTTTCTGGCGCGGTCGCCGTTGAACATTGCGCGTATTTGCGGAATTGTCACATGGGATTCGTCAATGACCGTTAGAAAATTTTTGGGAAAATAATCAATCAGCGTGTAAGGCGGCTCGCCTTCGTTTCTGCCGGTAAGGTGGCGCGAATAATTTTCTATGCCTGAGCAGTAACCCATTTCGTGAATCATTTCCAAATCGAACTTCGTGCGCTGCTCAATTCTTTGCGCCTCAATAAGTTTATGCTCAGAATTGAAAAAGTCAACCTGCTGTCGGAGTTCTGCGCGAATATTTTTTTCAGCGCGTTCCAAATCGGCTTCGTCGGCAACGTAGTGGGACGCTGGGAAGATAAAAATTTCTTCGCGGACGCCGAGGATTTTGCCGGTGAGCGTGTCGAACTCAACAATTTTATCGAGTTCTTCGCCGAAAAGTTCAATGCGAATTGCGCGCCCGTTGTAACCGGCGGGCGTAACTTCGATAACGTCGCCGCGCACGCGGAACTTGCCGCGTTCGATGATAATATCGTTGCGGTCGTAGCGAATTGCAACCAGGCGCTGTAAAATTTCGTCGCGCGGAATAATCTGCCCTTTGTACAGGTGAAGTAAAAGCTTGTGATAATTTTCCGGCGAACCGAGCCCGTAAATGCAGGAGACGCTGGCTACGATAATGACATCGTTGCGCTCAAAAAGGCTGCAGGTAGCGGCGTGGCGCATCTGGTCAATTTCGTCGTTAATTGAGGCGTCCTTCTCAATGTAGGTGTCGGTTTGCGGAATGTAGGCTTCGGGCTGATAGTAATCGTAGTAGCTGACGAAGTAGCCGACGTAGTTGTTCGGAAAAAAACTCTTGAACTCGGCGGCAAGCTGAGCGGCGAGCGTTTTGTTATGCGCAATGACGAGCGTTGGCAGCTGAATGCGTTCGATAACTTTGGCAATGGTGTAGGTCTTGCCGGTGCCGGTTGCGCCTAAGAGAACCTGCGAAACTAAGCCGTCTTCAAGCCCTTCAGCGAGGTTAGCGATAGCCTGAGGCTGGTCGCCGGTTGGTTCAAAGGGCGCGACAACTTTGAAAATATTTTGCGTCATGGTTCAGACTTCCTGCGCGGTGAGCAGAACTTCAACCTTGAGGTCGGGCGTTTTGTTGAGGTCGAAGAATTTGCCGCCGGCGGTCTGGACGATTGGCTGGGAGGTGACATTATTTTTATCGAGCAGAATAATTTTGGCGCGGGCGCCGTCGCTCAAGCCTACCCAGCAGCCGACGAAGGATTGACGTAGGTGTTTCATGAACATAATCCCGAAGCGCGCGTCAAGTTTACCGGCGGAAATGTCTTTGTCCAGCACCCTGAAAATATCGAAGGGCGAATTGCGTTTGGCGTAGGAGCGGTTGGCAGCCATCGCGTCGTAGATGTCGAGGAAGGCGAGGATTTTGCCGTAGTCGCTGATTTGTTTGGCGCGCAGGTGATTGGGGTAGCCGGAGCCGTCGCAGCGCTCGTGGTGGTGCAGGACGCCCATTAGAACATTGGGAAAAGCTTTCAGCTCGGAAGCTTTGAGCATATCGTAGCCGTAGTCGACGTGGCGCCGGACGGTAGCCAGTTCCTCGTCGTCGAGCTTTCCGGTTTTGTTGAGGATAGCTTTAGGAACTTTGGTTTTGCCAATTTCGGTGAGAATGCCGGACATGAAAAGTTCGCGGACGTTTGCCATTGGATATTTCACCCACTTGGCGAAAAGACCAGCGAGAATCCCGACGTTGGTGGCGTGGTGAATCGTGTAGTCGCCGTCGCGCGTCATGTTGTGAATCTGGCTGACGGCTATCGAATCGTCGCAGAGTTCGTTGATATTTCTGGCGCCCAGAATTTTGTCGAAAGTCGCAACGTCAATTTCGCCGCTTCGGTCAACTTTGTAGTAAACGTCGTGAACTTTGTCGTAGGTGTTCTTGTAGCACTCAAGGTATTCGTAATTTATCAGATGTTCCGTGCCCTCGATTTTAACGGGCTCCTGTTCCGGCTCGTCAATGTATACCGAAAAAACGCCCTGCCCGATAAGGCTGTTGATTTTCTTCGAGTCAAGGATATTATTTTTTTTTAGAAGTATTTTTCCACTGAAGTCTTTAACGTCTCGCCCGACCTTCATGCCAGGGCGCAGGGTATCCACATCGTAGGATTTCAACATGCGCAAACCACCTCCAACATTTAGTTTTTTTATTATATTAGCTAAATCTGTTGAAGTTCCTGCATTTGTTTCAGCATTTCTTTCGTGTTTGTTTTTGTCTGTTACTTTCTTTCGAAGGTTTTGTCTGTTACTTTCTTTCGAGAAAGAAAGTAACCAAAGAAAGCTGGGCCGCATAGGTCGCTTCCGGCGACCTGTGACGGCCCGCGCGCCGTCCATGGCGCGCTTCTTTTTTAAGCTTAGTTTATCTTCAAAACTTTACAGCCAATATTTTCTACGGCGGCAATAATTTTTTCGTCGGGAACTTCCGCGTTCCTGTCCATGAAAATTTCGGTGAAGCCTTTATCCGCGCGATAAACTGCGTCCGTAACGCCGTCAAGTTTTTTCAGCGCGTCAGCAATTTCAGTTCCGGCGTCGGTGTACAGAACTTTGTAGTCGAGGCGCTCGATTTTGAAAATCACGGGGCGGGTGCCGTCGTTGCAGCAGGCAATCATCATGTGCTCATCGTTCGTCCAGTTGCGCATAATCGAGCCGCCCTGCAGCGCCGCGTAAACGTAGCGGCTGAAGCAGTCCCACGCCTCGGAGCAGTGTGCGCCTTTGCCCTGCGTCCAGAAAGTATCTTCGTCGCCGTAGCGCTCGAACAGATATTCCGCGCCGACTTCGTAGAATGGACAGGCGCCGGATTTCGGGTCTGCCAGATATTTTTCCTGCAGGTCGGGGAAAACTTTCTTGTCAATCACTGTCATTTTGCATTTGTACTGCATGTTAAACACTCTCCTAAATTTTTTCAACCAGCGCGACCGCCTCGACGTGCGAGCTGAACGGGAACATGTCGACCGGCTGAATTTTTTTCGTGCGATAGCCCAGCTCCGCCAGTATCGCCAAATCCCGCGCAAGCGTCGCGGGGTTGCACGAAACGTAGACAATTCGCGCGGGGTTCATTCTGGCGAAAGTTTCCAGCACAATTTTATCGCAGCCAGCGCGCGGCGGGTCTACTACAACCACGTCCGCCGTAACTTCCAAATGCGGCAGAACTTTCACCACGTCGCCCACGAGAAATTCAGCGTTGCGGATTTTATTTTCGCGCGCATTTTTCTTAGCGTCGTCGACCGCCGAGCTGACAATTTCAATCCCGATAACTTTGTACGCCGCCCGCGCCATGTAAAGCCCAATGGTGCCGGTGCCGCAGTACGCGTCGATAACCGTCTCTCTGCCGGTAAGCTCGGCAAAATTTTTCGCCGTGCGGTACAAAACTTCAGCCTGCGCCGTGTTGACCTGAAAAAAGCTCCGCGCCGAAATGTTGAAGTTCAAATTGCCAATCCTGTCGCGAATCGTGGGCTTGCCGAACAGAATTTTGGTTTCGCGTCCGAGAATAACGTTGTTGTGGTAGGGCTGGACATTCTGCTGAATGCTGGCGACGCTGGGAAGTTCTGCGCGAATCGCCTTGGAAATATTTTTCTCATTGGGCAGATTTTTCGTGGCGGTGACGAGCACGACCATCAGTTCATCGTTCAAGCCGACGCGGCTCATGACATGGCGGATAATGCCTCTGCGCGAATCTTCATCGTAGGGCGCAACGTGAAATTTCTGCAGAACTTTTCTGGCGGCGGCGAGAACTTTGTCACTGGCTTCGCGCTGAATCTGGCAGGTTTCAGTTTCAACGATTTTGTGCGAACCGCGCGCGTAACAGCCAATCTCCAGATTTTTGCCAACTGGGAACTGCATTTTATTTCTGTAGCGCAGAGGATTTTCCATACCGAGCGTGTCGAAAATTTCAACGCCGCTGAGCTTGCCAATGCGTTCAACTGCGTCGACAACCTGCTGGCGCTTCCAAATCAGCTGCGCAGGATAACTCATGTGCTGGAGCTGACAGCCGCCGCATTCGGGATAAATTTTACAAAACGGCTCGACGCGTTCCTCACTTTCGCGCAGAATTTTTATCAGCCGCCCGACGCTGTAATTTTTCTTGACGGTTTCAATTTCAGCCGCAACCTTTTCGCCAGGCAGCGCGCCTTCAACAAAAACCGTGAACTCACCGACGCGCCCGACGCCTTCACCGGCACTGCCCAGACCGCCAATTTCAATCTCGTAAATTTTTCCGACTTCAACCATTTGAAAATCTCCTGAGCGCGGCTAAATCCTCGTTGAGCTGAGCCTTGAGCTCGTCGACGCTGGCAAAAACTTTCTCGTCACGAATTTTGCTGATAAAGCTGACAGCAATTTCCTCGCCGTAGATGTCGCCGCTGAATTTGTCAATGAAAACCTCCAGCCGCCGTTTAGCAACCTTGAACGTGGGATTGTCGCCGACGTTGGCAATGCCGTTGTAAAAATTTCCGCCGACCTTGACGCGGACGATGTAAACGCCATTGGGCAGCATGGCGCGATGGTCTTCAATTTCCAGATTCGCGGTAGGGAAGCCGAGCCTGCGCCCGCGTTTGTCGCCGTTGACAACTTTGGAAACGTAGGTAAAATTCCTGCCGAGGAGTTCATTCGCCTCGCGCAGATTTCCTTCAGCGATAAGCGCGCGGATTCTGGTACTGCTGACGGTCTTTTTGTCGACGGTAACGGCGGGGCAAATTTCCGCGTGGAAGCCGTAGTTTTCGCCCTCGCGCAGGAGTAAACGCCCGTTGCCCTTGCCGAAGCGCCCGAAAGTGTAATTCGGACCTGTGACGACGTAGGCGGGAGAAATTTTTTCGCGCAGGAGTTCCAGAAATTCTTCGGGCGAGCGGCGGCTGAGTTCCTTCGTGAACGGGATTTCAATCAGCACTTCGACGCCCAGACTTTCAAAAATTTCGCGGCGCAGACTTCGACTGCCAATCATCAGCGGCGCGGTTTCGGGCGAAAGGACGCTGAGCGGGTGATTCGAGAAAGTGAAAACCATTGGCGTGCCGGAGATTTTCTGCGCGACTTCAACTGCACGATGAATTACGCTGGCATGTCCCAAATGCACGCCGTCGAACATTCCCAGCGCCACTACCGGCAGCGCGAATTTTTCCGGCAGCGCGGTCAGTTTCTTGATGACTTCCAAAAAAAATTCCCCCAGTTTCGTTAAAGCGAAAGATATTATAGCAGGTTTCGGCGATTTCTGCTATAATGTCTCAAAATTTATTGGAGGCGATGTTTCGCTTGAAGTTGAAATTTTTAAATCTGATGATGATTTTCGTGACGGCGGTAATTTGCGGGTGTTCTTCCGGCGAAACTACTCCCGCTGCCGATAAAGCGGAAGCTGTCACGGAAGATCCCGTTGAAAAAATTTTGCAGAGTATGACGCTCGCTGAAAAAGTCGGGCAGATGGTGATGATTGGCGTCCACGGAAATTCAGTCAATGATGATAGCCGCTACATGCTGACGCAGTATCATATTGGCGGGGTGATTTTTTTCGACAGGAATTTGGAGACCCGCGCGCAGGCTAAAAGTTTCGCCGATGATTTGAATAAAACTGCCGCTGAAAAAGTTCCGCTGTTTTTCGCGATAGACGAGGAAGGCGGGATTGTTGCGCGAATGAAGCATGAAATTACTCCGCCGCCTTCGCAGGCAGAAATTGGCAGGAGCGGCGACAGTTCGCAGGCTTACCGCTACGCCAATTCCGTCGCGCAGGATTTGAAAAGCATTGGCGTGAATGTGAACTTTGCGCCGGTTGCTGACGTTGGCACAAGGGACACGCGCTCTTTCAGCGATAACGAAAATGTTGTGGCGGAATTTGTCGACGCGGCGGCGCGCGGCTACGAGGACGCTGGGATTTTCTACTGCCTGAAACATTTTCCTGGGATTGGGCTTGGTGTGGTTGATTCGCACGTGGAAGTTTCGACAATCGACGCCAGCCGCGAAATTCTTGAAACGATTGACCTTGTGCCGTTCAGGAAAATTATCGCCGCGCATGACAATTCCAGATTCATGGTGATGGTCGGGCACCTGCGCTACAGCGCGCTTGACGCGGGAAATTCTGCCAGCGTTTCGCCCGCCGTGATGAAAATTCTGCGCGACGAGCTGGGCTTTAGCGGCGTGATTATCACGGACGATTTGGAAATGGGCGCCATTGCGAATCACAGCGAGTTCAAAGATGTTGGCGTGGCGGCGATTAAGGCGGGCGCTGACATTGCGCTAATCTGCCACGAATACCCGCACGAGACTGATGTTTATCTTGGGATTTTGAACGCCGTTGAACGCGGCGAAATTTCCGAAGAAAGGATTAACGAATCTGTTCGCCGAATTTTGAAGATGAAACTGGCTTTGAGTTAAGGGGGAATTTTTATGAAGATTGCTGTTGCGCAGTTCAAGTCGAATCTCGGTGAAGTTGAAAAAAATTTTGAGATTGCGGCGGATTTCATCAAGAACGCCGGTAACTGCGACGTACTGGTTTTGCCGGAGCTTTGGACGACGGGATATTTTCCGACGCCGCTTGAGAATTTCGCTGACAAAAATGGTGAGCGGCTCGCGGAATTTATCAGCAGTCAGGCAAAAAAAATGAGCCTCAACATCGTCGGTGGCTCGACTGTCGCTGAAGTGGACGGGAAATTCTATAACCGCTGCGTCGTCGCCAATCGCGCGGGCGAAATTGTCGCAACCTACGATAAAGCGCACCTGTTCACGTTCGCGGGCGAGGATAAGGTTTTCACGCAGGGCGATAAGATTGTAACGGCGGAACTCGACGGCGTGAAGTGCGGGCTGGCGATTTGCTACGACCTGCGCTTCCCAGAATTTATTCGTAAGCTGGTGTTGCAGGGCTCAAAACTTTTGCTGCTGCCTTCCGCGTGGACGCTGATGCGCCTTGTGCCGCGTCAAATTCTGACGAAGGCGCGCGCCATTGAAAATCAGGTCTTTTTAGTTTTCGCGAACAGCGCCGGTCACTCCGAGGTTGTCAACCCGCTGGGTGTCATTATCAGCGAGGCGGGCGTCGGCTCTCAAATGCTCGTATCCAATATCGACTTCGAGTCCGGCAAAAGATTTATCGAGGCTATGAATCTGCTCGCCGACAGGAATCTGGCGGTTGACACGATTTAAACGTTTTTATTTTTATATGTCACTTTCTTTCGAGAAAGAAAGTAACCAAAGAAAGCTCGGCCGCATAGGTCGCTTCCGGCGACCTGTGACGGCCGGCCGCCCATCCATGGGCGGCTTCTAATTTGCATTTTAAACCACAAAGCGTTGCTCATTGGTAAACCACGGCACAACCTCGGGGGCGGCGCCGCGTAAACAGAACAGAATAATTTTGTCGCCAGCCAGCAGGATTGTATTGCCGTTGGGAATGGCGGCTTTATTTTTTCGCACGTAGGCGCAGACTAGGCAGGATTTTGGGAGCTTAACGTCCATGAGCTTTTTGCCCTCAGCGCGGGCGCCCTTCTGCACGACGACTTCAACCGCCTCAGCCTTAGCGCCTTCCAGAATCGATACGCGGGTAACGCCGCCGCGCCGCACGAACGCCAGAACTTCGCTGGCGGATAAAAGTCGCGCGGAAATTACCACGTCAATACCAACGCGCTCAATCAGCTCGGCGTACTCAGTGCGGTAGACGCGGACGACAGTTTTTTTCGCGCCCATGTGCTTAGCCAGCAGCGCCATCATCAGATTCAGCCAGTCATCGTCAGTCAGGCAGACAATCACGTCCGCCGAGGCGATACCTTCTTCCGCCAGCAGATCGACATCGGTGCCGTCGCCGTGAATCGCAATGCTGCCGCTCTGAAGAATCGCCGCCATTTCCTCGCATCGCTTGCGGTCTTTTTCGATAACCTTGATAGAGACGCCAGCCGCATTCAGCTGAACTACGAGAGCGCGCGCAATTCTGCTGGCTCCAACTACCAGAACTCTTTCGAGCGGGCGGGAATTTTGCGGAATGAAACTCTCGCTGAGTTCCTTAATTGCGTCGGGAAAACCAATGAAGTAGGCGCTGTCCTTGTTCTGAAAAAAATCGTCGCCGTGCGGGATAATCATGCGGTGGTCGCGGTGAATGAGCCCAGCCAGTACACCGGCGGGCAGTTTCAAATTTTTCAGCGGAATGTTAATCCAGCGGCTGGTCTTATCGATTTTTGCCTCGTAGAGCCGGACTTTTCCGCCAGCAAAATCGTCGACGTTGAGCGCGGCGGGCGTCATTAAAATTCGGTAAATTTCGTTGGCGGCGATAAGCTCAGGGTTCAGAAGCAGGTCGATGCCGAAATTTTTTTTAAGATAATCGCGCGCCTCGCCCATGAACTGCATATCGCGAATGCGGGCGATTGTGTGCTTAATGCCGTGCTTTTTCGCCAGCACGCAGGCGACCATATTTACTTCGTCGGTGGCGGTGACGGCGATAAGAATATCTGCGCCGCTTATATCGGGGTCGCTGAGCGTGATTGGATTGGAGCCGCTTTTGTTAATCGTCATAACGTCGAGATTTTCCTTGACGGCGATTAGCTGGTTTTCGTCATGGTCGACGACGACAACTTCAACCTGCTCATTGCTCAAAAGTTCGGCGATAGTGTAGCCGAGCTTGCCCGCGCCAACAATTACAACGCGCACGGCTTAGCGGGTTCTGCTGCGGTTGTCAGAATTTCTGTCGGACGGCGGTTCGTATTTTACACTGCCGTCGCCGTCAAGTTTACGTTCATCGGGCGGCGCCATTGGTTTACCATTAGCGTCTTTTGGCGGTTCGGGCGGAGTATTGCCGTTGCTGGAATTTTTATCTGGCGGCGCCATTGGGTTGCCATTAGCGTCTTTAGGCGGTTCCGGCGGAGTGTTGCTGTCAGAATTTCGGCTGCCGTTGAATTTATCGCGGTCGCTGTTGTGTTTATCCTTCGCGCTGTCGTATCTGTCTTTAGTGTCGGAAATTCTTTTGGTGTCGCTGGAGGCGGCGCTTACCGGCTGAATGCTGCCTGCGGAAATACCGAATACGAATGCGCCAATCAGCGCGCCGCTCAAAAGTTTTTTCAAATTCATTGTTGAATCCTCCTTCAAGATTTTGGGATTATAACGCACAAAGCTGGAATTTGCATTAAAAACAAATTAATTTTTGTTAGAATTAGTATCAGCATTTCTTTTTTCAGCATTTCTTTTGAAAAAGAAACGCTGGCAAAGAAAACTGGGCCGCATAGGTCGCATCCGGCGACCTGTGACGGCCCGCGCGCCGTCCATGGCGCGCTTCTTAATGTGGCGCTTCTTAAGCGCGTGCGTCCATGGGCGCCCCTTTCATCAATATGCGCCTTTTTCAGTTACGACGGCTTTGACAGTTTTGAACAGGTACATCAGATCAATCCAGACCGACCAGTTTTGAACGTACCAGGTATCCATAGCGACGCGCTCGGCGTAGGTGGTATCGCTCCTGCCGGAGACCTGCCACATGCCGGTTATACCAGGCAGAACCATGCAGTATTCGCGGAAATTTTCGCCGTAGCGCGGGACTTCTTCTTCGACGATTGGGCGCGGACCGACAAGGCTCATTTCGCCGCGAATGACGTTCCAGAGCTGTGGGAGTTCGTCGAGGCTGGTACGCCGGAGCCATGCGCCGAGTTTTGTAACGCGCGGGTCGTTGGTGAGTTTGAAAGTTTCGTCCCATTCGCGCTGGGCGGCAGGATTTTCAGCGAGATATTTTTTAAGGCGTTCCTGCGCGTCGGGCACCATTGTCTGGAATTTGTAGCAGGGAAATTTTTTGCCGAGCCTGCCAACGCGTTCGTGAGCGAAAATAATTCTGCCACGATTGTTGACTGCAACAGCCACGGCTATCGCCAGCATAATCGGAGAAATTAAAAGCCCGCCGGTGACTGTCAGAACCAAATCGAAGACGCGCTTGAAAATTCTGTTGGGCGCGCTGGCGAGGTTGTTGCGCAGGTTGAGCATGAGCATTTTTTCGCTGAAAAGAATTGACGCGTCGACGCTAGCCATGGGCGTGCCGATTAAATCTGGAATGAAGGAAATTTTTTCGACGCGCGGCTGGAGGTCGGTGATAATTTCGTTGAGCTGCGTTTTGGAAATTCCAGGCGCGGCGATAACCACGGTGTTCACCTTGAACTTGCGGACGATTTTCTTCGTGTCGCTGAAGCCGCCGAGGATTGGAAATTCCTTCGGCAGAGTTTTGGAAACGGGCGCGTCGTCAATAAGCCCCAGAATGTCGTAGCGGTAGCCCAAATCTTCGCGCCAGAATTTTATGACGCGCTCGGCGGTGAGACCGGCTCCGATAACTATCACCGGCTCGCTGAAAATATTTCGCCGCTTGAGAAATTTCATCACGGCGTAGCGAATCACGCAGACGTTGATAAGACCTAGCCCGCCGAATAAGATTATGAAAAGACGCGACGCCTGTTCGCCCGCCTTCAGAAAATAAATCAGAATTATCGACGCCATCCAGCCGTAGAACACTGACACAAAAATATCCCGCATCGTTTCCACTACCGGTTTCATTTGCCGGTACGAGCGGGAATGTCCGAGAAATATCAGCACCAGAATTGGCACCCAGATAAAAATATATGCGTCGGTGTAAAAATATTCGACGTTGTTCCAGAAATCTACGGCGTTGCGAATGAAGAACGCCAGGTATTCCGTCAGCACAATTCCGACGTAGTCGAACAGCATGAAAAGCAGCGTCAGCACGAAGTCCGGCGGCTTTTTCGGTGGTTTTAAATTCGTCGGCTGCATAAGAGTTCCTCACGTAAAAATTTTTGCGAGGAACATTTTACCGCTAATCGACCAAAAAGACAACGTTCCCTTCCTCAAGGAATTTGCCGGCGCCATTCGCCTTCAAAATGCTCAAGCCGTCCTCTGCGCTTATAACGGGATTATCGCCGAAATTGATAACGTCAATCGCGCGGACAACCAGTGGATTTGAACCGGCGCGGGAAATGTTGACATCAGCCATGTTGGTTGCGTAGCCGACCATGCCAATTTCTACCGCCTTATCGGGGTCGATATTTTTATCGCCGTAAATTATTTCGCCGTGAATATCCTTGATAACTGGGGACATCGCGCGGCGCGCATTCAAGCCTCGGCAGTCGACGATAACGCCGGTGTAGCCGCTGGCAGATTTTGCGGCGGAATTAATTTCAATGCTGATTTTGCCTTCAATCGAAGCCGAAATTCCCAGCTGAGAATCTGCTGAGAGATTTTTAACCGGCAGGCTGGAATTTTCGGCAGATGGATTATAAACAGTTGGCGTCGCTGTCTTAGAAACGGGCGGCGTATTCGTAGAATGAGTTCTGTGACCGAAATGGAAGAGCGAGCCTATGCCGCCGAGGGTGGATTTGACGAATGAACCGGCGGCGTTGACAACCGTACCGGCAGCGTTGACCGTTGTGCCCAGAAGTTCAGGATGAGTCAGCGCGAATGCATAGGGGTTGCTGTTTGTGAGCGAGGTGAAGGGCGCGAATTTCGCCAGCGGATTTTCGAGTCCGGCTACGACAGACGGAGTGAGTGTGAAATTGCCGAGGGTTGGTTTAAAGGTCGGGATATAATTCGACGGCTCAAAGCTGCCCAAAATTGAGCGACCGATTGCCGGAACAACGTTTCCGCTGGAAATTGCGCCGCCTGCCGCGGGATTAACACTGCTGCCGGAAATAGCACTGCCTGCCGCGGGATTAACACTGCTGCCGGAAATAGCACTGCCTGCCGCAGGATTGACACTGCTGCCGGAAATAGCACTGCCTGCCGCAGGATTGACACTGCTGCCGGAAATAGCACTGCCTGCCGTCGGATTGACACTGCCGCCGGAAATAGCTCCGCCTGCCGTCGGATTAACACTGCTGCCGGAAATTGCGCCGCTCTCAAGCGAGCTCGATGACTTAAAAATATTTCCGTATTTTTTCAGGCGCTGGTAGGTCGACAATTTGTCCATCGCCTTCTCATTTTTTTTGATAAGTTCTCTGACGCGGGGATTGTTGCCGCTCATCGAAACTATCTTCTTATTCACGAATTTAAGCGCCCAGTTTGCCTGGTCGAGAGTTCCAGCACTGGCGGGCGCCGTCAACATCGAGGAGGCAATTACCGCCGAAGCCGCCGCCAGAAAAAATTTCGAGGCCTTCAAATCAACCACCCTTTCAAATTTTCAAAAAACTTCCAGCGGTATTATAGCTGTTGTTTCTGAAAATAATCTTAAGGGCGGTGAACAAAATTTAAATCAGCGACAGTTTCTTGAAGGCGTTGTAAATTCCGTCGTCCTCCACGGCGTCGGTAACGAAATCTGCCATGGCTTTAATTTCTTCGCCGCCGGAGCCGACCGCTACGCCAATCGCGCAGTACTCCAGCATCGGAATATCAATCTTCGCGTCGCCGAAAGCTATCGTGTCCGCCTTATCAGCGCCGAGGTATTTCAGCAGAACGTCGATAGCGTGCGCCTTGGTAATATTCGCAACGCCAATATCGCCGAACAGCGCAGTCTCACCGGCGCCGCCCCACGTTCCAACTTTAAGGTGCGGAAATTCCTGCGCGGCGTCGAGGTAGTCCTGGTAGCTCTCCAGAATGAAGCTGACCTTGTTCAAATCGTCGCGGTACAGATTTTTTTCGCCGAAAATCATTTCTGGAAAAACTTTGCGAATCGTCATATGCTCAGCGTCGGGCTTATTTTTGCGCGCGCAGTAAAGCTGAATAATTGGCTCGCCGCGCGTCTCAAAATTTTCGCTGGCAAAAAGTCCGGCGTTGCTCTCAAGGTAAAATTCCAGCCTGCGCGAATGGAGCCAGTCAACGATATGCTTAGCGTCCTCCGGCGAAATAACCTGGTGCATGATAACCTTGCCGTCGGATTCGACGTAGCTGCCGTTGCCGCCAATCATTCCGTCCAGACCGATGTCCCAGATGTAATCGTAGACCTCGGCGCGGCTCCTGCCGGTGCAGATGTAAACTTTGTGCCCGTTCTTTCGCGCAGTGCGAATCGCCTCAGTTGCCGACGGCGGCAGAACATTTTCGTAGGTTAAGAGCGTGCCGTCCACGTCGATGAAAATAACTTTTGACATAAAAATTCCCTCCTAAACAGTAATTTCAATCTGGTTCCCCTCGAAGGCAACGACGCAGCTCTCGTAGTAGCCGTCGCCGGTCGTGCGCGGTCCGCTGACAACTTCGTAGCCGTTATTCTTGAGCGTGGCGGTGAGCGCGTCGACGTTTTCCTTGCTGCCGACGCTGAACGTAATGTGCGCGTAGCCGGTGCGGTTCAAAGTCTTAGCGGCGTCTTCCATTTCGGGTTTCGTCATAATTTCAAGGCGCGCGCCCTCGTCGAAGCTGAGGAAGTAGGATTTAAAATTCGTGCGCGGATTGTGGTAGAGTTCATTGGGTTTGGCGCCGAAGTACTTAATGAAAAAATCCTTAGCGCCTTCAAGGTCGTTGAAATATGCGGCAACGTGTTCGATTTTCACAGTATCGCCTCCGAAATTGTTATCAGCTTAATTTTACAGCATTCGCGTTGAATTTGCTCCAAAAATATTTTACAATTTAGCGGAAATATTTTGAGCGGGGCGGTGCATATGAACTTGAGAATTGCTAAGGACGCGTCGGAAATTATCAGCTACGAAAATCCGAATCTGCCGCTGTACATTGCTCGCGGGCGAATGTCGAATTTTTCCAACATGAAGGCGCTGGGGCACTGGCACGACGATATTGAAGTTATGCTGGCGACGAACGGAAATTTTTCCTACGACGTGAACGGGCGCAAATTTTTCGTGCGGGAGGGCGACGCGATTATCGTGAACGCTCAGCAGATGCACTACGGCTATTCGGCGGACGGCTCCGACGGCGAATATCTCTGCGTGTTGTTCCAGCCGCACCTTCTTACCGGCAGCCAGTTCATTCTGGAAAAGTACATCAACCCGATAATTCAGAATCCGCATATCACTGAAACTTTTCTGCGGCGTGAAAATGAAAGTCATCGCGCAGTTTTGAACGCCCTTGACAAATTTTCAGACATCACGCGGGTCGTCGGCAATGAGCTGGAATTTTTGAGCGTCGCGCTGGATTTCTGGCTGAAGTGGTTTAACCTGCTGCAGGCGGCGCCGCTCGTTTCCTATGAGAAAGTTGACAGCGGCATTGAAATTCAAAAGCGAATCTTTGCGGTTTCAATACGCCGAGCTACTTCACTGAAATGTTCGCCCGCGCGAAGGGCTGTACGCCCAGCGATTATCGAGCGCTCCAGCGAAACTGAATTACTTTTTGTCACTGGCGTCGCGGAAAGTGCTGATTGATTTGCGGTAGTCGTTGATATTATCTTCGCCGAAATCCTCCGCCAGCAGCTGAATCGAAATGCAGCGCCCGCTCGAAGTTCTGAAGAAAGTGAAGGCGCTCTGCCTGTCCGCAACCAGCGTGCCTTCGACTTCGCCTTTATCGTTCAAAATCGTAATTTCCTTCGCAGTCAGCGCCATTACGCCGCGGTTGCCCTTGGAGACGTTCACCAGCTCGACGTACTCATAAGCGTCGTCCTCGCGCATTTTCTCAAGGTAGGCGTTGAGGATTTTTTTATTCGACACATTAAAATCCGGCACGGCGTTATTGCTGAAGGCGTCCAGCAGAATCTGGTAGCCGTAGATGATTTTTATGCCTTCGTGGGCGAAAACCAGCAGCTCGCCTTTCTGGTTAGGGTCTTCAAACGGATTGACCACAACAATCGGCTTAGCGGGACAGGTGATTTTGAAGCCGTAGGTTTCGCTGGTGTATTCGTAAACCTCGTCGTCAGCAAAAGCCGTGGCTGTGAGAGCCAGCATTAAAATCGTTACCATTAAAAATATTTTTCGCAATGCAATCACCTCAAAAACTTTTTTCTAGCGTCAGATAAACCTGAATCAGCACGAGCGCCGCCTCAACAGCTTTCTGCTTAATCTCGGTGCGGGTGCCGTTGAAGCTGAACTTTTTCGCCATATCGCCGTTGTCGCCGCTGACTGCGATGTAAACCAGACCAACGGGCTTTTCGTCAGTGCCGCCGGTGGGACCAGCGATGCCGGTTATGCTCAAGCCGATTGACGTGTTGAAACTTTTGCGAATGCCAGCCGCCATTTCCAGCGCAGTTTGTTCGCTGACGGCGCCAAAATTTTCCAGCGTCTGCTCGTGAACGTTGAGCGCGGAAATTTTAATTTCGTTCGAGTAAGCTACAACCGAGCCTTTGACGTAGGCGGAACTGCCGGAAACGTCGGTGAGCCGACTGGTGAGCAGACCGCCGGTGCAGGATTCGGCGCAGGCGATTGTAAGATTTTTCTCAGTGAGCATTTTGCCAATTTCATTTACCACAAAAATCACTGCCTTTCAGATTTTTTCAGCCGCCAAATCGTAGACGAAGCCGTCCAGCACTCGGACGCGGACAATATCGCCTGGCTTACTGCGGTTGTCGTTCTCAATGTAAACCTGCCCGTCGACTTCCGGCGCCTCCCTGTACGACCGCCCCTCGACAATTTCTGAAACTTCGGCGTCGCGCCCCTCTATCAGCACGTCAAATTCCCTGCCGCGAAGTGACTCGTTAATTTCCTGCGAAATCAGACTTTGAATCGCCATCAGCTCGTGGTATCGTTCCTGCGCGACTTCCTCAGGGATTTGCCCGCTCATTCTGTAAGCCGGCGTATCTTCCTCCGGCGAATAGACGAACACGCCGACTTTATCCAGCCGCTGTTCCTGCAGGAAATTTTTCAGCGTTTCAAATTCCTCGTCGGTTTCGCCCGGGTAGCCCACGATGAACGTTGAGCGAATCGCAACGCCTGGAATTTTTTCGCGCAGTTTTTTTATCAGCGCCTCTATCGAAGCGCGCGTATCCCGCCGGTACATTCGCGCTAAAACTCCGTCGTCGGCGTGCTGGAGCGGTATGTCCACGTACTTGCAGATTTTCGGCTCGGCGGCGATAAGTTCTATCAGCTCGTCGGTGAAACTGCGCGGGTAGCCGTACAGCAGGCGTATCCAGCGGATTTTTTCCACCCTGACAAGTTCGCGGAGCAGGTCACAGATTTTCGGCTCGCCGTACAAATCCCGCCCGTAGTTCGTCGTGTCCTGCGCGATAAGATTAATTTCCTTGACGCCTTCACGGGCTAAGCGCTCGACTTCCGCGCGAATATCCTCAATCGGACGGGAAATCTGCCGCCCGCGAATCAGCGGTATCGCGCAGAATGCACAGCGGTGGTCGCAGCCGTCAGCAATTTTCACGTAGGCGGTATATTCCGGCGTCGTACGAAGGCGCGGCGTCTTTGCGTCGTAAATCGTTTCCTTTTCGCCAATCAGAATCACGCGGTTGCCGTTCAGACTTTCCTCAACCGCCTCCATAACCCTGCTCCAGGCGCCCGTACCTATGATAGCGTCAATCTCCGGCATTTCGTCCAAAAGTTCCTGCCGGTAGCGCTGCCCCAGACACCCCGCCGCTATCAAAGCGCGGCAGTTGCCAGTTTCCTTGTACTCCGTCAGATTCAGAATCGTCGTGATTGATTCTTCCTTCGCGCTGGTTATGAATGCGCAGGTGTTGACAATCAGAACTTCCGCTTCTGCAGGATTGGGCGTGAGCGTAACGCCGTGCTTTTTCAAAATCCCAAGCATAACCTCGGTGTCGACAAGATTTTTCGCGCAGCCAAGGCTGATTATTCCAACTTTCAAATTCAAATTACCTCACTTAAATCTAATTTCCTTAACCCAGCGGTCTAAAAATTCCTCGCGCTGCTGCTGCGTGAACGACTCCGCCCTGTCCAACAGTACCAGATTTTTTCCGGCGAAAGTCTTGTAAGCCAGCGTGCGCGGGTTTGTCGAAATGAAATAAAATCCGTTTTTCTGCAACGCCAGCTGCGCGCCGTCGCTCAACAGCCAGTCCGCGAATTTCGTCGCCGCCGGATTTTTCGCGCTGTCACGCGTCGCCACTCCAACGCCAGTCAGCAGGTAGCCTGTGCCGTTCGCCGGATAAATTATTTTCAGCGGGTAGTTGTCCTGAATATATCTCAGCGTTTCGCTCTCCACCGCTATTGAAATATCTGCCTCGCCCATTCCCGCCTGCCGCACTGGGTTGCTCAGGAATTTCGTGTACTGCACAACCTTCGGGTGAATGCCGTCAAGAACTTCGTAGGTGTACGCCTCGCCGAAATTTTCTATCAGCTGGAACATTAAATTCGACGACGCGTCTGCCGCCAGAAAATCCGTTATTCCAATCCGCACCTTCGGTTCATTCGCCAGCGCGCTCCACGTGTCGGGAATTTCGTTTATCGTCCGCAGGTAGTCCCTGTTCGCGCAGAAAATTACTGGGTCATACCAGACGCCAATCCAGCGGTCGTATTTGTCTTTGAAATTATTTTTAACCGCGTCATTCGTCTCGGAAATGTACGGCGTAAACAAATCCAGCTTCGCGCAGACATCAAGAACGCCGCTGTCAGTCAGCACTAAATCTACCGCGCGCTCGGCGTAGAGTTTATTAACCAGCTCCTTCGAGGGCAGCGGCACAAAATTTATTCGCACGTGTTCTTCCCGCTCGTAGGCTTCAGATAAAATCGAAACCGTTTCCGGCGGCAGTGTCGTATACGCTACAAGTTCCTGCCTCGGCGCGCCAGAATTTTCATCTGCGCCAGCCACGCCCGCTACCGCCGCCATTATCACCATGAACGCCATCAGCGCCATTATCGTCCACCGCCGCATAAATTTTTCCTCCCATCATTTTCCTGCTATTATAACCAAATTTCAGATTCATTACAAGAATGCGGGCAGGAATATTTCCGCCGTTAGAGAATAATCAGAATATTACAGTATTCGTTTTTGACAAGGAGGAATTTTTATGGCTGACGCTCCAAAAAAATCCGGTGAGAAACTCGAAGAAATCAAGAAACGCTTTAACAAAGCCGAAGTCGACGCCAAAGTCCGCTCGCTAATGCCCTTTACCGACCAGTGGCACAACCGCTTCCACATCGACGCGCCGTACTCGCTGATAAGCGACCCCAACGGGCTTGCCAACTGCGACGGCGTTTATCACATTTTCTGCCAGTGGAACCCCACTCCCATTAACCAGAACTGGCACAAAAACAAATCCTGGATGCACACCGCCACGCGTGATTTTATCAACTACAGCTTCCCTGAACTTTCGCTCTGGCCTGGCGACGAATACGACAAGGACGGCTGCCACAGCGGCTGCGGCTTCGTTGAAGACGGCAAGCTCCGCGTTTTCTACACCGCCAATGCCCGCGACGAAAATTATCAGCGCTACGTCGTTCAGCGCTTCGGCACCCTGCAGGAAGACGGCTCAATCGTCAAGGAAGAAATTATCCTGCGCGGCAACCCCGAAGGCTACACTGCTCATTTCCGTGACCCCAATTTCTTCTACCGCAACGGCGTCCGCTACTTTGCAATGGCGGCTCAGCGCATGAGCGACCCCGCCAGATCTTCCCGCCCGACCAACGGCGCTACTCTTATCTACCGCGAAACCGACGAGAAAAATAAATTCGACTACCTCGGCGAAGTCAAGACTGACTACTATGATTTCGGCTATATGTGGGAGTGCCCGAACCTGCTGCAGTTCGGCGATATGGACGTTTTAATCGTCTGCCCGCAGGGCGTCCACCACGAAGAGCTCAAGTACCAGAATCACTGCCTGTCCGGCTACTTCATCGGTCATTTCAGCGTTGACAGCCTCGATATGATTCACGGCAAGTTCCATGAACTCGACAAGGGCTTTGACTTCTATTCCCCGCAGGTCTTCGCTAATGAAGCCCGTCATATCCTCGTTGGCTGGATTGGTATGCCCGACCTCACTGATACCGTCGAATCCGCCAAAGACGGCTGGCTCTACACGCTCACCATGCCGCGCGAGCTCATTCTCCATGAAGGCAAGCTCCGCTATCGCCCCGTCGAAGAAATGAAAGCCCTGCGCAAGAGCTGCGAAAGTGTCGACGTTGCCAATACCGCCAAAACCGCCGTCCAGCTCCCAGTTGAATCCGAATCCGACGTTACCATTAAATTCGGCAAGGCGCGCAAGGTTACCGCCGCGCTCAAATTCGGCGACGAGCAGTTCACCTTCAGCTACGACCGCGACACCCAGACTATCTTCATCGATCGCAACGGCATGAAATTCGGCGGCATGGGTATTCGCCCCTTCAACGACGGCAAAAACACCGACGTCAATATCGGCACGCGCAAATTCAAACTCTTCGCCAACCTTGAGCTCCAGTTCGATCTGTTCGTTGACCACAGCGCGATTGAACTTTTCCTGCAGAACGGCGAGGAAGTCTGCAGCCTGCTCATTTATCCCGAACAGAAAGGCATCGCGCCTAAGCTCGAAATTTCCGCCGACGCTCCGCTCGACCAGATTAACGGCAAGGTCTACACGCTCGGCTCTCTTAACTGGAAATAACACTCAATTTTTACACTTGTATTCACTCGGCGGCTCGCGCAGTTTTTTTATTGTGGAGCCGCTTTTTTTATTAAGTAATTGGGCTTTTTTTTCGATATGAAAGTAGTTAGTACTTTATAACGTTAATTATGTTCGAAACGCCAAATTCAAAGGATTGGAGGTCTTTCGTCATTTCGCCAGGTACTCTTGCGATTTTCTAACATGGACGTTTCGGAGTTTTAGTCGGCGGGCGTTTCTATATAGATACCCTTCCCTCGCAGATTCGCCGCCCACCGCACAGGCGGTTTTTGTTTTCTTTACGCACCGCCGATATTTAAGGATTGGATTTTCTCACAAGGACTGTAATTTTTTTATTTGAAGGAGCGGATTATTGTGGATAAATTTTCTTTGATAAACTTCGACGTCCAGCGTTTTGATAATCTCGGCGTTACACTTAGCGGTGGCACCAGCGTTGCGGGCGGCAGAATCAATGCAACAGTCAATACCATCGAGACTCCTAGCGACAATCAATACGTCTATTTAAGCAACGGCGGAACTGCCACTTCAGTAGTTGGTACCAGTTTTAACATCGGCTCCGGCGCTACTGGCACCAATACATATCTGAGCGGCGTCACCTACATCACAGCTAACACGACTGTCACCATTACAGGCAGTACCGCAGGCGAAACATTCAATCTCAATGCTGGCGGCGCAGTTAAAACCGGCGGAGCCAACAGTGGCACGGACAACATTTACAACAATGCAGCTGCAAGCGTTACTGTTACAGTTTCCGGCAGCGGCTCAACGGCTATCACCAATAACAATGCCGATGGCACCACGACTGTTGTTTTTGACACCGCTGGGCTGAACAACCCCGTCACTTTCAATGGAAACACCGGCAAGATTTTTGTAGACAGCAACGAGGTTTTAAAAACTGAAAGCTACAGCAATGGCAACGGTATTAAAATAACCTTCACCGACAGCAACGTCCTCACCCTGAGCGACAAAACGGTTACGCTGGGCGGAACGGCTAATGGAGCTAGCCTCGTTTCCCAAAACTTCTACTACGACAAAAACGAAAGCACAATCAAACTCACTAGTAGCGGCGCAGCTTTGGGAGCCGACGGAGCCGCGGCATTTTTCTCAACCGGCGTAACCAGACTCAATGCCGGCAGTAGTGCGTTGAACGTCGCTCTTGGTAATAACATAACGCAGGTGGCGCTCACCAGCGGCTCCGTTGACAATGTAACAATCAGTACAGGTGGTGTCACGTTCATTGGTTCAGGATTAGGAACAAACGACTTAATCTGGGCGTCTGATACCGGCGCGACTGTTTCTACCGTTCAGCACCTTGCCAACGGAACGTCCAGCATTGCATATGGTGACGATGGCGGTACGATTATTATCCCCACGGCTTATGTCAGCGCAATTCAGACTAATAAAATCAAAATCAACGCAGCCTTTGACTATAAAGCAGCCGACAGTTCCATAACGCTCACCAGCGCCGCAAATGGCTATACACTCGACAACGACTCAAGTACATCCAAGCATATCGACATTTCCACCACCGGCATTGTCGCAATAAATGCAAAGGTCAACAACGTATCCGGCTTGAACATCGCAACGACTTCAACGCTGACAGACGTTACGCTTGCTAGCAGCGGCTCGAACACGGTTCAGGCTAAAGGTAAAGATATGAAGGTAACCTACACCGGCGGCACGCTTCATATCTTTGGCGCTGACAACTCCGACACTATCGTTGTTGCAAACAGCCAGTCGGTACTGGGCGGCACCTACGGCACAGTTTCCGGCAGCGGATACCAGTTGACGCTGAACCTCAGCGGCGGCGGCTCAATCGTTATGCATGACGCCAGCTCGACTACAGCTGTAGCGACGCTCGTAGCTAGTGACGGCGGCTACACAAATAACTACACTCCAAATTACGTCGTCAGCAACGACGGTCTTAAGCTCACCGCTCTTCCTGGAACGACCACGCTCAGTCATGGCGCCAATGCCGATTCCAGCACATACAAACATCAGATTCAGGAAATCGACGCGTCATATGTAACGCTCAGTTCGGGTCTCGAAATTGGCAGTAACGTTACAAAGGTTACCCTCAATAAAGGAAATGGCGCCGAAAATATAACTCTTGCCACTGCAGGCGCCAGAAATGTCGTGATTACTGGCGCCGACGCCAGCGACACAATCTATGCGAACAGCTACGTCGTAGGAGAAACGAAGAACCAGACAGGCGGCACAATCCTCATTACTTTTGACGACAGTAAAGGCTCGCTCACCATTCCTACCGTGGCGGCGGCTCATGTCAGGGGCGCCGACACCAACGATACCTACATGGGTATCTCCGAAAAATTCGACTACAACAAAGCCAACAGCACAATAACGCTGGTCAAAGCCGCTGATGTCACGCTCGGCGCCATTACCGACCACGCCAGTGTTACCGGCGTTACGGCAATAAATGCGACGGCTGTCACGGGCAAACTGACTATCGATACGCTTGCAAGCGACGTTGAAGACCTGCAGCTTGGCACGGGCGGCGCGCATATTCAGGACGGCTTCAGCAGCAATACTGTTCTGGTACTGACAGACGATATCACCAAGAGCGAACGCGCTACAGTTGGCGGCACAGCTGGTACTGATACCTTGATACTGACGACGGCTAAAAATGGAACTGTTACTCTCACAAGCAGTGTAGCAGGAGGCGCCGAATCCGGATTTGACGGTCAGTTTAAATTCCTCCAGTACAGAATCGGCAGCGGCACGCCGGTCACGGTTGGCACGCAGTTCGACTACGATATAACCAATAAAGTAAAGACCATTACCTATCGCGCAGGCGATACAATTGAATCGACTGACAGCAACTACTATCCCGCCGGATTTAATGTCATTGACGCCTCCGCACAGACAGATATAGCAGATTCACACTCTGCTACTATCGTAATTCCTACGGTTACCGGCGCAACGGCAAGCAGCATTACGCTCAAGCTCGGCTCCAGCACCGGCGTAGTCACGCTCAGCTCTTACGCTCAGGAAAACATCACCTACAAGGGCGGCAAATGGTCGATTAGTAGTTCCAACTCCAATGACAAGATTAAATTCGACAGTAATTTCACTTCTGCTGTCACAAGCACAACTCTCATTGGCGCTGAGGTGGGTGAAGTTCAATCAGGTCGTCCATACCAGGTCAATTTCGCCAACGGTGATTATCTTGTGATACAGGACGGCGCCTCTGAAGCGGGTATCATAGACAACACTGGTCGCCCGCAAATCAATAAAGCGTTCATGTATGAAGTCAAAAACGCAAGCACGGAAGTCACGCTCATTGGCACTGCGCAGGCTGTAACGATTGGCACCCTTCCTGGCGCTGTCACGAATATCGACGCAACCAGAGCCAGTGATACGGTCACGTTCAGCACGGCTCTCGGTGATTCTACTACGCAGGTTACGGTTGGCGCTGCTACAAAACTTGTTCTCAGCGGCGGCGGCGCAAGCAATGTAACTGTTTCCGGCATGTCCGATACCTTCGTCTGGAATGGTTACCAAGCCGGACAGGTTGCTGAATTTGGCAGTGGCAATTTTAATAATATTGTATCCTCGAAGAATATCACCACCAAAGTCAACGGCGTCAGCCAGAGCGGCTGGGCGCTTACTGTTTCTGAAACTGGCGTTGCCAAGACTGTAGATGTTACCGTCACGGGTTCAAATTTGACTTCGGCTGACCTCAGAGCTAAGGGTTCTACTACTTCGTTGGCAGGTATCTCCGTGAACTTCGACTACGACGGCAAGACCGACACTGACAAAGCCACGCTCACGATCGTCAAGGGCAAGACCGGCGTCAAACTCGGCGACGGCGCTGGCTACGAAAAATACTCCACGAATACTAAAGTTATCGACGCTTCCGGCGCCAGCGGCTCGATTGACATTAAAATTCTCGACGACACCACCAACGGCGTAGAAGTCAAACTCGAAGGAAGCGCAGCAAACGCCACAGTTACAGGCAATAGTGACGGAAACGGGGACACCGTTACCGCTGGCACTGGAACACTCTACTTCAACGGACAAGCCGGAACTGGCGCTGATAAAGTTACTTTCGGCGTCAAAGGCGGCACGGCTTATGGCGGCGGCGGCAGTGATACCATTGACGCTTCTGCTGCTACAAGTGCGTCGAATCCTGTGTACATTGATGGCGGCGCTGGCGATGATAAAATTTCACTCGGTGCAGGCGGCGGTTCGGTTTATGGCGGCGGCGGCAATGACGATATTGACGCTTCTCAGATAACCAGCAACAAGTTCTACATCAATGCTGGCGCGGGCAACGACAATATTACTCTCGGCTCCGGCTACAACCAAAGCACGCTGGTTACCGACGGCAGCGATACTGTCATCTACAACGGCGGTCTGCTTACAGTCTTAAAGGAGAGCTCTCATGCTTCCGGCTATTCTACAATCAAAGCCGGCGACAATCTGACGGCAGTTACCAAGACCGAAAATAATGCGGCTGACGGAACTATCAAGGTAACTTTCGACGGCAACAGCAAGAACGTTATCACAATTCCGAACACGTACATTATCGCGGATAGAGCAGGCACCGCTACGCTCGCCGGAATTTCCAAGTATTACAACACCACGGCGCTCAATGAAATTCAACTTCTCTCTACCACTAACGCTCCCATTACAATCCAGGCATACGGCACAATTCAGAACGACGAAGATAACATTGCGTACATTTCTACCGACGTTACCAAAATTGACGCGACGAAGGCTGTTGTACATACGGCGATTGACACTCATTCTGACACCAGCTCAATCGCAATTAGTCTGGGTGAAGCTGGCAATGATGTTACTATCAGAGGCAACGGCAGCGTTACTGCTACAAAAGATAAAGGCACCGACAAGATCACTTATGCTGGCGGCATAGTCAGCCTCAGCAACCTTAGCGCCGACGACAAAGTTTACATCGCGGCGGATTCCGCCGGTACGATAACCAGCGCGACGCACGGCAGCGGCAACAACAGTATCCTTACCATAAGCTTCAGTAAAGCAGGCAGAGACAATACGCTTTATATCGCTTCCGCAGACGCAGACAAGGTTCTCAAAACTAACGGCGAGGACATTAAGGAAATTTCCAGCAAGTTCAGCTACGACCGCGCGAACAGCGAAATAACGCTCCTCTCCAAGACTACACAGCTTACCGTCGATGATTACGGAACGGAAGTCAAGAAGATTGACGCATCGGCTGTTGCCAGCGCAGCAACGATTAACCTCAAGGACGGCAACGACGGTATCAAGGTTGACTTCGGCACCAACGACAAGGGCGGAATAATCTACACCAGCAGCAAGGCTGACACTATCGTCGGCGAAGGCAAGGGCGATATCACGGTTGTATCCGGCAGTATTGCAAGCGGCGGAATTGGTGACTACGTTAAACTTGACGGTACAGGCGGCGGCTACTTCAACTTCGCAGGTAATGGTAATACAGTAGGTGCAACGCTCAAAGCTACCAGCGCGACCAACTACATTAGAGTCAATGCAGGCTCCGGCGCTGACCTTATCGAGATTGGCGACGGCAAGGCTAATATCACCGACCTTGGCGGCGCCAACACAATCAAAGCTGGTTCCGGCAATGTCACCATTACGACCGGCGCAGACAACGACCTTATCGAAGTAAACGGCGCAGCTGTAATTAATGCCGGTGCTGGCAAGAATACCATTAAATCCGGCGACGCCGCAATTAACGTCATTGCAGACGGCACCGATGCTAATCTTGAAAACAACATTACGCTTGGTATTGGCGGCGGCACTATCAACGCGCAGGCTTCTACTGGCGTGACGAAAGTCAATGCCACAACGGCTGAAAATTCCGTTTACCTGTACGGCGGTGCGAGTACTACTTCCGTTACGCTCGGCACTAATGCCGGCGGTCTTATCGACCTGACGAAGGGTTCCAACGCTTCGGATACAGTTATTTATAACGGCGGCACGCTCAGAATCATGGGCACCGACGCCAAAGATACAATCAAGGTCGGCACGCTCATTGACAGCCAGCTCATTTCCAAGACTGAACGCGTTGTAATAGACGGCAACACCTACCTCAGTGTCACCTTCGGCGACCCAGGCACAAAATCCACCAGCGTCCTTACGATGCCCTATGAGACGAAACTCTGGAAGAGCAACGGCTCAGAGACCTATAAAGAAGTTTCCAGCCTGTTCACCTATACCGCCGGTGCAAACGACGACTCGGCTATCACGCTCAGCTCTAACTTCCCTGCTACTATAGTCGGTGCTGCTTCGAGTGCGAATACTCTTGCTGTTCCTGACGGCGTCCACGTTATCAATACCACGCTGGTTCAAAGCGATGCGCCTGTGACGATAGCGTCTGTTGCAGGCGGTGCAACCCTCCAGCTCGGCAGGGCGGCTTACGTTTCCCTTGACAACCAGGATGAAGATATTCTCCAGCTCGGCACAAGCGCAGGCGGCAATGTCAGTGTTGTTGGCTTCGAGAGCAGCAAAGACGTAATCAAACTGCCGACGGATTATTCGCTCGTAAGCTCCGGCTATGCAAGTGAGCAGGACACCAATACCCTCGTTGTTACCCTCCGCCACAAGAGCGGCGACACCACGACCCAGCAGAAAGTTTACCTTGTGGACGGCGCTAACGTCACTGATTCTTCCAAGGCGGTAACGTCGGTTACGCTCGTCGACGCTAAGGGCAATGTCATTGGCGGCGAACAGCACAACGGTATTTCCAGCAAGTACTTCTACGATGTCGCGTCCAAATCCATTACCCTCCATCCGTACCTGCCCTCAGCTACAATAGTCAGCGGCGAAGACGGCACAGATTATCCGTCAACCGTGCTGAATATTAACATGAATAACACCGTCAAGGCGGTTAATTTCACCGGCAACAGCAATGCAAACAATATCACTGTTGGCGCCTCTGGCGGTACCATAGCGGGCGGCGACGGCGCAGATACCTTTGTACTCGATGCTAAGAACATCGCTAACGGGCTCACGAGTGATGTTACTATCGTTGATTACACCACCGGCGATAAGATTGTATTCAACAGCGAGACTATCGTTACCGCAACTTCAATCGCACAAGGAACCATAACGGCAACATTAGCCACTGGCAAGACACTCAAGCTTAAAGACGTCGCCGACGAATCTCTCAGCGTTTACCAAACCAAGAATGGTCAGCAGGTTGCCCTTTCTGCAATTTCCAACAACTTCACGTGGACGGCAACCAATAGTGCGGGCTCTGACGGAACAGTTTCGATTGTTTCAGGCTTTGGTGGCATAATCGGCGGAACTGCCAGCGGCGCTATTGCCTATCCCGATATAACTTCCAAAATCGACGCAAGCGCTACTTCCGAAGACCTCATTATTAATCTGCAGGATAAAGTTACAGGCGTAACCCTCAAAGCGTCGGGCGGCGCGGATACCATTTACTACACGCCGGTTGCCTCCAGCGAAGTTACTGTCACCGGCTTCGACGCAGAAAATGACGTGATTCGCCTTACAACTTCCGCAAACGTCCAGTCTACTACGTGGGTAGGCGATAGCAGCAAGGATCTCCGCATAGCCTTCACTGACGGTTCCTCAATCGTTGCAACAGGCGTCAAGAACACAGACTTCAAGTTCCTCAACTCCGACGGCAAGACACAGGTTTCCGGCATTTCCGGCTACTACAACTATGACAACGGCGGCTCAATCACGCTCAACGCCGAAATTACGGACCTCGACGAAATTTCTGCCAGCCTGTATCCCAGCGGCGTTGTAACAATCGACGCGGCTAGTATTACCACTGATATGGTGGTTAATGGCAACGCCAAAGATAACTACATCCAGATTGGTAAAGGCGGCTCGTATATTGGCGGCGAAGGCAACGATACCTTTGTTTACACCGACGGCACTGTCACCATTTCGGACTACAACCTCAAGGGCAGCGACAAGATTAAGATTGACGGCACTGCAGTTACCGGCATCCAGAAGACGGAATACGACGGCAACGACCTTGTAATTACCTTTGAAAGCGGCAAAGTTCTTACCGTTACCAACGCGAAGGGCAAGACGCTCGACGTTACCAGCACGCAAGCGGGCAGCGATACAATCACGGCGGCGATTTCCGGCTTCTTCGGCTTCGACGCAAACATCGGAACAATCACCCTCAATGACGCGGCAACTTCAATCGACAAAGGTTCGTATCCTTCCAATACCACGAAGATTGACGCCTCCGCGCTCTCCAAGGGCGTAACGCTCGAACTCAACACTAAGATTACCGGCGTTACCGGCACCACGGCTGGCGATACCTTTATCTTCACCGGCGGCAGCGACGCTACAGTTTCGGGCGTCACCTCTGCAGATAAAATCCAGCTCAAAGCTACAGGCAATACGCTCTACAAGACACAAATCGAATCTTCCACCGGCGACCTCAAGGTTTACCTCGCCAGCGACACTGCAGGCACCAACAGCACCACTAACATACTCACGCTTGAAGGTCTTGCGAATCCTGACAGCTGGGTACCGGCGCTCAGCGTAACCGACGGCAATGGTATTGCTGTAAACGGCATTTCCGGCTACTACTCCTACGCGCCGCATGACAATACAATCACGCTCAATTCCGCCCTGACCGGCACGCTGGCAAATTCGCAGTATCCGACCAATGTCAAGAATATAATTGTTGACCCGTCGAATAACCAGCAGCTGATTGTAAACGGCAACGCCCTCGCTAACACGATTAAAGGCGGTCTTGGCGCAAATTCGCTCCTTGGCGCAGCGGGCAACGATTCACTGTACGGCTCTGAAGACACTGCTAAATCCGAGGGCGATTACCTGAACGGCGGCGCTGGCAATGACTATATCGAAGTCAAGAAAGCGGACAACGTTCTGATTGGCGACGCCGGTAAGGATACGCTGATTGGCGGCACTGGCAACGATACCTTCGACGGCGGCAATGACAACGACTTGATTAAAGCGGGTGGTGGCGATGCAAATTCGCTCTTCGGCGGCGCCGGCAATGATACCCTGTGGGGCAGTAGCAGCACAAACGCAACAGCTCTGACGACCATGACCGGCGGACAGAATAACGACGTGTTCATTTTCAACGGCGAAGCTGAACTGATTATCACCGACTACACTGCCGGACAGGACGTTATCAAGCTGAGCGGCATCAATGGCGCTTCAGTTGGAAGTTCCTCGGTCGATGGCAAAGACGTAATTTTGAATGTTGTCGATGCAGTTACAACTACAACCTCTCTCGGTAAAGTTACCGTCATGAACGTTGTCGGCAAAGAACTTACGGTCTATAGGTCTACCGGCAGTGAGAGCTTCGTGGAACCGGCAGAAACCAGAATCTTCGGCTACTACAACGCCACCGAAGATGACGCAGACAATAAGATTATCAGCCTCAACGCTGACTTTGAAGGCACGCTCGACACGAAGACCTATTCCACGGCGGTCACTGTTATCGACGCAACCAGCGTCACGAATGACATTACCATAAACGGCAACGCCAAACACAATTCGATTTACGGCGGCGAAGGCTCCGACAAGATTTACGGCTCCACCGGCAACGATACTCTCACTGCTTACAGTAGCGACACAACCAAGATAAATGCTGGCGACGATACGATTTACGGCGGCGCAGGCACTGACCTGATTTACGGCAGCAGTAGCGGTAATAACGTACTCTACGGCGAGACCGAAAACGACACGATTAAAGGTCTTGGCGGCAACAACACGATTTATGGCGGCGCCGGAGCAGACAGCCTCATGGCTGAAAACGGCGATAACTACATCACCGGCGAAAATGACAACGACTACATCGAAGTTAAAGCCACTGGCAATAACACTCTCTACGGCGGCGCTGGCAACGATACCATTTCTGTTGTAAGCGGCGGCACCGGCACGACTGGCAACAACTTTATCAATGGCGACGCAGGCAACGACTATATTAATGTTACAGTGAGCACTGGTCTGAATACCATTTACGGCGCTGGCGACAAAGATACCATTTACGGCGGCGATGGCGATGACTATATCGACGGCGGCGCAGCTGATGACTATATCAGCGGCGGCAAGGGCTACAACACCCTCATTGGCGGCGCGGGCAATGATACCTTCCTCCATGAGTCTGACGCTGACGCCAATGATATTATCACCACCTACGACGGAACCGGCAAAGACAGAATTGTACTTGCGAGCACCGATTCGATTGGCTCGTCCAAGGTCAATGAAAACGACGTTATTCTGAATGTTGTAAGCGGCGGCGCAGACAAAGGTACTATCACGATTCAGAACGCCAAAGAGAAAGTCATTGATGTTTACAAAGCAGACGGCACGCTCCTTGAAAGCAGAGTCTTCGGCTACTACAACTACGGAACCGATACTGGCGCCAACGTCAAGGCTATCTCCCTCAATTCTGACTTTGAGGAAGTAACGCTCAAGTCTACCGTCTATCCGACAGATACCAGACTCATTTACGCAGATTCCGTTGAAGCTGAAGTCTACGTACAGGGCAACGCGCAGAACAACACGATTCATGGCTCCAACTATGACGATACCCTTGAAGGCGGCGCAGGTGACGATTATCTCCTCGGTAACGACGGCGCTAATTCACTCGTTGGCGGCGCAGGTGACGATACCCTCGTTGCTGGTAAAGACGAAAATACCCTCACGGGCGGCGCTGGTTCTGATTTGTACATCTACACCAGCGGCAACGACGTAATTACCGAATACGAAGTTGGCAAAGACAAGATTCGCCTCTCCACTACCACGGTTGTTTCCACCGCTGTCGACGGCGCCAATGTCATTCTGACTCTCGGTGATGACAACAATGTCCTCACTATCAATAACGCCAAGGATAAAGTTATCACCCTCGAAGAATACAAGTCAGACGGTAACTATATCAAGACTGAAGGCATATTCGGCTACTTCACCTACGAACGCAATAACGCGGATAAGATTGCTGGCATTACTCTTAACGCCGATTACGCAGGTCCGCTGGCAACTACCACCTACGCAACCACCGTCACGACAATCGACGCTTCGCTCGTAGACGCCAATATCGTTATCAACGGCAACACCCAGGCTAACCACATTATCGGCAGCTCCAACAATGACGCCGAGACTATCTACGGCGGCGCGGGCGACGATACCATTGAAGGCAAAGGCGCAGCGGCGGATGTCTTCTACGGCGGCGACGGCAACGATTCTCTCGTTGGTAACGCAAGCGCTGATATTCTCTACGGTGACGCCGGTAATGATACCCTCGAAGGCGGCGACGATGACGATTCGCTCTACGGCGGCACGGGCAACGATACGCTGGACGGCGGCGCAGGCTCCGACTACCTTGAAGGCGGCGACGGCAACGATTCCTTAAATGGCGGCGAAGGCAATGACTCCTTAATTGGCGGCGCAGGTAAAGATTCTCTTATCGCTGACGCAGGCGATAACTACTTCGACGGCGGCGCTGACGCTGACTATATCGTAGCTGCTACGCTCGGCTCCGATACCATTAAAGGCGGCGACGGCAATGACACAATCGTCCACAGAGGCAGCGACATTATAATCACCGATTACAAGTTCAACGCTAAAGAATCCGACGTGATTTCCCTCTCAAGCGGCAAAGTCGGAAGCTCCACCCTCGAAGGCAACGATGTCATTCTCAATATTGTCGACGATAACGGCGGCGATAATGGTACTGTCACCGTGGTCGGCGCTAAAGATTCTTCAATCAGAGTTGTTTACTCCGACGGTACAACTGAAACCAGAATCTTCGGCTACTACGATTACGACAACACCAACAAGAATGCTATCACGCTCAACGCGGGCTTCAGCGGTACACTCAACAGCACCCTCTATCCTTCCGACGTAGTTTCTATTGACGCTGCTTCCGTCCAGGCTGAAGGCACCCTCACTATCTACGGCAACGATAAAGCCAACTACATTGCAGGCTCCGACGGCATAGACGCTATTTACGGCGACGCAGCGGCTGACACTATTCTCGGCAACGGCGGCGACGATACACTGATTGGCGGCGCGGGCAACGATTCACTCCTTGGCGGCGAAGGCGCTGATTCCATTAACGGCGGCGACGGCAACGATACCATTGAAGGCGGCAAGGACAATGATACCCTGGTCGGCGGCGCAGGTACTGACGTATTTGTATTCGCCGAAGGTGAAGACGTTATCACCGACTACGAAGAAAACAAAGACGTTATCCGCTACGATACCGCATCGGCGGTCTCCCTTGCTTCTTCCTCTATCGACGGCAAAGACGTTGTCCTTACCTTCCAGAACGGCGGAACCGTTACCGTTAAGAACGCCAAGGATAAGAAGATTAAACTCGGTGCACTTGACGACGCCGCAGATCCCACGGGTAAGATTTACGGCTACTACCTTGAAGATCCTAATGACGCCAACTCCGTCACCATTTCTTCCAGCTTTGCTGAAAAAGAGTTCAACGCCAAGACGTACAACTCCGACATTACCAACATTAACGCCTCTCTCCTCGAAGACGGCAATGCTATCAGCATTCGCGGCACCGATAAAGGCACCAACATTATCGGCAGTTCCAACAACGATACTATCATTGGCGGAAAAGCCGCTGATACACTCTCTGGCGAATCAGGCAATGACGTTGTTTACGGCGGTTCGGGTGCAGATACACTCTACGGCGGCGACGGCGACGATATTCTCTACGGCGAAGCGGACAATGACTACCTCGCAGGCAATTCTGGTCTTGATACGCTGGTTGGCGGCGCAGGTAATGATACCTTCGCTTACATTGAAGGCGACGATATCATCACTGACTACGAAACCGGCAAAGACATGATCGAACTGCCTTCCACCACGCTCGTTACTTCCTCGCTCAACGGCAATGATGTTGTTCTGGAACTCGGTACCGGCGGTTATATCACAGTCAAAGGCGCTAAGGATAAGAAGATCACTCTTGCCGATGCAACTTCCACCGTCTCCGGCGTATTCGGCTACTTCGACGGCGTAGGTCAGGCAACTATCTCCGTCAATTCCGCTTTCGCTGGTACGGAACTCAACGAAAAGATGTACAAGGGCGATGTTGTTGTTGAAGCGATTGACGCCTCCCAGCTCACCGATAAGGGAATTATCATTCGCGGCAACTCCAATTCCGCTACCTCAATTCTCGGCGGCTCCGGCAACGATTCAATCTACGGCGGCTCGCAGGGTGATACGCTCCTCGGCGGCGACGGCGACGACTACATCTTCGGCACTTCCGGCAACAACTCCATGGAAGGCGGCGAAGGTAACGATACCATTGTTGGCGGCACCGGCTCCGATTCTCTTGACGGCGGCGACGGCGATAATGTCCTTACCGGCGGCACGGGCGTTGACTACTTCGTCTTCTCTTCCGGCAACGACACCATTACCGATTACAAGGTCGGCGAAGATGTTATTGCCCTCGGTTCGGCTGATGTATCCATTTCCTCTTCCTCGATCAATGGCGACGACGTTATTCTGAACGTTGGCGAAAAAGGCACAATCACCGTTAAGAATACCAAGGGCAAGAAGATTCGCGTTGTCAACGAACTTGCCGGTACGGATAACACGCGCGTCTTTGGCTACTTCGACTACGAATCCCTCGACGCCGGCGGCTCAATCACTCTTACCGCTGACTTCCCCGAAAAAGAAATTAAAGACGCCATTTACGGCGAAGACGTTACCGCTATCAACGGTCAGCTCCTCGGCAAGGGTATTACCTTCTACGCCAATTCTAAGGCTTCGGAAGGCACTTCCATTATCGGCTCCAACTACAACGACGTTATTATTGGCGCCTCCGGCAAGAACGATACCCTTGATGGCGGCGACGGCAAGGATACCCTCACCGGCATTTCCGGCAACAACTACTTTGTACACTCCAAGGGCGAGGATATAATCACCGACTACACCTACAACGACAACCGTCAGGATGTTATCATTCTCACCGACACCCTTATCGGCAAGGCAAACATTTCCGGCAAAGATGTTGTTATCACCACCACCGGCGACGGCGTCATCACCATCAAGAACGCCAAGGATAAATACATTAGCATCGCTCAGAGCGGCACTTCCCCCACCGAAGCTACCGCCCGCATCTACGGCTACTACAACTACGGTCAGAACGACGACGGCGGCGAAGATACCAACACCGTTGTTATTAACAGCGACTTCAAGGAAAAGAAGTTCATTGCGGAAAGTCTTGCGCCTGAAGCCACTGTTGTTGACGCCAGCGAAGTTGAAAGAGGCGTTGTTATCGAGAGCGGTCATTCCGAAACTTCCATCAGAATTATTGGCAGTGACTACAACGACAAACTTACTGCCGGCAACAATGGCGACACTCTGCAGGGCAATGACGGCACCGATACCCTCGTTGGCGGCGCAGGCGCGGATGTCTTCCTCCACACTGGCGGCAGTGATTACATCGAAAACTACGATTCCGACGCTGATGTTATCATGCTCAGTGAAACTTCGCTCGCCAGCTCTTCCGTCTCCGGCAAGAACGTTGTACTCACGCTTGAAAGTGGCAAGATTATCACCGTCAAGAACGCCAAAGACCAGAAACTCACTGTTGTTGACGCCACGGGTTCTGAACTTACCACTGAAACGCGCGTGTTCGGCTACTACTCCTACGACAGCGAGACGCAGACGATTACGCTCAACCAGAACTTCAGCGAATCCGCCGGTCTCAACGAATCCCATTACAACACCGAAGTACAGGTTATCGACGCCTCGAAGGTCAGCAAATCGGTCAAAGTTACTGCAGGCAGCTCGGCGAATATGACGATTGTCGGCAGTAACAGCAATGACAAGCTCAATGCTGGCACTGCTCAGAGCGTCTACATCAACGGCGGCAAAGGCAACGACCAGATCACCGGCGGTTCTGAAGATGATACACTCATTGGCGGCGAAGGCGCAGATACCCTCGAAGGCAAGGGCGGCAACGATACCTTCATCTATGTTGGCGGTGCGGAGGTTATCAAGGATTACGTTTACGACGGCGACCAGTCCGACGTTATCGTTATCTCCGACGGCGCGGTTGTCAGCTCGACGGTACGCAGCAAGGACGTTGTGCTTACAATCAGCAAGAACAACACGATTACCGTTAAGAACGCGAAAGACGCCACGCTCAGCGTTGTTGACAGCACCGGCACCGATACGCGCGTATTCGGTTACTACAGCTACGGCGAAACCACTGAAACGATTGTCCTCAACAGCGATTTCGTAGACAAGGCGCTCACTACCGACCAGTACGTTTCTGAAATTACGACGATTGACGGCTCCAGCCTCACCAAGGGTCTCGCCATTAACGGCAACGAGAAAGATAACGTGATAACCGGCGGCAAGTACGCAGACAAGATCGACGGCGGAAACGGCGCAGATTCGATTAGCGCAGGCGACGGTAATGACTCGATTAACGGCGGCGAAGGCGATGATACGATAATTGGCGGCGCTGGCAATGATACGTTTGTTGGCGGCGACGGCGCAGACAGATTCGTCTACGTAGCAGGCAATGACGTTATCGCTGACTACAGCAACGGCGACAGTGATGTTGTCAAACTGAGTTCCGGCAAAGTCGGTACTTCCAACTACAAGGGCACTGACATTGTTCTGAACGTGGTCGACGTGAGCAACGCGAGAAAAGCTATCGGCACAATTACACTCAAGGGTCAGAAGAACAAGGAAATTACCGTTATCGACGCGAATGACGTTTCCGATACCCGCCTGTTCGGCTACTACAGCTACGGCGATACGACCGATACGATTATCCTCAACAGCGACTTCGGCGGAATGCTGTATTCCACCACGACCGACAATGCGGCGTACTACTCTTCCAGCGTAGTAGTGGTCGATGGCAGCAACGTGAAGAAAGCCAGCAACATTCAGGGTAACGGCGCCAATACCATTACCGGCGGCACGGCAAATGACACGATTACGGCGGGCAGCGGCAACAGCTACCTTGCAGGCGGCGCAGGTAACGATTCGCTTATCGGCGGCGACGGCGCAGATACGCTTGTTGGCGGTGCAGGCAACGATACCATGTACGGCGCAGGCGGTGCGAATACGTTCGTCTTCACGGCAGGCAGCGAAGTTGTAGCGGACTACAGCGCGGGCGAAAACAACGTTATCCGCCTGAGCAGCGGCAGAGTCACCGCGTCCACCGTTAAGAACGGCACTGACGTTGTGCTCACCGTTGGCAACAAGGGCACGCTCACCGTTAAGAATGCAAGCGCAACCGAGCTTACGGTTATCGACGCGTCCGGCACGAGCGAAACCAGACTCTTCGGCTACTACGACTACGCAGACGCGACGAAGACAATTACGCTTAACACTGACTTCAAGGGCACGCTCGGCAGCGCAACCGGCGAAGGCACTGCGTTCTACGCGGCGGACGTTGTGAATATCGACGCCAGCAAGGTCAATAATTCGATAGTCATTCAGGGCAACGGTATTGCCAACAAGATCACGGCAGCTAAGAAGTCCACGACGATTGTTGCAGGTACCGGCGCTAACACGATTATCGGCGGCAACGCGGCAGATTCGATTATCGGCGGCGACGGCACCGACAGCATAAGCGCAGGCACAGGCAACGACATAGTTTCCGGCGGCGACGGCGCGGATATTCTGGACGGCGGCGCAGGCAACGACAGCCTCAACGGCGACGCAGGGGCAGATAGCATCTACGCAGGCGCGGGCAATGACACCCTCACCGGTGGCGACGGCAACGACATCTTCGTTTACAGCGCTGGTGCGGACATCATCACTGACTACGTGAGCGGCAGCGACGTAATTTCTATCAGCGGCGGCACGGTAACGGCTTCCACTGTTAAGAACGGCAACGTTGTACTCACCGTCGGCAGCAAGGGTACCATTACGGTTGTCAACGGCAAGAACCAGAACCTCACGGTTGCTCAAAACAACAGCACCGTAACCGGCATCTTCGGCTACTACACTGGTCAGGGTACGAATTCTATTAAACTCAACGCGGACTTCACCGGCACGCTTTACGCTGAACAGAGCGACGAGAACGCCTACTATCCGAGCAACATTGCAACGATTGACGGCAGCCAGGTCAAGAATGCGATAACAATCATGGGCAATTCCAACAACAACCGTATCACGGCTGGCAAGCGCAACACGACGATTGACGGCGGCGCAGGCAATGATACGCTTATCGGCGGCGCTGGAGCAGATTCGCTCTACGGCGGCGAAGGCGCAGACGTACTTACCGGCGGCGCAGGCAACGATACGCTTTACGGCGGTGCAGGCAACGATACGCTCAGCGGCGGCGCTGGCAGAGATGTGTTCATGTACAGCGGCGGCAGCGACGTTATCACCGACTATGTTGCTGGTCAGGATACAATCAGAGCGGACGGCGTTACGGTATCGCGTTCGGCAGCCAGCGGCTCAGACCTCATCTTCACCATGTCCAATGGCAGTGCGGTCACTGTTAAGAACGGCAACGGCAAGAAAGTCACGTTTATCGACAGCAACGGTCTGTATAACGGCAGCAACGGCAATATCGCGGTTTCTGGTCGCAGCTCCAATGCGGTTGATGACTTCTGGTTCACCGAGGACGACGACAACTTCACCACCAGTAGCAGCGGCGCTAAACTCGACGATATTTCCAGCCTCAGCGACAATGACTACAGCGTTACCAGCATCGAAGGCGTCGACTACACCGACATCACCAAAGATTCCAGGAACGCAGCGGACAAACTTGTTTCCAGTACAAAATAAACCAGCGGCGGCTTAACGGCTAACGCTAAACCTTAGGTAAATCCGGCGGCTCCCTGCAGTATTGTGGGGAGCCGTTTTGATTTTCAGCATTTGTGTTCTACTTTCTTTTGGTGCAAAAGAAAGTAGCAAAGAAAACAGCCCGCTGAAATCGCGTCCAGCGATTTGCGCGGGCGGCGCCCCGTCCATGGGGCGCCTCGCTCTACTTGCTTATTGATTGCATAAAAAAACGGCTCCTGCGCGATTACAGGAACCGTTTAAGTTTCAGCGATTATTTTATCAGTTCGGCGAGCGTCTCGTACAAATGGTCCGGCTCGACGGGCTTGCTCAAGTGGGCGTTCATTCCGGCCTGAAGGGAGCGCTGAACATCTTCGTCGAAGGCATTGGCTGTCATGGCGATTATCGGCACCGTCTTAGCGTCTGGACGTTCCAGCGCGCGTATCGCCTCCGTCGCCTGCAAGCCGTCCATGACCGGCATGCGAATATCCATCAGTACTGCGTCGTAGTAATTCGGCGGGGATTTTTTAAACAGCGCTACAACTTCTTCGCCGTTCTCGCCGTGGTCAACTTCCATATCCCGCATGATTAAAATTTCCTTGAGAATCTCCGCGTTGATGAACATATCCTCGGCAATAAGAATGTGGCGCCCTTCGAGGTCGGCGAGCTTTTTCACATCGCGGCGTTTCTGCGCGATAGCCTCGCTGAACTCCGTCATAACGCTTGAGGCGAAAAGCGGCTTGGACATGAACTTATCGACGCCGGCTTCCAGCGCCTCTTCCATAACGTCGTCCCAGTGGTGCGCCGTCAGAATAATTATGGCGGACTCGTTGCCGATAAGCCGACGGATTTCGCGCGTGACTTCGATACCGTTCTGATTCGGCATACGCAAATCAATCAGCATTAAGTTATAGGCTTCGCGGCGGGCTGAGCGCAGTTTAATCATTTCCAGCGCTTCAGCGCCGCTCATTGCGACTTCGGCGGCGATACCGACTTCCTCCAGCACAAGGCGGGCGTGTTCGCAGGCGATGGGGTCATCGTCGATAATTAGAACATTCAAATCGCTCGGCGTGAGCATGGAAGTTTGCGTGGTGTAAACTTTATCGGAATTGCGCAGGGTGACGTTGACGGTAAATTCCGCGCCGACGTGCTTTTTGGACTTCACGGAAATGTTGCCGTTCATCATCTCGACGATAGATTTGGTGATAGGCATACCCAGACCGGTGCCGCCGTAAGCGTTCGCCGTCGTCGAATCTTCCTGGCTGAAAACGTCAAAGAGGCGCGGCAGGTATTCTTCGTCCATACCAATACCAGTATCCTTGACGACAAATCTTAGCGTGGAATTGTTGCCGAACTTCGCGACGCGTTCAACGGTAAAGGTAATATCGCCGCGCGCGGGCGTGAATTTGACGGCGTTGCCCAAAATATTTATCAGCGCCTGCTTGAGCTTCATAACGTCGCCAATGTAAAAATCGTCGACCTTGCCGATAATCTTGCAGTCGTAGTTCAAGCCCTTATCCGCGCACTGTCCGCCGACCATTGTGTTAATCTGCTCCATCATATCGCCGAAGGAAAATTCCTCGTTCTTGAGTACCATGCGTCCGCTTTCGATTCGGCTCATATCGAGAATATCGTTGATAAGAACTAGCAGGTGGCGGGCGCTGTCGCCGATTTTGCGCAGGTGTTCACGGGTACGCGCGGGCAGATTGGGTTCCTTGAGCGCAATGCTGTCGAGTCCGATTATAGCGTTCATGGGCGTGCGAATTTCGTGGCTCATGCTGGACAGGAAGGCGGTTTTGGCGACGCTTGCCTGATTGGCGTTGTCGAGCGCGGCTTTGAGCTGGTTGTTGCGCATAATCTGTTCGCGCTGAATTTTGGTGGTGTCGGACTTCAGCAGGACGTAGAATTTGGCTGCCCTGTCGACGAGGTAGAAAATGAAACGCTTGTAGAAAATTTCGTTGCGAATGTGGCAGGCAATGTCGACTTCGTAGGGTTCGCGCTCGGAAAGTTTAGCCTCGACAGTTTCAAGGCGCAGGGCGTCAAGATTTTTCTGAATTTCCTCGTCAGTGCCAGTCAGAACGGGCTTAACCTGCCGCTCGACGTACTCATTATAGTTGCCGGTACGCTTCTTCGGGAAAATGCTGCCCTTGGTGATACGTGACGCGTCGCCGATAACAACGCCGTAGTAGCCGTCGACGAGGTAGGTTATCATGTCGTACTGGCTGACAAGCGCTTTGGTGAGAATGGCGTTGTGGACGATTTCGGCGTTGTAGTCGCGCTCAAGGACGAAGGCTATTAAGTCGCCGTTCTGCGGATTTTCACTTATGGTAACGGTGTACTCGACGAAACATTTCCTGCCGTTGGGACGCTGGTTGAACAAAATTTCAGCGAAGGAAATGTCGCCGCTGCGGTAGCTTTCCAGAAGTTTATCGGGGTGGAAGCGTTCGGCGAATTTTTTCCTGTCGCGTTCGAGCGGAAAACTGGCGAGGCGCGCGTTGAAATTTTCGATAATGCTCGTTCCTGCCACGTCGACGATGTATAAATCTTTGCCCTTGCATTTTTCAACAACATTTTTCGTGAGATTCAGGCGCAGTGAAATCATACTTTCGCCGGAAACATTTTCGAGCTCAGTGCGGACACTTTCATAGAAATTCTGCGCGCGCTGTTCGTTCTCCTTGATAGCCGTTATGTCGAAGTAGTTGCAGTAGGCGTACCAGGTGCCGTCGTGGCACGCGAAGGAATAGTGAATGTTGACCCAAATCCAGTTGCCCTTTATCGTGAGTTTGCGGACGTTGAGGCTGTTGGTGCCAGATTTCGTGACGTGGTGGTGGAAAAGGTAGGCAACTTCATCGCGGTCATCGGGGTGTATGCTGTTCATGGTGCCGCCGCTTTCCAGCTGAATAAATTCGGATTCGGTGCCTCCAATCATTTTTAGAAATTCTTCGGAGCACCAGATTGGCGAGTAGTTGCCGTCGGGTTCGACGCGCATTAAAACGGCGTTGGTGTCCAGAGATTTAAAAAGTTTTTCGTAGAAGCCGGACTCAAAGTTCAGCATGAAGTTGCCCTCCGTGATAGTTTTTCGTCAGACCATAGCCAGAAGTTGGTTGCGGAGATCCATAATCGGTTTGTACATTTCAATGTAGTCGGCGGATTTACCGGCGCGGAGCATTTCAGTCATTTCGGCGAGCGGGTTGTAAATTGGCGTAAGGGCGAGGTTGCCGAGTACGCCTTTGAGTGCGTGAGCCGCTTCAAAAGCTTCGTCGTTTTTACCGGCGGCGAGGGCATTGCCGAGCTTGTCGAACTGGTCGCTGGAAAGTCCCATCTTGAGCATTTTGAAGTAGAATTTCTGGTTATTCATACAGCGCGTCAGCCCTTCCCTGGTATTGACGCCAAATTCGTTAAGCTGTTCGATTGTTATCATAAAAATTTACCCCCAAATGTGATTAAAGATATTTTCTGAATTTGAAACTGGTGATATAATAACTGTCAACATGCGAATTGGAAATTTGTTGACGTAAACCTGACTTTGGCAAAGTTTATCATAAAAAGGAAGAAGGTGCAAGACGCTTTACACTTCTGAAGAAACGGAAGAAGTGCTGCGTTGAGTCAAATGAAAAAGATTTTGATAGTCGACGACATGATAGTATCCTTGATGATGACGGAAAACATGCTGGCGGACCAGTACGAAACGTTCACCGCATTATCGGGGCAGGAAGCGATAGAAATTTACCGGCAGGAAAAGCCGGACATGGTCTTATCGGATTTGCGTATGCCTGGAATGACGGGATACGAACTTCAGCAGACGCTGCAGCAGGAATATCATCAGGTGATACCGTTCATGTTCATGACGGCAGACCACACGGAGGAAACGGAAAGTCAGGGCTTCGATAACGGCGCGATGGATTTTATTCGCAAGCCTTTCAAGCCGGACGTTTTACTGCGGCGCGTGGCGAATATCATGCAGACGGTCGAGCAGATTAAGGGATTGAAGAAAAATGCGGAAACGGATTTGCTCACGGGACTGCTGAACAAGGCGTCTTCGGAAAAGGAACTCACCGCCATTTGTAAAAATTCCACCGGCGCGCTGATGATGATTGACCTTGACAGTTTCAAGCTGGTAAACGATATTCACGGGCACGCTATGGGCGATAAGGTTCTGGTGACATTTGCTGATATTTTGCGGACGTCGGTGCGTTCTTCAGATTTGCTGGGGCGAATGGGCGGCGACGAATTTATAGCGTTCTGTTACGGCGTACACGAAGATTCGGCGGTCGCGCAGAAGGCGAAGTTTATCAATGAGCGAATCACTGAGGAAGCTAAGAAGCTGATGGGCGAAGATATGAACATTCCGCTGGGCGCGTCGATTGGCTGCGTGCTGGTTCCAATGAGCGGCACGGATTTTCCCGACCTGTACAAAAAGGCGGATAAGGCGCTTTATATCGTCAAGCAGAATGGCAAGCACGGCTACAGCATTTACAGCGACGACGACGAGCGCGAAAATGAAACCGTGAGCATCGCCAGTATCGCGCAGGTTGAAATGATTCTGAATGAACGCAACCAGGAAGCCGGCGCATTTATCATATCGTTTGAGAATTTCCGCGCGATTTATCGGTTCCTCAAGCGGACGCGCGGTTTCTACAGCAAGAGTACCTGCCTGCTCGGCTTTTCGCTCAAGCGGCGCGCTGACAACAGGAAAATTAGCAGTGCGCAGGCGCTGGATAATCTGATGGAGGTTTTGCAGAAAACTTTCCGGCAGGGCGACGTTATCACCAGAAACGGCAGCAACCAGATTCTGGTTCTGCTGACGAATACCGACGCCCACCACGACGTTAGCAGCGCCGTCAGCCGCGTCAATAAGAGCTGGGAGGAAAACGCCGCCAGCCAGATTTTCGGATTCAACTACGAGTGGATTGTCATGGATAAATAATTTCACAGGCGAAAGGATTTTGCCGCCGCCGTGTTGAATAAGACTGAAAATGTTTTTAAGGGGGAATTTATTTTGGCAGACATCAATCAGGAGCAGGCGTATGAGCGTCTGAAGAAATCCATCGACGAAATTGTTCACGTGACGAACACGGTTACCGAGGCGGTTGCGAGCGTTTCCAAGAGCGCGAACACTTTGGCGACGGCGGGGCAGGAAGCTATCAAGCAGGCGAAATTTCTGCAGGAGAAGAACGAAGACACGGTTAAGGTTATCGACTTCATCACGAACATTGCTGGACAGACGAACCTGCTCGGTCTGAACGCGGCAATCGAAGCGGCGCGCGCCGGTGAACAGGGTCGCGGCTTTGCTGTCGTTGCAGAGGAAGTCCGCAAGCTCGCTGAACAATCCCGCGAAGCTACTGAAAAAATTCAGCAGACGCTCAATCTCATGAACGGCGCCGTTGCCGAAATTTCCAAAACTATCGATCACACAAGTAAAGTCAGTTCCGACCAGGCTACTTCGACTTCCGAAATTCTTGCCAATCTCCAGCGCGTAATGAAGGCAATCGAGGAACTTCAGATGTACATCGAGGCTATGAAGTAAAATTTCATGGCGGGTGCAAAAAAGGTTGCCGTTGCAATGAGCGGCGGTGTTGACAGCTCATTGACAGCGGCAATTTTAATTTATCGCGGCTTTGAAGTTGTCGGCGTGACAATGATTTTGAGCGGCTCCGGCGAAGTTGCCGACGCGCAGAGGGTTGCGGCGCAGCTCGGTATTAAGCATTATGTGGCGGATTTTCGCAAAGAGTTTCGCGCGGAGATTGAAGATTATTTCGTGTCGGAATACCTGCGCGGGCGGACGCCAAATCCCTGCGTTCGCTGTAACAAAAAAATCAAGTTCGGCAAGCTTTTTGAGTTCGCTGAATACGTCGGCGCGGATTATCTGGCGACGGGGCATTATGCGCGGGTTGTCTTTGAAGACGGGCGGTACCGGCTGAAGAAGGCGGCGGATTTAAAAAAGGATCAGAGCTACGTGCTTTACAATCTGACGCCGGAAAAACTCAGCCGGATTATCCTGCCGCTGGGCGAAATGACTAAGACGGAAACTCGTGGTGTTGCTGAAAAAATTAATCTGCCGGTCGCTCACAAGCCCGACAGCCAGGAGATTTGCTTTATTCCGAACGATGACTACAAAAGTTTCATAGAAGGGCGCTGCAGGGGCTCTGAGGCGCTCAGGGCGGGCGAAATTGTCGACGTGTCTGGAAATGTTCTCGGCGTTCACAGCGGCGTTGCGAATTACACGATTGGTCAGCGCAAGGGTCTTGGTATTGCCGCGCCGGAGCCGCTGTACGTTGTAAAACTTGACGTGGAAAATCGCCGCGTGATTGTTGGCAGTAACGCTGAAGTTTTTGCCAGAGGCTTGACGGCGGAAGATGTCCACTGGATTTACAAGCCGGAATTTCCTGCGCGACTGCAGTGCAAGATTCGCTATGGCTCGCGCGTGGCAGACTGCACGGTCTATGAAAATCTGCGCGTGGAGTTCGACGAGCCTCAGCGTGCGGTAACGGCAGGGCAGTCGGTAGTATTCTACGACGGCGAGGAAGTGCTGGGCGGCGGGATTATCGCTGGGACGATTTAAAAAATTCGCGTGGGATTAGATTGAATTGGGAGGATTTAACGATGGCAGTACACGTAATTGAAGAGGCGCGGCGGTGCCTGCAGTGCAAAAAGCCGCTGTGCCGGCTGAAGGGCTGTCCAATTCAGACGAATGTGCCGGAAATGATTCGGCTGTTCCTTGAAGGCAAGACGCAGGAAGCGGGCAAAATGCTGTTTGAAAATAATCCGCTGTCAATCGTCTGCTCGCTGGTATGCGACCACGAAAACCAGTGCGAAGGCAACTGCATTCAGGGCAAGCGCAAGGAAGGCGCGGCGATTCAGATTCCGAATATTGAGCATTACATTTCTGATTCGTACTTCGACCACGCGACGATTGAGCGGCTGCCGGATACTGGGCAGAAAGTTGCAATTATCGGTTCGGGTCCGGCGGGAATTACTATTGCGATTAAACTTGCGGCGCTCGGTCACAGTATTACTATTTTTGAGCGCATGGACAAAATTGGCGGGATGATGCGCTATGGCATTCCCGCTTTTCGTTTGCCGAGAAAGATTATTGACAGGTACGCGACGAAACTGCGCGAAATGGGAATACACTTCCGCCCGAATACTGCGATTGGCGGCGCGCTGCACCTTGACGACCTGTTCAACGATGGCTACGACGCGGTTTTCATTGGCACGGGCGTCTGGCGTCCTAACCGCACGCACTGCAAGGGCGAATCGCTCGGCAACGTGCATTTTGCGGTAGATTATCTGCGCAACCCCGAAGCCTACGATCTGGGCGATACCGTGGCGATTATCGGCGCGGGAAATTCGGCGATTGACGTTGCGCGGACGGTTGTGCGTATGGGCAGCCGCAACGTCACGCTTTACGCCCGCCGCCAGCGCATTGCCGCCAGCCAGCGCGAAATTGACTACGCGGAAGTTGACGGCATTGAAATTCAGCAGGGCATGGCTATCACGGAATTTACCGAGGACGGACCGATTCTCACGCCGAGGATTTACGACGAGGAAGGCAATCTGGTGCGCGAGGAAGAGCCGGTTTTAATGCACGCCGACAGCACGATTATCGCTATCAGCCAGGGTCCGAAGGATAAAATTGTCAATACGGCGCGCGAATTGAAAATCAGCGACAAGGGGTTGATTGTCGTCGACGAGAAAGGTAAAACGTCGATTGAAGGCGTCTTTGCCAGCGGTGACGTGGTTGTCGGCTCGAAAAACGTTGTGCTTGCCGTGCTTTATTCCAAGCAGGTCGCGCTAGCTATCGACGAATATCTGAAGGCTAAGCGCGAGGCTGAGTAAGAGTGGTTAAAGCGGCGGCATATTTTTCTTTATCGGTTTGCCCAGCGTGAGCCGCGCAAGCAATTTCATAAGCTTTGCGAACCCGCGCGTCCGAATGATTTTCAAAAGCCAAAGTAATGCGCCTCCATACTAAAAAACCGACGCCGTTAATGACGCCGGTAATTTTTTTGCCCGAAATTCGCGCAGATTATTTTTTCTGCCGTTCGCAAACCTGATTGCCAACGGTGCAGCTGGTCTTGCACGCGCTCTGGCAGGACGCCTGGCATTCGCCGCAGCCGCCGGTTTTGACTTCCATCGGCTTATTGACTGTCTTAATGTGCTTCATGTTATCGCCTCCGAAAAAATTATACCATTCAATCCGCCATTGTCAACGCCATTATCGCTTTTTGGACGTGGAGCCGGTTTTCCGCCTCGTCGAAAATCACATGCGCGTTGTTTTCAAAAACTTCGTCGGTAATTTCCTCGCCGCGATAAGCAGGCAGGCAGTGCAGGACGATAGCGTTTTTGCTGGCGTGTTTCAAAAGCTCAGTGTTGACCTGATACGGCGCGAAAATCTTTTTGCGCGCATCGTGCTCGGCTTCCTGCCCCATGCTCGCCCAGGTATCCGTCGCAATAATATCCGCGTCACGAACGGCGTCGACAGGATTTTCCGTCCAGCTGATTTCCGCGCGAGTTTCCTCAGCGTCAGCCAGCGCATTTCTGAAAACTTCATCGTTCGGCTTGTAACCGGCGGGCGTCGCCACAGTCAGATTCATTCCGACTTTCGCCGCGCCGTACAGATAAGAGTTCGTCATATTATTCCCGTCGCCGACGTAAGCCATTTTCAGACTGCGGAAATTCCTGCCCTTGTGTTCGCGAATAGTCAGCAAATCCGTCAGCACCTGACACGGGTGAAGTAAATCGCTCAAGCCGTTTATTACGGGAATATCCGCATATTTCGCCAGCTCCAAAATCCTGTCGTGCCCGAATGTCCGAATCATTATCCCGTCCAGATACCTTGAAAGCACGCGCGCCGTATCTTTAATCGGTTCGCCGCGCCCCAGCTGCAAATCCTTGCTCGACAGGAATAAGCCGGTGCCGCCCAGCTGGAATATTCCCACTTCAAACGAAACCCGCGTCCGCGTCGACGATTTCTCGAATATCATGCCCAGCGTTTTGCCTGCAAGGTAGCGGTGCGGTATCCGCTTTTTCTGCATGACTTTCAAATCCGCCGCGCAGTTCAAAATTTCCAGCACCTCGTCCGCGCTCAGGTCGTGTATTGAAATTAAATCTTTTCCCTTCAGCAAAGTAAATCCCTCCCGCTGAATATTTCGCGCTGCCGCCGCTAAAACCTGCCGCTCCAATAAAAAAAGACGCGCCTTCCGACGCGCCATTGGAGAAATTTTTTATTTGCCGAGTTGCTGTTCGATAATTTTCCACGCCTCGTCATGCGAAATTTTCTGTCCGTTGTAAATGTAGTCGTTGGTATACATATTGCGCCCTTCCTCGGGACGTTGCGTGAACTGAATACCGAATTTCGCGAACATATCCGTCAACTCGCCGCGATTGTTAGAGTAGAACTTCATCATAGACAACGTTTCGTCCTGAAATTTATCGTCTGCCATTTTTAAAACGCCCTTCCAAATCCTTTCCGCCGATTAGCTGCCGAGTTTCTGTTCGATAATGCTCCACGCCTCGTTCTGCGAAATGTAGCGCCTCATTCTCTGTCCGCCGCTAACGTAGTTGTAAACATATTCATTGTTTTTGTTCGAATCTTCGTTGTGCGTGAACGTAATACCGAATTTCGCGAACATCTTCGTCAGCTCGCCGCTGTTGTCAAGGCAAAACTTTACAATGTCTGTCTTATTGTATGGATTGACGTCAAGAAGACCGAGACGACCTGCCCGCTGAACGTCGTTAATGGATTCCTGCATTCTGCCGCCCGCCACGTTGTCAAGTTCGTCGTCGCTCATAATTTCGTCTTCGCGGATTTTGTCGCTAGCCATTGTTATCAGTCCTTACAAATTCTTTCCGCCGATTATTTGCCGAGTTGCTTGTTGATAATGCTCCACGCCTCGTCCCGCGAAATTTTCTGCCCGTTGAAAGAGTAGTCATTTTCTTCGTACCATTTGCCACGGTGCGTGAACTCGATGCCGAATTTCGCGAACATGTCCGTCAGCTCGCTGCGATTGTTCTGGTAGAAATTTGCAACGGATTCCACATCGTCGGGATTTACGTTGACGAGACCGCTCTTGCCCGCCTCAATAATGTCGAGGGAGGTTTGCATCCAGCTGCCGCCAGCCACGTTGTCAAGTTCCTCGTCGCTGAGAATTTCGTCGTTTCTGATTTTATCGTTTGCCATTGTTGTCAGTCCTTTCAAGCTTTCTGCAGCTTATACGCCGGAACTTGAAAAATATTAAGCGCTCAAAACGGCGTCAAGAATATTTATTACTTCGTCAACGTGCTGGCGTTCGATAATGAGCGGCGGGATAAATCTGAGGACGGTGCCGGCGGTGCAGTTGATGATAGCGCCGCGTTCCATGCATTCGCTGACGATTTCGCCGCCGGATTTTTTGGGATTGGAGAGCTGGGCGCCGAGAATCAAGCCTTCGCCGCGAATTTCGCTAATCTGGTCGGGATATTTCTGCTGAAGTTCGATGAGCTTGCCTTTGAAGTAGGCGCCAGTTTCTTCGACGTGGCTTAAGAATTTTTCAGTTGGAACGGTATCGAGCACGACGTTAGCGGCGGCGCAGGCAAGCGGGTTGCCGCCGAAAGTTGTACCGTGGTCGCCTGGGTGCAAAGCCTGCGCGACTTTTTCAGTGCAGATAAACGCGCCGATTGGAACGCCGCCAGCTAAGCCTTTTGCCAGCGTGACAATATCCGGCTTGACGCCGTATTTCTCGTAGGCGAAGAATTTGCCGCTGCGCCCGATGCCTGCCTGAATTTCGTCGAAAATCAAAAGCGCGCCGTGCCTGTCGCAGAGTTCGCGGACTTTCTTAAGATAATCATTCTGAGGCGGATAGACGCCGCCTTCACCCTGAATCGTCTCAAGCATGACGGCGCAGGTTTTGTCGGAAATTTTTTCTTCAAGCTCGGCGAGGTCGTTGTAGTGAACGTAATCGAAACCGGCGGGTAGCGGCTCAAAGCCCTTGTGATATTTCGGCTGACCAGTAGCGGTGAGCGTAGCCAGCGTCCTGCCGTGGAAACTGTCCCACGCGGTTATAATCTGGGATTTATCGGCGTCGAACTGGTGCGCGTACTTGCGGGCGACTTTGATAGCGCCTTCATTCGCCTCTGCGCCGGAATTTGCAAAGAAAGCGCGGTCGAGCCCGCTCAGCTTGACGAGTTTTGCGGCGGCGGTTGCCTGCGGCTCGGTGTAGTACAGATTTGACACGTGAATAATTTTCGCCGCCTGCTCGGAAATTGCCTTAACTAGCGGCTTGTAGTTGTAGCCGAGGACGTTGACGGCAATTCCGGCGAGAAAATCGACGTAGCGTTTGCCGGTCATGTCGTACAGGTAAGCGCCCTCGCCGTGGTCTAAAACGATTTTGTAGCGCCTGAAGACCGGCAGATAACTGCTGTCGTCGCGCGCCATAATCGGTTGCTGAATGTCAATCAAGGTGAATCTCTCCCTGCTGTAAATTTCAAAATACTATAATCACTCAGGGCGGCGGCGTCAATAATCTTTAAACTGCATTTATTCGACCTGGGTACCAATGCCCGTTGCCGTGAAAAGTTCCAGAATGATTGAGTGCGGGAGCCTGCCGTCGATTATGTGAGCCTTACCGGCGCCGTTCTGCAACGCGCGCAGACACGCCTCGACCTTCGGAATCATACCGCCAGCGATAACGCCAGTCTTGATAAATTCGCGCGCCTCGGCAGCCGTCAGCGTGGAAATGAAACTGCTCTTATCGTCGAAATTTTTGTAGACGCCCTCGGTGTCGGTGAGCAGTAAAAGTTTTTCCGCCTTGAGCGCGCCGGCAATATCCGCCGCCACGTAATCCGCGTTGATATTGTAGCTTTTGCCGTCCTCTCCAACGCCGATTGGCGCGATAACCGGCACGTAGCCGCCCGCGATTAAATCTTCCAGAATGCGGCTGTCAATCTTTTTCGCCTTGCCGACGTAGCCAATATCGACCTTAGTTTTTTCGCCCTGCTCGTAGACAGTGGCGAGTTTCTTTTCAGCGCGAATCAAATCAGCGTCCTTGCCGCTCAAGCCTACCGCGCGAACGCCGCGCCGGTTTAAAAGCGTGACAATTTCAGAATTAATTTTGCCGTCGAGAACCATTTCCGCAATTTCCACGGTTTCTTCGTCGGTTACGCGCAAGCCGCTGACAAATTCAGTTTCCTTGCCGAGCTTTTTGAGGAAGCCGGTAATTTCGGGACCGCCGCCGTGCACGATAACCACGTTTATGCCGGTGTACTTCATCAGCGCCACGTCCTGCATGACTTTTTCCTTGAGCGCGTCGTTTACCATGGCGTTGCCGCCGTACTTGACGACGACGGTTTTGCCGTAAAACTGCTGGATATAGGGCAGCGCCTCGATTAAAATTTCAGCCTTATCGGACGCGGTAAAGTTTTCAGCCGGAACTTCAGCGGGCGTATCAAATTTTTCAGTCATGCGGATAAGGTCTTCAGCGGTGGCGGCGTTGAAGTTGACGCTGGGAAAAATTTTCTGGAGCAACTGCCGCGCCAGTTCATCTTCATTCATCATTGGTAGTGGCATCCTCCTTAGGTTCGTCGTCGGGCGCGAGGTTGTTGAACTCGGCAAATTCCGCCGCCTGTTCCGTGTCGAAGGGTACAGTTTTTTCCTCGCCGTCGGGTTCGTTGTCGACGTAGCGGAAACCTTCCTCGGTGATAACTGCCTGATCCGCCTGAATCGCAGTGGTCAAGTCGCGCTGGTCGATAGAAATCACGGCGTAGGTGTTGAGCAGCCTTTTGAGTACGGTTTTCTTCGCCATGGCGCCGAAGTTGAGCGACCAGACGGAACTTTTCTTGCCGCTCTTGATGTCGTAGGCGTAGCTCTGCGAATATTTTTTGGCGTGCTCGTCAATTTCCTCGCAGGTCATGTAAAGCGCCTTCTTGAAGCCGTTGAGCAGCTCCATGTAGGCGATGTAGCCGACGACCGTATCAGAAATTTTTTCGCCGCGAATGACCTCGCCGGTGACGAAATCAATTTCCTGAATCTGCCCTTCGCAGACGGTGCCCGCGTTCAGCGTGAGGTACTGATTGGTACGCATTGCCAGCTGTATCAAGCCTTTGTAGCCGAGTACGAACTGCGCAACGCCCTTGTACGGCACGATGTAGGCGAATCCGAGCGAAGGATTTACCGGCAGTTTGAGCGCGGCGGCGATACCTGCGGCGCCCAGAATTGAGCCTGGCGCGCATTCCTGCAGGCGGGCGTTGTTACGGTAAATCGCCAGCACCGACGATACGAATGACGGCGCTGACTGATCCAACAGTTCCTCGAAGCGCCGCTTGACTTGCGGACTGTTTATTAATTTTTGAAAAGTGGCGTCGTCTTGTTTCATTCAAAATTTTCCTCCTCTACACGTTCCCACTGATAGCCGCCCGCTGTAATTTTTCTACCCGACAAGACAACTGAAATATTTGGCGGGCTTATACCGTATTTTTCGGCAGCGGATTTAATGCTCGAAAAAATTTCACCCGTTTCGACGCAGATAATTTTTCGGCAGAGTTTTTCATAAGTGGAGCGTTTCCATTTTTTTCCAGTATGGGATTCGCGCATTTTCGCGCAGCACTCCGGCGACATTTTTTTACCGCGTTTAACCTGACTTTGTTTTTCGCGCGTTGCAGCTGTATGTTTGTGACCTTCGGGCATCTGCGCGATTCTTTCCAAGGCGGCTTTTTCCTGTTCCTCGTCGTCGTAAACCCAAATCCAGTGATAGCCGCCAAACGTACGCCCCTTGCCCGCGAGCAACGCACTAAGATTTGAATGAGGGAGCTTGCAAAATTCAGCAGCGGCGCGGACAGACGGGAAAATTTTGTTCAGCTCGACGCACTTGACGGCTTTACTGAGGTCAGGTCTTTTTTTACCGAAACGCAAATCGTGGAGTTTTTGGCGAGCGATTTCAGAAATGGAGTTGCCTTCGGTTCTGATATTGTATTCGGGCTGCAGCGTATCAAGATAATAATCTTCGCGGGGCGTAAGCTCTTTTTCTTCGCAGAGTTCAAGTACGTCAAATCTGAAGGCGTCCCAGCCGTATTTTTCAATATCTGCGCGCAGTTTGGGATTTTCTTCATTGCGACGATGTTGACTTTTTCGCCTTTTAATGTCTATCGACTGCCCGACGTATTGCTTGCCGTTAACGGTACAAGTGATGGAATAAATCCCGATAAGTGGTTCTTTCATCTTTTTGCCCTATAACAAAAAATACATTAAGTTGTAAAATCGCAGTTGATTTTTACATAGAGGAAAGATTCGTCACAACCCCAGACAGTCGCGTCAGCGCCGCCCAGACCGAGTTCAACGTCAACGACAATATCACGCTCCTGCATGACTTTTTTCACAGCGTCTTTGTCGAAATCAATAACCATGCCGTGTTCGTAGACAGTGACATCGCCGAATTTGATAACCGTGCGCTCTGGATTAATTGGAACTCCAGAATAGCCGATGGCGCAGATGGCGCGCCCGACGTTGGGGTCTTCGCCGAAGAAAGCGCATTTCAGCAGCGGTGAACTTGCCATACTAACGCCGACTTTTTTGGCGTCAGCAAAATTGTGCGCGCCGTGAATGTTGTACGTGATGAATTTGGTAGCGCCTTCGCCGTCCGCCGCGATGCGTTTAGCGAGCTCGGTACACATTTCCTTGAGCGCCGCGTAGAATTTCACGTAGTCAGCATTTTTCTCGGTGATTTTAGCGTTACCGGCGGCGCCGTTCGCCAGCACGACAACCATATCATTGGTGCTGGTTTCGTCTACGACTACCATGTTGAAGGTAACCTGCGTAATTTCGCTGAGCGCCTCCTGCAAAAGTTTTCTGTCAATATCAACGTCGGTGGTGATAAAGCAGAGCATTGTTGCCATATGGGGCATAATCATACCAGAGCCTTTGGCGATAGCGCCGAAGCGGACTTCCCTGCCACCAATTTCAATTTCGGTCGCGCAGGCCTTGCTGTAGGTGTCGGTAGTGATAATGGCGTTGCCGGCGTTGACGCTGCCTTCGCGGGAAAGTTCCTTGACGGCGGCTTTGATACCGGCTTCCATTTTATCCATGGGCAGATGGAGCCCGATGATACCTGTGGACGCAACGATAACGTCATTCGCGTGGCAGTTCAATTCAGCGGCGGCGAGTTCAGCCATTTTCTCGGCGTCGCGCAGACCGCGTTCGCCTGTGCAGGCATTAGCGCAGCCCGCGTTGGCAACTACAGCATGAGCAGTGCCGGTTTCGACGACGACTTTGCTGACGCGTACCGGCGCGGCGGCAACCATATTCTGCGTGAATACGCCAGCCACAGCGGCTTCCTTCTCGGTGTAGATAACGGCTAAATCGAGGTTGCCGCTTTTTTTGATACCAGCGCGAACGCCGGCGGCGGTAAAGCCGAGCGGGTAGGCGACGCCTGCGGATTTGTGTTTTTCACTGAACATTAATAAAACCTCCATAAAAATATTACCACGGCGTAAATTGCCAGCGGATTTCAAATTTGTGCTGTTTCTGGCGCCAGCGCAGAACTGCGGTTGAGCAGTGCAGGTCGCGGTACCAGTAATAATCGGCGTCTTCGAGACTGCCCTTCGCCGTGTCGAACTTCAAGCCGACGACGAATCTGTCTTTATCGGTGAGGCGGTAGCTGACGCCGGTAGAAAATTTATTAGAGTAACTGTCATTGTCGAAGTTGTAAAGCGAGTTCTGGGAATTATTTTTTGTGTACTGGTAAGAAGTGAACGCGGCGAAACGGTCGTTGAACTCGCGGGCGAGCGTGGCGGCGTAGTTCATACCCTTAACAGTAGTGCTGCCGGCTGTCGACGGCTCAACGTGCGTATCCTTCGTGATTTTGTAGCTGGTACTGAGCATCAGAAGGTATTTATTCCACAGAATAATTGGGTCGTGAGACAGGCTGGCTTCAATTTCCTGGTGCGTGCTGGAAACGCTGCCGGAATGCCAGTCGCCAATTTCGTATTCCAGCCCGTAAGCCAGAGGCAGACTGTCAAAGTGCCGCATGTAGACTAAATCAAGCGACGGTTCCTTTTTAAGCCAGCGGTTATTTGAATCGTAGTAGTAGCCGTAGAGCGTGCGGGCGGCGAAACCGCGGTTTTCGTAGTGGAACTCGGCGTTTGAGCGGATACCGTCCTTCGACTCGATATGCGCGTTGATAAGCGCCTTGAAGTGCTCGTTGAAGAGCGGAAATTCAAAGGTATCTTCGACGTAAACGCCGTTGTCGCGGTTGTAGCCGACGCGCGGGAAGTAGGTATTTTCCTCGGCGTCAAGTTTGCGCTCGTCGTAGTCTTTGGAGCCGACAATCATATCGCCAATCCAGAATTTCACTTCGTACATGCGGATAATCTGTTCGGGCCAAATTTCCATGCGTTTGGCGCTCAGGCGATAATCTGGGTGCTTAGCGCCGCATTTCGTCTGGTAAGCGTCGTGCGCGACAATGTGGTCGGGGTAAAATTCAAAGCGCTTGCCGGAAATGTAATATTCGCCGGTCTTGCCCTTGACGCGCTCCATTGTGCCGGTTTTGGTGCCGTAGTTGTAAACCGTGTTGTAGCCGTCCAGCGTGACGCGCGGCGCGTTTTCTATGAGCTGCATCATATGCGCCTTGCCGCGGACACGGACTTCCTGCGTGTTGACGTTGCCGGCGGCTTCCATGCTCTGGAAACGGTAGCCTTCAAGCTGAATAATGTCAACCTTGCCCTTCGCGCGGAACTCGCCGGTTATCGCGTTGAAAGTCAGATCGTCGCCCTCGAACGCGGCGGGAACTGGTTCATCTGCGCGAATTTCATGCGGCAGGCGGCTCTTAGTTTCCTCAATATCAGCCAGCAGCTGTTTCTGGTCGTCCGTCAAAGCGTTGGCGCGTTCCTCGCGGCGGCGGTTCTCTATGTAGTCGAAAATCTCGGTGCCGGTATCGGATTTAGATTCGTAGACGGCGTGAGCCTGCGGAATTTCGCTGCAAATTCCCAGCGCGCAAATCGCCGCCAAAATAAATTTTTTCTTCATCGCCGTTCAATCGCCTCCGAATAAAATTATCTGTACCAAATCGCCCATAAGTGATTTTTCCGCGTAGCCGCGCTCAGGTCGCTGCGTGTTATCTGCGCGAAGCTCCGTCCTGTCGTCGTAGGAAAGCGTCCGCGTCGAACAAACCATGTAGCTTTTCGCCACGTGATTGACCCGCAGTTCGATAATGTCCATCTCGTTCACGTCCAGCCGGATTATGACCAGATTCACGCGGAAAACTGAATCGTTCTCCATTCTGTCGGAATCTGCGTCGACGAAGTAGCCGGTATCGCCGTTCGCGTCGAGGAACTTCAAATCTTCCGCCAGGCAAACTTCACTGCGCAGAAAAATTATCGTCGCTGCAAGCAAAAAAATTTTTTTCAATTTCAAAACTCCTGCCGCCAAAATTTTGCAGGCAATAGTATACGCCCTATCGCAAATATTCGCAAGAAGCTTTTTATTCAGCATTTCTTGTTTCAGCATTTCTTTTGAAAAAGTGCAACTGCGATGAGTAAGAGCAGTTGCTGCTGGCAAAGAAATGTATTTCAGCATTTCTTTCTGTCACTTTCTTTCGAGAAAGAAAGTAACCAAAGAAAGCTGGGCCGCATAGGTCGCTTCCGGCGACCTGTGACGGCCCGCGCCCCATCCATGGGGCGCTTCTTAAGCGCGGGCAGGCGCCCCATAGCAAATCCTCCTATTCGTCGAATTTGCAGGGGCGCTTCTTCTAAACGCAGGCGATGATTAAATTTTAAGGGGATTAGTAAAATTTTTAATGCTATTCTTAGAAAGATGTTGTATACTTACCCCAAAAATGGAAATGGCAGCGTTAAAATAAAAATTTTTGTTGGAGGCGATGGCGATGAAAAAAATCCTGCTGACGGTGGTGCTGCTGATTTTGCTGACCAGTTCAGCTTTCGCGCAGGAAGTTACGGCGGACGGCTACGGCGAAACCCGCGAAGAGGCTATTCACCGCGCCGAACAGGTTGCAGTTGAACAGGTTGTCGGCGCGTACATTGACGCCAACACGCTGGTTGAAAATGCTGTGGTTCAGCTCGACGAACTCTACGCTGCGTCTCAGGGCTACGTCAGCAACGTCCAAATCCTGCGCGAAGGCAGAATGTCCGACGGCAGCTATTTCGTTCAAGCCAGAATGAACGTCGAAGCCGAGGCAAATACCGCGCTCATGAGCCGCCTCGAAACTATCATGCGCCTCAACGACCCGCGCATTACCGTTATCATGCTCAAGGACGATGCGCCCGCCGGTACGCACGACGAACTTTCTGAAGCCGCCGTCAACGACCGCCTGCTAGAGCTCGGCTTTAATCACATCGTCGACGCGGATATAGTTGCCAATCTTGAAAACGCCGTCCTGCTCGAAAGAATTTACAACGGCGAACGCGGCTTGGTTGGTATTGGCGACAGCTACGGCGCGGATTATCTCGTACTCTGCAAAACCCACGCCAGCGCCGGAAATTTGACCCTGCCCAACTACCGCACCGGCGGCTACAAAAATCACCCGCTCAACCTCGGCAACGCTGACATTACCGCCAAAATTATCAAGCTCACCAGCGGCGAAATTGTTGGCACGTTCACCGTCAGCGGGCGCGGCAACGGCACCAGCGCTGATTTGGCTGAACGCAACGCCATTAAAAATGCCGCTCAGAACGCGGCGGCTGAAATTGAAACCAAGTTCAAGAAGGTCGCCATGAAGGTGACGAATCGCAGCAGCTACAGGTACGACGGGAGGAATTGACATGCGGAAAATGTTTTTGGCAGCACTGGCGCTGATTATGTTCCTGCCGGCAGTCTGCGCGGCGGCGGCGAGCATTTACGATTATCCGCGCGTGGCAGTCATTCCCTTCACAAAGAAAGCCGCCGTTTCGCCGGATATTAACTTCGACGACCAGATGAATATGACCGGCGCGATTTATGACGAACTTTTTCAGACCGGCAGGTTTGATTTGCTCGACCGCGAATACCTCAGCGAAATTGTTGACGAGCAGATGATTCAAATGCAGATGGCAAATCCCGCGACGATGGTTCAGACTTTCAACCTTGAAGGCGCGGAATATCTGCTGATTGGCAGTATCGACGGTCTGAGTTCCAAGAAACGCACCGGCGAAGTTTTCGGTTTCGGCAGCAACAGTTACACCGTGGTTGCACGCCTGTCCGCGCGCCTGATTGACGTGGAGACCAGCCGCGTTGTTCTTACCGCGCGTTCCGTCGGGCAGTCTACCGTTCGCCTCACCAAAGCGCCAATGCGTATAATTCGTATCGGCGGCAACGAAATTAACGAGGAACTTGTCAGCGACGCGCTTGACAAGGCGGCGGTCGCGCTGGTTGATAATCTGATTAGAAATATGGACGGCAGGGGAAGAAGATGAAAAAATTAATTCTGCCGGTAATTTCGGCACTGATACTGACGGCGGCGATGAACGTCGAGGCGGCTTTTGAACGCTCCGCCGGAACAAAAATTTTGCTGGCGGAAGTTGCCTGCTACGGGCAGTTCGAGCTGAAGCCGGAGTTCATGGAGAATTTCTACGACGTTATCAGCGAAAAACTGCAGGAGCGCTTTAACGTTGAAACGCGCGCCACGCTGGCGGATAAGCCCACCGACGAAGATGAAATTTTCTCGACGATTCACATGGACGCCATTGCGCACAGCCACCTTTACCGCCGCGAACTCGCCAACGTCAAGATGACGCGCTACGGCGATTCTGTTATGGGCAAGGACTACTACCAGAACGAAACTAAAACTGAGGCGCGCAAAAAGCTGGAGGGCAAACCCTACAGTCTGTCGCCCGAAATTGCCGATATGGTTTATGAGCTGGGCGAAAGCTACGACGTGGACTACATGCTTTTCTGCAACGTCCGCGACGCCGATGTCTGGCGCAAGACCGGCGGGATTTTCGGCGCCAGCCCCAATTCCTACGACCTGCGCGGCAAACGCGTCAAGGTTGAAATGGAGTATTATCTGGTCAACACGCGCACCGGCAGGGTTTTCGAGGGGCAAAATTCCGAGAAACGCACCAGCCTCACCACCAACGTGATTATCGGCAAGTACGGCAACAACTACACCGTCGGCGATATGATTAATTACGTTCTCGAAGACCAGGCTGGCAAGCTCGTCGAAAATCTGTCCAAGCGCGGCTTGAAGGCGGTGAATTGAGATGAAACTTTTTCGCGCAGTACTGATTCTGCTGATAATTTTTGCGGCGCGCGCAGAGGCGAAGGAACTGCCGGTTATCGGCGTGGTAGACTTCACCAGCCGAGTTTCGGTGACGAATTTAAGCGACGAGCAGATTCTGACATTCCACACGGCGCCGGTGATTATCATGGACGAAATAATTTCGCATGCGGAACTGCGCGATTTGACGGGCGAAACTACCGAGGCGATACTGGACGAAATTCTGGTAATGTCGCAGGTCGGGAAAGTTACGCCGGAAGTGCAAGAATTCGCCGCCGCTGAAGAATGCGATTACCTGCTGATTGGCTACCTTATGAATTTGAGCCGGACAACTGACGATAAGATTATTGGCAAGAGCGACGGGATTCGCGCCAGTTTGAGCGTGCGGATTTACGACGTGGCGACTGGCAAACAGGTCGCGGTTTTCACGGGACACGGCGTTTCAAAGGCGCGGGTCAATCGCATTGGCAGGATTTTTCGTTCGGGGCAGCTTGAGTTCAGCGAGGACAGTCTGAACCTGGCGATTGAGCAGGCGGCGCATGAAATTGCTGAAAAGATTAAGCGGAGAATTTAATATGAAAACTTTAACGCTGATTCTGGCGGCGCTGATTCTTATGACGGCGAGCGCGTCCGCGGCTATCGCTAAAAGCGACGGAGTTGCCGTAATGGATTTTGGCACGCATCCGCGCGCGGTTACCATTGACATCAACATTTTGAACGCCGGCAAGGCGGCTCATGAATATATTCTTCAGCGCATAGTTGAGAGCCAGAAAGTTGACGTTGTAGACCGCTACACGATGGAGGCGGCGATCAAGGCGTACAACCTGTACACCGAAGGGATAATCGACCCCGATACCGCCTCGAAAATTGGCGAAATGCTGGGCGTGCGGTACATAGTCTACGGCAACGTCAACGACGTGACGCTCAGCGAAGTTGGTACAAAAATTGGGATTGGAGGTGTCACCGTTTGCACCGTCAAGGCGCACATAATCGCCCGCGTCATGGACGTTGAAACCGGCGAGATTATCAGTGCAGCTAAGGGCGAGGGCAAGTCCAAGAGTTCGTTCGTGAAGGTTGAAGGCGGTCCCGTGGCGGTTGTCGAGGTCGGCAGCGTCAGGGTCACGCAGGACAGCGTTCACAACGCGATTCAGAAGGCGGCGTATCAAACTGTTGATATTTTAATCAGAAAGTTATTCGATTAAAGGAGTGTTTATCGTGAAAGGATTTATCAAAAGATTTTCAGCGAGCCTGACGGCGGCGGCAATGTTCACCACGATGATAGCGGCAGCGGCAGTTGCGGCAGATACCGACGGCGTGAACTGGCAGAAGGGTACTATTCGCGCAACTGGTCTGGCGTCTGGCAAGAACCGCCCGCAGGCAAGACGCGCCGCGATAATGGACGCCCAGCGCAACCTTGCCGAACAGGCAGAGGGCGTTCAGGTCAGTTCCGAATCCTCCATGCGAGACCTTATGCTTGAGTATGACGTTGTTAAAACCAGCGTCAATGCGATTATCCGAAACGCGCGCGAAGCTGCTCCTGCAAAGTATTACGACGACGGCACCTGCGAAATTGTACTTGAAATGCCAATGTACGGCTCCAGCAAATCCCTTGCCGCCGCCGCGTTCATGCCCTACAAAGATCAGGAAAAGGAACCCTTCCCCGAACCCAGCGCCAGTTCGCGCGTGAACGGAATTTACAGCGACGGCTTGAACATTTACCGCAACGACGAAAGCTACACCGGTCTGGTTATCGACTGCCGCGATATGGATTTGAATCCCGTCATGTCGCCGGTTATTCGCAACGACGGCGGGCAGGCGATTTACGGCCACAAGAATCTTGACATTGATAAAGTTATCGAACTGGGAATGGCGTCCTACGCCGACGATACCAATGACGAAATCAGTCGCAGCCGCGCAGGCGATAATCCGCTGGTTGTCAAAGCCGTCGCACTGCAGGGCTTTAACGCTAACCCCGTCGTCAGCGTCGATGACTCCGACAGGATTTTAATCGCCAACCAGAATGACCAGTTCCTCGACAATCTGGCGGTGGTTTTTGTAAAATAAATTTTCGCAGTTCAGTTAAAAAGTCTGGCATTTGACCACGCAAATGTTTATAATTAGTGAGCAGGGGCGTGGTCTTTTGCGTTAAGAAAAAATTTTTCAGAGGAGGTTTTTACTGTGAAGCTGAAAAAATTTTTAATCGCGGCAATGGCGGCACTTTCAATTTCTATGACGCCAGCCAGCGCCGAAGTTGTCACCGTCAACGGCGCAGGAATTTCTGAGACCGCCGCGATAAATGACGCTAAGCGCAACGCCGTCGAACAGGTTATCGGCACGGCTATCAAATCCCGCTCGACCTCGATTGACCTGGAACTGGTTTTCGACGCCATTGAATCCCGCACGCAGGGCTACGTTAATTCCTGCGAAGTTCTCAGCACGAGTACTTCCGGCGGCACGGTTAATGTCACGGCGCGCGTCGACGTTTCTGCCGAGCCTACTTCCGAGCTGATGAAGGACGTGGAAGTTGTCATGAACCTTAACGACCCGCGTCTGGCTGTGGTGATTGAGCATTACGGCGATGACGGCGGTGACGTTTACAGGCGCAACGCCGAAAGGTGCGCCGCCGCAATTCGCGAGGAACTTGTCAAGCGCGGCTTTACCCACGTCGTAGATAACCCGCAGAATATTGACTACGTGATTCTTGGAAACCTGAGCGTCAGCAAGCCGCGCGAAATTAAAATTCCCAGCTGGAGCGGTCTTTCAAGCGGCACGCCCACTTCCGTGGACACGCTCCTCAGCCGTTCCGAGGCGATTATGGACTGCAAGATTAAGCGCGTCGACACCGATGAAATTATCGGCGAGGCGCATTCCAGCGGCGAAAATATTGGCGTGGCGGACGGCAGTCTGGACAATCAGGCGGTTGCTAAACTGGCGGCGAAATCCGCGCAGGAAGTCCGCACGATTTTCAACCGCGAGGCGCGCAAGATTTTCAAGAGCGTCAAGCTTTTCGCGCAGAGCGGCGACGGTATGAAAATCCTCCAGTTTGAGGAATTTCTGAACCAGACGACGGGCGTTACCGGCGTGCACGTCCGCACCTTCGCCGGCGGCAGGGCTACCATTGACGTTGATACCGACCTTTCGCCGCAAAATCTCTACCGCGTCCTTGTGAAGACTGTCGGCGGCGATTTGGCGCTCAGCCTGCAGGGTTTTACCAGCACGACGCTCGATTTGGCGGTTGACTGAGGTGAGCGCCATGAAAAAAATATTTTTGATTGTCGCGCTGGTAAGTTTGTTTCTGTCAAATTTCGCTGAGGCGGCGAATATCAAAGACCACCCGCGCCTTGCAGTTATGAACTTCGCGAACAAGGCGATAACCAGCGAGGGACTGCGCGACCACGATTTCAGCTCGGCGTCGGAGTACGCTATCTACCAGCTTTCCGCCAGCGACTGGTTTGACCTGATTGACTATGAGCAAATGGCGGCGGTTGCGAATATGCACGCGATGAATTTATCTGGGCTCGTCGACCCTGCAACTGCGCCGCCGCTCGGAAAATTCCTCGCCGCAGAATTTATCATGGTCGGCTCGCTGAACGGTATGACTTTCAAATCCAGCGGCGTCTCGATTAAAGGTCCCGCCGGTCTGAAGTTCTCGAAAGGCACCGTGACCGCCAACGTCACCATTCGCTTTGTCGACGTGGAGACGCTCAAAATCGTCGGCGTCGGAATGGGTACCGGCAAATCTTCTTCGACAAACGCCGAACTTTCCTTCAGCCCCTACCGCAACGCCGCCAACTGGATTATTCCGAAGCAAACGAATATAATTATCGGCGACGGCAACACCGTGAACAACGCGCCAATCAGCTCGGCGACCGGCGGCGAGTACGGGATTAAAATCGGCTCGGACGAAGTTTCAGCCGTGCAGGTTCGCAACGCGCTCAGTAAGGCGATTCGCGACGCGGTTTACGGCAAAACCGGCTTGCTCACGAGTCTCAACGGCGGCAAGCAGCTCAAGATTAAAACGGGTTTCTAAGGCAAGGTGATTCTGTTGAAGAAATTGTTGACTGCGGCGGTGATTTTCAGCGTGATTATCAGCGCGTCGAATGTTTTTGCGCATGAAATTTTCTGGTACGACCGCAGCACGAACTTCGACAGATTCGGCAAAATCGTTCTGTTCCCGCTGACAAATGTCTGGGACGCGCCGGACGATTACCAGCTGGGCGGCGAGGGCACGCGCAATTTCACGTTTAATTCCTACGTCGACGACCGGCTCACCAAAAAGCTCAAGAAAGTTAATTTCATTCGCCTCGCCAACGAAATTCGCGAAAAGGACGATATTCTCAACAACACGCTGGGCGTTCTGCTTCAGCCTTTCGACAGCGAAAAAGCCCGCGCGGCTGCCGTCGAGGAACTGACGATGGCGGATATGTACCTTGTGCCGAGGTTCCGTGAAAACCGCGTGCAGGAAGATATTTCGCCGCGCCGCGAATGGAACGTTGATTTAAAATCCTGGACTGAAGTTGTCAACGGTCCCAAGGGAGACGAAATTTTCGACGAGCGCTGGCGTACAGTTCACCACGTCATTCCCGAAACGAAGGTTTATCTGCACCGAATGCAGATTGAGTTCACCGGCTACGACAAGGACGCCAATAAAATTCTGGTTTCTGTACAGCACGACCGCCGGTACAACGTGACGGAGCTCACGCAGTTTCACACGCAGGTTGACGAATTTCAGAAGGCGTTCACCGAGGCGCGCAAAACTAAAAAGCCCGCCAACAAGCCGGAGCGCATTGGTTTTACTCCGATTGAAGTTGCGGGTGAATTCGGCGATACGTACATGAGCCGCGCCATGGAGTTCGCGCTGGAGGAAGAATCTTTCAAGCGCATTAAAAATGCCCGCGTCGAAACCGGCACAGTTTCGCCGGTGAATTACTACCTGCGGAGCAACGTCACGCGCTGCGAACTGGTTCCCGTCTGGCACGACCCAAGCTATTCGGTTTATAACACGCTGGTTAAGTCCGAAAAAAAGAAATGGAAGGACAGGGACGGCAACGAACACGAAATGACGATAAGCTATTACGACCAGGAAATTTCTGACCACTACGCTTACTGGAGCTTTTATTGGGCAGTGTCAGCGGATTTCTGGCTGGTGACGCCGGAAAATGAAGTCATGATTTCCGATTCGTACCGCGAGTCTGACGATAAGCCGGTAGACGCGTTCCGGCACGCCGCCGAAGATTTCTGCAAGAAAGTCAATTCGTGGTTCAAGAAATAAAATCGTCGCCGAGCTTTTTGCGGAGCTTTTTCAGCGCGCCAAAAAGTACGACGCCGACGTTATTGGCGGTGATTCCCATGATTTCAGCGATTTCCTTGTTGCCTAAGCCGGAAAAATATTTCAGCTCGACGGCGCGGCGTTCCTTATCAGTAAGAGTGTCAAGGGCTTTGAGCAGTTCAGTTTTGCCTTCCTCGGCGAGGGATTGAGCTTCTGGCTCCTGGTATTCAGGTGCGGCGGGGTCGAAGAACTCTTCCCACTCGGTTTCCTGCGAATTTTCCTTGCGGCGGAAAAAATCTGTCATGGAGTTCAGCGCGATTCTGAAAAGCCAGGTAGAAAACGCTGCCTTATTGGGGTCGTAGCGTGAAAGATTCTCGTACATCTTCATGAAGGTGATACTGACAATATCGTCCGCCGCGTCGGGATTTTTCATCCGCGCGAAAATAAAATTGTAAACGCGCGGGAAAAAATGTTCGTACAGCTCGTTGAACGCGTCCTCGTCATAAATCGCCCGCTGCGCGAGTTTGTTGTAATAATTTCCGGCAACTTCCATAGCAACGCCTCCAAAATTTCAAAATCTGCGAGAATTATAACGCTTTACGCGAAAAATTAAAATACCGCCGGTGGAATTTTTTCCGCCAGCGGTGTTTTTTACTGTTTGAGAGTATCTTCGGGCTTTTTCGGCGTGGGCGTGCCTGCCGCCGCCACGTAGTCCATTTCCTCCATGGACATTGCCTCGTTGTCAGCTCTGTGGCGCAGTATCAGCCGCATGCGCAGGCTTTCCTTCACCCTGCTGAATCTTGAGAAGTCCATCGTCAAATTTTTTTCCTCGAACATTTTAAATCTCTCCTTTGCATTTCTTCTGCTCATTATACGACAGATTTTGGAAAATATTAAGCCCCCGCCAAAAATTTTTCTGCAAATTTCGCGCAGGTCTGGTATAATACTGGCGAGGTGAATTTTTTGAGAGCGAAAACTTACGTTGAGGACATCGAGCGGGCGCTGTACGATATTCGCGACGCCGACGCTTCGATTTATAAAACCGGCGCGGGCTTGACGGAAGAAATTATTCGTGACATTTCCGCGCGAAAAAATGACCCGCCGTGGATGCTGGAATTTCGGCTGAAGGCGCTGGAAACTTACCACAAAATCAATCTGCCGCAGTGGGGACCAGATATTTCCGCGCTGAACATGGACGAAATTGTCACTTACGTCAAGCCGAACGCGAAGCAGGTTTCGGACTGGTCGGAAGTACCTGAAGAAATAAAAAATACGTTCGACCGGCTGGGAATACCTGAGGCGGAAAAAAAATCGCTGGCAGGCGTGGGCGCGCAGTACGATTCGGAAGTGGTCTACCACAGCATTCAGCAGAAACTGGTTGACATGGGCGTAGTCTACACGGACATGGAGACGGCGCTGGTAGAACACGAAGACCTTGTGCGGGAATATTTCATGACGCTGGTGCCGCCGAAAGATCACAAATTCGCCGCACTTCACGGCGCGGTCTGGTCAGGCGGCAGTTTCGTCTACGTACCGGCGGGCGTCGAAGTGAAAATTCCGCTGCAGTCATATTTCCGGCTGAACGCGGCGGGCGCAGGGCAGTTTGAACACACGCTGATTATCGTTGAGGAGGGCGCCAGCCTGCACTTTATTGAAGGGTGCAGTGCGCCGAAATACAACGTCACGAATCTGCACGCGGGCTGCGTTGAACTTTTCGTCAAGGAAAATGCGCGGCTCAGATATTCCACGATTGAAAACTGGTCGCGCAACATGATGAATCTGAATACCAAGCGCGCGCTGGTTGAAAAAAATGCGCTTATCGAATGGGTGAGCGGAAGTTTCGGCTCGCATGTTTCGATGCTTTATCCCTGCAGCGTTCTGCACGGCGAAGGCGCTCGCGCTGAATTTACCGGCGTCACTTTCGCGGGCAGGGGGCAGAATCTTGACACCGGCGCTATCGTCGTTCACGCCGCGCCGAAAACTTCAGCCAATATCAACACGCGCACGATTTCCAAATCCGGAGGCAGTGCGACGTACCGTTCCGCTGTCAAGGTTACGAAGAACGCGCCGTTCGCGAAATGCTCCGTGAACTGCGAATCGCTCATGCTTGACGACGAATCGCGCTCGGATACGCTGCCGGTCATGGACATTGAAGGCGACGAGGCGGATATTGGACACGAGGCGAAGATTGGCAGAATTTCCGACGAGGCGATTTTTTATTTAATGGCACGCGGAATATCTGAGGCGGAGGCGCGCGCGATGATTGTGCGCGGATTCGTCGAGCCGATAGCGAAGGAACTGCCGCTGGAATACGCCGTGGAAATGAACAACCTGATTTCGCTGGAGCTGGAAGGCGCGAATTGAAAATTTTTAGGAGAGATTTTGATGAAACAGCTAATGTTGGGGAACAAGGCGCTGGCGCGGGGCTTGTACGAAGCGGGCGTGTGCTTTGTTTCGAGTTACCCTGGAACGCCGTCGACGGAAATTACCGAGGAAGCGGTGAAGTTCGACGAAATTTACTGCGAATGGGCGCCGAATGAAAAAGTCGCAATGGAGTCGGCGTTCGGCGCGTGCTTAGCGGGGCGCAGAGCTTTTTGCGGACAGAAACACGTCGGCTTGAACGTGGCGGCAGACCCGCTTTTCACAATGTCATATACCGGCGTCAACGCGGGGCTGGTTATCGTCGTGGCGGACGATGCGGGAATGCACTCTTCGCAGAACGAGCAGGACAGCCGCCACTACGCCATTGCCGCGAAAGTTCCAATGCTTGAGCCTTCAGATTCGGCGGAGACGCTGGAATTTGCTAAGACCGCCTACGAAATTTCCGAGCAGTTCGATACGCCGGTTATTATAAAAATGTGCACGCGCGTCGCTCATTCGCAGTCCGTCGTTGAAACTTCTGAGCGCGTCGAGCACGAAAAAGCTTACGAAAAAAATAGCGCCAAATACGTCATGATGCCTGGCAATGCGAAAAAGCGTCACCCCGTCGTTGAGGAACGCACGCAGAAACTCATTGCCTACGCCGAGACCACGCCGCTCAATCGCGCGGAAATTTTTTCGGACGAAATTGGGATTATCACTTCGTCGACCAGCTACCAGTACGTCAAGGAAGTTTTCGGCGACAGTGTCAGCGTTCTCAAGCTGGGTATGGTTAATCCCCTGCCGCCGGAGCTGATTAAAAATTTCGCGTCGAAAGTCAAGAAACTCTACGTGGTTGAGGAACTGGACGCCGTGATAGAGAATTTCGTCAAGGCGCTGGGAATTGCCGTCGAGGGCGAAAGTATCCTGCCGCGTATTGACGAATTTTCGCAGAATTTAATCGCGCAGGCTTTCGGCAAGGAAATTTCAGCTGGCGTTACGCTTGAAGAAAATATTCCAGCGCGACCGCCGGTAATGTGCGCGGGCTGCCCGCACCGCGGCTTATTCTATTCGCTGAAAAAGCGCAAATGCACCGTCCTCGGCGATATTGGCTGCTACACGCTGGGCGCCGTCCCGCCGCTCGGCGCTATCGAAATGACGCTGTGCATGGGCGCTTCAATCGGCGCTACGCACGGCTTCAACAAAATTCTCGGCGAAAAATCCGAAGGCAAAACCGTCGCGGTTATCGGCGATTCGACTTTCATGCATTCGGGAATGACGGGTCTGGCGAACGTCGCCTACAACCAGTCCAACTCCACCGTGATTATCCTTGACAATTCGATAACCGGCATGACTGGACACCAGCAGAATCCCACGACCGGCTTCAACATTAAGGGTGACCCCGCCGGTAAAATTAATCTGGAGGCGCTGGTGAAGGCGATGGGGATTAACCGCGTAAGAGTTGTCGACCCGTACAATCTGGCTGAATGTGACGCCGCGCTCAAGGAAGAACTTGCCGCCGCTGAACCGAGCGTGATAATTTCGCGCAGACCCTGTGCCTTGCTGAAGTACGTCAAGCACAAGCCGCCGCTTAAAGTCGACGCGGAAAAATGCATTGGCTGTAAATCCTGCATGAAAATCGGCTGCCCCGCAATTTCAATGAAAAACGGTAAAGCCGTCGTTGACGCAACGCAGTGCGTGGGCTGCGGCGTCTGCAGTCAGCTTTGCCCGAAAAAGGCGTTCGTTTCTACCGCTGAAAATTAAACCTGCAAGGAGATTTTGGACATGACTAAAGCTGAAATTGAAGAAACCGCCCGCTGGACCGTTGAGCAGCTGACGCAGGCTTTCGCCGAAATGGGCGCGCAGATTGACGAGCCAGGCAAGTCGATTATCATGGATTTTACGCGCGATTTGCTGGTAGATTTGGAGCGCGGTGTCCGACTCACGCGTCAAATTGCGAACGAAAAAGTCGCCAGAATCATAGCGGATCGCGGCAGGGAAACTGCAACACTTTCGCCGGTCTTCACGGCACTTTCGGTTATGGCGGAGAAAATCGATTCGCTGATGACAACTGTCGACGCGTCGGCGGAAAACGCGGAACTCATGGAAAAACTGCCGCCAATCAAGGTCTGAGCAATTTTGGGGGAATTAATTTGGATACGAAGAATATTATCATCGTAGGCGTTGGCGGACAGGGCTCGCTCCTCGCCAGCAAAATTCTCGGTCACCTGCTGCTGAATCAGGGCTACGACGTGAAAGTTTCGGAAGTTCACGGAATGAGCCAGCGCGGCGGCAGCGTCATTACCTACGTGCGATTCGGCGACAGAGTTTATTCGCCGGTTGTCGACGCGGGCGAGGCTGATTTTATCGTTTCGTTCGAGATTCTGGAAACTGCGCGCTGGCTGAAATGTCTCAAGGCTGGCGGGCAAATCGTCACGAATACGCAGCAGATTGACCCGATGCCAGTCATTACCGGCGCCGCCGCTTATCCAGAAAATCTGGTTGAGAAAATGCGCGCGCTCGGCGTGAAAGTTGACGCAATGGACTGCCTGTCGCTGGCGAAAAAAGCCGGCTCGCAAAAGGCGGTAAACATTGTACTGCTGGGACGGCTCTCGCACTACTTCGACATTCCAGAAAGTGCGTGGCTCGAATCGCTCAAAGCTAATGTGCCGCCGAAATTTTTGGAGCTGAATAAAAAAGCATTTGAGCTCGGCAAGACTGCGGCTGAGTAAAACTCAAGCAATAAGAAGAGGCCGCCATGGACGGCGGCCGGCCCGTCACCAGTCGCTGGATGCGTGCGCGGCTTGCGTAGCAAGGCGTGCTTTCCGCTGCGGGCCCCTTTCTTTGCCAGCGTTTCTTTCGAGAAAGAAATGCTGATAAGAGAAAAAACTTTCGCGCAGTATTGCAAATTCCGCTGAAAAAATATATCATTAGCACAGAAAAAATCCAAAGGAGATGAAATTTGTGTTAAAGAGAACTAAAATTATCTGCACGCAGGGGCCGGCGACCGACGCCCCAGGGATTATCGAAAAGCTCATTGATAACGGTATGAACTGCGCGCGCTTCAATTTTTCGCACGGCGACCACGCCGGTCACAAAAAGCGCATTGACGCCGTAAAAGCCGCCGCTAAGAAAACGAACAGCGTCGTTTCGCTTATCCTCGACACCAAAGGTCCCGAAATGCGCCTCGGCGAATTTGCTAACGGCTCAGTCCAGCTCGTTGCCGGCAACAAGTTCACGCTTACCAACGACGATACTCCAGGCGACGAAACTCACTGCTCCGTTAGCCACAAGCTCCTCTACACCGAAGTTAAAGCTGGCGATAAGCTCCTGCTCAGCGACGGTCTTGTCGAACTTCTGGTAGACGAAATTATGGGCAAGGACATTATCACCACGATTTTAAATTCCGGCAAAATGAGCACCCGCAAACGCGTCGCCGCGCCAGGCGTTGCGCTCGGTCTGCCCGCCATTTCCGAACAGGACGAGAAAGATATTATTTTCGGCATCGAGAATGATATGGACTTCGTGGCGGCAAGTTTCATTCAGCGCGCCTCCGATGTTGAGGAAATTCGCAAGCTCATCGCCAAATACGGCGGTCACATGGAAATTATCCCCAAAATCGAAAACCTCGCCGGCGTTCAGAATATCGACGACATCATCGCCGTTTCCGACGGTATCATGGTTGCGCGCGGAGATTTGGGCGTAGAAATTCCCGCCGAGGACGTGCCGATTATCCAGAAGGAAATTATCAAGAAGTGCAACGACGCTGGCAAGCCCGTTATCGTCGCCACTCAAATGCTGGAAAGCATGACGAACAATCCGCGCCCGACGCGCGCTGAAGTTTCCGACGTTGGCAATGCAATTCTGGACGGCGCCGATGCGATTATGCTCAGCGGCGAAACTGCCAGCGGCAAATATCCCGTCGAGGCGACCGCAACCATGAACCGTATCGCCCAGCGCATTGAGGCTTCGCTTTCCTACAAGAAAATTTTCGAGGACAAGGGCGTCCACCGCAAATATTCGCAGACCGACGCCATTGCTCACGCCACAGTTCAGCTTGCTTACGAAGTCAGCGCCAAGGCGATTATCACGCCGACTAAATCCGGCTACACCACCAAAATCGTCTCGAAGTACCGCCCGCAGGCTATTATCGTGGCGTTCGCGCCCAACCAGATGGTTGCCCGCCATTTGAATCTGCGCTGGGGCGTCTTCGTTGTCCCCGACGTGCAGTGGCTCAATCCCGCCGATATGATTGATTACGTGGCTGACGTTTCCAAGGAACGCGGCTACGTCAAGGAAGGCGACGTGACCGTTATCACCAGCGGGCTCAAGTACGGCGCCGGCGGCACCAGCGCGATTCAGCTGCATACGATTTAAAATTTTCGCATTCAAAAAGGAGGCACGGCGGTCGGAGCAAATCTGACCGCTTTTTTTCGTTATGAAGAAAATTTTGCTGATTATCCTTGCCGCGTTGACTTTAAGCGGCTGCGGCGGTAAAATTTCCGGCGGCGATAATCTGAAAATTGTCACGTCGTTTTACCCGATTTACCTGCACACGATTAACATTGCGGGCGGCGTCGAAGGCGTTGAAGTCGTCAACCTCACTAAGCCCCAGACCGGCTGCCTGCACGATTACCAGCTTACCACCGAAGACATGAAGACGCTCGAAACGGCGGATATTTTCATTGTCAACGGGCTTGGTATGGAAAGTTTTCTGGAGAAAGTTACCGGCGCGCCGAAAGATTTGAAAATCGTTGACGCGTCGCATTCGGACGAAATTTATCTGATTAAGGAAGGCGACGAAATTAATCCGCACGTCTGGCTGAGCGTCACCTACGCAATGCAGCAGGTTAAGGCGATTCAGCGGCAGCTTTGCGAACTCGACCCAGACCACGCCGATTCGTACAGGAAAAACACGCTGGAATATCTGAACAAACTTTCAGCCCTGCGCGACGAAATGCACTTCGCGCTGGACAACCTGCCGCACAAGGATATTGTAACTTTCCACGAGGCGTTCCCGTACTTCGCAGCGGAATTTAAACTGAACATCGCCGCCGTGATAGCGCGCGAGCCAGGCACCGAGCCGACGCCGCAGGAACTGACCGACACGATAAAAATTGTAAACGAACTGCCGGTAAAAGTTCTGTTCACAGAGCCACAGTATTCGCCGAAAGCCGCTGAAACGATAGCACGCGAAACCGGCGCGCAGATTTTCACGCTCGACCCGATAACTACCGGCGAAGCAGTTCCCGAAAATTCCGGCGCGTACCTTGACAGCATGCGCCAAAACATGAACACGCTTGTTGAGGCTCTTCAATAAATCTGGGAGGAATGTAAATGTGGGGAAATGTCTGACTTCAAATCTGGCGGCGGCGGTCGTGCTGGGAATGAGCGCTACAACTTTCGCGGCGAACCCTTTCAGCGACGTGCCAGCCGGTCACTGGGCGTACAACTCGATTGAAAAACTTGCGGCGGAAGGAATTATCGAGGGCTACGGCGACGGCACCTACCGCGGCAGCAGAAATATCACGCGCTACGAAATGGCGCAGATGATTGCCCGCGCGCTCGCCCGCTACGAAAATGTTCCAGTTGCCACTAAATCTACGCCAGACCGTGAAATTGCTCCCAGCCACGTCGACGCTCCGACTATCAGTATTGCCAGCCGCGTGGAACTTGACAGGCTTGCCATGGAATTTCACGATGAACTTAACGACCTTGGCGTACGCGTCGCTGAGCTCGAAAAGCACGCCGACCGTTTCCAGTGGAGCGGTAAACTCGAAGTATCCTTTGCCAACCTTCGTCTGGGCTTAGGCGACGGGCAAAAGGTACATGATATTTCTCGCGCCTACACGGTCTACCTTGACCCCGAAATTCAGCTGAACGAAAAATGGACGGCGATGGCGGAATTTCAGATTGACGGCGACCTGACTGACGATTCAACGGAAAAGACCGAAATGACTACCATGTTTGTGCTTGGCAATTTGGGAGATTTATCAGTGGCGCTCGGCAAGGTTCCGATCTATACAAACGAAAACGGTCTGGTTTTTGACGCCGACATGAGCGGCGGTGCGCTGTTTTACGGCGACGAACTTTACGTTTCGCTGTGGGGCGGGCGCATGAACAAAGAAGCTTTAGGCGGCGGCATTCAGGGCAAATCTGACAGCACAGATTACAACGGGGATCTGTTCGGCGTCAACGTCCAGTACGACCCAGAAAGCGAGCACGGTCTTTACGGCGGCGTCGGCTACTATTACATCAAGGATAAAGATTTCATGACGCGGAATTATTCCAGAGACGGCAATACCGACACGGCGCATATCTGGAGCGTCAACGCCAGCTACGGATTCACGGATAAGCTGAGTTTTTCCAGCGGCTTCGCGCAGAATATCAAAGCCGACTACGAAAAAGATGCGTGGCAGACGCAGCTGGATTACGGCAAATACGACGGCGGCTACGCAACCACAAAGGGCGACTGGAGCCTTTTCGCTGGCTACCGCAAGCTCGGCACGAACGTCTATTTTTCGGACTCGTACGATGACGTTATGCGCGGAATGCAAGGCTGGTTCGTCGGGGCTAACTACGCGCCCTTCAACAATATCGGACTCACGTACCTCTACTTCAAGGGCAGGTACATTACCGGTAAGGGCAAAGATGAAAAAATTTTTGGTCAGATTACTTTATTTTTCTGACGATTTTTGACAGGAGGAATTTCGGTGAAAAAAACTTTGCCATTTTTGGCGGCGATGCTGTTCAGTACAACTGCGTTTGCGGCGTCTAATCCTTTCAGCGATGTGCCAGAGGGACACTGGGCGTATAACTCGATTAAAAAGCTGGCGGCGGAAGGAATTATCGAGGGCTACGGCGACGGCACCTATCGCGGCAACAGAAATATTACGCGCTACGAAATGGCGCAGATGGTTGCTCGCGCGCTCGCCCGCTACGACAAACTTCAAGCCGAAGCTGACGCTCTCAGCACAAAGTTAGATTCAAAAATTGATGAAAAACTCAATGCGATAAAGCCCAGCGCTGATACTCAAAAAGAATCCCGCCCCGTGATTAGCGGCGCCAGTCGCGCGGAACTTGACAAGCTCGCCTACGAATTTCGCGAGGAACTCGACGGCATAGGCGTTCGCATTGATGAACTGGAAAAGCACGCCGACCTTGTTCAGTGGAATGGCAAAATCGAAATGTCATTCGCCAACATTCGCACGGACAAAAATAATACAGGACACAAGGACAAGGAAATTTGGCGCGGCTACACGTTTTACCTTGACCCAGAGGTTCAGCTCAATGAAAACTGGACGGCGCTGGCGGAATTTCAAGTCGAGGGCAACCTGACGGAAGATACCACGGCGCATACCGAGCTGAATAACGTGTGGGCGTCGGGCAATTTTGGTGACAATTTCGCAGTTGGAATTGGCAGGATTCCGCTCTACACCAACGAGGAGGGACTGATTTTCGACGCTGATATGAGCGGCGCGGCGATGCTTTTCGGCAACGAATTTTACGCAGTGCTGGCTGGCGGGCGCGTCCATAAAGAAACTTTCGGCGGTGGTCTGCATGGCGAGAGTGACAGCGAAGATTTCAAGGCTGATTTGCTCGGCGTGAATGTGCAGTACGATTCGGAAGATGGCAAGGGCTTGTACGGCGGCGCGGGCTTTTACTACATCAAGGACAAGGATTTTATGACCGAGAGTTATTCCCGCGACGGCGCTACTGACAAGGCGCATATCTGGAGCGTCAACGCCAGCTACGGCTTCTCGGATAAGCTGAGGCTGTTCGGCGCCTTCGCGCAGAATACAAAAGCCGACCACGAAAAAAATTCATGGCAGGCTGAGCTGGAATATGGCATCTACGACGGCGACTACGAAACCGAAAAAGGCGACTGGAGCGTTTTCGCGGGCTATCGCAAATACGGCACGAATGTTTCTTTTACGCCCACTGACGATGACGTTATGCGCGGAATGCGCGGCTGGTTCGTCGGGGCTAACTACGCGCCGTTCAAAAATGTCGGACTCACTGCGCGCTATTTCAAGGGCAAGTACATTACCGGCAAGGGCGACGTTCAAAAAATCTTCGGCGAAGTCGATTTCTTCTTCTAAAGGTAAATTTGTTTCAGCATTTCTCTCTTCAGCATTTCTTTTGAAAAAGAAACGCTGGCAAAGAAAACTGGGCCGCATAGGTCGCATCCGGCGACCTGTGACGGCCCGCGCGCCATCCATGGCGCGCCTCTTAATAGCGTGCGTCCATGGGGCACCTCTTAATAGCGTGCGTCCATGGCGCGCTTTTTTTCTTACGTTGCATTTTCTTACATTGCAATAATCTGTTTAGTGATGTCGTCGAGCTGTTCCTTAGTGGGCAGGTTGGCGATTTTTATTTTGTCAAGAATAATTTCGACGCCGGCGGCTTTGAGTTCGTCCTCAACCAGCGCGATACTCTGCCCGCCCCAGCCGTAGGAGCCGAACGCAAAACCTTTATGATTGAGCGGGCGCAGACCTTTGATATAGCACAGGAAACTGGCGATTGTCGGCATCATCTGGTTGTTAATCGTGGGCGAACCGACGGCGAGGTATTTGCTGGTGAAAATGTCCGTGACGATATCGGAAGTTGGCGTGGCTTTAATGTCGTAGTAGGCGGCGGGGATACCGCGCTGGGCGAAAGCCTCGGTTATCGTCTGCGCGAGAATTTCGGTCGAGTGCCACATTGAATCGAACACGACAACGGCGCGCTCTTCGACTTCGCCGCTGCTCCACTTTTTGTAGCAGTCGAAAATCTTGCTGATATTTTTGCGCCAGATAACGCCGTGACCGGTTGCGATTAAATTAATTTCCAGCCCGCCCAGCGCTTTAAGGGCAACCTGCGCCTGCTTGCCGAAGGGCATTAAAATATTTGCGTAGTACTTTTTCGCCTCGAACAGAATAGTTTCCAGATCGTTTTCGTCGTCGAAGCGCATAGACGTTGCGAAGTGCTCGCCGAATGCGTCGTTGGAGAACAGAATTTTTTCTTCGGGGCAGTAGGTAACCATCGAATCCGGCCAGTGAAGCATGGGCGTCGGGACAAACTGCAGCGTCCGCGCGCCGATAGAAATGCTGTCGCCGGCTTTAACTGGCTTGTAGTTCAAATCGCCGTAGCGCGCCGTCAGACCTTTAACGCCGTTGGGATTGGTCGTGATAATCTCGGCGTTGGGAGCGAGCGCCGCAACTTCGCGCAGGGCGCCGGAATGGTCGGGTTCGACGTGGCTTGAAACAATCACGTCGATTTTCGCGGGGTCAATCACGCTGGAAATTCGCGCGAGCAGTTCCTCAGCGAAATTAATTTTGGCGGTATCGATAAGCGTAACTTTTTCGTCTAGAATCAGATAGGCGTTGTAGCTGGTGCCGCGCGAAGTCTCGTAGCCGTGGAAATTCCTCATCGACCAGTCAACCGCGCCGACCCAGTAGATATTTTTCGCAATTTCAATCGCTTTGCAGTTATTCATGAACTCAGTCCTTCCAATGAAAATCTCACGCGGATATTCTGCAGTTTCGGCGGCAATTCCTGCAAAATTTGACGGCGGGATTTTGTAAAGCGCCACGTTATATATCTCGAAGGTGTAATGGTTTTGACGGCATTTCTTTTTGAAAAAAGAAACGCCTAGCAAAGAAAAACTGGGCCGCAGAAGTCGCTTCCGGCGACTTGTGACGGCCCGCGCCCCATCCTTGGGGCGCGTCTTATTCGCGTATTTTCTGTTAAACGAATGTAAAAGGCTTGAAGGATTTTTCGCGGCAACGGCAAATTTAACAGGTGTATTATGAGGCGGAAAATTTTGGGAGGCGATAGCAAAATGAATTTGGATATTGCGGATACGATGGTGCGAATGGCGATGGATTCGATTCGCAACGCGTATGTTCTGTACGACGGAATAATTGCGGGCGCCTGCGCGCTTGCCAGCGACGGCACTCTCTACAGCGGCTGCACGATTGATCACCCCGTGGCTGAACTGAGCATGCCCGCCGAGCTTGTAGCGATGTCCCGCGCGATTTCCGACGGCAAGCGTGAATTTGACGCGCTGGCGATTGTTGCTGACATTGCGGGCTTCTACGCGCCGAACGAGGAAACTTTCCAGTTCCTTTCGCAGTTTGCGATTGAGGAATTTATACTTGCGGATTTGGACGGCAACGTTAAAATCCTGCAGTTCGAGGAGATTGTTCCCTACAAGCAGCGCCGCCGCAGTTAACTTTAATACCGGCAAAAAAATTAAGACCGAGCTAAAAGTTGGCTTGGTCTTTTTAGTTTCAGTAGAAAACCTGTTCGAGGCAGAGACCATTCGCTGGCGCCGTTGCAGGGTACAAATTCCTGTTGCCGCTGGCGAAAATCTGCGCGAAACGTTCAAGGCTGAGCCTGTGCCGACCGACTTCAACCACCGCCGCTACGATATTCCTCGCCATGTGATACAGGAAACCGCTGGCGTGAATTTTAACAGTCAGAATATCCGCGCTGAAAATCTTTTCCGCGAAAATCTCCGCCGCGTAAATCGTCCGCACGGGATTCATATGCGTAGAACTCGCCGCCTTGAACGCCGAAAAATCGTGTTCACCTTCGATAATCTTCAGCGCCGCCGCCATAATTTCCACGTCCAGCGGGTATCGAATGTGCCACGCAAAACGCTCAGTGAACGGGTTCAAAGTTGCGTCGCGCTGGATTTTGTAGCTATAGATTTTACTCTTGGCGCTGTGGAGCGCGCTGAAATTTTTATCGGCTTCCCACGCGTCACGTACAACAATATCCGGCGGAAGGGCGCCACTCGCCGCGCGCGGAATTTTTTCGACTTCAATTCTGCCGTCGGTGAAAAAGTTGACAACCTGCCCCAGCGCATGAACTCCGGCATCCGTCCTGCCGCTCGCTGAAAGTTCTACGCTGTCGCCGAAAATTTTTTCAAGCCGCTCCTCCAAAATATTCTGTATCGCCACGCTCGGCGGATTCTGCCGCTGAAAGCCGTTGTAATTCGTGCCGTCATAAGCTATCAGTAGCGCGATATTCCGCCGCCGCATTTTCAGTTCAGTCCGCATAGCTCAAAATCCCCAGCCCCGCGCAAAATAAAACCGTCACGCCCGCCGCTAAAAAATCTGCGCGACCAAAAGCCAGCTGTTTCATATGCGTCCGCCCTTCGCCGCCGCGATAGCACCGCGCTTCCATTGCCATCGCAAGTTCATCTGCGCGCCGGAAACTCGATAAAAACAGCGGCACCAAAACCGGCACGAACATTTTCGCTCGCCGCAAAATATTTCCCGAATCGAAGTCCACGCCCCGCGCCTTCTGCGCCTTCATGATTTTATCCGTCTCCTCCAAAAGCGTCGGGATAAACCGCAGCGCTATCGTCATCATCATCGCCAGTTCGTGCGCCGGTACGCCCACTTTCGCCAGCGGCGACAGCAGTTTTTCCAGCGCGTCCGTCAACTGCAGCGGCGAGGTCGTGAACGTCAGCAGGCTCGACAAAATTATCAGCAGTATCAGCCGCAAGCTTATCAGCACGCCAAATCTGACGCCTTCGTCCGTGATTTGGAATATCCAAAATTCCGCCAGAACTTCGCCGCCATGGCTGACCAAATGTATCGCCAGCGTGAACAGGATTATCCACAGCAGCGGCTTCAGCGACTTCAAAACCGTCAGCGGCGGAACTTTCGACGCCAGCACTAAAAAAATCGTCGCGCAGGTTAAGGCTGAATACGCCGCCGCGCCTTTGACTGCGAAAATCAAAATCATCAGCGCGAACAGCAGAATTATTTTCGTGCGCGGGTCGAGCCGGTGCAGTATCGATTCGCCTGGAAAAAATTGTCCGAGCGTTATATCCTGCAGCATTAACTTTCGGATTTTCTGGCGTTCTTAGCGGCACGACCGCGAATGTTATGGTTGAGTACGGCCTTGCGCAGGCGGATACTCTGCGGCGTGACTTCAACCAGCTCATCGTCGTTGATGTATTCGAGCGCCTGTTCAAGGCTCATAAAGCGCGGTGGAACAAGGCGAATCGCCTCGTCGGCGGCGCTGGAACGCATATTCGTGGCGTGTTTCTGCTTGCAGGGGTTAATGTCAATATCCATTTCGCGGGAATTTTCGCCGACAATCATTCCTTCGTAAACGCGCTGATTCGGCTCGATAAACATCGTACCGCGATCCTGCAGGTTGAAAATTCCGTAGCCGGTGGTTGTGCCTTCCTCGAACGCAACGAGACTGCCGCGACTGCGCCCAGGAATGTCGCCCTTGTACGGTTCGTAGCCGTGGAAAACGTGATTCATAATGCCGTTGCCGCGCGTACTTGTTAAAAGTTCGGAGCGGAAGCCAATCAGACCGCGCGCAGGAATGAGAAAATTAATCCGCATGTAGCCGGCAATTTCCGTCATGTCGAGCATTTCCGCTTTGCGCCGACCGAGACTTTCCATGGCAGTGCCGACGTACTCGGCGGGAACTTCAACGGTAAGCGATTCGATAGGCTCGCACTTTTTGCCGTCGATAGTCTTGTAAACAACTTCGGGCTTGCCAATCTGCAGTTCGTAGCCTTCGCGGCGCATGGTTTCAATCAGAATCGACAGGTGGAGTTCGCCGCGCCCGCTGACTTTGAAAACGTCCGCCGAATCAGTTTCCTCAACGCGCAGAGCGACGTTGGTTTCAGCCTCTTTGAAAAGCCTGTCGCGAATGTGGCGGCTGGTGACGAACTGCCCTTCCTTGCCGGCGAAAGGACTGGTGTTGACGCCGAAAGTCACGCTGAGCGTCGGCTCGTCCACGCGAATACCAGGCAGCGCCTCTGGATTTTCCAAATCAGCAATGGTATCGCCAATCGACGCCTCGGTTAAGCCGGTGAGCGCCACAATTTCGCCCATACCGGCTTCAGCAACTTCGACGCGGTTCAAGCCCTCGTAGGTGAAAACCTTGCCGACCTTGCCGCGCTTAACGCCGTCGGGGCTCATAATCGCCACGGTCTCGCCGGTTTTAATTTTGCCGCGGTGCACCCTGCCGATAATAATTTTTCCAACGTAGTCATTCGCTTCGAGCGTGGTAACAACCAGCTGGAGCGGCGCGTCAACTTCACCTTCCGGCGCAGGAATTTCTTCAAGAATCGTGTCAAGCAGCGGCTTCATGTCAGTACTGTCGTCGCTCATATTTTTTTTGGCGATACCAAGTTTGGCTGAAGTATAGACGAGCGGGAAATCAAGCTGTTCGTCGTCCGCACCCAGCTCCATAAACATTTCCAAAATTTCGTCCTCAACGTCGGAAATACGGGCGTCGGGTTTGTCGATTTTGTTTATGACAACGATAATTTTCAGATTATATTCGAGTGCCTTACGCAGGACGTAGCGAGTTTGCGGGCGGGGACCTTCCGAGGCATCAACCAAAAGCAGGGCGCCATCAACCATTCCAAGGACACGTTCAACTTCGCCGCCGAAATCAGCATGTCCCGGAGTATCCACGAGATTGATTTTCACGCCGCTATAAATAATCGCGGTGTTTTTTGATAAAATTGTTATACCGCGTTCTTTTTCGAGTGCGCCGGAATCCATGATGAGCAAATCTACTTTCTCGTTATCGCGAAAAACATGACTTTGCGCTAAAAAATTGCCCACGAGATGACTTTTCCCCACATCCACGTGGGCAATGATTGCAATATTTCTGATACCAGAATTTATAGTCATAAAAAATTCCTTTCCAAGCATTTTTATTTCTCTTGACAGAAAAAGCTCTACGTGCTAAGATTGAAAGCGTAAAACAACCAACCAAAGCGGCGTAGAGCCTTTTCAGTTTGATTATTTTAGCACGCTCTCGCCGCAATGTCAAGAAAGGCGGGGGTATGTTTATGGACGAAGAAAAAGTTGCCGGCAAGGAGAAAGAGGGCTACTACGGCGAAATTTACATCATCTCGAATGACATAAATAAAAAATTATACATCGGGCAGACAACGCGTGACATCAAAAAGCGTTTCAAGGAACACCTTTACGAGGATTCTGCTATCGGCAACGCCATGCGCAAATACGGCATCGAACACTTCCGCGTTGAATCTATCGAAAAATGCTACACGAAAGAGCAGCAGAATGCGTTTGAGATTTTCTGGATTCGCGAGCTTGGCACGCTATACCCAGAAGGCTACAATCTTACAATCGGCGGCGAAGGAGCTAATGACCTGTCAGGTGATATTCGTCGGCAAATTTCTTTGACTAAAACGGGCCGACCAGGTCGCCCACAAACCGAAGCCGAAAAAGCTAAACGAGCTGCGACTGTCAAAGCTTACTGGGAAAGTCATCCTGAAGAATTAAACGCATTGACAGAACGAATGCGCGGCAACACTTATGCGGCTGGTCACAAAAATTTTGCCGGTCATAAACACACTGACGAGGCAAAGGCAAAAATGTCAGCAGCAACGAAAGCTTACTGGGAGAGAAAACGCGCTGAGGCGGCGGCACAGGAAAACGCTCAGCGCGGCGAATAAAAAAAGCGGTGTCATTACCGGCAATAAAAAAATTTCGGCTTGGAAAAATCCGAGCCATTTTTTTTGCAAAAAGTGCAGCGATTATCGAAAAAGTGATAAAGGGAAACTTTGCAGGGCGGCGAAAAAAATAATGACGGTATACGTTCAAAACGTAGTAATTTTGTGGATAACTTAGGCAACGATTGAAGGTAACGCTATGAGCAAGATTTTAATTGTGGACGACGAACAGATAATGCTGCTGCTGGCGCGGCGGATTTTGTCGACGAAATACGAAGTGGTAACGGCGTCGAACGGCGCGGAGGCGCTGGAAATTTTCGCGCAGGAACGACCAGATTTAGTTTTGTCGGATTTACTGATGCCGGAAATGGACGGCTACGAACTTCATAAGCTGCTGCAGGAACAAAGCGCCACGCCGGTGCCGATAATGTTCATGACGGCGGACGAAAGCGACGAGAGCGAGAGCAAGGGCTTCGAGCTGGGCGCGGCAGATTACATTCGCAAGCCGCTTAAGCCGGACGTACTGTTACGCCGCGTCGGGAATATTATCGATAACCTTGACAAAATTCGCGGTCTTAAAACTGCGGCGTCGACTGACCCGCTTACAGGCTTGCTGAACAAGGCGGCTTCGCAGGACGAAATTGGCGCGCTGGCAGAGCATTCCTCCGGCGCGCTCATGATGGTTGACATGGACAGTTTCAAGCTGGTGAATGATATTTACGGGCACGCGATGGGCGATAAAATTCTGGTACGATTTGCCGAACTGCTGAAGAAAATCACGCGGGAAACGGATTTGGCAGGGCGTATGGGTGGCGACGAATTTATTTTGTACCTGCAGAACGTTGACGACGAAAAAGTTTTGCGGAGCCGGACGGAATTTCTCAACCGCCAGCTTGTAGCCTCTGCAAAAGAATTTATGGGCGCTGAAATGGAAATTCCGCTGGGCGTGAGCGTCGGCGCGGTTTTCGTACCCGATGAAGGCAGGGATTTCGCGTCGCTCTACAAGAAGGCTGACAGCGCGCTCTACAGCGTCAAGCAGCACGGCAAGCACGGGCTTACGGTTTATAACGCGCAAATGCACCACGAGCATAAAAAAATTTCCGGCGGCGGCGGAATTTCGCAAATGCGCATGATTCTCGGCGAGCGGAATGTTGATAAGGAAGCGTATTTTGTTGACTTCGACACGTTCAAAAAAATTTATCAGCTGCTTTCGCGAATGGCGGAGCATTACCGCAAGGGCTTGACGCTTATGCAGTTCACGCTTAGCGATAGCAGTGCGGCGGAGGAAGTTAAGGATGTTTTGCTGCGTTCACTGCGGCGGAGCGACTGCGTTTCGCAGAGCGGCGGGAATAAATTTTTCGTACTGCTCATGGAGGCGACGGAGGAAGAAAGCGACGGCGTAAGGGACAGAATTTTTTCGCGGCTGAAACCCGCTACGGTCGAGAAAATTTCATACGAGCGGGAAGGAATTTTTTAAGGACTGAGTGTTATGGAATTTCTGCGCAAACTGAAAAAGTTTCATATGCTGTCGGCAGCGCTGAGCCTGCTGGTTGTAATACCCGTAGTCGTGCTGGCTTTCAATTTCAGTCAGAATTTCGAGGAGCCGCACGAAAAAATTGGGTTTATCATAACCGGCGATATTCATACGCCTGGCTGGAACGGTTCGCATTACGACGGAATAAAAAAGGCGTGCGATGATTTTGGCGTGGAACTGCTTGTAAGGGACAACGTTAAGGAAAATTCTGGTCAGTGTCCTGAGGCGATTCAGGAGCTGATAAAGGAAGGCGCCGGAATGATTTTTCTGGCGAGTTACAGCTACCCGATGGAAGTTCAAAGTATCATTGCGGTCTATCCCAATATCGCCTTTGCAACGATTTCGGCGGAAGTTCACGGGCGGAATTTATCTTCGTATTTCGTGCGAATGTATCAGGGACGCTATCTTTCGGGAGCGCTCGCCGGTATGAAGACAAAAACGAATGTCGTAGGCTACGTGGCGGCGATGTCTAACACCGAAGTCAACCGCGGGATAAACGCCTTTACCCTTGGCGTGAAGCGGGTCAATCCCAACGCGAAAGTTGTCGTCACCTGGACGGGTAACTGGAAGGACGAAGCGACTGAAATGATTAACGCTGAACGGCTGATTAAGGAAGCTGGCGCGGACGTACTCACCTACCACCAGAACGAAGACGCCACGGGGATTGTTGCTGAACGGCTGGGCGCAGATTTTATCGGGTTCAACGCCATTCTGAACGGCTATTCCGAGCATTATCTTACTTCGGTCATCTGCCGCTGGGATTTGTACTACGCAGATATAATTCAGCGCTATCTGAAGGGCGAGATAAATTCCGTAGACAATTACTGGGTTGGGATTGATCGCGGCGCGGTTATGTTGTCGGATTATTCGCCGGCAGTCAGCGAGGAAATGATTTCGCGCCTCGATTTTCTGAAGGAGGAACTGGTCAACGACTACCTGATTTTTTCCGGCGAGATTTACGATAACCAGGGCAACCTGCGCTGCCGTGACAACGAGACGATTAGCGACGATACACTCCTCGAAGATGTCAACTGGCTCGTGAAGGGGGTCGAGGTCATTGAATGAGCTCGGATTTAGCTTGAACGAAAAGTACGTACGAAAAATTATCGCGCAGTTCGTAGTGCTGCTGGTCGTACTGATACTGGCGGGCTTGTTCATACGGGCGGAGGTCAACAGCCTGCTGAATGAAACGCTGGAAAAAACCATGGCAAAGCAGGCGTCGGATCTGGCTATCGTCGCGGAAGAAAGATTCGCCAAGGAACTTTCGGAACTGAAAATGGCGGCGCATTATTTCGAGGCGCACCCCGACGCGCATTCCGAGGAAAATTTTTTATCGCTGCTGAAAGCTGCCAACGATAAAATTTCCGTGGGACTGCTGCATATTGACGGCAAACCGATTTACGGCAGGACAGTTTCAAAACTGGAATTTGCGCGCTTTCCCAATGCGTACCGCGGCAGCACCGTAGTGGATTACTGCGCGGGCAAGGGCTTGCTTTTCGCCGTCCCCGTCATGAACGGCGGCAACGTTCGCGGGGTAATTTACCGGCTATACGACGAAGATTTACTGGCGGATTTATTCGGGCTGTCGGAATATCACTCGGAAGGGCGCCTGCTGATTCAGGAGCGGCAGGGTCAGATTGTTGTTCCTTACAGAAACTACGGCAGGGAGGACAGATTTTTTTTCCGCGACAAAAGCATTCGGCGCGGGTTCAGGGATATTCGACAAAAGCTGGCGACAAATCATTCAGCGGCGGTTTACTGCGAAAGTGTGCAGGGCAGATTTTTCCTGTTCGCCACGGATTTGCCGCAAACCAACTGCTCAATGATAGGCTACGTGCCGTGGGCGTCGGTTGCTGGCGACATCTTCAGAATTTACACGCTGCTGCTTTTCGGCGGCACGCTCATGCTGATTTTCCTGGCGCTGGTCAGTGCCTACCTTTTTGTTATGCGCACAAAGGCGGAGGAGAGCGACGAACTGCGCGAAGCTAAACGAATTGCCGACGAAGCCAACAACGCTAAGAGCGCCTTCCTCGCCAATATGAGCCACGAAATTCGCACGCCTATCAACGCCGTCCTCGGCATGAACGAAATGATTCTGCGCGAAAGTAAAAATCCCGCCGTTATCGGCTACGCGCAAAATTCCGCCGCCGCCAGCGAGGCGCTCCTTTCCATTATCAATGACATTCTCGATTTCAGCAAAATTGAATCCGGCAAGCTTGAACTCGTCGAAGAAAGGTACCGGCTCGACGAAGTTATCAAAAGCCTCGTCAACATGATTCGCCCGCGCGCTGATAAAAAAAGTCTGACGTTTACGCTCAAGGTCAATCCCGCGATTCAGAATTTCCTCTACGGCGACGCTGTTCGCATTCGCCAGATTGGCTTGAATCTGCTGAGCAACGCCGTCAAGTACACCAAATTCGGCGGCGTTGAATTTATCGTTGACAAGGAAGACAATTTCGGCGAGGAAATTAATCTGAAATTCACCGTCAAGGATACCGGCATTGGCATTCGTGAAGCCGACCTCGGAAAAATTTTCAATGACTTTGAGCGTTTCGACCTGCAGAAAAATAAAAATATCGAAGGCACTGGTCTGGGGCTGGCGATAACGCACAAGCTCATTACGATGATGGAAGGGAAAATCGAAGTTCACAGCGTCTACGGCGAAGGCTCGACTTTCAGCGTGACAATTCCGCAAAAAATTCTGGGTGCAGACCCTGTCGGCGAAATTTCTATAAAGCCGGTTATCAAACGGGAAGAGTACAAGCCGCTGTTTACGGCGCCGGACGCGCGGATTCTGGTCGTCGACGATAACGAAATGAATTTGCTGGTTGCGGTCAACCTGCTCAAGTCGACGAAAGTTCAAGTGGACACGGCGATAAGCGGAATGGTCTGCCTGCAGAAACTGACGGAGCGACACTACGATTTGATTTTAATGGACCAGATGATGCCCAGCCTTGACGGAATACAGACGCTGAAAATGGCGCTGGCGCTGGAAAATAATTTGAGCAAACACTCGCCGGTTATCGCGCTGACTGCGAACGCAATTTCCGGCACGCGCGAAATGCTCCTGCGCGAAGGATTTTCCGACTACCTTTCAAAGCCGATTGACGTAAAGGTTATGGAACAGATGCTGATGAACTATCTGCCGGTAGAAAAACTGCGCGAGCCTGATTCAGCGCCAGCGCCGGTTGCAACGCCGCCTGTAAAAGCGCCGGAGCCGGTACCCGCGCCAAAAGTTCCTGACGAATCTTTGATTAACGTCAAAATGGGGCTTGAGTACAGCGCCGGTATGAATGACCTGTACAAGGAAATTCTTGTGACGTTCGTGGAACTCAAGGACGAAAAAATAAACCAGCTGCAGACTGCCTTCGACGGCGGCGACTGGAAAAATTACACGATTTACATTCACGCGCTCAAGTCTACCGCACTTTCAATCGGCGGCGAAAAAACTTCAGCGCTGGCGAAGGAACTGGAAATGTCCGGCAAGGCGATAACGTCTGAAAAATCTTCCGACGCTGAAAAAGCGCAGGGCGAAGAATTTATCCGGCAGAATCACGCCGAGGCAATGCGGCTCTATGAAAAACTCGCGCAGGAAGCAAAGCGCGTGGCTGAAAGTCTTTGACATTTTCGCGCAGGTTTTTTAAAATTCTCCCACTGAATTTATTTTTAGGGGGAGATTTTTTGGTACGACAGAAATACTTATCACAGGCGGCGTTGATTGTTTCTATAACATTTATGTGCATGTATCCGCCATTTGCAACCGATATGTATTTACCAGCGCTGCCCGAAATGGGAAGATATTTCGGCGCGAGTGAATTTCTGGTTGGAATGACGCTGACGATATTTTTCCTGATGTTCGCGCTGAGCATGGTGGTTTTCGGACCGATAAGCGACAAGTACGGGCGCAAACCGATTCTGATATTCGGGTCGGGAATTTTTATGCTGGCGTCTGTGGCATGCGCGCTGGCGCCGGATATTTACGTAATGCTGGCGGGCAGATTTTTACAGGGCGTGGGCTCCGGCGCGGTGATAACCGTAGCGACGGCGGTCATTAAAGACTGTTTCCGCAGTAAGATTCTGACGCGGATTCTGGTAATAACGCAGTCGCTGGGCGTGATAGCTCCAATGGCGGCGCCGCTGATTGGCGGATTCCTGCTGCGGTTCACGGACTGGCACGGCGCATTTTATGTGCTGATACTTTTGGGCGCGATGAATCTGGTGCTGTCGTGCCTGTACACCGAGACACTGCCGCCGGAAAAAAGGTACAAAGGGAGCGTTTTCGATTCGTTCAAACTTTTGAAAAACCTCGCGGAGCAAAAAGCTTTCATGACGCCGCTGATTATGTTCGCGCTGCTGTCGCTGCCGTTCATGGCGTACCTGAGCGTTTCTTCATTCGTGTACATGGAGAATTTCAAACTGTCGGCGCAGGAATACAGCTACTTTTTCGCGGCGAACGCGTCGACCTCGGTGATGGGACCAATAATTTATCTGAAGCTGAAAGATTTGATGTCGAACGAGCGGCTGATTGAATTTTGCTTTCTGGTTTCGGTGATAAGCGGCGTGGCGGTTTTGATACCAGGGCACTGGAGCGCGTGGGCGTTTTTATTTTCGTTCCTGCCGTTCACGGTGATTGGCACGGTGGCGCGCCCGTTCGCAATGGAAATTTTGCTGAACCGCGCGAAGGAAAATGTTGGAACTGCGTCGTCGATGATAAATTTCGTGCCGAGCTTATTCGGGAGCATGGGTATGGCGCTGGGAACGCTGCCATGGGGAGATTTTGTAAGCGGGCTGGCGATAATAATTCTGGGCGCGACAGCCTGTTCAATTTTCATGTTCAGATTCGTCGACCGGCTTTAAATTTTTCTTCCCGCCAATGCAGGAACGGTTATGAATTTACCGAATTACTTGTAATAAAAATTTGATGCGCTGAGAGGAGCGGTCATTGTAAACTACCCCACGACTAAAGGTGGGGCTTTCAGCGTCGAAACACTGGGGCTGGTTTACTCAGCCTCTATCCGGTAGACTAAGCATCCGGCTACTTTTAAATGCGCAATGTACGCTATGTTTTTGGTAACACAAAACTCTAACTGCGAGATTAACTGCGCTTAAGATTTTACAACAGCAACACGAGCTGTAAACCTCCAATCTTAACTTTTCAAAGAGCTGGTTTAATTCTAGTAGCTAAATCTAATTTTGTAAAGAAAGGAAGTGAAAAGTGCGGCAGGGATATCCGCCGCACGATCCCTGATGAACAAGTTATCGATAACCCAGAAATTAATCGGAGCATTCGGCGGAGTATTTATTTTGGTGGCGTGTTTCGGATTGTTCATAAATTTTTCGTTCAGCAGTTTAACCAGCGAGCGCTCGAACGTGCGGGACTGGCTGGATTCAAACGTTACGGTTTCGACGATTGACCGCGGGATAACCGACGTGCAGCACGCGGTTTACGCTCGGGTTACGACGATGGGTACGGCGAACGAGGCGCGCTGGAAGTCCGAACAGGAAAAACTTACCGCTGCCGTCGACGAAGGGTTCAGAAAGTACAGGGCGGTTATTGACAACGGCGACTACGACAGCGACGCTGAGCGGCAGCGCGATATTGCGATGGTTGAAAATGAAGTGGCGCTGTGGACGAATTACAAGGAACAACTGGCGCGCATTGAGCCGCTGATTAGCGCTAACAATCGTGACGCAGGCGCGGCGCTTCTGAGCGGGGAAATTGAACCTGCTTTTGAGAAAATTGCCGCCGCAATGGACGAAGATGTTACGGACTGCGCGACGGGGCTGGCAGACGCGGTTGACACTTCGGACAGGACGTTTGACGAGTTCAGGCAGCTGGTACACGTAATGGGGTTAATCGTTGCGGCGATACTCGTTTTCGTCGTGGCGATTCTGTACATACTGGTTAATAATATCCGGCATTCGGTGCGGCAGATAGTTTCGGTGACGGAAAAGGCGGCGACGGGGGATTTGTCGCACGACATAAAAACTGACGCGGAAGACGAATTTGGGACGATAGCGGCGCAGTTCAACGCGGTGATTCAGCACATGCGCAAGGCGCTGGGGAAGGTACAGGAAGCGGCGCATCAGGTAGCCGACAGCGCGGAAAACATGAAAGGCAGTGTCAACCACAGCGGCGAGCTTATACAGGAAATTGCGCTTTCGGTAACGAGTGCGACGGACAACGCGGCGGCTCAGCGCGAAAGTTTGAGCGACACGGAAAGCCGCGTCAAGCTGATTGAACAGAGCGTGGCGAAATCTGTAACGGCGATGAGAATTGGTCTGGACAGCGTACAGCATACGGCGGAACAGGCTTCGCGCGGAAATGAGCTGGCGGCAGCAACGGTTCAGCAAATGCAGGAAATTGCGGCGGCGGTCGACGAATCGGCGCGGATAGTGCAGGAGCTGGGCGAAAAGTCCAAGGAAATTGGCTCGATAGTCGAAGTCATTTCTGGAATAGCGGCGCAGACGAATTTGCTGGCGCTGAATGCGGCGATAGAGGCGGCGCGGGCTGGCGAACATGGACGCGGATTTTCAGTCGTTGCAGAGGAAGTGCGCAAGCTGGCGGAAAATTCTCAGCAGTCCGTTCAGCAGATTGGCGACATTATCGGCACGATTCAGCAAACTACCGAGCAGGCTGTCGAGACAATGCAAACGGGATACAGGCGCGTACACGAAGGGCGCGCAAACGTCGAGGCAACCGGCAGTTCTTTCAGCGAAATTGTCAGAATGATTCGCACGGCGGAGGAAAATTCGCAGCAGGTCATGGACGCTATCAGCCATTTAAGCGAGCCTATCGCCGATATTGTCAGCCGCACCGAGCGCATTTCAAATATGTCCGCCGAAATTGCGCAGAAAATGGAATATATTTCCATAGCAACCGGCGAGCAGGCAACCAGCATTATGCAAATCTCCGACAACAGCGGCAGTCTTACCGAGCTGTCGCAGAATATGAAAAATACTGCCGCCGAATTTCAGCTTTGAGTTTCGCTAAGTTTGAACCAAATTTCTTCCCTGAAGTTCGTGTTGCCGCTGAGCTTATCGAAATTTTCAACCAGAGCGCTGATAATTCGCAGACAACTTCTGGTGTCGAGCCCGCTGCCGACGTAATAATTTTCGTCGATCTGGAACGGCGCGATTAAATTTTCCTTGCTGGCTGAAAACAGATTAGCTCGCCCAGACGCTTGAACGGCGCGCCTGAAAGTTTCGCTGTCGAGGGTGTAGAGCTCTTTTGCGACGGTGCGCAGAAAACCTATCCAGGAAGTGATTTTGTGTTCCTTGCCGGAAATTGAAACTTTCGCGGGGCTGGTATTGGTGAACTGGCTGAAGTCGTCTTCGAGCGTGAAAGTATTTTTATTGGCGGTGACGACAGGCTGATATTTTTCGGGCAGAATCCAGATTTTCGGTGCGAGGTTCGCCAGTGTTTTCGTGCGGGCGCTAATCTGATTCGTCGTCCAATCGGAATTTTTTGCCAAATCTTTGGTGTAAGAAAAAATTGAACCCGCATAGGCGACGCGCTTGTCGTTAAAGGCGGCGTTTTTATTTTTGGCGTCGACGGTAAGCGTCAGATTTCCGATGGCGTTTACCCAAATTTCGGCGTTGGACGAATCTTTTTTATCAGCCAGATATTTTTTCCAGACGCTGTTCAAACTTCGCGGCATGACGCATTCGACGGCGATACTGTCGTAATTCGGCAGGGCGGTCGCGCGGATTTTTTCAATGGTGTATAAAAAATATTTGCAGAGGTTTTTACTGGTTGAATAAATTTCGTTGCTGGTGAGCGCCGCGCGAAAATCTTCGTCGCTGGGAAAGGCAAATTTGCCCTTGCCGGAAGTCATAACTTTCCAGAAGTTATCGAGGCTGAGCGTGCCGGATTTTTCAAGCCGCAGGAGAATGTTGCCTGCGGTTTGAGCGGAGTCTATGCCGGTCTGCCTGCAAACTTTCGCGCGGAACATCATCGAAATGAGCGCATCTGCAAATTCAATGAACGTTGCTTCGTCAAAAATTTTCCTGTCAAATTTATCGTAGAGGTAAAGTAACATTATCGGCGAGCTTGAGGCGCCGAGCAGATACACAAGTTCATAGAATTTTTTATCCAGCGCGGACAAATTTTCCGGCACAGTAGTTTCGTCGAACAGGAAATGCTCGTAAAATCTGGCGTAGCGATACATATCGCTCAAAAAATCCTCGGCACCGCGCGGCTTGCTTTCGCCGTCGCCATAATTGTCTTTGAAGTACCGCTTGAACGTGTAGTACAGCTCATTTTTGGAAATGTGGATATTTTTATCGCCCTGCATATCGGTGATTGACTTTCGCCGAGCGATTAAGTAATACACCATGAAACGCTCAAATTTTTTTGGCTCGCGGAAAATAAGTTCCGACGGCAGCCAATAACTTTTGTAAAGTCGATCCTGCGTTTCGGGCGGCAGTTCCATCAGCAGGAAGTTGCGGATTTTTTCAGTTTCCGTGAGATCCAGTCCGGTCGAGTTGAGTGATTCAAAAATTTCCTGCGCGTTTTCGCTGTCGAGTGTCATTGAAACTATGTACAGTTTGCTTATCGCGCTGCGAAGTTCGCTCAAATTTTCCTTGAAACTGGAAGAGGCGATTCTTCCCTTGAAAAAATCGTAGCTTTTGAACAGCTGGGAACTTTGCGCGCTGGCGTCAAGAGTTTTGCCTGTTAGGAGCTTTTCAAAAATTTCGCGATCGTATTCCGAAAGTTTCAGTTTGAACGCATAATCAGCAGAATCTATACCGTTTTCAATGAAACCAGCACGAATTTTATCCCGAATTTTTTCGTCGTCCGTGGAATCAAAAATCGCCTTCGCCAGAAGAATGACGCTGGTGATTCGCTGCTGCCCGTCGATAATAATATATTCGTCGAAGTCGTTGTTGGGGTTGTTTTTCTGGTGAACGACGGTGCCGAGAAAATGCGGCTTGCCCTTTTCCGCGATTCGTTCAATATCCGCAAAGAGCTGAGCGCAATTTTCTGTGCCCCAGGAATAATTCCGCTGAAACACGGGAATTGTAAAAATTTTTTCGCCGTTAATAAAATCGACGAGCTTTGTGTAACTTACCTGCAACAAAATCCCTCCCTGCAAAAAAAGCGGCAGTCCTCGAACCGCCGCTGTAAATTTTCACGAATGCTGCACAATCACAATTCCAGATAAAACCATCGCCATACCGAGTACGATTGAGATTGTCAGCGGCTCGCCGAGGAAAATCACGCCGCTCAAAACTCCAACGACCGGCACGCCCAGCACTGCGATTGACGCTTTGCTCGCCTGCATGTGCTCAAGCACGAACACCCACAGGAAAAACGCCAGCGCCGAGGCTATAACCGCGTTGTATAGCAGGCACGCGACCGCCGCTAGCGTCCACTCCGCGCGAACTTCGCCGAACGACGCCGCGTAAATCGTCAGGAAAATTGCGCCAACTACCATTTGCCACGTCGTCAGCGCGATTGGGTTGCACTGCGTGAGTTTCGCCTTGACTATGACGTTAGACAGCGCCCAGAACATTGCCGCCGCCAGCGCCAGTAATATCGCCGGTAAGTCGCCACTCACGTCGACGCCCATTAAAACCGCCACGCCGACTATCGCCAGCGCCACGCCGAAGATTTTTTTCCGCGTCAGTTTTTCGTTGAGGAAAAGCGCCGCCAGCAGCGTCACCCACATCGGCATAGTGTAATTCAGTACCGACACCATTCCCGCGCTCAGATATTTGAAGCAGAACTGTACAATCGCGCCGCCCAGTGAAATTTGCAAAATTCCCGTCAGCGCAATCCAGCCCCAGAATTTTCGCGGCGGCAGCGGCAGTTTCCTCAAAAACGCAAACGCTACGAGTATCGCCGCGCCCAGCCCGAATCGATATACCACGAAAATTTCCGGCGAGAAATACTCGTTCGCCACTTTCATGACTACGAAGTTGAATCCCCAAATCGTGCAGATTAAAGCCAGTACCCGAAACATTATTTCAATCCAGCCTGCTCGCGCAAATCGTCAACCTTGTCGAGGCGCTCCCACGGGAAATCCGCATCTTCGCGCCCAAAATGTCCATACGCCGAAGTTGCGCGGTAAATCGGGCGGCGCAAATCCAGCATTTTAATAATCCCAGCCGGACGCAAATCGAAGTTGACATTAATCAGCGCCGCAATATCAGCCTCAGGAATTTTATTTGTGCCGAAAGTGTCAATCTGAATTGAAACGGGCTTGGCGACGCCAATCGCATAAGCCAGCTGAATTTCGCACTTGTCAGCCAGCCCAGCCGCGACAATATTTTTCGCAACGTAGCGGGCGGCGTAGGAAGCGCTGCGGTCAACCTTCGTGGGGTCTTTGCCGCTGAACGCTCCGCCGCCGTGACGCGCGTAGCCGCCGTAAGTGTCGACGATAATTTTCCTGCCAGTCAAGCCAGAATCGCCCTGCGGTCCGCCAATCACGAACTTGCCGGTCGGGTTCACGAAAATTTTCATACCGTCGGTCGAAAGACCTTCGGGAATCGTCGGTTCAATTACGTACTTAATCATATCCGCGCGAATCTGCTCCAGCGAAACTTCGGGATTGTGCTGCGTAGAAATAACAATCGTATCGACTGCAACCGGCTTGCCATCTTCGTAGACGATAGTAACCTGCGTTTTGCCGTCGGGGCGCAGGTAATTCAGCTCGCCGGTAACCTTGCGAATTTCCGCCAGCCGGTAAGCAAGCTTATGCGCAAGAGAAATTGGCATGGGCATATATTCCGGCGTCTCGTTGGTGGCGTAGCCGAACATCATACCCTGATCGCCCGCGCCAATCTCGTCCTTATCGTCGAACGCGTTATTGACGCCCTGCGCAATATCCGGCGACTGCTCGTCAAGCGAAATCAGAACGCCGACAGTATCCGCGTCGAAGCCGTAAGCCGAGTTGGTGTAGCCAATTTCGCGCACCGCCTCGCGAATAATCTTCGCAATGTCGACGTAGCAGCTGGTAGAAATTTCGCCGACAACGTGAACCTGCCCCGTCGTTACAACGGTTTCGCAGGCGACGCGTCCGAGCGGGTCGCGCTCCAAAATAGCGTCCAAAATGCTGTCGGAAATTCTGTCGGCAACCTTATCGGGATGTCCCTCGGTCACGGACTCCGAAGTAAACAAAGTTCTTGCCAAAACTATCATCCTTTCAAAAAAATTGTTTCAAGGAATTTCAAATTAACACATTTAATCTTTCATGTCAACAGCAAAAATGTTATAATTGGCACAGAAATTTTTGGAGGCAGTCAATGGAAATTTTAATGCACATGTGCTGCGGACCGTGTTCGTGCTACCCGACGCAGAAACTTCGCGCGGAGGGCTTCGAGCCGGTCGGCTACTTTTTCAACCCGAACATTCACCCCTACAAAGAGTGGCACCAGCGCCTGAAAACTGCGCGCGAATTTGCCGAGAAAGTCAGCCTGAAATTTTTCGCCGACAACCGCTACGGCCTGCGCGAATTTCTGTCCAGAACTGCCAGCGTGGTCGGCGCGGTTGACGCGGAAGATACTTTCAAATTTGGCGACGGCTTTCACCAGCGCTGTCGGATTTGCTACGCGTGGCGGCTGAGCGAGACTGCGCGGTTCGCCGCTGAGAACGGATTCAAAGTCTTCACGTCGACGCTTTTTTACAGCATTCACCAGAATCATGAGCTGATGAAAAATATTGCTGAGGGCGCCGCTAAAAGTTTCGGCGTGGAATTTTACTACGAGGATTTTCGCGCGGGCTGGCAGGCTGGAATTGATTTGAGCCTGGAGCTGGAGCTGTACCGGCAAAATTACTGCGGCTGCGTCTTCAGCGAGGAGGAACGTTTCAGCAAGCAGATTAAGCGTATCAGAAAGCGGAGGGATTATCTTGAAGATAGCTGTTATCGGCGGGACGATAGTTGACCTTGTTGCCTACGTCGACACGGCGCCGGAATACGGCGGGACGGCAACGGCGAAGGATTTTCACATTGCGTGCGGCGGCAAGGGCGCGAATCAGGCTGTGGCGGCGAAAAGACTCGGCGCAGATGTTTTGATGGTTTCGGCAGTCGGTGACGATTTATTTGGCGCTACTGCGCTGGAAAATTTCCGGCGGAACGGCATTGATACGCGGCAGATTGTCAAAGTCCCGAACGTTTCCAACGGCGTTGTGATGATTATCGTCGAGGCTTCGGGGCAGTATCGGAGCATGTACTATCACGGCGCGAGTGATTTTTTAGCGCCGGAAAATATTTTGCAGGCGGCAGACGATTTAAAACAGTGCGGGCTTTTCGTGATTCAGCTGGAAATTCCGCTAGAAACGGTCTACGCGGCGGTTGACTTCGCGAACAGAAATAATATACCAGTGCTGCTTAATCCTTCGCCGCTGAGTGGCGGGCTTTCAGTCGAAAAAGTTTGCACCTGCGAATTTTTTGTGCTGAACGAAATGGAGCTTGGAATTTTAACGGGGCTGTCGGACATTCGCGCGGCGGCTGGAAAACTTTTGGCGCAGGGCTTGAAAAATATTATCCTGACGCTGGGAAGTCGCGGCGCAATCTGGTTTGCCGAGGGCGTTGAAGAATTTGTGCCGACGCTGAAGGTTGACGCAGTTGACAGCACCGGCGCGGGCGACGCATTTACCGGCTGTTTCGCTAAAAGTTTCGCGCAGGGCAGAAGTATCCGCGACGCAATTCAGCTGGCTTCAAAGTACGCCGCGATGAGCGTCACGCGTAAAGGCACGCAGGATTCCTATCTTACCGCGGAAGAGTTTGAACACTTTCTGGCTTGCGAAAATCCCGCGCAATGCTATAATCATTCTCAACCAATTTGAAAGTGAGCTGAGGATTTGAGCGAAAAAATTACACCGATGATGGAGCAGTACCACGCGGCGAAAATACAAAACCCCGACGCGCTGTTATTTTTCAGGCTGGGCGACTTCTACGAAATGTTCAACAGCGACGCCGAAACTGCGTCCAAAGAGCTCGGCTTAACGCTGACGCACCGCCAGCATATTCCAATGTGCGGCGTACCCGCCAAGGCTGTCGAAACTTATATTCAGAAACTCGTCAACAAGGGCTACCGCGTCGTAGTTGTCGACCAGGTTAGCGACCCCAAGGCGAAGGGCTTGACCGACCGCGAAATTACTAAAATCGTCACGCCAGGCACGATTCTCACCGAGGACACGCTCAGCGACGCCAGCAACAATTATATCGCGCTGATTCTCGAAGCCGGAGCTGAAATTGCCCTTGCCGCCGCCGACGTTTCGACCGGCGAAATTTTCTACTGCCTCTACGAAGGCAAGAACCGCACGCAAAATCTTTTCGATGAACTCTACCGCCTCGCTCCGCACGAAATTCTTACCGCTGAAAATCTGTCCTTCGCCGACAGCCTCAAAGATTTCGTCAGGCTGAAAATTGGCACCGTCGCCTTTACCAAATTCGACGCCGAGGAAAAATCCGAGTTCCTCGCGCAGCACTTCGACGAAAAAACTTTGCCCGTTTCAACCGCCGCCGCTGACGCCGTGGAATTTCTGCTGAACTACCTGCACAAAACTATTCGCGCGGATTTGAGCCACATTTCCAAACTTTCGCGCCTCGACCTCAGCAGTCACCTTATCCTTGACGCCAGCGCGCTGAAAAATCTTGAAGTCGTCCGCAACCTGCGCGAAGGCTCCAAGAAAGATACGCTGTTCGCCGTACTCGACTACACCAAAACGCCGCTCGGCAACCGCCTGCTTAAACGCTGGCTTGAAAATCCGCTCGTCGACCCCGTCGCGATAAACCGCCGCCTCGACGCCGTGAACGAACTTTTCAAAAACTACACCACCCGAAAAGTCCTGCGCGAAACGCTCAAGGAAATTTACGACATTGAACGCCTCATGACTAAAATCGAAGTCGGCAGCGCGAATGCCCGCGACCTTACCGCGCTCAAAATTTCCCTGCGCGTCATTCCAAAAATCCGCGCTACGCTCGAAAAAGTTTCCACCGATATTCTGCTTGCCTGCCGCGACGGGCTCAAGGATTATTCCGCGCTGGTTGAGCAAATCGACAAAGCCATTTCCGAAGACGCGCCGCTTTCCGTTCGTGACGGCGGATTTATCAACAGCGGCTACAGCGCCGAGCTCGACGAGTACCGCCGGTACGCGCAGGACAGCCGCAATTTTTTGCAGGAATTTGAGGAGCGCGAAAAAGCTGAAACCGGCATTCGTTCGCTCAAGGTCGGCTACAACAGAATTTTCGGCTACTACGTCGAAGTCCGGCACAGCGGCGCCGATAAAATTCCCGATAAGTACACCCGCAAGCAGACTCTTGCCAACGCTGAACGCTACGTCACGCCGGAACTCAAGGAGTACGAAACTAAAATTCTCGGCTCGCAGGAAAAAATCGTCGTGCTGGAATACAATCTTTTCTGCCAGATTCGCGACGCCGTTAAAGCCCAGCTCAGCCAGATTCAGGATACCGCCAAAAGAATCGCGCTGCTCGATACAATCGCCAGCATGGCTGAAGCCGCCTCGCAAAATAATTACGTCCGCCCCAGTCTGAACCTTGAAGGCAGGATTGAGATTAAGGACGGGCGTCACCCGCTCGTTGAGAGGATTTTGACGAACAGCCTTTTCGTGCCGAACGATACCAGTCTTGCTGTCGGAGGCTGCGAAATTATGATTGTCACCGGTCCGAATATGGCGGGCAAGTCGACGTACATGCGGCAGGTCGCGCTGATTGTTCTGATGGCGCAGGCTGGCAGTTTTATTCCGGCGTCCAGCGGGAACATTTCGCCCGTCGACAGGATTTTCACGCGCATTGGCGCAGGCGACGACATTATCAGCGGGCAGTCCACTTTCATGGTCGAGATGAACGAAGTCGCGCAGATTCTGAAATACGCCACGAATCGCAGTCTGATTATCCTTGACGAAGTTGGGCGCGGCACTTCGACTTTCGACGGCATGAGCATTGCGCGCGCCGTGGTTGAGTATATCGATAAAAAAATCCGCGCCAAGACGCTTTTTGCCACGCATTACCACGAGCTCACCAGCCTCGCTGACAGTTCCGCGCGCATTGAAAATTTCAGCGTCGCCGTCAAGGAACGCGGCGGTGAAGTTATTTTCCTGCGCAGGATTCAGCGCGGCGGGGCGGATAAATCCTACGGCATTCAGGTTGCAAAGCTGGCGGGGCTGCCAAATTCAGTCATGAAACGCGCCACGGAAATTCTGGCAGATTTGGAAAATTCCGCGCCGGTACGCGAAGTCTCAACTAAAAAAACGCCGCCGCCTCAGCAAAGCCTTTTTCTGTCGCACGGGCTGGCGGATTTGCTCAAACTCGACGTGACTACCTTGACACCAATCGAAGCTTTGAATAAACTGTACGAACTGCAGGCGCTGGCGCGGCAGGAGGCGGGCAATTAATGAATCTTGATACAGAGCCTGTGCCGGATTTGTTGCGGGTAAAAACCGCTTATCCGTTCAGCTTTCCTGGTGACGAAATTTAGAAAGGAAGTTTTACCATGTCCGAAAAAAATGACAAGAAACCTTCGATTTGGAGCGGCTACACCGACGCCGACAAAGCCGCGCTTGAAAAATTGAACGCGGGCTACATTGATTTTATGAGCCGCTGCAAGACCGAGCGCGAAAGTGTCGTTGAGGCGATTAAGCAGGCGGAGGCTGTCGGCTACAAAGACCTGCGCGAAATTATCAGCAGCCGCCAGCGCCTTAAAGCCGGCGACAAGGTTTACTATACCTTCATGAAAAAATCTCTGGTAATGTTTCAGCTGGGCACGGAACCAATCGAACGCGGTCTGAAAATTCTCGGCGCGCATATCGATACCTGCCGCCTCGACGTGAAACAGAATCCGCTCTACGAAGACGGCGGTCTGGCGTACCTCGACACGCACTACTACGGCGGAATTAAAAAATATCAGTGGGTTACTCTGCCGCTGGCTATGCACGGCGTTGTTGTCAAGAAGGACGGCACCGTTCTGAACATAACCATCGGCGAAAATCCTGATGACCCAGTTTTCTGCGTGACGGATTTGCTGATTCACCTCGCGCAGGAACAGATGAAGAAAGACGCTACCAAAGTTGTCGAGGGCGAAAATCTTGATATTCTCGTTGGAAATTACCCGCTCAAGGACGGCGAGAAAGAATCCGTCAAAGCCGGCGTGCTGAAAATTCTCAAGGATAAATATGACATTGAGCCGGAAGATTTTCTGTCAGCTGAACTCGCGCTGGTTCCCGCTGGCAAGGCGCGCGAGCTTGGTCTGGATAGGAGTATGGTGCTGGCTTACGGGCACGACGACCGCGTTTGCTCTTACACTTCGCTTATCGCCATGCTGGAAATTGCGAACGAGACGCTTGATAAAACCGCGTGCTGCCTGCTGGTCGACAAGGAAGAAATTGGCAGTTACGGCGCGACGGGTATGCGCTCGAAGTTTTTTGAAAACGCGCTGGCTGAACTCATGAGCGTCTGCGGGCAGTACACCGAACTCGGACTGCGCCGCGCTCTGCAGAATTCTTTCATGCTCAGCTCCGACGTTTCCAGCGCCTACGACGCGCTCTACGCAAGCAGCTACGACAAGAAAAATGTCGCCTACCTCGGCAAGGGCATGGTCTTCAATAAATTCACCGGCTCGCGCGGGAAATCCGGCGCCAGCGAGGCAAACGCTGAATTTGTCGGCAAGCTCCGCGCTATACTCGACAAGCATAACGTCCATTACCAGTTCAGCGAACTCGGCAAGGTCGACCTGGGCGGCGGCGGCACTATCGCCCACATCATGGCGGTTTACGGCATGGAAGTCATCGACAGCGGCGTTGCGGTTTTGAGCATGCACGCGCCGTGGGAAGCCGTCAGCAAAGTCGACGTTTACGAAACGAAGCAGGGCTACGTTGCCTTTTTGAGGGAAATTTAAATGGAACTTGCAGACAAAAAAATTCTCGTGATTGGCGCCGGTATCAGCGGCTTTGCGGCGGCGAAAATCGCTAAGAAATTCGGCGCTGACGTGACTTTGAGCGACGCTAAGGCTGAAGCTGATTTGAAATTTGATTTTCAAAACCTGCGCGACGCTGGGATTAATCTGGTTTTCGGCAAGCAGACTGAAGATTTGCTTGACGGCGTGGATATGGTAATTCTTTCGCCCGCCGTTCCCGTTCGCATTCCGCTCATTCAGGCGGCGCTTGCGAAAAATATCCCCGTTATCAGCGAAGTTGAGCTTGCCTACGATTTGGCGCGCTCTCCAATTTGCGCGGTAACCGGCACCAACGGCAAGACTACCACCGTTACTCTGCTCGGACTGCTTTTGGAGACGGCTTACGAGCGCGTTGGCGTTGGCGGAAATATCGGCGTGGCTTTGAGCGAAGTTGCGCTGGAAGTTGGAGCGGGCGGCTGTATTGCGGCGGAAATTTCCAGCTACCAGATGGAGGCGACGCACAATTTCAGACCGCACGTTTCTGCGATTCTCAACGTCACGCCCGACCATTTGAAGCGCCATGGCACTATGGACGCCTATCAAGCCGCGAAGGAAAAAATTTTCGCGCAGGAGACGGCTGACGATTTTCTGGTTTTAAACTACGACGATGAACGCACCCGCGAAATTAAAGCCCGCGCGAAGTGCAAGGTTTATTATTTCAGTCGGAAAAAAATTCTCGACGAAGGCGCTTACCTCGACGGCGACGTTTTGAAAATTTCCTGCGGCGGGAAAATTTATAATCTCTGCACGGTTGACGAACTTGGGATTAAGGGCGGGCACAACGTCGAAAATGCGCTGGCGTCGTCGATGATGGCTTTTCTGGCTGGCGCGCAGGCTGAGAAAATTTCCTGTGTGCTGAAAAGTTTTACCGGCGTCGAGCACAGGATTGAGTTCGTGCGCGAAATTGACGGCGTGAAGTATTACAACGACTCCAAGGCGACCAACACCGATTCGGCGATTAAGGCGCTGGAAACTTTCGCGGGAAATATCATTCTGATAGCGGGCGGCGACGATAAGCTCACCGACCTGACGGATTTTCTGGCGCTGGTAAATGAGCGCGTGGACTGGCTGATTCTGGTTGGTGACGCGGCGGCGCGGTTCAAAGCTGACGCCATAAAAAATAATTTCCCCGCCGATAAAATTCTGGACGCCGGTTACTCTATGCAAAAAGCCGTTGAGCTCGCTAAGAGTGTCGCTCATCCGCCGCAAATCGTTCTGCTCAGTCCCGCCTGCGCCAGCTTCGACATGTACGACAACTTCGAGGAGCGCGGCAAAAACTTCAAGGAGATTGTGAACGCGCTATGAAAATTATTGTAAGCGGCGGCGGCACGGGCGGGCACATTTATCCCGCGCTGACGATTATCGACGCCCTCAAAAATAAAATCCCCGACGCCGAATTTCTGTACGTTGGAACCGAGCGCGGGCTGGAAGCGGACATTGTTCCGAAGGCTGGGATTAATTTTACTGCGCTGAATTTGGAAGGCGGATTTGAGCGGCATTTTACGCTGGATAATTTCAAGCGCGCCGCCAATGCGATTTTGAGCGTCAAGCGCGCCGGACAAATTCTCAGTGAGTTTCAGCCGAATGTTGTCGTTGGAACTGGCGGCTACGTTTGCGGTCCGATTCTGCTTGCTGCCAGTCTCAAAAAAATTCCGACGCTGATTCAGGAGCAGAATGCTGTTGCTGGCGTCACGAATAAAATTCTGTCGAAGTTCGTGTCGAAAATCGCGGTTGGCTCCGAAATGGCGCGGAAAAAGTTTCCCGCCGAAAAAACCGTGTACACCGGCAACCCGATTCGCGAAAACGTTCTGACGGCTAAGCGCGAAGACGGTCTGGCGGAATTTGGCTTCACGGAAAATCTGCCGGTAGTTTTAATTTCCGGCGGCAGTCGCGGCGCCCGCTCGATTAACAACGCCATGATTGATATTCTCGTCGCGGCTGAAAAAAATCCGGTCGCGCAGTTTCTGCACGTCACCGGCAAGGGCGAATTTGATTCCGTCACGCAAAAATTAAAAGACGCCGGTTTCAGTTTCGAGGCGCCGAATGTCAAAGTCGTGCCGTACCTGTACAACATGCCGCAGGCGATGGCGATGGCGAATCTGGCGATATTTCGCGCGGGCGCAACGGGACTTGCTGAACTCACGGCGCGCGGCGTGCCAGCGATTTTGATACCGTACCCGTTCGCGGCGGAAAATCACCAGGAATTTAATGCGAAGGTGCTGGTAAAAGCCGGAGCCGCGCGAATGATTCTCAACAAAGACTTGCACTCGGAAATTTTAAAATCGACGCTTGACGAACTGCTGGCAAATCCCGCCGAACTACAGGAAATGGCAGATGCAAGCCTGACGCTCGGCAGACCGCACGCGGCGGCGGAAATTGCGGACTTGATTTTGGCGCTGGCGAATTGAGAGGCGGTTGTCGTGGAAAAATACTACGTTGCGGCGATAAACGCGGTGAATTTACTCGGTGCGCAGCGTACACGGAAACTGGTAGAATTTTTCAAGAGCGCGGAAAAAGCCTGGCGCGCTGGCGAGGAGCAGCTTAAACAGATACTTTCGCCGAAAGCGATTGAATCTTTCCTGGAGTTCCGGCAGAAAAATCCCGCCGCGCCAGAAAAACTGGCAGAGTTTTGCGACGCGCATAAAATCAAGCTGTGCAGTATCAGCGACGCCGATTATCCGCCACTGCTGAAGGAAATTAATTCGCCGCCGCCGGTTTTTTATTATAAAGGAAAATTGCAGCCCAACGCCGAAAGAATTGCAATCGTCGGCACGCGCCACAACACCGCCTATGGCGAACGCGTCACGCGAAAAATCAGCAATGAGCTGGCGGAGGCGGGCTTCACCATTGTCAGCGGCGCGGCTTACGGGATTGATACCTGCGCTCATCAGGGCGCCATGAAATTCGGTCGGACGGTCGCGGTTCTCGGCTACGGTATCAGCAAAATTCCGCGCGATAAAAAATCTCTGACAGATCAAATCGCTGAAAACGGCGTGGTCATGACGGAATTTTCGCCTGGCACGAACGCCAACGCCGGCACTTTTCCTACGCGCAACAGGATTATCGCGGGGCTCAGCCGCGGCGTGATTGTCGTGGAAGCCGGTAAAAGGAGCGGCGCGCTGATAACTTCGAGCTACGCGGGCGACTTCAGCAGGGACGTTTTCGCGGTGCCTGGCAGTGTTTTTTTTGAAAAAAGTTACGGCTGCCACGAACTCATTCGCGACGGCGCCATTCTCGTGAAAAATGCGCAGGATATTCTCGATTTTTATAACCTTGTGACGGATAAAAAACCTGAATGCGTGGAACTTGCGGGCGACGAGAAAAAAGTTTTTGACTTAATACCGGCGGGCGATTATATTGCGCCTGATGAAATTTTGAATCAGCTGGACGACATTGAGCCGAACGAAATTTCGCGGATAATCCTGCAGCTTGAGCAGAAAAATTTGATTATCGGAAACGGTGACATGTACACCAGAGCCTGAATCGACGGAGGGAATTTTCTTGGCGGAAAAAGTAAAATCGCTGATACTGACGGACAGCGCGGGCGCGGCGCGGGCAATGAAAAAATTTGCGGGCAGCGCGTACAGCGTCATTTCGACGGAGGGATTTTTGAAAGATTTGCCGCGCAGCCGAATCGGAATTGACGCGGAAAATGGCTACGCGCCGGACTATATCACGGTGCGCGGTAAAGGTCCTCTGCTTAAGGAACTGCGGCAGAAAACTGCCACCGCAGGGAGGATTTTTCTGGCGACTAATCCTGACGCCGCCGGTGAATTTCTCGCGCTGCAGTGCTGTGAACTTTTCGGCGTCAATGAAAAATCCAACTGCCGCGTGATTGTCGACGAGTTCACCAAATCCGCCGTCCGAGCCGCCATTAAAAGCGCGCGCCCAATCGATATGAAACTGGTCGACGCGTTTCAGACGCGCCAGCTTATCGATAAATTTATCAGCCACCGCGTCGGCGAATACCTTGCGTGCAAAATTTTTCGCGGCGTCAAGGTCGGCAGGTTCCGCGCGATGCTCCTTAAACTAATCAGCACGCTTAAACCTGCAGAAAATTTTGAGCTGAGCGGCGCGCTGACTTTCGGCAGCCTGCAGGAACTGGCGCTGGCTAAGCTGAATTTTTCCACGCCGAAAACGCGGCTTTTGACCGACCAGCTCTACGAGGGCTTTGACGAATGCGGCGGCTTAATAAAATATCCGCATGGCGGCGAAATTCGGCTGACGGAAGATGTTCGCGAGCCTGTAAGCGTCAAGGAATTTCTGACGGAAAACCAGTTCAAGCTTTACGAGCTTATTCACGCGGCGGCTGGCGGCGTTTCGGAAAAAGTTTCGTCTGACGGGAAAATTACAGATTTGGCGGTAACGGCGGCGCTCGATGAACTCGGCGTCAACTGGGCTGAATTTTATTCCATTGGCGTCAACAGCCTGCTCAAGCGCAAGTACATTGCGGCGGGCGAGACCGGCTACGCGGTAACTGAACTCGGTAAAAAAGTTTTGAGCGCGCTGGACGGTTTCTTCGACGAGATTTTCAGCGTCGACACGTACAAAGAAATTTCCGCGCAGATTGACGCCGTGGCGGCGGGCGAGGCGGAGAAAAATTCTGTCGTTGCGAAATATTGCGGCGCGTTCAGCGAAAATTTCAGCGCGGCGATGGAGTCTCTCGGTGAAGATGCCAATCCGCAGGAAGAGCTGAGCGACGAAGTTTGCGATAAGTGCGGGCGCCAGATGATTGTCAAGCACGGGCGCTACGGGACGTTCCTGGCGTGCTCCGGCTATCCTGAATGCAGGAATATCAAGCCGCACGTGGATTATCTCGCGCAGAAGTGTCCGAAATGCGGCGGGCGTATCACGCGGCAAGCTTTTCGCGGCGGCAGAAATTTGTACGGCTGCGAGGCGTGCGATTTTCGGACGTGGGACGATCCGCTGGAAAATCCCTGCAGGGAATGCGGCAGTACAATGTTCGCGCACAGATTTCGCGGGCGCGCGTCGATGGTCTACTGCGGCAATGAAAATTGCTCCACGCGTCAGGGACACCCGATAAATAAAATTCTGGACGACTCCAGACGCCGGTACGAGGCGCGCAAAAATCTCAAGGATTCGAGGAAAGCAGATTGAAAGTACATGTGATTGGCGCGGGCTTAGCTGGCTCGGAGGCGGCGTGGCAAATCGCGCGGCGCGGCGTCGAAGTTGTCCTGCACGAAATGCGTCCGCTCAAATCTACGCCCGCGCATTCGACGGCAAATTTCGCGGAACTCGTCTGTAGCAATTCACTGCGGGCGGCGGGCTTGTCGAACGCGGTCGGCGTGCTCAAGGAAGAAATGCGGCGGCTGGGTTCAATTATCATGGCGGCGGCGGACGAATCGCAAATTCCTGCTGGCGGCGCGCTGGCTGTCGACAGGAACAAATTCAGCGCGACGGTTACCGAAAAAGTCAAAGCCGCCGTGACTTTCGCCAACGAGGAAATTACCAGCCTTGACGCCTTCGCCGACGAAATTTTAGTTATCGCCAGCGGTCCGCTGACTGAAGGCGCGCTCGCTGAGCAGATTAAAATTCTGACGGGCGGCGACGATTTTTATTTTTACGACGCGGCGGCTCCGATTGTTACGGCGGATTCGATTGACTTCAGTAAGGCGTTTAAGGCGTCGCGCTACGACAAGGGAGAAGACGCGGCTTATGTGAATTGCCCGATGACGCGCGAGGAATATTTGAACTTTCGCGCAGAATTAGTCGACGCGGAAAAAGTTAAGCCGCACGAATTTGAGCGCGAAATATTTTTTGAAGGCTGCCTGCCGGTAGAAATTCTGGCGGCGCGCGGCGAAGATACCCTGCGTTTCGGACCTTTAAAGCCCGTGGGCTTGGTCGACCCGCGAACTGGGAAACTTCCATACGCCGTCATTCAACTGAGGGTAGAAAATTCGGCGGCGACGTTGTATAATTTAGTCGGGTTCCAGACGCGGCTCACGTGGCAGGAACAGCGGCGCGTTTTCAAAATGATACCTGGGCTGGAGGCGGCGGAGTTCGCGCGGCTCGGCGTCATGCACCGGAATTCGTACATAAATTCGCCGAAATTATTATTGCCGACGTTCCAGCTTAAATCGCAGCCGAAAATATTTTTCGCGGGGCAGATGACGGGCGTCGAAGGCTACGTCGAATCAGCAGCGGCTGGCTTAGTCGCAGGGATAAACGCGGCGCGGCTGGCGAAGGGGATGGACGCGCTGATTTTTCCGCCGGTAACCTGTCACGGCGCGCTTGCGCATTACATCACGGCGCAGAATGAAAATTTCCAGCCGATGAACGTAACTTTCGGCTTACTGCCGCCGCTGGAATTTCGCGCGAAAAAAGCTGACAGGAAATTGAAACTGGCGGAGCGCGCGCTGGCAGCCCTTGACAAATTCGCTAACGAAATGGAGTTGAAATAAATGTTCCACGCAACTACGATTGTCGCCGTGAAACGAGACGGCAAGACCGCTATCGCCGGCGACGGGCAGGTTACTTTCGGCGAACATACTATCATGAAGTCGACCGCCAAAAAAGTCCGGCGCCTGTACCACGACAAAGTTATCGCCGGTTTCGCGGGCTCGGTAGCGGACGCCTTCACGCTTTTTGAAAAATTCGAGAGCAAGCTGGAGGAAACTCACGGGCACTTACAGCGGGCGGCTGTAGCCATGGCTAAGGACTGGCGCACTGATAAAATTCTGCGTCGGCTTGAAGCGCTGTTGCTCGTTGCGGACAAAGACACGATTTTAATGCTTTCTGGCAGCGGCGAAGTTATCGAGCCGGACGGCGACGTTGCGGCGATTGGCTCCGGCGGATTTTACGCGCTGGCGGCGGGGCGCGCGCTCATTTCTCATACCGATATGACTGCCGCCGAAATCGCCAGGGAGGCGCTGAGCATTGCCGCTGACATTTGCGTCTTCACGAACCAGAATATTCTCGTCGAGGAACTGAATTAATTGGAGGAAAATTTTATGGCTGATAAATTGGAACTCAAGAAGGCTGACGCCAGCGAACTGGGCATGAATGAGCAGACGCCGCGCGAAATTGTTGAGGAACTTGATAAATACATCGTTGGGCAGGACGACGCTAAGCGCTCGGTTGCTATCGCGCTGAGGAACCGCTGGCGCAGTCGCAAGCTCGCGGACGACATTCGCGACGACGTTATTCCGAAAAATATTTTGATGATTGGTTCGACGGGCGTCGGCAAAACTGAAATTGCGCGGAGGCTTGCGCGGCTTGTCAAGGCGCCGTTTGTCAAGGTTGAGGCGACGAAGTTCACGGAAGTTGGCTACGTCGGGCGCGACGTCGAATCGATTATCCGCGACCTTATGCAGATTTCCGTCCGCATGGTACGCAAACAGCGCACAGAGGAAGTCAAGGACAAGGCGACTGAAAACGCTAATGAACGCCTGCTGGATATTCTTGTGCCGGAACCTAAGCCCGCGCAAAATCCGCTGAGCAAACTTTTCAACAACGTCGATAAAAATGCCGCGCCGGTTGAAGAACCCGTTGAAACCAACAACGCCGGTCGTGATTTCGTCCGCAAGCGCCTTGCTGCCGGTAAGATGGAAGATCAGGTTATCGAAATGGAAGTCGCCGACCACGCTAAGCCGATGGTTGGAATGTTCAGCGGCTCCAGCCTCGAAAATATGGGCGAAAATCTGCAGGATATGATTGGCTCGCTCGTTCCTAAACGCACCCGCAAGCGCAAGGTTACCGTTGCCGCCGCGCGCAAAATCCTTGAGCAGGAAGAGGCGGAAAAGCTTATCGATATGGAGGAAGTTGCTGAAACCGCCGTACAGCTCGCCGAACGCAGTGGAATTGTTTTCTTCGACGAAATTGATAAAGTTGCCGTCAAAGGCTCCAGCAGCGGTCCCGACATCAGCCGCGAAGGCGTCCAGCGCGACATTCTGCCAATCGTCGAAGGCTCAACCGTTATGACGAAATATGGTCCCGTCAAGACCGATTACATTCTGTTCATAGCCGCCGGCGCGTTCCATACTGCCAAGCCGTCAGATTTAATTCCTGAACTGCAGGGGCGTTTCCCGATTCGCGTCGAACTCAAATCCCTGCGCAAGGAAGACTTCGAGAAAATTTTAACCGAGCCGCAAAACGCGTTGATTAAACAGTACAAAGAGCTGCTCAAAACCGAGGGGCTGACGCTGGAATTTGAACCCAGCGCGATTGAACGCATTGCCGAAATGGCTTACGACGTGAACGAGCAGTCGGAGGACATCGGCGCGCGCAGACTTCACACGCTGCTTGAGAAATTGCTGGAGGAAATTTCCTTCTCGGCGCCGGATATGGTAAAAGACGGCAAAACTGAAGTCAAAATCGACGCGGCGTACGTGGACGAAAAGCTGAAGGAAATCGCTAAGAATCGCGATTTGTCTCAGTTTATCCTGTAAGATGGACGACGTTTACGAAAATTCCTACGGCAGGCAGCAGGAACTTTTGCGCGAAACTTTTGCGGAAATCGGGCAGAAGGTCGAACTGATTCTGACGGTAGGACAACTGCTGGTTGAGAACGGGGCGACGGCAGACCGCGTCGTAAGAGATACGCAGCGGGTAGCGGCATTCATGGGGATACCGGCGGAAAAATTTCACCTGCACATAATGTTCACGACGCTCATGCTGAATATCAGCGACGAAAATCATTCGCACACGTCGTTTCGGAAATGCATGAAACACGGCGTGGATATGCGGATAATTTCGGCGATAAGCAAGCTGACATGGCGGGCGCTGAGGGAACATTATACGCTGGAAGAATTTCGTGGAGCGCTGAAGGAAACTGCGGGGCGTCCGCGCTACTACGTGCTGTGGCAAAATTTGCTGGCGACGGGCATAGCGTGCGGGGCTTTCTGCATACTTTTCGGCTGCGATTTACGGGCGGCGATTTATACAGCGTTTTGCGCGGCGCTCGGAAAGTTCGTGCAGGTTCGGTGCATACACGCGGGAATTAACGGGTACGTCGGGATAGCGTTCGCGGCGTTCACAGCGACGGTCGCGGCGTATTTCGCGAGCTTCCTGCCTACCGAAACGCCGTGGCACCCGATAATTGCCTGCGCGCTGTTTTTGGTGCCTGGCATACCGATAATCAACGGGCTGACGGATATGCTGAACACGTACCTGATAAGCGGGGCGGCGCAATTTTTGCGAACGCTGTTAATCGTCGGGGCGATGACTTTCGGGATAGTTTTCGCGCTGGAAATTTTCCCAGTGGTCGACTTCACAAACCTGCGAATGCTGCCGGACAGCGATTATTTAATTTTCGCGCTGGCTGCCGCCGCCGGAGCGATGGGCTTTTCGATACTGTTCAACCTGCCTCCCAGATTGCTGGCTGCGGTAGGAATTGGCGGAGCGATAGCCGTCTGCACGCGGAATTTTTTAGTGTTCGGCTTAGGCTTGAGCTCGGAATTTGGAACGTTTGCAGGGGCGACGGTTGTGAGCATAATCGCAATTCGCGCGACGCACTGGCTTCATACACCGATGCAGGTTTTGATAGTGCCGGCGGTCATTCCGATGGTGCCAGGCGTATTAATCGCGCGTTGCCTTTTCGCAATGATTCACATTAGGGAACTGACACTGGAACAGCTTTTGTCGGCGATACAATCCGGCGTAGACGCGGCGCTGATAATTTTAGGAATTGCCGTTGGAGCCGCTGTACCGAATCTTTTCTCGGCGCGGTCTTTCGCGCGGAAGGCGCAGGCGGAACAGGAACGGCTGCTGAACGAAACGTACCAGTCGGACATAATGGACTGAAAAATTTTTCTTGTAAAATCCCCGCTGGTTGTGGTATGATACGCGCATGGAGGTTGAAATGTATGGAAGTTAAGTACGAAACTCAAATTACGGCTGTCGGCAGAGACGCGCGCACGTTCCTCGATACCAACAAAAGCTTTATTCTGATGGACGCGGATTTAAGACCCCGACTCGCCGATATGGTTGTTCAGCATACCGTCAACGAAGTTCAGGGCGATATTGTCGTCGGCGACAAGCTGCAGGTCGGCAACACGGATTTCACGGTCGAGCAAGTGGGAAATGACGTGATGAAAAACTTGCGTGAAGGCGGACACTGTACAATAGTAGTGAATTCTGCCGGCTCTCTTCCCGGGCAAATCGTCGTTAAGGGCTCGATTATACCTCGCCTGCGCGTCGGTGACGTTGTCAAGTTCTACGCTCAATAAAAAATCCAGCTGACTGTTTATTTTTTGCCGCCCGAAGTTTTTGCTTTGAGCGGTTTTTGTTTTGGAAGTGATAGCTTGTTCACGGGGATAATCGAGGAGACCGGCGCGCTGAAGAGTTTCGACGGCGGGCGCATTGAAATTACCTGCGCGAAAATTCTCAGCGACATTAAAATCGGAGACAGCATTTGCACGAACGGCGTCTGTCTTACCGTTACGGATTTCGGCGAGGATTTTTTTGCGGCGGACGTTATGCCGGAAACGGTTCGCAGGACTTCGCTGGAAACTGGCGGCGTTGTAAATTTGGAACGCGCGCTTAAAGTCGGTGACAGGCTCGGCGGACACATTGTCAGCGGACACATCGACGGCGTTGGAAAAATTTCCAGCATTCGCGCGGAAGGCAACGCTATTTTTATTCACGTTGCGGCGGAAAGTTTTATACTCCGGCAAATCGCCTCGAAAGGTTCCGTCGCGCTGGACGGTATTAGCCTTACGGTTGTCGACGCCGCGGCGAATGAGTTCAGCGTTTCCATGATTCCGCATACGCGCGAGGTTACGAATTTTAAGTTCAAGCGCGTCGGCAGTCTCGTAAATATTGAAACGGACGTGCTGGCGAAGTACGTGGAGCGCCTGCTGAACTTCAAGGCGGCGCCTACACTTTCACGGGAATTTTTAGCGGCTAATGGGTTTTAGAATTGTTTCAGCATTTCTTTCGAGAAAGAAACGCTGGCAAAGAAAGCTTGGCCGCAGCAGTCGCTTCCGGCGACTGGTGACGGCCGGCCGCCCGTCCTTGGGCGGCCACTTATATTCGCGTTATTAAGGGGGAAATTTTTTATGAGCGAATTTGCGACGATTGAGCAGGCGATTGACGATATTCGCAGCGGGAAAATGGTTGTGGTTATCGACGATGAAGACCGCGAGAACGAAGGCGATTTGATTTGCGCGGCGGAAACTGTCACGCCCGAACAGATTAATTTTATGGCGACGCATGCTAAAGGGCTGATTTGCGCGCCGATTATTGGCGCGCGGCTCGACGAACTAGAAATTGGGCAGATGGTTGCGCATAACACCGATTCGCACGAAACGGCGTTCACTGTCTCGGTAGACGCGTTCGATACCGCCACGGGGATTTCTGCGTATGAGCGCTGCCGGACGATTAAACTGCTGCTTGATAAAAATGCTAAGCCGTCCAGTTTCCGGCGCCCTGGACACGTTTTCCCGCTGCGTTCGGTCGAAGGCGGAGTACTGCGGCGCGCCGGTCACACTGAAACTACCACGGATTTGGCGCAGCTGGCTGGCTTTTATCCCGCCGGTCTTTGCTGTGAAATTATGGACGACGACGGTCACATGATGCGCACCGAAAAACTCAAGCAGTTCGCCGCTAAGCACGGTCTGAACATTACCACCGTCCGCGCGCTGATTGAGTACCGCAGCCGCAATGAAAAACTCGTCAGACAGATTGCCGACGCCGATTTTCCCAGCAAGTACGGGCATTTCCGGCTTAAAGCTTACGAAAATTCGCTGGACGGCAAATGTCATCTGGCTATCGTCAAGGGCGAAGTGGCGGGCGTTGAAAATGTTCTCGTGCGCGTTCATTCCGAATGTCTTACCGGCGACGCGCTCGGTTCCATGCGCTGTGACTGCGGCGACCAGCTCCAGACTGCGCTCAGGCGTATTGAAAAGGAAGGGCGCGGCGTGGTATTATACATGCGGCAGGAAGGGCGCGGGATTGGGCTCGCCAACAAGATTCGCGCGTATGTGCTGCAGGACGAGGGCAAAGATACCGTCGAAGCGAACGTACTGCTGGGATTCAAGCCGGATTTGCGAGACTACGGTATTGGCGCGCAGATTCTGAAAGATTTAGGCTTGACTTCGATTCGGCTGATGACGAACAATCCGGCAAAACGCGCAGGGCTCGAAGGCTACGGCTTGACGATAACCGAGCGCGTGCCAATCGTCGTGCCGCCGACGAAATTCGATTCAAAATATCTCACCGTCAAGAAAGTCAAAATGGGACACGTATTCGAGGAGGACGAAAAATCTTGAACATTTACGAAGGAAAACTGAGCGGGCGCGGCTTGAAATTCGCCATTGTCGTCGCGCGGTTCAATGAATTTATCACGAGCAAGCTTTTGAGCGGCGCGCTGGACGTTCTCACGCGTCACGAAGTCGCGGACGAGGATATTTCCGTAGCGTGGGTGCCTGGCAGTTTTGAAATTCCGCTGGTTGCGAAAAAGCTGGCGTCCAGCGGCAAGTTCGACGCGGTGATTTGCCTCGGCGCGGTGATTCGCGGCGCTACTACGCACTACGATTACGTCTGCAACGAAGTTTCCAAGGGCGTCGCGCAGGTTGGACTTCAGACCGGCGTCCCGACGATTTTCGGCGTGGTTACCACGGAAAATATTCAGCAGGCGATTGAGCGCGCCGGTACGAAGGCTGGCAACAAAGGCTCCGACGCGGCGGTCAGCGCTATCGAAATGGCGAACCTTTTAAAAAATTTGGAGTAAACTAATGAGTACACAACTACGAGTTGAAAAACTGCAGGAACTGATTAAGCAGGAAATGAGCAAAATGCTGCTGCGCGAAATTAAAGACCCGCGCATAGGCTTCGTGACGGTCACCGACGTGGAAGTTACCGGCGACCTGCGCGAGGCGAAAATCTACGTCAGCATAATGGGCGGCGAGGAACAAATTCAATCGTCGCTTGAGGGACTTAAAAGCGCGCTTGGATTTATCCGGCGGGAAATTGGGCGGCGCATTCGGTTAAGGTTCACGCCGGAAATTTCCTTCGCGCTGGATAATTCGCTGGACTACGGCGAGCATATTCAGAAAATCCTGCTCAAAATCGAAAAGGAGCGTGATTCTGTTGATAATAACGTTACAGGCGGCGGCGGCGAAACTGCGGGCGGCTGACAAAATTTTAGTCACGTCGCACATAAACCCCGACGGCGACGCGATTGGCTCAGCGCTGGCAATGCTGCAAATCCTGCGCGAAATGGGCAAAACCGTCCAGGTTTACATTGACGACAAAATTCCGCAAAACTTTTCCGTGATGCCGTTCGAGGAAGAAATTCGGCGCCCGCGCGAAGATGAAACATTCGACGCAGATTTACTGGTGGTTCTCGACACGGCGCCCGACCGCATTGGCGAAGTTGGAAGGCTTACTGACGCGCCGATTCTGAATATCGACCACCACGTCACCAATAAGGGGGACAATCTTGATTTGTACGTTGACGCGGACGCGGCGGCTACGTGCGAGATTATTTTCCGGCTCGCCCACGAACTCGGCGCCGAAATTACCATGAACATCGCCGTTTGCCTGTACACGGGAATTGCAACGGACACCGGCTTTTTCAATTATTCCAACACGAAGGCTGGAACTTTTCGCGCGGCGGCGGAACTCGTCGAACTGGGCGTTGAGCCGAATTTAATTTCCGAGCAGATGGAGAAGCGCACCGTTCACGACGTGAAAGTTATGACTGCCGCGCTGCAGACTGCCAGACTTTTCTACGGCGGCAAGGTTGCCGGAATGTTCATTGACGAGGAACTTTCGCGCAGGGTCGACACCACCGAAGGGCTTGTTGACCTGATTCGCGTGATTGACAGCGTTGACGTGGCGTTCCTGCTGACTTTCAAGGAAGAAAATGTTTGCCGCGTCAGCATGCGCTCCAAGGGCGTCGAAGTTTCGGACATAGCCAGAAGGCTGGGCGGCGGCGGGCACATTCGCGCGGCGGGCTGCACGCTCAACAAAAGTTTTGACGAATCCAGGCGGATTATCATTCGGGCGATTGGCGAATTTATGATTGAGCGCGGCTACCTGCGTCCAGTCGAGTACGAAGACCGCGCGGAAATTTCGCTGGCGGATTTTAACGGCGATGAGTGACGGTTTTATAAATTTGAACAAGCCCGCCGGTATGACGAGCCACGACGCGGTTAATATCGTGCGGAAGATTTTCGGCACCAAAAAAGTCGGGCACGCCGGTACGCTGGACCCTGCGGCGGTTGGAATTCTGCCAATAGCCGTTGGACGCGCCACGAAATTTATCGAGTATCTTGCTGACTGCAACAAAACTTATCGCGCGGAAATTATTTTTGGCGTGGCGACGGATACCGGCGACCTTGAAGGCGAGATTATTCAGCGCGTGGAAGATTTTGTTCTGCCGAGCGTCGAGGAAATTCGCGCGGTAGTTGAGAAATTCACCGGTGAAATTGAGCAGGTTCCGCCTAAACATTCTGCGATAAAAATTAACGGGCGGAAGGCTTATGACCTTGCGCGCAGGAATGTTGAATTTGAAATGCCGCGCCGCAGGGTTACGATTCACGAAATTAAAATTCTGGGCGTCGGTGAAAATTCCGTGTCGCTTGAGATAAACTGCGGCAAGGGGACGTACATTCGCAGTCTCGCCGTGGACATTGGCTCCGCGCTGAAAATTCCTGCTGCGCTGAAATTTCTGCAGAGGACGCGCGTTGGCGAATTTTGTTTATGTCACGCGGTTGAGTTTGACGATTTGAAATTTGCGGGCGAAAAATATTTGCTGGCGATTGAGGACTGTCTTAGCGGCTTGAAAAAATTTGAGCTGGCGGAAAATCGTGTCAAGGCTTTCTGCAACGGTCTGGCGACAAATGTTCGCGCGGCTGATGAAACGGTCAGAGTTTACGCGGCGGAAAAATTTTTAGGCGTAGGAAAAATTCGCGCGGGAGAACTGCGCTCAGAAAAATTATTGGGGGAGAGTTTGACGTGAAAGTTTTGATGATTAACGGCTCGCCGCACGCCAGCGGCAATACGTCGATTGCGCTGAACGAAATGGCAAAAGTTTTCGCGCAGGAGGGCGTTGAAACGAAAATCGTGCAGGTCGGCAACAAGGCGGTACGCGGCTGCGTCGCCTGCCGGAAATGCGCGGAGCTTGGCAAATGCATTTTCAACGACATTGTGAACGAAACCGCGCCATTTTTCGCGGAGGCGGACGGCGTAGTTATCGGCACGCCGGTTTATTTTGCCTCGGCGAACGGCACGACGATTAGTTTTCTCGACAGGCTTTTCTTCAGCACGCCTTTCGACAAGACGATGAAGGTTGGCGCCAGCGTTGTGGTTGCGCGCCGCGCCGGTACGACCGCCACTTTCGACGAGCTGAACAAATACTTTACGATTCGCAACATGCCGGTGGTTTCCAGCCAGTACTGGAATAACGTTTTCGGACTTGTGCCTGGCGAAGCTGAACAGGACACCGAGGGTCTGCAGACAATGCGCACGCTCGCCCGCAACATGACTTTCCTCATGAAGAGTATTGCGCTCGGCAAGGAAAAATTCGGACTGCCCGAAACTGAACCCTGGACTCCGACGCATTTCATTCGCTGAAATTTTATCACAGCGCCCCGTTTCGACGGCGGCGTTTTTTTGTTGCGTAAAAATTTCCGCACCGCCCGTGCTAATCTGTTCGCAGAGAGGGAAATTGTCAAAGGAGGATTCATGTACAGCAGGAAGAAAATTTTTAATCACAAGGCGCAAATCGAGGCGAATATTCCGGCGTGGCGACGGCGTTTCACAGGACGAAACTAAGGCGTTCGAGCTGCCCGACGTTGCGGACGAAATATACGAGACCGGCTACCACTACGCGATTAATGCGGCGGTTCAGTTTCGGTACCAAGAAAAATCTGGCGCGGGCGATTTATTATTTTTCAAAAAGCGGCGAGTGGTTTTACATTGGCGAGATTTATCGCAGGGCTGGCGACTTCGACGCGGCGGGCAAATGGTACGCGAAATATTTTTAGACGTACCGGCAGGATAAAGACGAGCACGAAGTTTCAAAAATCGCGCAGATGTACCGCGACGGCGGAAAGTTATCGCCGGTGTACCGAAGTCGGCGATTCTGACGAAGAAAAATTTCTGGCTGAAATTGCGCGAAAGCGCTTGAAGAATTTGGAGGAAACGGAATGAATTTACCGTACAGCGTGACGCAAAGGGAATTGTTGGATTTGCTGGTAAATCTGGCACCGGTACGCCCGATATTCATCTGGGGCGCGCCTGGAATTGGGAAATCCGCGCTGGTTGAAAAATTTGCGGAGGAAGTCGGCTTGCCTTGCGTGTCGCTTTTGGGCAGCCAGCTGGCGCCGGAAGATATAATCGGAATACCGCAGATTCGGGGCGAAACGTCGGAATTTTTGCCGCCGAAAATGATAGCGCGGAAAGAGCCGTACGTTTTATTTCTGGACGAGCTGAATGCGTGTTCGCAGGAAGTGCAGAAGGCGTTCTACAGCCTGATACACGAGCGGCGGATTGGCGAATACCATTTGCCGAAGGGGAGCGTAGTGATTGGCGCGGGCAACCGCACGCAGGACGGCGCGATAGTCAAAACAATGTCGTCGGCGCTCGTCAACCGAATGTTTCACGTGCAGCTGGTGGCGAACGCGCGGCAGTGGCTGGATTGGGCGTATGAAAACGAAATTCACCCTTGGATAGTCGACTACATTGAACAGCGTCCAGACCATTTGTTCACGGAGCCGCCGAAAACCGAGGAGCCGTATTCAACGCCGCGTTCGTGGCACATGCTCAGCGACGCGCTCAAGGAATACAACGTCGGAGAACAGGAAATTTCGCCGGAACTTCTGCGCGTGCTGGCGTATGGGTGCATTTCGGCGAAACATGCCGGAATGTTCCTCGCCTTCAGCAAGAATGTCAAGAATAAATATTTGCTCAACGCGATAATCAAGGGCGAAGAAAAATTCCCATCGCGTCCCGAAGACCGTGATTCGCTGTATTTTCTGGCGCAGGCTTTCCGCGCTCGGCTGCTGCACGATTTGCCGGATAAGAAAAACAAAATGAGTCACGAGCTGCAATTTTTCTCGCACCGCGCGAAAATTTTACTCAAGGAACTGTCACAGATAAACTACGAAATGGCGCAAATGGTCGTAGCGACGGACGACGGACACGTCCTGCCGGAATGGTTCATGGTGGAAATTATTCGGGATATGCCGCGGCTGATAAATTCCGAAGCCAGGAAGGGCGCGTGACTTTGGCTAAGAAAAAACTGGCGGAGAAAAAAATTCCGCTGAGCGAAAAAATCTTCAGCAGGGGCTTGCGATTCACAACGACGTTGCGATTTTGCACGCGCTGTACGTGAATATTCAGCTGCTGGACAATTCCAAAATGGATAAAAACTGCGCCGCGTATGTTGATTCGCATTACTCGGAGCGCTGGTGCGGCGAGGAGCCGCGCGTTTTTCTGAACAGGAATTTTCTGATGACGCCGGAAGAATGGGTTTTCACGATTGCGCATTGCGAACTTCATTTGGCGTTTGGACACTTCGACGCGGATAAAATTCCGGCGAATTGCGATTTGCGGCTGTGGAACATGGCGTGCGATATTTACGTTACAAAATTTCTGGCGGAGGCGAAAATTGGCGAGCCGCGCTGTTCGCTGGATTTGTACGCCGGTCCGACGAAGGACGAGCTGAGCATTTACGAATATTTGCAGCAACACCGCGAGCTTTGCGACAGGTTTCATTTCGGGACGGCGGCGCCGAACATTCCCGATATGAAAAATCTGGACAAGCCTTTCAGGTACACGCCGGAAAATCCCTCCAACATTTTTGCGAGAAGGTTTGCCGAGGCGCTGGCTTCAAGAGTTTCGCGAATCGTCAGCGACGCGGGCGGTTACGATTTCGCCGAAATGCAAAGTCTGACTGAGGCGCAGAAGGCTGCGAAATGGTTTCTCAATCATTATCCGCTGCTCGGCGGGCTTGCCAGCGCGTTCAAAGTCGTCGAAGATTTGAAATACTGCCAGCGCGAGGAAATTCAGATTGCCGCCGTTGACGTGACGCGCATGGAAATTTACGTCAATCCCGCCGCCGGTCTGACGAATCTGCAACTGCGATTTGTGCTGGCGCATGAATTTTTGCACGCCGGACTTCAGCACCACGAGCGCAGGCAGGGGCGCGACCCTTACCTTTGGAACGTCGCCTGCGATTACGTCATCAACGGCTGGCTTTGGGATATGCGCGTTGGCAGAATGCCGCCTGGCGTTCTCTTCGACGAAACGCTGAAAAAAATGTCCGCCGAAGAAATTTACGACAAAATTGTCAACGATTTAAAAAAGTTTTCAAAGCTGGAGACCCTGCGCGGTTACGGCAAGGGCGATATTATCAGCGACCCGCCGAAGGGTTTCAAGCCCAGCGACCAGACTTCGCTCGACGAATTTTATAAAAGCGCGCTGCAAAACGGTCTGGAGTATCACACGGAAAATTCGCGCGGATTTATTCCCGCCGGACTGATTGAGGAAATTCGCGCGCTGGCGATGCCGCCGATACCGTGGGACGTTGAGCTGGGCAAATGGTTCGACGTGCATTTTTCGCCGCTGGAGAGCAAACGCACTTATGCCCGCCCTTCGCGCAGGCAGGGCAGTACGCCCGATATTCCGCGTCCGAGTTACATTCCCGCCGAAATTTCGGACAGCCGCACTTTCGGCGTAGTGGTTGACACTTCCGGCTCCATGAGCGCAAAGCTGATTGGCTACGCGCTGGGCGCCATTGCCAGCTACTCGGCGGCGAAGGAAGTTCCTGTCGCGCGGGTTGTTTTCTGCGACGCTCAGCCCTACGATGCCGGTTACATTTCGCCGGAGGATATTGCTGGGCGCGTCGAAGTCAAGGGGCGCGGTGGTACGATTCTTCAGCCTGGCGTCGATTTGCTGACTGACGCGGAAGATTTTCCGAAGGACGCGCCAATTCTGATTATCACCGACGGCTGGATTGAAAGCGATTTGAATGTTAAACGCGAACACGCATTTTTAATTCCGCGCGGGCGCCACCTGCCGTTTAAGCCGACGGGTAAATTATTTCACTTCTCGGAGTGACTGACTGTGAGTTCGTATCTTGCACATATACCGGCGGAAGATTATAATGCAGAAAAATTTTCAGGGTGGAATTTTATGAAGTGCATTCAGCCGGATTACGTTCAAAGGTTCAAGTGCGACGGGAAACTTTGCAAGGCGCGCTGCTGTCGGGATTGGCGAATTGTCGTAGACGACGAGGCTTACGAAAAATATTGCCGGATAAGCGGCGATTCGGAGCGCGAAAAAGTTCTGAGCAGGCTTGACTGGATTGAAGACGATGTGGAAGGCGTTGACGTGCTGGTTTTGAAACTGCGCGAAGACGGCGTATGCTCGTTCCTGCGCAAAGATTCGCTGTGCGGACTGCAAAAAAAATACGGAGAGGATTATCTGACGGCAATTTGTCAGAGTTTCCCGCGCGTAACGTACAAACTCGACGACGAGACTTTTGAGCAGTCAATGACGCTGACCTGTCCGCTCGCCGCCGAGTTAATTTTGCTTTCGACGCAGCCAATTCAGTTCGTGGAAGTGCCGGAAATTTCAGCGCGGGCAGTCGTCGGATTCAGACACAAACTTTCGCGCTCAGCCGAAGAATTTATCGCCGTACAGCTCGACGCAATAAAAATTCTGCAGAATCGGAAACTGTCGATAAACCAGCGGCTGAAAAATCTCTGCGCGAAATTTTCAAAAGAGCCGCTACCGGACGTGGAATTTGACCTGGACGGACATGCCGAAATGGTGATTGAAATTTTCGACGGCACTTACGGCGCCGGTCTCAGCGACAGGGACAAAGCCAATCTGAAGAAAAATTATTCCAGCTATCGCAGCGATATTCTGCGGCGGGTGCGCAATGAATTTGACTGCGTGCTGGAAAATTATCTGGTGAACGAATTTTTTATGCGCTGTTATCCGAGCGCTTTCAGCGAGGACGATTTTAATAACTGCAAAATTTTCGTGGCGGGTTTCAGAATGCTTGAGCTGGCGATTACGCTTACGGTCATCGCTAAGGTCAGCGCGGGGCTCAAGGTCAAAATTAGCGACGTGACTACGCTGATTTATTCCGTGAACGATATGCTCGACCACAGCCGCGGCGGTATGGACGCCATTCTGGAATTTGCCAAAACCTGCAGCGCTGAAACTTTCGCCGCGCTTATGCTCGAAGACTGAATTTTATTCGTAGTGCCCGCGGCAGGACATGACGTTGATATTATTGCCGTCGATTTTGTACACGAGGCGGTTAGCGTCGTCGATACGGCGGCTGTATTCGCCATCGCGGTATTTCAATTTTTCGGGCTTGCCTTCGCCATTTAGAACGCCGTCACGCTCAATGCTTTGCAAAAGGCGATTGATTTTATTCAGCGTTTTTCTGTCCTGTGCCTGCCAGTACAAATATTCGGCGAAAGCGCGTTCACTAAACAGCTTGTTCATTTGTAAATTTCTCCCATTCTTCCGCAGTAAAACTGACGACCTTGCCTTCTTTAAACTGCCTGTTGCTCTCGTCGAGTTTGGTGAGGTAGCGCGCATTTCTGAGCGCCCTGCCCAGATTTATGCCGCTGCCGCTGGCGAACTGCCGGTTGATTTCTTCGATGAAGTGTGCCAGTTCCTCCTGCGTGAACGTGACAGATTCTTCGGTTTCGGTTTTGGTTTCGACGGCGGGGATTTTTTCAACTGCTGCCTGCATGATTAACAACTCCAATCTAAATTTATTCGGCGGCGAATTTCAAAACGCGCGCCGCCATTTCTTCCTTATCGCAAACGTCTTCGTGCAGAATTTTCGCGGTTCCGAGGGACTCAAGGTTTTTCGGAATTTTTTTATTGGTGCGGCGGCTGAGCTTACCGAGCTGAACTAAATCGTCGACGCCGGTAACATTTTCGCCGAGGGCGTTCAAAACTGCGGCGGTGAACTTGAACGGGCTGGCGGTAGAGGCGACGATAGCGGGGAGCATATCCTTAGTTTCGCGGCGGTATTTCGCCATGACGGACATTGCAACGGCGGTGTGCGTGTCGACGAGGTAGCCGAAATTGCTGAACACGTTCTGGATAATGCTGGCAGTCTCGGCTTCGGTTGCGTAGTCGGCGTAGAAAATTTTGTCGAGGCGTTTCTTGAGCGTCGCGCCGATTTTATACCTGCCGGTTTCGCTGAGTTCCTTCATGTAGCTCTTGACCTGCTCAACGTCGCCGCTGGTTTCGTGGTAGAGCAGGCGTTCGAGGTTGCTGGAAATTAAAATATCCATGGACGGCGTGATAGTCTTATGAAACTCGCGGTTGCGGTCGTAGACGCCGGTCTGGAAAAAGTCGGTGAGTACGTGGTTGATATTCGACGCGCAGATTAATTTTTTGACGGGCAAGCCCATTTTGCGGGCGTAGTACGCGGCGAGAATGTTGCCGAAGTTGCCGGTTGGAACAATGACGTTGACCTGGTCGCCGAGCTTAATATTTCCGGCGTTGATAAATTCGGCGTAGCTGGAAAAGTAGTAGACGATTTGCGGCACGAGGCGCCCCCAGTTAATCGAATTGGCGGAGCTGAGCTTAACGTTGGTGTCGGAAAGTTTCGCGCGGATTTCCTCGTCGCTGAAAATATTTTTGACGCCGTTCTGGCAGTCGTCGAAGTTGCCGCGCACAGCCGTCACGTTGACATTTTTGCCAGTCTGCGTAACCATCTGGAGCCGCTGAATCTTACTTACGCCGCCGTCGGGATAAAAGACCATGATTTTAGTCTGCGGAACGTCAGCGAAGCCCGCCAGCGCCGCCTTGCCGGTATCGCCGGAAGTTGCCACGAGTATCAGAATTTCTTTCGACTCGCCGGTTTTTTTGAGCGCCTTGCTCATTAAATGCGGCAGAATCTGCAGCGCTAAATCTTTAAAAGCACTCGTATTGCCGTGCCAAAGTTCCATTATTCCGATAGGCGCCTTTGTGTCTTCCTTGTTGCGCAGCAAAACGATAAGCGGCACCTTCGCCGTTACGTCGAACCAGTCATATGCCAGCTCGGCGCTTTCCGCCAGTTCGTCGTCGCTGTAGTCTGTGAGAAACTTTTTCAGCACGGTTACCGCGCGTTGCACGTATGTCATGGAGCAGAGCTGCCCAATCTCTTCAAGTTTGACTTTCGGTATCGATTCCGGCACGAATAAGCCGCCGTCGATTGACAGTCCCTGATGGATTGCCTCCGCCGAAGAAATTTTCACGTCTTTTGAGCGCGTGCTTGTGTAGTTCAAATGATATTCCTCCCAAAATTTTTGCGTATTGTACCACGTTTTCTGCGAACAGGAAAGATTTTTCTTTGGCAGGAATTGTTAAGCGCGCCGCCGAATTATTTAATTTCGTATAAGGAGGAATTTTTTTATGAGTAGACCCGTTACAAAAATTGCGATTTTGGGCGCGGGAACGATTGGCGGCAGCGTCATCAAAGTTCTACGCGATAATCAAGAAATTATCTCGCAACGCGCCAGTACAGATATTGAAATAAAAAATATACTCGTCCTTCCGCACGAAATTCCTAAACTGCAGGCGCAGGGACTTCCGGCTACGAATAACTACGACGAAATTTTAGACGACCCTGATATATCCATAGTTGTGGAACTCATGGGCGGTTTGAAACCCGCTAAGGATTTTGCACTGCGCGCGCTCGAAAAAGGTAAGAACGTCGTTACAGCCAACAAGGACGTTGTGGCTCAGTATGGCGGAGAACTGCTCGAAGCCGCTGAAAAAAATCACGTCGACTATCTTTTTGAAGCGTCCGTCGGCGGAGCCATTCCTATCATAATGCCGCTCAAGCGCTCCCTTACTGGCAACAGAGTGACGGAAATTTTGGGCGTGGTGAACGGTACTACTAACTACATGCTTACCAAAATGACGGAAGACGGCGCTGACTACGATACCGTTTTGAAGGAAGCGCAGGCGAAAGGTTACGCCGAGGCGAATCCCGCCGCTGACGTTGAGGGCAAAGACGCCGCGCGAAAAATTGCCATTCTGGCGTCAATCGCTTTTAATTCCAGAGTGAAATTTGAAGACGTGTCAATCGAAGGCATCACGAAAATCACGCCGAAAGATATTCAGCACGCCGCGAATCTCGGCTACGTCGTCAAGCTGCTGGCTATTGGCAAGGAAACTGAGGAAGGAATAGACGTTCGCGTCCACCCCGTGCTTTTGCCGAAAGTTCACCCGCTCGCCAGCGTCAACGGCGTGTTCAATGCGATTTTCGTGCGCGGCTATCCAATCGATGAGGCGATGTTCTTCGGACCAGGCGCCGGTTTCCCCACCGCCTCCGCCGTTATCGCCGACATTATTGAAATTGCGCGCGGTATTCAGACCAACAGCGTCGGACGTTTCGGCTGCACCTGCTTCAACAAAAAGCCGATTTGCCCGCTCGAAGAAACTATTTCGTCCTACTACATTCGCCTGCTCGTCGACGATAAACCTGGCGTGCTCGGTGCAGTAGCTACGACTTTCGGTAACGCCGAAGTCAGCCTGACTTCCGTCGCGCAGACTGCAAGCACTGTTGAAGGACACGCCGAGCTGGTTGTCGTCACGCACAAGGTCAGGCACAAGAATATTCTGGCTGCGCAGGAGGCGCTGAAGGAACTTCCCGTTGTCGACGAAATTTCCAGCGTCATGCGCGTTGAGAGTTGAGATTATGGACGCAAACAGAGTTGTGGTGCGGGTGCCTGGCACTTCGGCGAACTGCGGACCTGGCTTCGACTGCCTTGGACTCGCCGCCACGATTTACAACGATTTGGATTTGACGCTCCTTGAAGAGGAAACGCTGACAATCGAGGCGACGGGCGACGGCGCGGAAACTATTCCAACTGACGATAAAAATATTGTCTGGCGCGCCGCGCGAATGGTTATCGAACGCAGCGGCAACGGCGATAAGTTCAAGGGCGGCATTCTTCGCATGGAAAATCGCGTGCCGATGTCCCGCGGCTTAGGTTCGAGCGCGGCGGCGATTGTTGCCGGTCTGTTCGCGGCGAATGAAGTTTTGGGTAAGCCGTTCACGCGCAACGATATTCTGAAATTCGCCACGGAAATTGAAGGACACCCCGATAACGTTGCGCCGGCGATTTTTGGCGGCTTCACCGTGAGTACCGTTGACCACCGCGGGCAGGTTCAAACTTTTTCCTTCCTGCCGAAAATAAAATTAAAACTGGTCGTAGCCGTGCCGGATTTCCCGCTGTCGACGCGAATAGCGCGGCAGGTTCTGCCTAAAACCGTCCCGCTGAAAGACGCTGTGTTCAACGTCGGGCGGGCGTCAATGCTGATAGCGGCGCTGATAAACGGCAAGGAAAAATTTTTAGCCGGAGCGTTCGACGACGCGCTTCACCAGCCGTACCGCACGAAACTTGTGCCTGGAATGCAGGAAGTATTCAGCGCGGGCAAAAAAGCCGGAGCGCTGGGAGTTTGCCTGAGCGGCGCAGGACCGTGCGTGATAGCCTTTTCAGCGGCGGATAAGCGCCTTGAAAATAACATTGCGGTGGAAATGGTGCAGGCGTTCAAGCGGTATGACGTGCAGGCGGGCGCGCTGATTCTGGATTTGGACACGCGCGGCGCATTGGTGATTGGTTGAGGTAGCGCGATGGAACTGCGGCAGCTGGAATATTTTTGCGCGGTGTGCTCGCTGGAAAATTTCACGCGGGCGGCGCATTTTCTGCACGTCTCTCAGCCGTCGGTTACCAAGGCGGTGCAGGCGCTGGAGGCGGAGCTGAAACTTACGCTGTTCGACCGCAGCCAGAAACACATTTGCCTGACGGACGCGGGGCGGGTATTTTTACTGCACGCGCAAAAAATCCTGCAGGACGTGCAGACGGCGCAGCTTGCAATGGAGCGGTTTCAGTCGCAAAGCGGCGGCGTGATACGATTTGGCGTGCCGCCAATGTTTGAATCGTACCTGTTCCCGAATTTTTTCATGAAGTTCCAGGCGGCTAATCCGGACATAGTTCTGGATTTGCAGGAGTGCAGTGATTCGGCGTCGGTGAATGAAAAGCTGGACAATGACGCGCTGGATTTCGGGATAAATTTTGTCTGCACGCCAAAACACATGGAGCATTCGCTTAAAATGTTTGACGATGAATTTTATTTATGCCTGCCGCCGCGTCACCGATTCGCGCTGAGGGAAAAAATTTCTTTCGAGGAACTGCGCGGGGAAAAATTTATCCTGCAGCCGCCAGGCACTTTGCAAAATTTCCTGACGCTGAAAGGCGCGGCGGAGGCTGGCTTTGCGCCGGAAGTTTTGCTCAGCACGTCGCAGCTCAAAACGATAAAGGAACTGGTAGCGGGCAGCGCGGCGGTCGCGCTCATGCCGAAGTTTACAATTTCAGATTTGCCAGCGTTCAAAGCGATGCCGCTTGACCCGCCGCTGAAATTCACAGTAGTGCTGGTATGGAGCAGGTTCAAAGAGCCGTCGGCGCTGGGGAAGCGGTTTTTGAATTTCGTTGAAGGGCTTTTCGGGGAGGTGAAATCTTGACGGAAAATTTTAGTGTCGCCATCAGCTACGGCGAAAATCTCGGTTACGTTGAGTACGACGAGGCGGCGCGGAAAGTTATCGTGGTGCTTGGCGACGAGACCGGCAGGCGCAAGGCTGAGGAATTTCTCGCGCAGGTTCACGAAATTGGTATTCCGCACAAAACGCTTCTGGACTTCACTACGGAAAAAATAAACCCGCAAGCCGACGCCGAAAGTTTGAAACTCGCTTTAACGCGCTTGTGGGAAAATACGGGCGTGCACGTGGACTGGAGCCGCCCTGTCGAATATGTCAAGGCTCATCCGCACTATTAGTTTCAGCGTCGGGATTTGCCTTGCGGATTTTTTCAGCGGTTTTCGCATCGATTTTCTCCAGATACTTGAGAGGAATGAGGTGCGAATTTTTTTTGCTCAGCTCGTAGCACTTGCGGAAATTTTCCTCAGCGCTTGCGGTATCGCCGAGCTTGTCGAAAATATTTCCGCGCAGCTGGTAGGGAATTGGATTGGTGGCGTCGATTTTAATGGCGGCGTCAATGTCAGCCAGCGCCAAATCGGTTTCGCCGCGCATACGCCGGACGTCCGAGCGGTTGAGAAAATTGTACAGGTTGGTTGAATCCTGCGCGACGGCGGCGTTAGCATCTTCAAGCGCGCCGGTGAAGTCCTTGACGATAGCTTTAGCACGCCCGCGAATCGCAAGACATTCGGCGTGGTTGTCCTGATTTTTCGCGTTAATCGCGCGGGCAATTTCCTTGAGCGCCAGTTCGCCTTCGTCGTAGTCGTTGTAGGCGTCGGCGTTTACGCGGAGCTGTCTGGCTAACCTTGTGTCAGCGTAGAGGGCGTCAGCTTTAACTTTTTTCCAGGCTTCCAAGCGTTTCTTTTCCGCGTCTAGGTATTTTTTGCGATTTTTATCCTTCTGGTAAGCGGCGGTAACGGCGTCACGGATTTTGGCGCCAATATTTTCGACAAAGGCAATTTCGCGGAGCTGCCGGAAAACGTAGCTGTCGGTCAGAAAATCGACGCTGTTTCCCGCGCCCGCACGGAAATTCCACGCGCTGATTGAGTTGTAGTCATGGAAGGCGCGCGCTAAGCCGCCGGCGAAGTAGTAGGCTTTAGTTGAGGCGTTCTGCTGCCCGCCGGTATTTTTGGCGATGTAAACTTCCTTGCCGTCGATAAAAACTTTGTACTGGCGGTCGGATTTCTTAACCGTGACGTGACCGCAGCTGTAGTCCGTCATGAGCTCGGAAAGTTTTTTCTCGCGAACGTCGGTATCGGCGTGGTCGTTGAAAGTTTGCTCATTGGGTGTATCGTGGGCGTCGAACTCCAGAAAATCGCGGGTCTCGAAGCGCAGATAATAATCCATGCGCGCCATAGCCGCCGCCGCTCCGCCAGGATTGAAACCGGCGCTTGTCATGAGGTAAAAGCCGCCCTCGTCCGCCTCGTATTCCAGCGGAAGGATAACATCCTTGGCGACGGAATATTTGACCATGGCGGGCACCCTGCCCCAGTTGATATTGGCGTTGTCGACGTTGACGCCGACCATCATGGCGCCGACCTGCCGCGCGACGGCATTGGCGTAGATTTTGGCGGAATGCTGGCGGATACCGTGCGTCATTTCGTGCGCCAGAACTGCGGCAATCTGGTTTTCGTCGTAGTTCAGAACCTGCACGAGTCCGCGATTGACGGTAACGTAGTTCATGGGGTAGCAGGCGGCGTTGAATTTTTCGCTGTCGTTGACGTGCCAGATGAAGGGCAGGGAATTGGCGCGCAGTTCGTAGGTGCCAGCGTTTACCAGCTGATTCATGACGGCGTTGACGATTTGCAGGTCGCGCGGATTTTTATCGGAGCCGTTTTCCTTAACGTCCTGCCTGCGCGCCGTCATCTGCGCATTGACGTTGTTGCCGAGGCTGAGCAGGGACTTGTAGGCAGATTCGTAGCTCGCCCAGGTTCCCAGCGCGCCAATCGCTACGCCTATGCCGTCCGCTGCCGCCGCGGGAACTGGCGTAAAAAAAATTGCGACGGTTAAGACTGCCGCCGCCAGTTTCTCAAAAAGTTTCATGTGGCGTTCCTCGCTCTAACTTGAGTTTTCAGCTCAACGGTAAATTTCGTGCCGACATTTGGCTGAGACTCGACAGAAATTTTCCCGCCATGGAGGCGCAGAATTTCCAAAGCGATAGCAAGTCCCAGACCGTTGCCGCCCATTTCGCGCGAACGCGCTTTGTCGACGCGGTAGAAACGCTCGAAAATTTTTTCCTGATCCTCCGGCGCAATTCCAATTCCACTATCCTGCACTGAAAAAACCGCGCTGTCTTCGTCGGCGTATTCCAGCTGAACCAGCACGTGCCCGCCGCTTTCGGTGTACTTTACTGCGTTATCGACGAGAATCAGAATAAGCTGCTTGATTTTTTCCTCGTCGCCGGAAATTGTAGCCCTGCGCAAATTCCTGCCGCTGAGAATGACGCCTTTTTTTTCAGCGAGCGGCGTCATCATTCGGACATTCTGTTCAAGGAGTTCGCCGAGGTCGAGTTTCTGAATTTTAAGCTTGAGCGCGTTGTTATCGCTGCGCGCAACCATGAGCAGGTCGCTGACGAGCTTGGACATTTTTTTAACTTCGTCCTTGAGGTCGCCGATAATTTCGCGCAGGAACGGATCCCGAATTGTCGGGTCTGCCAGCAGTAAATCCGCCGAAGACATGACTACAGAAAGCGGCGTGCGTAATTCGTGCGAGGCGTCGGCGGCGAACTGTTTCTGCCTGTCGTAGGCTTCCTTGAGCGGGATAATTGCGCGCCCAGCCATGACGTAGCCAATTCCCGTGGTGACCGCCAGCGCCAGTATGCCGATAATTATCAGCGCGTATGTTGCCTTCCGCAAGCCGGAATACATCGCCGTTACGTCTTTGCCGGTGTAGACCAATAATTCTTCGTCGCCGATTAAAATCCGCCGGTACAAAATCATAACCCGCATAGTGCTGCCGTTTTCGCTGTAGTTGCGCAGAGTTTCCGTCTCGCCGTTCTTCAGCTCTCCAGAATCTATTTTGTACAAAACGGTACCTTCAATCCTAAACGGCGCCCGCATAAAATACAAAAGATTTTTGTGCGAATCGAAAACGTAGAAAAAAATCCGGTCGTTGGTGTTCATGTAGTAGCGGTTTTCGTCAATCGCGGCGTTGGGGTGCTGATTCTGATATGCCTGCGCCTCCGCCACGCTGTCCGCCGCGCGAAAAAGTTCATTCTTCTGCTCAGAAAACAGGGACTTTTCCAGCGTCCAGCGCACGCTCACAATCAGCACGATTATGACGATAAACGTTATCAGCGAATAGGTGAAAGTCAGTCGCAGGCGGCTGCTTCGGAACATGGCTACGCCTCCAGCCGGTAGCCTATTCCGCGTACAGTTTTAATTGAAATGCTGCCGTCGACTTCGTTGAGCTTTTTGCGCAGGATTTTCATGTACGAATCGATATTGTTCGACGTTATGTCGCGTTCAAGCCCCCAGATTCTGTCAAGGATAATTTCGCGCGGCACTACCACGCCAAGATTCTGCGCGAGCAAATCGAACAGCTGAAATTCGCGCGGCGAGAGCTGAATGACCTGATTTTTTTTCTTGAGAACTTTCGTCGTGCGGTTGAGCGTGAAGTCGCCGACTTCTATAATTTCCTGCTGAATTTTCTGGCTGGAACGGCGGCTGAGCGCCCGCAGTCTTGCCAACAGTTCATCGAACTCGAACGGTTTTACCAGATAATCGTCGGCTCCGGCGTCTAAGCCCGTCACGCGGTCTTCAATCGTGTCTTTCGCCGTCAGCATTAAAATCGCCCGCTCGTAGCCCGCGTCGCGCAGTGACCGGCACGCGTCTATTCCCGATACGTTCGGCATCATCCAGTCCAAAATCAAAATGTCGTATTCCGAATACATTGCGTATTCAAAAATGTCGGCGCCGGTCTGTATCCATTCCACCTGTATCCGATTTTGCTGGAGCATGTACATTATCAGCCGCCCCAGCTTTTTGTCGTCCTCAGCCAGTAATACCCGTATCATTTTGAACCCTCCTCGTATGTTACGGCATTTCTTTTTCGGAAAAGAAACGCCTGGCAAAGAAAAACTTTCGCCCGTCAGGATTTTTCGCGTTCAGCGCACCAGTCAGCCAGCGTTACTCCCGCGCGCGCCGCGTGCTCCTCTCAGCAAGCATTTCTTTTCAAAAATTTTTGACGGGCTATAAGCCGCTGCATTCGCATCACGCTCATTACGCGGCTTCAGGAAATGCGCCGTCCATGGCGCATTCATGGCACGTTTATAGTGCATTCATGGCACGTTTATGGCGTATTCATGGCACGTTTATAGCGTATTCATGGCACGTTTATGGCGCGTTCATAGCATGTTCATGGCATGTTTTTATGGCGTTTAGGATTAAATTTATTCATCGCGCGGGAAATTCCTTCGCGGAAAATGCAAAGCGTCGCCGGTACGAGTTCCTCAAGCGCGTCGGAAATTTTTTTAGCGTCTTCTTCAAAGAAAGGGCTGAGCACGTGCGGATTAACTTCCCAGTTTTCCGGCGGACGCCCAATTCCAATTCTGACGCGCGTAAAATCCTGCCTGCCGCCAAGGTGCTCGATAATCGATTCAACGCCCCTGTGACCGCCGCTGGAACCTTTCGCGCGCAGTCTAATCGTTCCAACCGGCAAATCCATATCGTCATGCGCAACAATCAAATCGCCCAGCTCGACCTTGTAAAAGTTCACGACCGCGCCTACCGCTACGCCGCTCAAGTTCATAAAAGTTTGCGGCTTAACCAGCAGAATTTTTTCGCCGTCGAGGAAACTTTCAGCAACCAGCGCATCGAAATTGTTCCGCCATTCGCCAGCGTCAAGCTCCCGCGCGAGTTTATCCGCCAGCATGAATCCGACGTTGTGTTTGGTCTGCGCGTATTCGCTGCCTGGATTTCCCAGCCCTGCAAAAATTTTCATAGAAAGATACCCGCGATGCCATAAAAAACTGTCAGTACGAACCGCTGCATTGGCACGAAAATCACGCTGATTATCGGCGTCATCAGAATCACGATTAAAATCAGGAAACTGTACCGTTCGAGCGCTTCAAGCTTATCCGCTATTTCGTAGGGCAGGACGTTGCGCAGGACGTGGAACCCGTCGAGCGGCGGGATTGGTATCAGGTTGAAAATCCCGAAGTTTATGTTGATTATCATGATTGTCGACAGCACCGCCTGCATTCCTTCGGACATTGGGAAACCGAATTTCAGCAGCGCGACCATGACCATGAGCGTCACGAAAGCCGTTAAGAAATTCGCGCCAGGTCCCGCGAGCGAAACTAAAATATCTGCGCGGCGCGGATTTGCGAAGTTGTTCAGGTTTATCTGCACTGGTTTCGCCCAGCCGAAGTGTACGAAGAAAAGCATCAGCAAGCCGACTAAATCGACGTGCGCGGCGGGATTGAGCGTGAGCCGTCCCATGAGTTTCGGCGTGTAGTCGCCCAGCGCGTAGGCAACCCGCGCGTGCGCCCATTCGTGAATCACCATGGCTATGATTATCCCGGGCAGGCTGGTTATCGCGTTTATCAAAAAGTTTTCAAACATCAATGCACCTCCAGTTTTATTCCACGTCGAAAATTTCTTTGGCGAGCAGCAGGATTGAAATAATAGTTTTACAGTCGATAATTTTTCCGGCGTAAACGAGCTGGAGCGCGTCAGCAAGCGGCATTTTGACAGTGTTAATGAACTCGTCTTCGTCGGGGTGCTGCTTACCGGCTGTCAAATCGCTGGCGGCGTAAAGGTGAATAATTTCGTTGGAAAAACCGACGGTAGTGGCGATTGTGGTGAGTTTCCAGATTTTGCCGGCGGTGTAGCCGGTCTCCTCGGAAAGTTCGCGTTCGGCGCAGACTACGGGGTCTTCGCCAGCTTTGTCGAGCTTACCGGCGGGAACTTCCAGCGTAACCTGCGCGACGGGGTATCGGTACTGCCGGACGAGAATAATTTGGTTATCGGGCAGCAGCGGAATGACGCTGGCGGCGCCTGGGTGTTTTATCCATTCGCGGACGGATTTATGACCGTTGGGCAGTTGAACTTCGTCCTTGAAGACGTGCAGTAAAACGCCGTCGAAAACATTTTCGCTGGAAATTTTTTTCTCGACAAGATTTTTATCATCGTAAGCCATAATTGCAGCTCCTTAAACTTTTTCAGAAATTATACCACATTCCGCCAATAAAAAAAGCCCCGACGCGTGCCGGAGCGGAAAAATCTTCGCGGGAAATTTACCTGCGCAGATTAAAAGTATTAATTTCCTTGTGGAGGTCCTCAGCCATATTTGAAAGCTGGCGGCTGGCGGAGGCTATTTCCTGAACGGACGCAGAAAGTTCCTCGGTGGAGGCGGAGACGTTTTCTGCTTCAGAGGAAAGCCTGGCGGCGGCGGTTTCAATCTGGCTGACGGCGCCGGTGATTTGAACGAGCCCTTCATCAGCTTGTTTGATAGCGCTGGCGGAGTAGCTGACCTTGCTGCTGAGCGATTCGACCTGCGCGACGATTTCGCGGAAAGCGGTACCTGCGTCATGCACAACCTGAACGCTCTTGCTTGTCATGTTCGTACCGGCGTGCATGGTTTCGACGGCGTTATCAGTTTCGGACTGGACGTTCTGAATGAGCTGGTTAATCTGTTCGGCGGCGGAGGCGGACTGTTCAGCGAGCTTGCGGACTTCCTCAGCTACGACAGCAAAGCCCTTGCCGTGTTCACCGGCGCGCGCGGCTTCGATAGCGGCGTTGAGTGCCAGCAGATTCGTCTGGTCAGCGATAGCGGAAATGGTTCCTACGATTTGCCCAATTTCCTTGGAGCGTTCGCCGAGGGTCTGAATGGCGTTGGCAGAGGTTTGAACTGTTTTTTCGAGGGATTTAATCGTCTGCTCGGCGTTATCGATAGTGCTGGCGCCGTTTTCAGCGGTCTGGAGCGTGAGATTGGACGCGCGGGCGACGCCGCTGGAATTTTCTTCGATAGTTTTCAGCAGGCTGCCCATGTTGGTAACGGTATCGATGGCGTTGGCGACGTAGCGGCGCTGATCGTTAGATTCGCCGGCGACTTTGACGATTGATTCAGCGATTTGGTTAGCGGCTTCGGCGGACTGCTGAGCGTTTTTGTTTAGTTCCTCGGCGGACGAGGCAACGTTGGTCGCGCTGTTCTGGGCTTTTCGGAAAAAGTCGTTGAGCTTATCGGACATGGTATCGAATGCCTGAGAAAGCCGCCCGATTTCGTCGTCGGAACTGACGGGAATTTTTTCAATGTTAAGATTGCCGGCGGCGATTTGCGAGGCGGTTTCGCTGACCGTGATAACGGGGGAGGCAACTTTCCTCGCAACGACGATTGCGATACCAAAAATGATAAAAAGCAGAACGGCGCCAATGCCGCTGAGTTCCATTGCCTGCCAGTAAGCCTGCGCTTCGGCGTCTTCATAGGAACGCAGCGTGGAAATAATCCAGCCGGTCTGCGATTCGTGGGCGTAGGTTACAATTTTGCGGACGTCTTCGACAGTTTCTTCCATAACGCCGGAATTTCCCGCTTTAGCCTGTTTGAAAAATTCGTACTGGCTCATATCGGTGCGGTCTTCCTCGCTTTTAATTTCCCTGTCGGAATGGGCGACAAGTTTGCCGTCGCGGTCGAGAATAATAATTTCGGTTTCCGCGTTTGACTGGGTTTTGACAAGTTCGTCGAGCACAGAAATGTTGTAGTTGCGCTGAATCATGCCCGTGACTTTGCCGGCGGCGTTTTTGACTGGCACTTCGATAACAACGATAGCCAGCCCGCTGGTTTTGCTCACGACAATATCCGAGACGTTTTCGTTACCGCGCATTGCTTCCTGAAAGTAGTCGCGGGACTGAAGGTTGACCAGCTTAGCTTCGTCACTGCGAACGAGCTGGTTGCCGTCACTGCCCGTCAGAACGATATTGCTGGCGTCATTGAAAAGCGCGTTGGTATTTTGCAGGAGACTTTTCATCTGAGTACTGCGCGATTCGGGCGGCGCGGTAAGGTATTCCTGCACGGCGGGGTTGATAGCCAATAATCGGAGCGCGGTGAAATTGTTTCCAATCATCGAAGAAACGTCCTGGGCAATAAAGTCATTCTTGATTTTGAGCTCGTTTTTCGACGTCTCAATTTCTTCGGCAACGGTATTCACCGAACTGATAACGATAGAGACAATCAGCGGCGCGGCACTGATACAAATCAGCAGCGCCACAAGCTTGGTCTTGATACTGTTGAACTTCATGGCTACAACTCCTCGCTACATGCATTGATATGATTCGTTAGTTGAATTATAGCACTGATTTGAAAATAAAAAAAGCCCCCAGCGCGAAAAATTTTACGCTGAGAGCCGAAGTTCTGAAGTTATTTTTTGCCGGTGGAGCCGCGCTTGGTAAGCGGGATACCTTCCTTGCAAAGCGGACAGTTTTCGGGTTCGTAGGTTTCAACGTCCATGTGCAACAGCGCGAAATTGGGAACGCCGTCGAAAGTCGCCTTGCCGCCGGAGCGGTCTACGAGCATAGCCACGGCAACGGGTACGCCGCCGAAACTTTTAACCACGTCGATAACTTCGCGCACCGAGCCGCCGGTCGTAACAACGTCCTCGACGATTAAGACGCGTTCGCCTTCGTGCAGGGAGAAGCCGCGCCGGAAAGTCATGCGACCGTCTACGCGTTCAGTGAAAATCGCGCGGGTGCCGAGGGATTTGCCGGTTTCATGCGCCAGAATTATTCCGCCCGTCATTGGTCCGACTACGGTTTCAATCTGCGCGTCCTTGAAATGTTCAGCGATAGCGCGGCAGAGTTTTTCAGTTTGTTTAGGGAGCTGGAGTACGTTAAATTTTTCCACGTAGTGCGGACTGTGAAGCCCGCTGGACAACTTGAAATGCCCAGTCATAATGGCGCCTGTTTCAACCAGCAGGTCGTAAACTTCCTTTTCAGTCATAGTTTAAATCCCCTCAATTTCAGCTAAGATTTTTTCGGCGGCGTCGCGCGGATTTTCGGCGGCGCGAATTGGTCTGCCAACGACGAGATAGTTAGCGCCGTTTTTGATAGCGGCGGCGGGCGTAGAAATGCGGCTCTGATCGTCTATACTGCTGCCGGCGGGACGAATGCCAGGCGTGACAATCAGAAAATCTTTGCCGCAAGCTTCACGAATGACAGCGGCTTCCTGCGGAGAGGCAACCACGCCATCGAGACCGGCGGCTTTGGCAGTCTTAGCGAACTGCACAACCTGCTCGGAAATTTTCAGCGCGCCGCACCATTCCGCCTGATTAATGCTCGTCAAAACTGTAATTGCGATAAGTTTCGGCTTGACGATACCGGCGGCGTCAGCTTCAGCGCGCAGTTTATCGGCGGCAGTTTTCATCATGGTGTAGCCGCCCGCCGCGTGCACGTTCAGAATATCGGCGCCGAGATTCATCAGCGAACACAGACCGCCGGCAACCGTGTTGGGAATATCGTGGAGCTTCAGGTCAAGGAAAATTTTTTTGTTCTGAGTTTTGAGCCAGTCGACGGCGATTGTGCCGACGCTGTAAAAAAGTTCCATGCCGACCTTGTAAAAATTCACGCTGTCGCCCAGCGCGTTCACCAGATTTTTAACGTCGCCGAATCGGTGAAAATCCAGCGCGACGATTAATCTTTCGTCAGCCATTTACAACACCACCCTGCCAATAATTTCATTGACGCTGCGCAAATTGCGTTGCGCCAGATAATTTTCCAGCCCGTCAATAATTTTCATCGTGACGCTGGGATTTGCGAAATTCGCAGTACCAACCGCAACTGCGCTGGCGCCCGCTAAGAAAAATTCCACCGCGTCTTCCGCCGACCGAATACCTCCCATGCCAATGACTGGGATTTTGACAGCCTGCGCGACCTGCCAGACCATACGCACAGCAACCGGCTTAATCGCGCCGCCGCTCAGCCCGCCGGTGATATTCCCCAGCGTCGGCTTCCACGTGTTGACGTTAATTTCCATGCCCATAAGCGTGTTAATCAGCGAAACGCAGTCGGCACCGGCAGATTCGACAGCGCGCGCAATTTCGGTAATGTCCGTGACGTTCGGGCTGAGCTTGACGATAACGGGCTTGCCGGTATTTTTCTTCGCCGCCGCCGTAACTTCAGCCGCCGCCTTTGGACTAGTGCCGAAAATAATTCCGCCGTCCTTGACGTTCGGGCAGGAAATGTTGAGCTCAAGCGCCGCCACGCCGTCCACGTTCAGAAGTTTCGCCAGCTCGCCGTAATCTTCGACGCTGGAGCCGCTGATATTCACGATGACGTTGAATTTATCCTTGATTCGCGGCAGAATTTCAGCCAGAAACTTTTCGACGCCTGGATTTTCGAGACCGATAGCGTTGAGCATACCGCTGGGCGTTTCGGTGATTCTGACGCCGGAATTTCCAGCGCGCGGCACAAGTGTAATGCATTTTACCATAACGCCGCCGAGCTTTTCAATGTCGACGAAATCAGCAAATTCCTCGCCGAAGCCGAAAGTTCCAGACGCTGCCAGAACTGGCGAGTTCATTTTAATTCCGCAGAGTTCAGTTTTGAGACTGGCGCCGGCGAAAATTTCATTGGCGTCGAAAATGCGCGGCGTGTAGCCTTTACCGTAGCGCTGGTCGAGCCACTGCACGAACTCAAAAAGTTCGCTAAGGCAGCGCACGGCATCTTCCTGCGTAAAATTTTTTTCATTGTGAATCGCCTGATTGCCGAGCTTGCGGCAGTGGTGAATTTTCCGCAGCAAATTTCTGCCGATAATCGTCGCGAAGGAAATATCGCCCAGCAGTTCAAATAAATTGTCGGTGTTTTTCCTGAAAATATTTTTATCGCGCAGGTACAGCCATTTGACAGCGGCGTCGAGGGCGGGACGCGTGAGCTTTATGCAGGAGTCGGGCGACTTTCTGAGCGCTTCCTCGGCGTCAATGCAGTCGGCGGCGAACAGCGCGAATTCCGGCTTGTCGCGCAGAAATGAAAAATTAGCCAACCTTCTCACCGGCTTTCGTAAAAACTTCGCGCGCGTCGAAAACGGGACCGTCCTTGCATATTTTCCGGCGCCCGCTGGCAGTATCGATTGAACAGCTGAGGCATACGCCCAAGCCGCAAGCCATACGCCGTTCGAGCGAAACGCGGCAGGGAATATCATTTTCGCCAGCGATTTTGGCGACGCCGCGCATCATAATTTCGGGACCGCAGGTATAAATCGCCGCGTAGTCTTCATATTCCAAAACTTCCGGCAGGAGCGTCGTCACGAATCCGAGACTGCCGCGACTGCCGTCGTCCGTCGTGATAAAAACTTTTCCGACTTCGGGCTTAAATTCCTGAATCCAGAAGTCGACTTCGCCGCGGTTCCTGCCGCCGATAAGAACGTCAACCGCGCCAGCTTTTTCCGCTACGCTCAAAAGAGGAGCCAGCCCCATACCGCCGCCGACCAGCAAAATTCTGCCGCTGATATCAGTGTCGAAGCCGTTGCCGAGCGCGCCGAGAATGTTCAAAGTGTCGCCGGATTTTTTAGCGGATAGAACTTCGGTGCCGTGTCCGACGACGCGGTAGAAAATTTTAACAACGCCGTTTCTGGCTGAGGCGATACCGAGCGGGCGGCGCAGCGTAAATTCGTCAGCGAGCTTAACCTGCACGAACTGACCGGCGCGGGCGGTTTCAGCGAGTTCCTGCGCGAGAATTTCCAGCCTGTAAATATTTTCAGCCACGGCGGCATTGGATTTAATTTCAGCGTCAAAAATCTTCTTCCGCACGAACATACAAACACTTCCTTTCACGTAAAAAAATCCCCCTGCAAACCTGCAAGAGGATTGTAACATTTTCCGTGTAACTTGTCGATAATAATTTACGCGAGTTCGTCGCCGCCGCCCACGTAGTCCTGAATCGCCAGCGAATAGACGTGGCGCCTGTCACGCATTGAAGTCAGCATTCTCAGCACTTCCCACGCGGTATCAAGGCTGGTGAGGCAGGGAATACCATGCTCAACCGTAGCGCGGCGAATCTTGAAACCGTCCGCCATGATATGCTTGCCTGGCGCCTGCGTATTGATAACCATGTGGATTTTGCCAGCCTTAATGCGCTCGATAATGTCGACACTGCGCTGGTGAACCTTGCCGACGACCTCCGCGTCAATTCCAATCGCCTGCAGCGCCTTAGCCGTGCCAGCCGTCGCCACGAGTTTGAATCCCAGCTCAGAAAAAGCTTTGGCAAGTTCCTTCATTTCGTCCTTATCCTTGTCAGCGATTGTGAACAGAACGCAGCCGTTTTTGGGAATGTTCATGCCGGCGCCAGTAATGGCTTTGTACAGCGCGCGGGCGTAGTGATAATCAATTCCCATGACTTCGCCGGTCGACTTCATTTCTGGTCCGAGCGAAATGTCAACGTCCTGCATTTTCGCGAAGGAGAACACCGGCGCTTTAACCGCAGTGTAGGGTTTCGGCTCAACCAGACCAGTATGGAAGCCCATTTCCTTGAGCGTGTGACCCAGCGCGACGCGCGTGGCAACGTTTACCATTTTGATATTGGTGACTTTGCTGAGGAAAGGCACGGTGCGGCTCGAACGCGGATTGACTTCGATAACATAAACCTTACCGTCCGCCACGACGTACTGAATGTTCAGCAAGCCTTTGACGTGCAGCGCCAGCGCGAGGCGTTTAGTGTAGTCCGTGATTGTGTAGATAATTCTGGAATGCAAAGTCTGCGGCGGATAAACGGCAATGCTGTCGCCGCTGTGAACGCCAGCGCGTTCGACGTGCTCCATAATCCCAGGAATTACAACGTCAACCGCGTCGGCAATCGCGTCAACTTCAACCTCGGTGCCCTGCATGTACCTGTCAACTAAAACTGGGTGGTCGGGCGTAACTTTGACGGCGCGGCTCATGTAATCGCGCAGTTCATTTTCGTTGTAGACAATCTCCATAGCCCTGCCGCCGAGCACGTAGCTGGGACGAACCATGACAGGGTAGCCAATTTCAGCGGCGCCGGTAATCGCATCGTCCAGATTCGTGACGCTAATCCCGCGCGGACGCGGAATGTTGACTTCAGCCAGCACTTCATCAAAGCGCTCTCTATCCTCAGCGCGGTCAATATCGTCGACGCTGGTGCCGAAAATCTTTACGCCCGCCTCAGCAAGGCTCGCCGCCAGATTAATCGCAGTCTGTCCGCCGAACTGAACGATAACGCCTTCAGGCTGTTCCTTGTCGATAATGTTCAGCACGTCCTCGGTCGTCAGCGGCTCGAAATACAGCCTGTCAGAAATGTCAAAGTCCGTCGAAACGGTTTCGGGGTTATTGTTGATAATAATCGCCTCGACGCCCATTTCTCTAAGCGCCCAGACCGAATGTACCGAGCAATAATCGAATTCGACGCCCTGCCCGATACGAATTGGACCCGAACCCAGCACGATAATTTTGCGCTTATCGCTGATTTGAACTTCGTCCCTGTCGGCGCGGTAGGTGGAATAGTAGTAAGGCGTGGCGTCGAACTGCGCGGCGCAGGTATCGACCATTTTAAACTTCGGCAAAATATTATTTTCAATGCGCAGCGCACGAATTTCCTTCATGGGCTTGCCGGTGAGCTCGGCGATAGATTTATCAGCCAGACCGAGCAGCTTTGCTTCGCGCAGGAGTTCAACCGTCAGATTTTCGCGCTGGAGTTTATTTTCCATATCGGCGATATTCTTAATCCGCTCGATAAACCATGGATTGATTTTGGTAATGTTGAAAATTTCGTCGACGCTGGCGAGACCGCGGCGCAGGGCTTCGGCGATAACGAAAAGCCGTTCATCGTTGACAATTTTAAGGCGGCGCAGAACCTTCGCGTCGTCCCAGTCCTTGAACTGCTCCATATAAAGCCGGTTGACGCCAATCTCAAGGCTGCGGACGGCTTTCAGAATGGCGCCTTCAAAGCTCAGGTCAATGCTCATAACCTCGCCGGTCGCCTTCATCTGCGTGCCAATGGTTCTATCGGCGTAAACGAATTTGTCGAAAGGCCAGCGCGGGAATTTGACAACGACGTAATTAACCGCCGGCTCAAAAATATCGTGCGCCAGTTCGTCCAGCGTGAAGCCAATCGCAATTTTGGAAGTGATTCTGGCGATAGGATAGCCGGTCGCCTTGCTTGCCAGCGCGGAGGAACGCGAAACGCGCGGATTGACTTCGATAACGTAATAATCTTGGCTGTTCACGTCCAGCGCGAACTGAACATTGCAGCCGCCTTCAATTCCCAGCGCGCGAATCATTTTAATGCTCGCCGCCTTCAAAAGCTCGTAGTCGGATTTGCTAAGGCTTTGACACGGCGCCACAACAATCGAATCGCCGGTATGCACGCCAACCGCGTCGACATTTTCCATATCGCAAACCGCCACGCAGTTATCATTGCCGTCGCGCATGACTTCAAATTCAATTTCCTTCCAGCCAGCGACGCTGCGCTCAATCAGCACCTGCCCAATCATGGAATATTTCAGACCGCGAATGACAATCTCGACAAGTTCCTCCTCGTTTTCAGCGATACCGCCGCCGGTGCCGCCGAGCGTGTAAGCCGGACGCACAATCAGCGGGTAGCCAATTTCGTTGGCGAAGGCAACCGCGCCGTGAACATCTTCAACAATCGTGGATTCGGGAATTGGCTCGCCAATCGCCTGCATTGTTTCCTTGAAAAGCTCACGATCTTCCGCTTTCTTGATAGCGTCAAGCGGCGTGCCGAGCAGTTCGACGTTATTTTTTTCCAGCACACCCGCTTCAGCAAGTTTGACGGCAAGATTTAAGCCAGCCTGCCCGCCCAAAGTTGCCAAAAGTCCGTCGGGGCGTTCCTTCTCGATAATCGCCGAAAGAAAATCGACAGTCAGCGGCTCAATGTAAACGCGGTCGGCGATGTTCACGTCGGTCATAATCGTGGCGGGGTTGGAATTTACCAGCACGACTTCCAGACCTTCCTCCTTGAGAGCGCGGCAAGCCTGCGAACCGGCGTAGTCAAATTCCGCCGCCTGCCCAATCACGATAGGTCCCGAACCTATAACCATTACCTTGCTGAGATGCTGTTTTTTCGGCATAAACATTTCTCCTTTGAAATTAAAAGTGGATCAAGCCGCCGCGTTTTCTTCGTACAATTCGTAGTAGGCGTTAATCGCGTCGTCGAAACGCTGCTGCAGATCCTCAAGTTTATAAAGACCGTCGGCATTTTGTTGGAGACCATTGAGGCGAATCGGGAAAATGACCGGCGGATTTTCCAGCGTGAGAGTAGTTTTGTTTTTGAGCTGTTCGGAGCTGGCGTAAATCAGTTTGAGCGCGGCATACTGGCGCCCGTCATTGCTCCGCCATTTTTCAATCACGAGTTTGAAGCCGATAGGAGTTTTAGTTTCCGGCGTCTGAGGCAGGGAAAAATTTTCTGCGTTCAAAGCCGCCAGGACGCTTGCGATATTGGAATCGTGTCCGCAGAGGAAAGTAAACTTGCGGTTTTTCAAAGAAAGTTCTTCGCGCATGACCTGCAGGAGCGGATGCGCAACGTTCACGGCAACAGCAGGCGAAGCGAACAGCGCCTCGGTAAAAGTTTCCTTGAAGCCGGCGATTTTTTTCCAGTCGTTGAAACTGAGCTTATGACCGAAGGCAGCCTGCTTAGGATTTTGCTCTTCGTAGTACTGAAGAACCAGCGCGTCCGCCGCCATAACCGCGAGCTTGAAACTGCCGCTTATCGCGGGCTCCTTGTAGGGTTCAAGAATTATCTCGGTATCGCCGGTGGGGAGTTTGGTCAAGCCGTGGGATTTGGCGTACTCGGATTTTTTGAAGTCCATAACCTTTTCGAGGAGCGGGTAATTTCCTTCAAAGTTGTTGCGTTTAAAGGTCGCGCGGATTTGTTCAGTCGCAATCTGGCTGAATTTTTCGTTGACGAAGGTCAGCTGCGGATTGAAAACGTCGTCCATTTTGCTTGGCGCGAATTTGTGTTCGATTTTAACGTTGGCGACGGGGAAAAGCCCGCTCGAAAAAAATTGCGCAGTGGCAATCGTGCGCTGCATGGAGTTGGCGTAGAATCGAACTTCGCCGGCTTCAGGCAGATAATTTTCCGTAATCAGATTTTCGCTGGTGAGCCATTTGCGGAAGTATTGCCCCATAATCGTTTCGAGTTCGCCGCCGCGCATTGAGAGTTCGCTTTTGGCTGAAGTCCACTTGAACCAGCGATGCGGAGTCATTTTGCCTAGAACGGAATTTTCGTCCGCTATCGGCGAGCGGATATTGTGGCGGCTGAGTACGACCACGCTTTCCAGCTGGTAATCTTCAGCATTAGCCGGCGCAAAACTTGTCAGCGTGAAGAGCGCAATCAGCGCAAAAATTTTTTTTAACATTGTCTCCTCCTTGTCAGTTCAAAGCAGTTTCATCAAATCGCCGCGAACAATAGTAGCGACGGCGCGCCCTTTCAGTTTCCTGCCGACGAACGGCGAATGACTTCCGCGCGTGTAGAAATTCTTCGCGTCAACATTCCATTCAAGCTCGGTATCGATAATCGCAATGTCAGCGTCCGCGCCAATGCTCAGCGTGCCAGCGTCCAGTTTGAAGACCTTCGCCGGTTCGTATGTCATTTTTGAAATTAATTTTGATAGTGGTATTATATTTCTGTGATACAAATCTGTCAACAAAATTCCGAGAGAAGTTTCTAAGCCAGGGAAACCGCTCGGCGCATAAATGTACTCGCGGTCTTTTTCCTCGGCGGCGTGCGGCGAATGGTCGGTAACAATCATGTCGATCGTGCCGTCGAGCAAGCCTTCAATCAGCGCGTCGCAGTCTTTTTGCGTGCGGAGCGGCGGATTAATTTTCGTGGCGGAATTAGTCGGGTCAACCAAATCTTCAGTCATGGTGAGGTGCTGCGGCGTGACTTCGGCTGTAACTTTGACGCCGCGCCTTTTCGCGTCACGGACAATTTCAACGGCTCGCGCGGAACTCATATGCGCAATGTGAACGCGCCCGCCGGTGTATTCCGCCAGCAGGCAGTCACGAGCCACGGCAATATCTTCAGCCACGCTCGGACGCCCTTTAATCCCCAGAATCGCGCTGCGCCTGCCTTCGTTCATAGCGCCATCCCTGACGAGGCTGGTTTCCTCTTCGTGGCAGATAATAACCTTGCCGGTGCCGTGCAGATAATCCAGCGCGTTCATGAAAATTTTGGCGTTATCGTCGAAGTGCCCGTCGTCAGAAAAAGCCACCGCGCCCGCGTCAATCATATCGCGCATTTCCGCCAGCTCAAGCCCCTGCTGATTTTTCGTAACGGCGCCGATAATTTTAATGTTGATAATCCCAACGTCATTGGCGCGCTGAACCATGGAGCGGACGAGCGCGGCGTTATCGACAACCGGCGAAGTGTTCGGCATCGTGGCAACGGTCGTGTAGCCGCCAGCAACCGCCGCCTTAGAGCCGCTGACGAAATCTTCCTTAGCCTCCTGCCCAGGCTCGCGGAAATGTACGTGCATATCAATCAAGCCAGGCGTGACGATTCTACCGGCGGCGTTGTATTCGTGCTGCGCGGAAAATTTAATATCGGCGTCGACTGCGGCGATTTTCCCGTCAACAATCAGCACGTCGGCGATTTTATCAATATTATTGGCAGGGTCAATGACGCGCCCGCCGCGAATCAGCAGCGAATCCTTAATTTCCGCCCTGTGAATTTCCCAAGAATTGTTCATGCTTCTCCTCCGTTCAGCGTCAAATCCAGCAGCGCCATTCGCACCGCCACGCCGTTTTGTACCTGTTCATGAATCGCCGAGTTCGCGCCGTAGACTACCGCGTTTGAAATTTCCAAGCCCTTGTTCTGCGGACCTGGGTGCAGAATCAGCGCGTCGTCTTTCGCTAATCTCAAGCGTTCGTCATTTATTCCGAAAACCCGCGCGTATTCTCTTGCGGAAGGAAATAATCCCGACTGCTGGCGTTCAAGCTGAATGCGCAGGACGTTGACAACATCAGCGCCGGAAATTGCCGCCTCAACATTTTCGTGAACGGTAACGCCGTCGAAGTTGAAAAAGCGCGGCAGGAGCGTTTTGGGACCGGCAAGGTGAACTTCGGCGCCCATTTTCGTAAGACCGTAAACGTCCGAGCGGGCAACGCGGCTGTGCAGAATATCGCCGACGATAGCAACCTTGAGACCGGCGAGCCTGCCTTTGAACTGCTCAATCGTGAACAAATCGAGGAGCGCCTGAGACGGGTGAGCGTGCGCGCCGTCGCCAGCGTTGATGATGACGGGCTTGACGACTTTCGCGGCGTACTCGGCGGCGCCTTCAGCCTTGTGGCGCATAACAATCGCGTCGACGCCCATAGCCTCAATCGTCATCAGCGTATCGCGCAGGCTTTCGCCTTTGACGATGCTGGAAGTCGAGGCATTGATTGAAACCACGTCCGCGCCGAGGTATTTGCCAGCCAGCTCGAATGAAGTCCGCGTTCTGGTAGAGGGCTCAAGGAAAAGATTGACGATAGCCCGCCCGCGCAGGTTGGGAAGTTTTTTCACGTCGCCGCGAATGACTTTCTTCATAGACTTGGCGATTCTGAGTACGAGGCGAATTTCTTCGGGCGAAAAATTTTCGAGTCCGAGAATATTTTTTCCTAACAAAGGCGTTCACTCCTTTTAGATAAAAATTAAGAGGGTCGGCAAAAAGCTGCGCCCTCTGGTTGTTTCAATATTCAGTTACGGCAAAGTTTTAAGTTCGTCAAGCGGCCAGAAAATCAAACTAGCCTTGCCCTTAATCAAATCCAGCGGCACGAAGCCGACATCTGGGAAGCGGCTGTCCTCGGAATTGTTTCGGTTATCGCCCATTACAAAGACCGTACCGGCGGGAATGGTAACCTTGGGATATTCGGTGCGGGTTTTTTCGAGAATGTAATCCTCGCGCAGGAGCTGGTCGTTGACGAAAACGCGCCCGTCCTTAATTTCGATTGTGTCGCCGGCAGTTGCTATGACGCGTTTGATAAAGTCGCGGCTGGGGTCGCGCGGGTAACGGAAAATGATAATTTCGCCCTTTTGGGGGTCGCGGACATGAAAAATAAATTTGTTGACGACAAGGCGTTCGTCGTGCTGCAGGGTTGGACGCATTGAAGGACCGTCAACAACGTAAAGTTCCACGATAAAAGTTCTGATTAAAAGCGCGACAGCCACTGCCGCCGCTATCGAGAGCACCCAATCTTTGACTTCTTCGCCCACGGATTTTTTCTCCTCGCTGATTGAACTCACCAAAAGTCGACGCGTCGAGGGAATTTTCGACGGCGCCAGTCACTTCCTTTCGCTTAATTTTATTGAGGCGGCAGATTTTGCTGGTAATCTGGCGGCTGCTGGTCTTGCTGGTACTGATTTTGATAATCTGGCGGCGGTGGATTTTGCTGATAGTCCTGCGACTGAGTTTGAGTGGCTTGTTGATTCATCTGCATTTTCGCCTGATTCAGAATTTGCCACGAATGTTCGAGTTCTGCGCCGGCTGCCTGTACGCCCTGATAAGTATTCCGAATGTATTCCAGCAACTGGTCAAAAACCTGATTGGCGTAGTTATCGGCGGCTTCGCGGAGCTGAGCAGCGTGCTGGTTCGAGCGTTCGATGTAATCGTTACCCTGATTTTGTGCCTCGTTGACAAGCATCTGAGCGGTCTGGCGGGCTTTAGCAACGATGTCATTTTCGTCGACAAGTTTTTCCGCCTCAGCCTTTGCCTGTTTTACGATGTCGTCTGCTTCCTGCCGTGCCGCTTTGAAAATATTTTCGCGTTCCTGTATGACTTTTTCCGCCTGTTCGAGTTCCTGCGGCAAATCGTGTCGGAGGTCTTCGATTAAGTGAACAAGTTCCTCTTCGTCGATAACCGCCTTGCCTGTCAGCGGTAAATGCCAGGCGCTTGCGACCAGATTTTCGACTCTGTCCAATGTATCGCGCACAGCCATAGAAGCAGCCTCTTTTCTAGTTAAAATTTATAGGTCATTCGGAATTTTTTTGTTGCAGAGCGAGTTCCACGCATTCGGGAACGAGTTTATGAACGTTGCCCCTGAAGTGCGCCAGCTCGCGAATAGCGGAAGAACTTATGAACAGAAACTCCGGCGAAGTCAGCAGGAAGATTGTCGAAACGTCGGGCGCAAGGTGCCGCGTCATTTGAGCCTGATAGTATTCGTACTCGAAATCGCCCGCCGAACGCAGTCCGCGAATGATTATGTTGATGTCGTGTTCCTTGAGGTAGTCAGCGACAAGACCGTCGTAGGAATCGACGACAAGGTTATCGATGTGCAGCGTAGCTTCGCGCAGGAGTTCGACGCGTTCCTCGACGGTAAAGAGTGGCTGTTTCTTATTGTTGACGAAGACGCAGACAGTGAGTTCATCGACGAGTTTGGCGGCGCGCTCGAAAATGTCGACGTGCCCGTTAGTGACGGGGTCGAAACTGCCGGTGCAGAGTGCCTTTTTCATAATCCGCTTCCTTTCGGTTGGAAAATATCTATGGCGGTCGTGTGTCCGTAGGAAATTTTTCTGGCTAGTTCGAGCTTATCTGGCGCAGTAAGATTTTCGCCAGCGCCGTGTTCGACGATGAGCAAGCCGGAACTGGTTAGCAGGTTGAGTTCAGCGACGAGGTTAGCGGAAATTTGAGCAAAGCCGCTGGCGTAGGGTGGGTCGCTGAAAACCAAATCGAACTGGAGATTTTGAGCGGAAATTTTTCTGAGAGCTTTACGGAAATCGTCGCGCAGGACTTTGCAGTTTTGAAACCTGGCGCGGCGGATATTTTCCAGCAAAACATTCGTGCTGGTGTCGATGAAGGTAGCGGAATTGGCGCCGCGTGAAAGCGATTCGAGACCGAGCGCGCCGGTGCCTGCGAAAATGTCAAGCACGGTGGCAGTTTCGGGAAAATCGATAAGACCGTTGAGAATACTGAAGAGCGATTCTTTAACGCGGTCGCTGGTCGGGCGGGTTGCAAGTCCCGCAGCCGTCTTCAAGTGCAAGCCTTTAACATTGCCGGTGATAATTCTCATAATCAATCCCCCAGCTGTTGAATATTCTTCAAGCGCGGTAATTTTCCTGCAAGAATTTTTTAGAAAACGAAAAAGACTGCCACGATTTGTGACAGCCTCTCGAATATTCAACCGGCGAATACCTAATCTTCCAAGCCGTCGCCAGCTCAGTACCTTCGGCGTATGAGTGCTTAACTTCTGTGTTCGGTATGGGAACAGGTGGAACCACTCAGCCATCTTCACCGGAGCGCCGCTTTTTCAAGCGTTTTGCTTTCAGAGTTTATTTGTTCTCTGAAAATTGCACAGGACACACATTAGTTTGAAGATAAACTTACGACTTATTAGTATCGGTCAGATGAACGCCTCACGGCGCTTACACTCCCGACCTATCTACCTCATAATCCTTGAGGAGTCTTAAAAGATACATCATCTTGAGGCAGGTTTCACGCTTAGATGCTTTCAGCGTTTATCCCTTCCGAACGCAGCTACTCAGCTATGC
>JAGABT010000015.1 GCA_017614505.1 Selenomonadaceae bacterium | reverse complement strand
TGGACGGCGCGCGGGCCGTCACAGGTCGCCGGATGCGACCTATGCGGCCCAGTTTTCTTTGCCAGCGTTTCTTTTTCAAAAGAAATGCTGAAAAAAGAAATGCCGAATAATCAGTTGAACGCGTCGGGTTTCCAGCCGCCGGAAATTCCCTTGACAGCCTCGGCGGCGGTAATCTGCGCGTCGCCGTTATCAATGTCAATCAGCTGGTAGCGGTCATTGCCCATGCCCATTTCCTTCATGTAGCTGAGCTGGCGGAGACCGTGGCGCGTTTCCATACGCTCAACCAGTGCGTGATGACTTTCTTCGGGCAGGGCGTAAACCAAATCGACGCTTGCCTGATCCGCCGCAAGAATATCCAACGAAGCAACAATACCAATATCCGGCGTGACAACCGGCGCAGCGCTGGTGCCTTCGCAGTCGCAGGAAACGCTCATGTTGCGCAGGACGTTGACGTAGGCGATTTTGCCCGCAAAATGCGAAATTGTAGCCTGCGTCGACTCGGCGATTTTCTCCATGAGTTCTTCCTTAACAACGTCCCACTTGCTGTTGTTGGTGTGAATCATTTTCTTGCCGATTCTGCCGTCCGCGCAGCCAATGCCGATATTTTTGTTGGAGCCGCCGAAACCACCCATCATGTGACCTTTGAAGTGCGTCAGCGCGAGGAAACTGTCATAGTCCAGCATGGATTTGCCAACGGACATTTCGCTGAACCACTTGCCGCCAGGTACGGGCAACATAACCGTGCCGTGCTCGTCAGTAATATCGACGGGCGCGAAAGTCCAGCCGTTGACTTCGAGCGTCTTGCGGTGATTTGCGGTAGTGTCGCGCCCGCCGCCGTAGTACGTATTGGTTTCGATAATCGTCGCGCTGGGGATTCTCTCGGCGAAGAGTTCCTTCACCCACGGGCGCGGAATAATATTCGGACCGTGCGGCTCGCCGGTGTGGAGCTTAACCGCAACCTTCCCGCTCAGAACGCCGCTGATTTTGTCATAAATTTTAACCAGACCAGCCGCCGACAAATCGCGCGTGAAGTAAACGACGGATTCAGCGCCGGTGCGTTCGCTGTAGGGAATGTATTTTTCTCCGCCCGTGCCAGCTGTAACTTTTCCACTCATATTCGTATCACTCCTTGAATTATCTGCCTGAGCCGACATGCCGCAGGCGCTGCCAAAAGCCAGCCCCGTAACCGCCAGCCCTGTCAGCTTTACAAAATTGCGCCTCGAAATTTTTTTCATCGGCAAACCTCCACTGTCAATTTTGCAACCTGTATTTTATCACCCGCCAGCTGAATTTGTAAATATCCCTGCGCAGGGGTTGCTGAAATTTTTACATCGCTGTAAAATCTGCGCGACTGGAGGTGATTTTATGTGCAAAGAATGCGGCTGCGGCGAAAATTCCGGCGCTACGCGTCTGCAGTTCACCGCCGATGGCTACACCGCTGACAGCGCGAAGACTGTCGAAAAAACTCTGCTCGGACTTGCGGGCGTACTCTACGTCCACATTCACGCCCACGACGGCGAAACCACCATTGACTACAATCCCGCCAAAACCAGGCTCACCGAAATTCTCGGCGTCTTCAGTAAAAACGGCGTCGAACCTCAAATCTGATGGACAAATCTTCTACCAAATTTGCAAACAAATTCAATCGCTCCCATGAAAATCTGCGGAAATTTTTAAAGCTTGTCGCGCACGGCTGCTACAGCCGAAACCTTTTCGCGCAGTACTCAATTACGCCACGGACTTACGACGATTTTCTGCGCCAGCTCAGGTTTTTTATCCCAGAGGAAAATCTTCAGGTCACGCTGCACGCAAGGAACGCGTACTTCACCTTCACCGATAATCTGGAGCGCGGTTCAAATAATTATCTGCATGCGTCGTTCCTGCTGAAATCGCTGCTGCCAGAGCACTGCCTGTACTTCATTCTGATTTTGCAGCGGCTCAACCGCGAGAAAAAACCAATGCAGTTTCAGGAAATTTTGATGGCGCTGGACGGAATTGAATATGCGTCGGATATTTTGAAGAGCGAATCATATTTTCGGAATCGGCTGGAGGAGCTTATCGACGCGGGACTGGTGCGGCGGACGGCGCAGGGGCAGAAATTTTTCTTCGAGCTGCTGCAAAATCCACTGGGTTCGCTGTCGGCGGAGGAATCTGCCGCGCTCATAAATGCCGTTAAATTTTACCGTAACTGCGCGTTGCTGGAAGTGCCCGGGTATTTTCTGCGCGAAAGCCTGAAGGAAATTTACCGCGCCGACGCTGCCGAAGAAATTTTCCGCTTGAAAAATAACAATCTCGCGCGTATTCTCGACGACGAAATTTTATTCCAGGCGATTCAGGCGATTAATGACGGGAAAAAAATCTGCGTCGAACGCGAAGGCAGCTCGCCGGTCAGGTTCAGCCCCGCCGCCGTCGAAACTGACTACATTTACAATCGCCAGTACCTCGCCGGTACGACTGGCGGTGAGCCGCTCAAACTGCGCGTCGATAAAATTCTGAAGCTGAAAGTTTTGAACGAGCCCGCCGAGCCTTTCGTTTCTGGCAGAAAAAAGCTGCGCGAAATTCGGCTGCGCGTGACGTTCAGCAATTCGCAGGAACGGGCTCTTCGCGAAAAAATCCTGCGCGAGCATTTGAACTACGAAATCGCTGAAGAAGGCGTGGGCTTTTTCGTTTGCAAAATTTTCGTCGTCGACCCGCTGCAGTATTACCCTGAGCTGTGGAAATTCCAGCCGTGGGCGGAAATTCTGCACAGTAAGCTCCGTGAACGAATCAATAATGACGTGGAGGAGGCGCTGAAAAATTATGACGAGCCTGTTTGACGCCACGCAAAATCCGCTTTTTCGCCTAATCTGCACGCTGGTCAACGAAATTCACTCAGGCGCCCGTCTTTCGCGCAGGGACATCTATCGCCGAATCGTTTCGCTGCCAAAATTCCACTACAACGAGGCGCCCGAAACTTCCCGCGAAAAGGAAATAATCGACGCCGTGTTCCAGTTCCCGCCGCCGGAGAATTTCGCTAAACTCCGACTTGAAGCGCCAGTGCCGCCGCTCATTAGCGACACGGAATTAGCGTGGCTGAAAACAATGCTGCTGGACGCCGACGCCGCCTTCCTGCTGCCGGCAGAACTGCGTACAAAACTCCTCGAACGTCTGGCTGAAATCCCGCCGCTCTACGATTTGAACGCGTGGAAAAAATTGCGCTTTGTAAATTCCGAAAAGCTGCCCCTGAATCAGCGAACACTCGCGCTAATCGTCGAGGCTCTGCGCCAGCGCCGGAAAATCCTTCTGCAGGACGCCGCCATAATTCCCTGCGCTCTGGAATACGATTTTTCCTCCGGCGAATTTTTTTTAATCGTCTGGAATGAAGCTCTGCGCGCTGCTGAAAAATTCCCAGCCAGTGCGCTGGACGCGGCTCGCCTTGCCGAAGAATCAATCCCGCCGGATTTAAGCGACCGGCTCCGTGATTTTTACCGCAAGCATACCGTTGAACTTTCACTGCGGCTGCGTAACAGGTTAAATGCCGTTGAGCGATGTTTCGCGCTGTTCGGCTCCTGCGATAAAACTTCCCGCTACCAGAAAGACACCGATACCTATTTCATGACCGTGAAATATTACGACTTCGAGGAAGAGGAACTGCTGGAAAAAATCCTGTCGCTGGGCGCCGCCGTCACAGTGACCGCGCCAGAGCCACTGCGTCAAAAAATCATTCAGCGCCTGCGCGAAGTCCGCCAACTCTACGCTGATTGAATCTCAATAACTAAAAAATCCCATCGGGTACTAACTCGGTGGGACTTTTTATTTGCTCGGAAACCGCAAGCGGTATGAGTTACTGCGCAGGCGTATCCTATCACAAATTCTGTCGAAATGCAAGCAAAATTTCTGCAGGAAAAATCCGCGCCGTGACAGAAATTATTGGCAAAGGAGGTCGTACCATGAAACATATCCTGCTGATTTTTTTGAGCGACATCAAGACCGGCGTTAAAGACGGGAAAGTCTCCATCAATGAAAGTTTTTACGAAACTGCCGAAGGCGCAAAAATCCACGTCACCAACGAATCTGCCGTCCGCTACATTCGCGATAAAGGCATTACCCTCGACAAGATTTTTATTTTCGCGTCCGAGAAAGTCCGCGGGGATATAATCGACAGAAGCGGCAAAAAATATCTCGTCGAAGACGGCAAGCCCCGAACGCACCTTGAATACTTCAAAGAGCGCCTCAGCAACGAATTTCAGCTCAACGTCGACAAATGCATTGACGTTTATCCCTACGAAGAAAAAAAAGCAGCAGCGCCTACAACCTTAAAAGCGTCGCCGAAATGGCTGGGCGTATTCAACGTTTCGCGCAGGGTTGCGGCGAGGAAGTTACCCTGCACGTCGACCTTACAGGCGGCATGCGCCATATCAACATGATGATTCTGGACGTTACCCGCCTCCTCGAATACAGCGGCATAAAAGAAATTGACAGGCTCATTTATACCAATTACGACACCAAAAACGGAATCTGCAACGTCGAGGAAGTCAAGGACATTTACGAGCTGTTCCAGCTCATTGCCGGCGTCGAAGAATTTGTCAGCTTTGGAAGCGTTAAGGCGCTCGATGAATACTACAAAGGCAAAAATCTTTCGACCGCCCTGAAAAGATTAATCGACGCCATGAGAAATTTCGCCGACGAAATTAAGCTCTGCCACTACGGACAGTTAAAAACCGCTATCGTTAAGCTCCACGACGCCGTTCGCGACTTCAAGCCAGATTCAAACGACCCGCAGGATTTGCTTATGGCTCGGCTGATTGACCGCATTCGCGAGGATTATAAATTAATCATTCCTGAGCGCAGGCGCAACGATTTGAGCATTATCCGCTGGTGCGTTCAAAACGATTACATTCAGCAGGCACTCACGCTCTACGTCGAACGCATTCCCGAATACCTCGGTAAGAATGGATTTTTAACGCAGGCGCCAGAGAAATCGAAAGAGCTTGACGAAGCCGTCAAGAATGACAAAATGCACCGTGAGCGCTGGTTTTATCTTTTGAACGAGTACAAATCGCGGATAGACCGCAGCAGCCTCGACAAAGGACTCAATCATTTCTGCGGCGAACTGAAAAAGGCTTTCCGTAACAAAAAATTCAGCTACGACGAATGGCTGGCGAATCTCAGTGCGAAGCTGGAGCCGCTGAATGTTTCCTGCACAGACGAACCGCTCCTTCGCAGTCAGCTTGAACTTATCATCGCACTCAGGAAAAATCCTGCGCCCCTGCTTGAGCTTTCTTCGTCAGCGCTTGAGCCAATCCGCGCGATTATCGATAAGCTTATGCCGGAACTGCAAGATTTGCCCAAGGCGTACATTCGCGCTAATCGCATAGTCGAATTCATTTCCGAAATGCCCAACGAGGAAATTAACGATTATTTCCCCGAACTGAAATTCGCCAGAGACGTCGCCGAAAAATATCCTAACGCGGTCAGGATTTACGCGATGATTTGCGAAGGGATTTTCACCGTCACAATCCCCATGGAAAATTTTATGCGCATAATGGAAAGGTACTACCGGCTGAAGATTGAGCGCAACGACAGCAACCACGCTCACGCCGAATTAAAGGGCGAGTTCAGGACAGCCCAAAAGCTTGGAGAGTTCATTGATGAAGGTATAGAAGAAATTGAGGCGGCGGAAAATATCTTGCGAACAGGCGACAGCAATGGGTAAAATTTTTGTGAACCACACGAACCACGCGGCGGCTAACTGGAGCGCGGAGCAGCGGGCTGCAGCAGAAATTCTCGGCGAAATTTCAGACCTGCCCTTTCCGGAAATACCGCCTGCAGCAAGCGAACTTGAAGTAGCAGAACTGGCGGAAAAAAATCTGCGCGAAATCTTGAACCTGGAGCCGGCGGCGGTACTGTGCCAGGGCGAGTTCAATTATACCTTCGCGTTGGTTTCCGCGCTGAAAGAAAAAAATATCCCCGTGCTGGCGGCGACGAGCGAACGCGTATCGTCAGAAATTCCACAGCCGGACGGTTCCACGAGAAAAGTCTCGGTGTTCCGATTCGTCAGATTCCGGCGCTACTGAAAAATTTTGAACAGAGCGTACTTCGCAGGATTTTTGCAACGCGCTCTGTTTTTTTCGTCGTATAATACGCACACAAGGTCAGGAAGGGAGGCAAGCAGTAAGACAGAAGGAGCTGAAAGAGAATAGGGCAGATTGAACAGGAGGAATTTAAAATGTTACCAGTAGCAGTACCGCCAGCAGCTAAGATGTTCGTCGCAGGCGCCGCCGCAGCAGTTCGCGTATTCCGCCGCCGCTAATAGCGCTTGAGCAGTGAGAGGAGGTGAAAATTTGTACCGCCGAGTGTTCAGATGTTTTTAAATGGAGGTGAGTTCAATGCAGTGGTTTGTAGCGGGCTTCGTCGTAGGCGGTTCAATGGTTCTCGCGTCAGAATAATTTCGTAAAGAGGCAGCGGCTTTTTGAAGGGAGGCGATAATAATGTGGGCTGAAGTAGCACATCTGCTGATAGACATACTTCTTGACGACTAATGACCGGCAGCTTTTTGAAAGGAGGCGACAATGATGATGATACCGTACCCCGACCCCGACCCGTACCCTTACGCCCTGCCGTTTGAGATGTAACCGTTCCAGTGTACGAAAGGTGGTGAAAAAATAATGCAAATGGTAATAGCGCCGTTTCCGTTCCCGTCTCGCCGACCGCCGTGGATATACTGACTTGCGTCGAACTTGAAAGGAGTGATGGAGCCAAATGCAAAGTGACAAAAAAATACCGGCAAAACTTTTAGCCGCTGCGTGAATTAAAGCGTAGCGGTTTTTTTTTTATTCTGCGTAAATGTTATAATAGCGGCGGAGGTGAATTTGTTGGAAAGAAATATCATGCTGGCATTCGTCAGCACCGTCAGTCCCTACTCCCTTAAATCGCCGATAACCTACAGGATTCACGGCGCGCCCTACACCGCAGTTCAGACGAACGAATCAGCCATCGTCCACGTTGAACGCGGGCTCGGCAAAGATTCTCTGGCGCAAATATTTTTAATCGTGACCAGCGCAGTCAAAAACGGCAAAATTCCTAAGCTGGAAAAACCGCCGCCTCCCGCACCTGCGCCGGTTGAGCTAAGCCGCTTTGGAAAAATTAAGCGCTGGTTCGCAAAAACTTTTGGATTTTCCAAGCCTGTTGAACCGCCGCCGGTAGAAGTTCCGCCGCCAGACGAAGAGCCCGCCCTTACGCATCTGGAATTTCTGAAAACGCGGCTGATTAAGGAGTTCCCGCACTTCGACGGCAGATTCAGCGAGATTGACTACGCCGACGCCGGCGATTCGCTCGAAGAAAATATCCTGCAGATAGCCGACATTGCCGACACGATCACCGCCTACGCCAGAAATTTTCCTGACTGCAAAATCAAAGTTCACGCCGACATGACCGGCGGCTTCCGCCATACTTCCATGCTCATGCTCTCGATTATCCAGCTGCTGAGCTACCGCGGGATTGAGACCGGCATGATTCTGTATTCCGACCCTGGCAAGAAAATCGTGTACCGCGCGAACGAAATTCAGCGCGTGTCGCTGCTGATAACCGGCGCCGATGAGTTTGTAAAATTCGGCAGCGTCAATGCTTTGCAGGAATATTTTGCTGAAAACCCCTCCGCCGCCGCCAGCGATTTGCTGAAAGCCATGAAAAATTTTTCCGACGCGATTAAAATCTGCCGCACGGGCACGATTGAGGGCGATTTGAAAAAGCTCGGCGAAGAAATTCAGAAGTTCCGCGCGACCGGCAGCAAGGATTTAAAGAGCAGGCTTTTCGCTAAGATTCTCGACACGGTTGAGGCGGAATACGGCAATTTGATTCACGGCGTCGCGACGCGCTTTGAAATTATTCGCTGGTGCATGCGCAAGGAATTATGGCAGCAGGCGATTACGCTTTGTATCGAGTGGCTGCCGGAAGAAATTGTCAGCCGCCAGATTTTCATGCCTGGAAATTCCGACGTGCAGGATTTAGCCGAGGCGAACAGAGACTGGCGCAGCTGGCAGCAGCACTTTGTAATTTCCTACACCAATACCAGACTGCCGGAGCCGGTTAAAGACGCGCCGAGCCCGACCGACATCAGGGTTTTCTGCACAAATATTCGCGCGGAGCTTGAGCTGTTCACCGCCAGCAGCAATTACAGGGTTTCCAGCAAGAATTACTGCGGCGAGCTGAAAGAGTTCCTTCGCGAGTTCGAGGACGGGTACTCCGACTTCATCGCCGTCTGTAATCGCAAACTCAAGGTTATCAGGTTCAGGGAAAAGTTCCCGCACTTCGACAGGGTTCTTCAGGCGCTTCACGAAGACCGCGCGAAAAATCCGTCGTACAATAAAAATTTCTTCGAGTTCATGCTGTCGCTCAGCTACGACAGGATTATTCATCTGCTCAGCAAACTGCCCAACGAGGCGTTTATGGCGGCGCTGGGCGTCGACAAAGCCCAAATACCCCGCGAGGAAGTGGAGCCGCTTCCTGACGATTCTGACGCGCCTGAGCGCAAGTGGTTCAACCGCCAGAAAATTTATGTCGATATGCTGAATAACAAAGTTGCGCAGTCGAAACTGGACGACCGGCAGCTCGCGCTGGAGTTCCTTCACGACTTCTACGAAATCCGCCGCAAGCGCAACGAAATCGACCACGCCAACGGCTCTGCAGAAATTGCCGAGCTGCAGGATATGATTGAGAATTACCTCGGCAAGCTTGAGAAAATTTGAGCCGCCCAAACTAAAATGTCCCACCGATTCAGTTCGGCGGGATTTTTTTTATTGCTCAGAAACCGTAAACGGTATGAGTTCCTGTACAGGGGCGAAGATGGACCTGGAATATGGTGACGACATCAAGGTTTCAAAACCGTAAACGGTATGAGTTCCTGTACAGGAGCGGACTCTGTAGACCCAATAACTACGCGGTCGAAAAGCGCGTTTTGGAAAATGATTCCGAAAATCTCCCCAGAGCCTCGCAAATCTCCAAAAAATTATCAGCTGGATTTCAGAACGGCACAAAAATTACTGTGAACATCTTATACCACATTCTGCGAAAAATTGCAAGCAAAAAATTTAACGGGGATGCCCAGAATCGAGCACCCCCTAAAAAATCAGCTGAACTTCACCCGCGTCTGACCAAATCCCTGCCCGCAGAGCCTGCCAACGCCAGCGTATTCCGCGAACTTCGCCAGCAGCATAAAAACTTTCCTAAGGTCAGAATCCAGCGCGCTAAGGCTGTAGCGGAAGTTCCCCCAGAATCCAAGCGCGCCTCTGTCGTGCGAAAGGTAAAATTTTTTACTGCGCCCCTGCCATTCAGTCAGCCGCACCTGCGCCGCCAGCTCGCGTATCAGTTTCCTGTCGACCGCCGCCGGCATCTGCGCCTGTATCCACTTATCCGCCAGCGAACTGAATATCAGCTCTGCGCGAGGGTACGGCGCGTCAAATTCGTCTATGCGAAAGCTCACCGGCGTCACGAATTTCAGTTCAAGTTCCGCCGCCGCCGACATTTCCCGCACGTCCGAAATTAAATCCACTATCCGCGCGTCGACATCTTCCACGCTCAGAATCAGCGCGCCCGCCTGCAGTTCGTAGCCCACTGGTACGCTGAACGCCGCGTTTAAAATTTCTTCATTCAAGCCGGTTACCCGCCAGTAGAACTGGTCTCCGCGTCGTACTTCCCAGCGCCCAGCCTCGCTCGGCAGTTCCGCTATCGGGTCGAGGAATGACACCGTGAACGGCTTCAGGTTCAGCTGGTCGTGGACGAACTGTTCAAGCTCCGGCGAAACTTCGTGCAGGATTTTGAAGAACGCCGCGTGCATGAGCCGCCCGTTTATCATCGGCAGTCGCGCAGAATTTTCCGCCCGCAATTTGTATACCGCCGCGCCCGTCATTTTACCACGTCCAGAATCGACGGCAGAATTTCGCGCTGCTTAAATCTTTCGTCAACATTGCCGCTACTTACGTCGCCGCTCATAGATTTTATTTTTTGGGGCGCCGGTTTTTTATCCCAGTCAAGAATCGCGTTGAGTTCACGCATAACTTTATTCCAGACCGCAATCATTCGGCGGGCGTCGACATGTTTTCTGAAGGCTTTGAGATATTTATCGGGAGATTCTGCGCGATAGGGATTAACCCATCCGCTGTCGTCGAAAAGTTCAGCATAGGCGCCGTCGCTCTCCACGAAAAGTTTCGGCGTAATCTTGACGCTGCCAAAACCGAGCGGCTTGCCCTGCCCAATCTTGTAGGCGGCAGATTTGCCATTGCCGTTCAGATCAAAAATCATCATGAGCGCGCCGAGTTCAGCCGCGCTGAGATTTTTAAAGCGGATTTTAGCTTTGAACTTCGCACCCTTAGCCAGAGGATTCAATTTTTTAATCATGTTTTCGTTATCGCCGCCGGAATTTTTCTTCCAGCCGTCGGACGCATTGTGCCAGTACATTTTGTAGCCGCGAATCTGCGCGCCCCTGCTGTCCCAGTTGATAAGCGGCGGATTTGGATTTTGCTTGAGGTACAGCTGGAACGAAGTCGGATTTGGCTGAGCGAGAATCTGCGTAGTTTCTCCCAGCGTTCTAATTTCGCCAACAGGTACAGCGTCTTCAAAGGCAACGCGGCTAGCCCAGAATTTTTCGCGCCCAAAAACCGCGTCAGCAAAATCTACAACGTCTGTACTTTTGAGCGCCGCCGGAACAATATCGCCAATCGCATTTTTGTAGGGAATGCGGAAGCACTGCCCGTGCCCGAACGCCGTAACGACGCCGCCTTCAACCAGAAAATGACAGGGTATCAGCGACTTAACGTCAGCTGGCAGATTTTGGTTCAAAATGCCATCGTCAGTGAATAGGTTAACGCCGCGCCGATTGCGGTCATGCTCATAAGATTCGCGAACGTCGTCCGGCAGTTCAATCCAGTGGTCACGGCTCCAGTCAACATAGCTGAGTTTCGTTAAGCGCACGAATTTCTTTTTACCGCCCTTGCCGGTGAAAATGTACGCCTCGTCGCCGTCCCAAACCACACAGCTTTTATCAAGATTTTTAAATTTGCGGTCGAAAATAGAAATACGGTCGCGTTTATTGTCGCCAACGGTTGAAGGAGCGATAAAATATTTGTTGTCAGTGGTGCGAATCAGAAAGCCAGGCTGCGCCTTTTTGCCTTGGTGAATTTTTTTATCCTTGCCGACGTAGCTGGAAGTCATGCGGCTGTTATAGAGCTTGTTCAAATCCTTCGTCCACGGAATGGATTTTACGCCCATAAGGCAGCGGAAATAAACGTGCTCGTCGTTGAAGTCCTCGCCCTTGCGCTGGGATTCAGTCCTGCCGCGAAAAGTCCCGCACGTCACGATTTTGAAAATATTTTTGAACATGCCGCGCAAAGTGCTGCCTGGGATAATCGGCGTGCCGGTCGGCGCAAAAGTCACCGTTTCATCGTCGAAGTTCCTGCCAATAAAAAGCGGAGTCAGAGTTTCGAGCTCAAGCTGAATTTCGCCGCTGATTTTCCCGCGCGATTCGAGGTGCGCCTTGAAGGCGTCGACACTTGCAATTTCTGAGGGCAGCGGTTTATCCGGCAGCGAAACGAAATTGTACGGCGCGGTTGCAGTTTTATCCATTTTTAACACCCACTTTCGCCGGTTCGATAGAAACAAAGCGGTAGTCGACGTAGCCGGAAAGCCCCGTCTTAACGTCGCCGCCAATGTAGTTGCGCGTCAGCAAGCCGTACCAGCTGGAATTTGTTTCAGCGCAGGGAATTTCCATGTAAAGTTTGCGCTGGCGGTCGAGGAGTTTAATGTAGCCTTCAGCCGCGCCGGAATTTTCGCCCCAGAGCCGCGCGAAACTGTCAACGTAAAAATTATCAGCGCCGGTGCCGTCCTGTATAAATCTGCCGCGTAAAGTTTTGCCGACGCGCTTCAGATGAATCTCGGCGTCCGCGTTGAACGCCCTGCATTCCAGCAAGTATTCCGGCGTAAGTTCACTGCGCGAGGAAATTTTTCCGCCGTCGAATTTGCCCCAGACGATATTCTGAATCTGCCACGCCACGAAAATACCGCTGGCATTGCCGAATTTTTCGCGCAGGATTTTTTCAGCGTCAACTGGCGCGCATTCAATCGGCTCGGAAATACTTTTGCCGGTTCGAAGTGTCAGTCCGACTTTTCTCGCCAAACTCAAGCCGCTCATTTGCCGTCCCTCCAATCTTTAACCGCCGCCGCAAGCTTCGAAAGTTCCGCAGCGTCGCCCGCAGTAACCTTGCCGTCTTTGTCGAGCGCGTAAGTTTTGCCCTTGAAATTTATGCTGGCGGAAAGCCCGCTGACAGTGCCGCGCCCAATGGATTTTTCGCCGCCAATCGCCACGTGCCCCAGCCACATATCGCGCAGCAGGAAGAGCGCTAAGCCAGCCTCGAAATCTTTTGCCGCGCGAATTTCAAAGTGAATATTAATCGTCGCGTCGGAATTTTCTTCCACGCCGGTTTAGTGGTGAACAGCGTTCCCTGCAGCGTGCCGCCGGTGAACCTGTCAATCTTGTTGCGCGTATGCGCCACGGCAGCGACATTTTCGGGCTTGACGTAACTTTCCGCCACGATAAACCGGCTTTTAACCTTCGTCTCGCCCTCAGAAATGCCCATAAGCTCATTCAGCGCGTCAGCCGCCACGTTGAATTTGCTCAGAATGTACTCGGCGCGATGCCGGAAAATCCCCTTGAGGCTCGTGCCTGGAATTACAAAATCCGTGCCGCTCTTCAGGCTGACGGCGTTAATCGGCGAATCGCCAGATTTTTCGCTGGTGTCGTAGTCGCGAATGATGAACGAGGAGTTTAGCGCAAATTTCGCGTCAACGACGAAATCCGCCTCCGCGTTTAGATTTTCAACCGCTGGCTGAATTTTCTTCGACGCGGGCTTATCGGTAAGCCAGGCGATAACGTCAGCCTTTTTGCGGAAATCGTAGAAGTCGGCGTTGAGATTTTCCACAGCGGCTAAGCCGAAGCCTTTGGACGTGAGCGCGCCGAGCTGAATCCTGCTTTGGAGCCTGCCCAGAATTTTTTTAACGGCGCCAGTGACTTTTTCGAGCGTGTAGTTTTTATCGTCGGGATTTTCGCCGTCACGGTGGACGCCACGCAGGTTGACGAGAATGCGAATGTCGCCCTTAGCGCCGCGGTCAACAGCCTCGTAATCGTACTTGCCGCCCTTTTCGCCGGTGCCGGTCACGCCGTCAATTCGCACGCCGTCGCGCGCAACGATTTTCCCGCTCAGTTCAATATCGTCGAACTGAATTGCGCTCTGAAATTTATTCTCGTCGCCGAAAATTTCTTCAAACATGTCAAGTCCGACACTCTTCGCGTAGTCGCGCAGGACGCCGCAAATCGAAGTTCCAGGAATGAACGGCACGCCGTCCTGATTCTGCAAAACGTGAATATCGCGGAAATTGTCGGAGGTTTCGCCAGCGCCGTCGCCAATCAGCAGCGGGGACTTCAGTTTCAGTTCGCCCGTGATTAAAATTTTTCCAATGAGCGCAGATTTTTTCATTCGTCATCGCCGCCTTTCTTAGCCGCCTGCTTGCGCGCGAACCGCAAGTAACTGCGCAGGTACTCGAAGTAAAATTCAACGTCGAACTCTTTGCGCAAATCGCCGAACAAATTCTGCAGCTCGCCGCCCAAATTCAAATCTTTGTTTTCGTAAGGCAGTTTCGCCTGCCCCGTGAGCGCGTCGTAAAGCGACTGCCCGTTTGTCAGGCGCAGATTTTTCAAATGGTCGCTGAATAGACTGCCGTCCTTCGCGCCGTCCTTAACCTGCTGCTGAAAAATTTCGCGCGTCTTGGAGTTTGAAAGCATTGCGTCCAGCCGCGAAAAGAAATGCGTCAGGTTCCCGCTCGGCAGTTCCAGTTTCTGCGCGTCTTCAATCGCATAGATTCTAATCTGCGCAAGGAGCCTTTCGCGCAGGATTTTTTTCGCCAGCTTTTTAGTTTCGTCAGAAAATTTTTCGCGGTCAGAAACTTCACCGGCGGCGGCTTTGACGAGCGTGAAACTTTTTGAGTCCCAAAGCCGGAGCTGTCCAAAACCTTCCTCGGTGCGGATGCCGACGCCGCTGTAGAGTTTATCGCTGAGAATTTTTTTATCGGCGGCAGTGAGCTTTTCCTTCGCGCTGAGCTCGAAAACTGTACCGGCAGCCAGCGCCTTGACGCGCGGTCGCTTCATACCCCACGGCACTACGAAATTTTCAACTTCAACTTCCGCGCTGAAAATTTTGCCCAGCTTGAATTTTCCAGCCAGCACTTCGACAACTTCCGCCTGCAGAATTTGTTCCGCGCTTAGGAATGTGTCAGCCGCCGGTATCAGCGGAGTTTCCAGCCGCAGGTAAATTTTTTCAGCAAAATCCTGCGCGAGAATTTCTTTCGGCTTATCGAAGGTGAACCGGCACTTCCCGTACTGCGTGAACCTCGACCGCCCGACGTAAGCCGTCAGCGTATTGCCGTCCAGTTTCAATCCTGCGCGAAGTTTCTTGAGCGTTTCGGCGTCGCCAATAATTTCGCCCTGAAAAATCTGCCCTGCGTCAAGCGCTTCGTAGTTATAAATCTGCCCCTCGATACTTTTACCGGCAATCCGTTCAGCCTCGCCGCTGCGGCTCATGTGCATGAAAATATTTTTGCCGACGCTGGCGGTCTGAATTTCGCCGCCGGCAACCGTACCGTATCCGCGCAGGGATTTGTAGCCGCGCCCAGGTTTTTCTTCAATCAGCAGGTCCTGAATTTCATTTTCGTTGCTGGTACCGGCTTTAGCCTTTTGCAGAGAGAGCGGCAGAACGATTGAACGCGCGCCGGAAATTTCGGGATTAGCCGGCAGGAAGTTCAAGCTGCCGTAGAAAATCTCGCGGAAAGTTTCATCGCGGAAGGCGTCGCTGAGCTTTTGCGCTTCGACATAGCGCGCCGCCAGTACCCCGCGAATTATCGAGCCGCTGAACGCCGAGTGCGTGCCGGTCATTATCGTCGTGTTGCTGCCGGAAGACATAACCACCGGCGACAGCGTTCTCACGGAAAATTTTATGCTTTGCATTACCGCGCTTCCTTAGCCAGAAATTTTTCAACGTTCGGCAACCCCGTCGCGTTGCAGTTTATGCGTCCGAATCCGCGGTTGCGTTTCGTACCGGCGGCGGAAATATTTTTAATCGCCAGCGCGAGCGTGTTCAAAACTCTGGCGTCGCCGTTGAGCAGAGTCAGCGTGCCGGAAAATTCAACGCCGGAATTTAAAACGCGCATATTGTGAAGTAATTGGTCTAAAGCTACGCCATTTTCGAGTTCAGTCTGGTAGCGAATCGAAGTGTAGGCGTTCAGAATATCCGTCGGCTCGAAAAATTCCTTGAACTTCGACTGCAGATAGCTCCATTCTGCGCGAAGTTTCTCGTAATCCTTGAAGTAAAAATCGTGAACAATCAACTGGACGCTGGAAACTTTGCCCGCGTCGTCAGATTCGCGGTGGAAAATTTCTTCGGGCGGCGCCAGATTTTCAGTGCTGATACCGGCGAGCTCGAACATTTCAAAAATCTCAACCGCGCTTTCGTAGAGCAAGCCCTTGAACCTTTTGGCTGGGAAGTACGGAAAACCCAGCGCGTCATGAATAATCTCGGCGTCGATAGTCACGTCCGCCTGACCAGAGCCGAGATGAATCGGCGTCTCAACCTTAATCGTCACTGCAATTTCTGCCATTCTTCAGCCACCTCCGGCACGTAAAAATCCATCAGCTCTATCGCGTCGACATACGGCGTCTGCGGTTTGTCACCGCTGCTCCACAGCTCGTCCGTCAGAAAATCTTTCCAGTCCGCAATTTCCGGCAGCGACTGTTGCTGATATTCCAGCTGCTGTACAAATTTCGCCGCATCTTCCCTGCCGTGCTGCAGAACGCCGCGCAGTTCCTTAGCCTTGTTGTTAGCGATTCTGTCAGACTTAAACTGCGTCGTGCAGTCAAGCAGATTTTCAATGTTGTAGCGGCGCTCGCTCGCGTGCCTGGAATTTTCGTTGGCGACGCGGTACGGTCCAAAATGCAAATTCCCGCGCGCGCCTTTATACTCAGTTTCGCGAATCTGCTCAAGCGTCGGCGCCTGTTCGCCGTAAAGTATCGCATAATCCAGCCAGCTAGACCCGTCGGGAATATCTTCAGCCGTTAAATCTTCCTTGTCATTCAAATCTTTCGGCAGGAGCGCGCGCATGGATTTTTTCGCTGAATCGCAAAGCTGTTCGGCGAGTTCGTAGCCGCGGAAAAACGGATACGCCGTCGGCAGAATCGCAATGCCAGCGCAGCAGTCCATGTGCCGCGAAATTTTTTCAGTCAACTGCTCCGGCGTATTTTCTGGCGTTTCAGCGCTCATAAATTCCATCAGCGATTTCGTGAACAGCACCGCCATGTTTGCAGGACACAGGAACGTTACGTCGTCGCCGCCAATTATCAGCGGGCGTATCGGCAGGAAATTTTTTTCCAGCTTCAAATAATTGTTGAACGCGCCTTTTTCCTTCAGCCGGATAATTTTAGCCAGCAAATCTGCGAAGGCGCCCTCAGTCTTGCGCCGAATCTCACGCGAAAGTTTCCGGCGCTCATTCAGACTTTTGCAGGCGCGGAACTTCAAGCCCATGTTGTTGCCGTCGACATGAACTATCGCAAAATAATTTTCGCCTTCCTTCTGCCCCAGCTTGTCGACTTCCAGCGGAAATTCGTAATGGCTTATCTTAAGTTCAATGCCCTTGACTCCAAAAATCTCTTTGAAACGGTCAAGTAACTTAACGTTGGCTTCTTTTTTAGCAATGTCAGCCTTGACGGCGGTCTCCTGCGAATAGAAACGAATTTCGCCGCCTTCGCGCGGCTTAACAATCCCTTCAGTGTCGCAGAAATTCGCCGCCTCGCCGTTGATTTCACAGCTCAAAGTCAAGCCGGTGTACGGCACGCTGACGGTCGGGAAAACATTTTTCTGGACATTTTTCAGCTCAAGGTAAAGGTCATCGATTTTCTTTTGGTCGAGCTTGCCGTCCGTCAAAGTCAAATCGCCCTGCGCCGCGCCAACCCTCAAGCCAGGGCGTTCAACCAGCAGTCGCCGAGTAAATTCGCGAACAATTTCCGTGCGCCGGTCAGGAGCGTCAGCTTTCATCAGCACCAGCGCATTGCCGCCGCCGATATACGCCACGCAGCATTCTTTCATACTTACCCACGGCGTATCTTTATCCTTTTTGCTTTCCCACGTCGTATCGTCAGGAAATTCCGCCTTGAACATTTCGCGCAGGACTTCTTTAATCAGCACGTCGTAGAAAACGCGGTCGACGATATACGACGCGCCGATATTCGTACTGAGGCGGTTGCCCGAATAAATGTAGCGCTGAATCGAGCGCGTGTCGAACAGCAGCGCCTTGAACGTTTCTTGTTCAGCCATATAAGCATCACTCCAAAATTTTAATCGTGTTGAGTTCGACGTCCGCCGCGCCGATAACCCTGCCGCCGAACTTTTTCTGTTCGAGAATGTATCTGATAACTGCCGCTGAAATTTTTTCGCCCGCGCTCAGGACTGGAATGCCTGGCGGGTAGAAAGTAATTTCCTCTGCGCAGATTTCCCCGACGCTTTGAGCCAGCGGCACGGCTTTACTCGGTGCAAAGAATATTTCGCGCGGTGACGCTTCGGCAAGTGTAATTTCGTCGGGCAAATCTGATAATCCTGTTGAAGTGCAGGGCAGCCGCGGGCGGGCGTCTAAGAGTTTCAGCGCGTCGACCAGCCTTGAAACTGTCGCGCTGGTGTCGGCGTAGGTCAGCAGGAACAGCAGATTGGCTGGGTCTGAAAGTTCGCACTGGATTTTGAGTTCGTGCCGCAGGATTTGTTCAGCCGCCATTCCAGTTAAGCCGAGCCGTTCAACGTTCACCGTGACTTTCGTTAAGTCCAGCGCGAAATTTTCCACTGCGTCGAAGGTGGACAGCGCGCCGGTTGAATTTATTTCTGCGCGAAGGTGCTTTGAGAGTTCCAGCGCCGCTGAAATTTTTTCCGCGCCGAGCTGAGCCATCTGCAGGCGGGCGGCGTCGAGCGAGGCGAGCAGTAAATAATTCGGGCTGGTTGTCTGCAGTAAGCTGGCGGCGCGCCGGACTTTTGCCGCGTCGAAGTTTTTCACCAGCAGCATTGAAGTCTGCGTGAGCGAGCCCAAAAGCTTGTGCGTGGACTGCGCCGACAAATCCGCGCCCGCGTCCATTGCTGAGACCGGCAGTTTTTCGCTGAACTGCAAATGCGCGCCGTGCGCTTCGTCGACCAGCAGTAACATTCCCGCCGCGTGTACCAGCGCTGAAATTTGGGGCAAATCCGCCGCCACGCCGTAATAATTCGGCGAAGTTAAAATCAGCGCCTTAGCCTGCGGGAATTTTTTTATGGCGCGCCGGAGCGTTTCGACAGATAAGTTCAGCGGGATTTTGAGCGCGGGCGAAAATTCTACCGGCAGGAAAACTGGTACGGCGCCGGATAAAATCAGCGCTGAAATTACCGAGCGATGAGAGTTGCGCGGGACGAAAACTAAGTCATTGGGCTGGAGCGCCGCCAGAATCATTGAGTGAATCGCGCAGGTTGTGCCGTTGACGATGAACAGCGCGTCGTTCGCGTGCCAGAGCTCAGCCGCTAAAGTCTCGGCGTCACGAATGCACGAATGCGGGCTGTGCAGGTCGTCGAGTTCTTCCATGAGCGAAACTTCCTGCCGCAAGCCTTCGGGCGTTATCAGATTTTTCAGCAGTGAATGCGCACCCAGCCCCTGCTTGTGTCCAGGCGTATGAAAAGCCAGCGCGCCGTCAGACGAATACGCCGTCATTGCTGAGATTATCGGCGCTGAAAATTTTTCCAAAAATATCGCCTCCAAATAAAAACATCCCCTCCAAATAAAAAAAGAGGGCGCCCAAGGACGGGCGCCCGCCCGCGCAAATCGCCGGAAGCGATTTCAGCGGGCAGCTTTCTTTGCTACTTTCTTTCGCGCCGAAAGAAAGTAGATACTACTCAAAACTAATAAGTACGATTAAACGCAACGCTGCTGCGATTGAGGAGCGAATTGCTCAAATCGTAGGAGCGGACGACAGAATTTTGCCGACGGGATTTATTAAGCCAGGCGCGCGCCTTGTACATAATTTCCCTGTCGAGCGGCTTAATTTCCTCGGCGATAGCCTTGAACTCTTCGAGCTGGCGATACTCGTGCGAAGGGAGCGCCTTGTCTTTTTCAATGAGCTGCGTCCGCTGCGGCACGAGCGTTAAAAATGTGTCGATGTCTTTTTTGTCGATAAACTTGAGCAGTTCCCGCGTGAGTGCAAGATACGTCAGCCAGATTTTCCGCGCCGCTGCCGTAGTTTCAGATTCGTTATGCATAACCTTGTCCGCCCTCCCCTTGATGTTTTTCTTCGCGAGCCTTTTTCATGGCGCCGACCCATGCGTCACGCAGTTCAAAAACAATTTCGCGGGCGCCGTCCAAAATTGCCACGTCGCTTTTCATGTTGCCTTCAACGAGCCTGTCATAAATGTAATTGTACAACGGAAGCAGTTGGTGTGAAATTTCGTAGTCCATGTTGAGCGTCATGCGGAACTCCGAAATTATACGCTGCGCCTTTTGCAGTGACGTATTTGCGTCCTCGAACCGCTTTTCCTTTACTGCGGCAGTCCCATCGTCGATAAACCGCAGACAGCCGTTGTAGAGCATGAGCGTCAACTGTTCGGGCGGCGCATTCAAAATCTGCTGCCGTCTGTATGCCTCCGCCGCATTTACCATATCATCACCAATTTCCTTTGCAAAAAATCAACTGTTGAACGCGCCGGTAACGTAATTCAGCTGCGCGCCCAAAACTGCCAGCGAACTTTCCATGGCGTCATATTTTTTGTAGAGCGCTTCCTCGTATGCGTTCATCATAATCTTGAAGTTGCTCATCTTTACCTGGAGTTCGCGCAGAAGATTATTCAGGTCGCTGTCTTCGGAAATGTCGCTGCTGGAACCGGCGCGCGTTCTGATTGCCTTCAGACCGTTGCTTAAAACGTCGCCGAGGCGCTGCGCTACGCCGTTGCCGCTGGCGTCGTCGTCTTTGTCCAGCTTAGCGAAAATGTTGTAAACCGCATTGGGGTCGTCAGCAAGCGCCGTGCGAAGTTTTTCTTCGTCCAGAGTGAGCTGCCCTCTGGTACCGGCGCTCGAAATTCCAAGGGAATAAACCGTGTTGTACTTGCTGTCAATGCCTTCAACCCGCTGGGAAATGGCGTCGCGCATTTTGTCAATGATTCTGCCAATCGTGCTGTCGTGGTAAAGCAAGCCTTCCTTCGCCTTTTTCTCCCACTTCTCGATTTGCTCGTCCTTCATTTCGGCGCGCTGAGCGTCAGTGAGCGGCAGGTACCCATCGTTGGACTTTTCGTGGTACAAATCCTGCAAGCCGGAAATCAGCTTGTTGTAATCTTCGACGAAGGATTTGACGTAGCTGACGATTTTATCCACGTCCTGCGTGATTGTAACGGTCACGGGCTCGGTGGTAATCTGGTTGAAATTGTAAATGACGCCGTTGACAGTGGCTTTGTTGGAGTCAAGGTCGTCGTAGCTCACGCCGTCGATTTTGACGCTGGCGTTATCGCCCATGAGCATTTTAGTTTCGCCGGCGTGGAAGGTGGAGTCGAAGTCTTCACTGACAACGCCGCGCGAAGATTTTTGCAGACCGAGATTCGTGAAAAACTGCGCCGTCCTGTCGCCAATATTATCGTCGTCGGTGTTAGACGCCATGGTTAAAGTCACGCCGTTTTTGGAGCCGCTCTCGCTGTTGTAGAAGGAAAAGCTGTCCTGAACCGAGTCGTAGCTTGCGCGGACGTTCGTGCCGAGCGAGTTTACTGCCGCCGCCAGATCGTTAAATGTGTAGCCGTCCAGAAGCTGCTGGTAGGTAACGGAAATAACCTTGTGGTCAATGCCAACGGTAGCCTCGCCCGTTCCCAGCGCCGTGTAGGTTACGCCGTCAACCGTGGCGGTATCGCCGTCCATCGGAACGGTTACGCCATCAACAGTCATTGTAACATCAGCGCCGGAAGCCGTCAGAGTTTCGCCCGCCGCATAAGCCGGAGCGCCGGTACTGCCGTACTGCTGCTGCGTGACGGAATTGGTAAGCCCCATTGCGTTCAAAAAGGCGGCGGTATTCGTACCAACGGGGTTATTTTCCTCGTTCGCCGCAACGGTGATTGAAATTTTATTTTCAGAGCCAGGCTGCGTATTCCTGAGCGTAAGCTCGCCGCCAACTTCGTAGCTGGACTCGATATTCAGACCCGCCGCGCTGATTCTGCGATTGAGTTCAGAAATCGTCGCCGTACCCTGCATAATCTCAAGGTAGTTGAAAGTAATTTCCGCCGAGTTGAATCCGTCGCTGAGCGTGAAACTGATAGCGTTGGTGCCAGCCAGCGTTTCTTCGTCATTGGCGAGCGTGGTGTAGGTGCTGGCGGCGTTGATCGTATCCGAAACCTGGTCGTAAAGGTCGGGGTAGAGCCTGTTAATATCCGCAACGTCGAGGTTCTCAAAGTTCGGGATAATGCGGCGGAGTTCGTCGGGATACTGATTAATCATCATGGTAACGAAATCGTCGCGGTCGGTGATATAGTTGAGGTTGCCGAAAGTTATGGTCGAATCGTCGGCGCCGGTGCTCTTGTACTTGAACGCGATATTTTTAATCTGCTCGTCGAACTCTTCATTGCTCTCGGTGCTGTCATTCGCAATGCCAACATCGTCGTAGTGGGTAATTCTGGCAAGGTCGACGCTGTTCAGCGAGACGCTGGCGGTTTCTTTGTTGACGGTAACGGTATGCGTGCCTTTTTCCGCGCCGATAGCCGCGCTGACTGAAACAACTTCGGGGTTGCTGTTGGTAATGCCGGTCACGCCGTCGCCAACGGAGAACTGGAACGCAATATCGTTGGGGTTGAACTCCTTGCCGTCCGCAACAATTTTGCTGTAGGTGGTAACGCGGTTGTTTATAATGTCAGTTACCTGGCTGCCTTCCGCTACGCTGGCAAAAAGCGCGTCCGCCAGTTTAATGCTTTCAGTGCTGCCGACGTTGTGAGTTTTAACGCCGTTGTCGCCGTGCGCGCCGATAAGGTAGGCGGCGGAGGCTAAGCCCTGAACTTCGACGTAGTGCGTCATATTGGCGGCAGTGGCGTTAGCGGCGGCGGACAGTGCCAGCTCATTGCTGCTGTGCGCCGAGCGCGCGTTCATGTTGCTGCTCATTTTGTACTGCGAAAGCGTCGAGTTGTTGAACGTCATGAGCGTGCCGTAGGTTTCGAGGTATTTTTCCTTAGTCCACTCGTTGACAGTGAACTTCTGCTGCATCTTGTCGTATTCGTTCTGCTTGCCCATCATGCCGACCTTGACCATTGATTCAATGTCAAGACCAGAGCCCGACACGCCGTAAATTCCGTTTGAACCCATTGCGGATCCCTCCTTGTAAAATGGGCGCCAAGCGAGTTTCCCACTTGACGCCCTGTATGATTATTTCGATTTCAGCCGCGTGTCGACTTATGCGATTTTATCAATGAAAGTGCCGATAACCGCGCCGAGCCAGATTTTTCTCTTGAGCTGGTTTTTAACCATGTCTTCGGGCGGCAGTTCCTTGATAACCTCGCCGGTTTCCTTGTTGAGCAGGCGGATTGACATGACGCCTACCTCCTGGTGGTAGTCGAACTGAAGGTTTGGATTGAGCTTGCTCATGAGCTTGTTGAGTTCCTGCGTAATATTGTCCAGATCCTTCGTGTCCATGGTGTAGTCGTCGCGGATTGCCTTCTGGACGCTATTCGCAATGTTTTCTGCGGTAGCACTTTGCGTACTTGCGCCGGTTGCCGTCGACGTGTAAACAGCGCTCACATCCTGCTGATTCTGTTGCGACTGCTTATTCTGTTGCGACTGTTTATTCTGTTGCACCTGCTGATTTTGTTGAGTCTGCTGACTTTGTTGAGCCTGCTGATTCTGTTGCGTTTGCTGAGTTTGCTGCTGTGACATCGAAGTTGAGCTGCCGGTTCCATAACCGGTTGATGTCGAAGCGACTTCTGGTATCCTCCCTGCCATATTATTCATCCTCCTTAATCTTTGCCACTCGAAATCTGCGGTTTGCATTGTCGAAGATTTGCCGCCGTTTCTAATTGGCGTTTATTTCAGGGGCAGGGCGTCGTGGAGGTCTACGTCCCCCAGCTGCGCCGCCGCCTTCTGATTTTCTTCCTGTATTGCGCGGTAAATTTCCCCGCGAAAAATTTTTACATCCCTGGGCGCATCTATTGCTATCCGCACGTTCTCTCCCTGAACTTCAACCACGTTCACGACTATGTTGTCGCCAATCATGATTTGCTGGCGCGGTTTTCGCGTCAAGACGAGCATTTATTTTGTCCTCCTCTTATCGGGAAAAAGTCTTTCCTTCGTCGTGTAGTCAGTTTTTTCCAAAACAAGCTGCTTCGCCTGCATGTTCGTATTGTTGAGAATTATCGGCGCCAGAAGATTCGCTGTCATGTACCTTATGCTGTAGTTCGGAATCGTCACCAGCGAATAGTACGAAACTTTGTCGTCAGATTTTATTTCGAGTTCCTCCAGCGTGGCGTCGTCGACTTCAAATGTGTACTCTGGAAAAAACAAAAACGGCACCGTCATGAGGAACGCCAAATCCGGCGTCCTGAGCGACTGCATAAAGTAGTACGGGCTGTCCTCGTCGTACGGCAGAATTACAAATTCGTGCTCGTCCTCGAAGGCAGGAATGCCGTCTTTGAAATGCACAATGCGCTGCTCCTCTATGTCAAGCTCACCAAACCTGCTGGTAATCACTTTTCTCATTGCCGCTCCTCCACAAAATTATTTCTTATGCCTGCGCGAAACTGTCAGGCGTAAATGTCATATTTATCCATAGTAACCCAGCGCCGGATAAAGCCTTCGTTCTCCATGTAAGTTTCCGCGCCGCCTGGCGTGTAGCTGTAAGCCGGAAATGGCGTCGTTTCAACTTCCGTGGTAAGGTGTCCCTGCTCCGAATCGCCAACCAGTTCCGAAGGCGTCACGTAGAATCTGGGACCTTCCATCGTTGAGATACCGGCAACCGGCACTGCGGTATACTTCGCGAACATTTCCTGATAGATCTGCTGCGCAATATCCCCGCCTGGTTTACCGCCGCCGGTAGCCCGCCGCCACGCGTCCTGCGTATGCCTTGACGTTGCCTCCTGCAAATCAGCAAAGCCTTTCTGCCCGTATTCGCGCGTGAAATCAGTCATGTTGCGCGCACCCCACGCCCGCCGACTGGGATAGTTGCCAATTTCCGTGACAGGCTGTGTAAAGCCCCTGCTGGTTGTCGGCTGCTGGAAATTCCCGTGCAGTCGCGCAGGCACTACCGCCGCCGATTCAAGCCGGTTGGGCGTACTCCTCTGCGCCGTCTGCGGCAGCTGGTGCCGTATGTTCAGCCGCAACATCATTTCATTTCACCTCCCAGCGCAAAAATCCTGCCAGAAAATCAATCAAAGATAATCCAGCAGGGACTGCGGCAGAACCCGCCCGCCGAGTGACAGCGCCAGATTATAAATCGTCGTGAGCTCCATGAGTTTCGTCGCCAGCTCCGCAATGTCGGTACTGCTGACGCGCGTAATATCCTCGGTGATAACCGCCCTTTGATTTTCCAGCATATCCTGCACGCTGGTATAAAGCTGAAGACGCGCGCCCTGCGTTGTCTGCGAAATGGTAAGCGTGGCGTGCGCAACGTCCGAAAGCGTTACGCCGTCGGAAGTCAGCCAGTGTACCTCGTTGCCCGCAACCTGCTCGTAGACCGTCAGCATGTTATTCAGCATCGCGCTGCCGGACTGGTCGTTGCCGGAACTTGCGTCGTCGAAAATGTCACAGCCGAACATATCCTGCCCCGTGAGGTTGACAATATCGCTGTTTCTGTCGGTGGCGCCGTTCAGCTTGACCATGGAAATGTGCTTGTTATCGCCCTGGTAGTTGACAATGCGCTGGCGAATCGTCACGAAGTTCAAAGCGGCAGTTTCGCCGTTCAGCGTGACGTTCAAGCCCTTGACGTTGTAAAGCGCATTGCCGTCCTTGTCGGTACCGGCTTCCTCGTAGACAAGATTGTCATTCCTGTCCGCCTCGGCAACTTCCCAGCGAATGACGCCGGTCGACATGAACGCGTCGGAAATTTTGAACCCTTCGGGCATCTGCCCAACGGCGTAATGCGCTCCGGCAGTTCCGCCTTCGGCAACTTCATCGTTCACCGAGTTATAACCAGCAGTTATAGCGTCTTCATAGCCGCCGTCGACAAATTCTTTTTCGTAAATGTAGCCGGTCTGGTTGTCAAGGTAGTAAATACTGCCGTCGTCCGCCTGCAGCGTCAGCATCTGGTAGAGCTCGGAGGCAACGTTGCCGGAAGTATTTTTGAAGAAAGCCGCCTGCTTGGCGTCGAGCGTCTTAGCCATTCCGCGCTGGAAATATTCGTTCGATATAATGAAAGGCTGCGTGGTATCCTTCTGCCCCGCGAAAAGGTAGCGGTCGCCCAGCTTGTAGTTGCAGTTCGCCATGACTTCTTCGATAATCGAGTTCATTTCCTTGGAAATGGAAATGGCGTCGGTTTCCGAAAGGTAGCTGTTAGCCGCCTGCACGGTTTTTTCGGAGAAAGTTTTCAGATTGTCCGCCATCTGCGAAACTACGCTGTCGGAATTTTTCATCCAGGAAATGGCGTTCTCGACGTTCTGCGTGTACTGGGCATTCTCGTTGTTGGTAAAGCGGTAGCGCAACAGAGCCGAATAAGCAACGGGGTCGTCACTGCCCTTGTGAATGGAATTGCCGTCCGCCTGCTCAAAAAGTTTCTGCTGCTGCTGGTAGGTCTTGTTCAGCGAAACCTTGTAGTTATGCATGAACTGAATACTGCTCATACGAACCGTCATTTCAATCACCTCCCGACGACGCCGGTACTGTTAACCAGCTTCTCTAAACATTCGTCCATTGCGCTAAGGCAGCGGGAACACGCTCCGAAACCGCGCTGGTACTTAATCATATTGGCAAGTTCCTCGTTCCAGTCGACGCCAGCGGTAGAGTCGCGCCAGTTCTGTATCTGATTCATAACCAAATCCTGCTGCTCAATTATAACGTCAACAGCCGCCGCGTCAACGCCGAGCTTGCTCATTTCCGCCTTGTAGTAGGCGTTGAGGCTGATACCGCCCAGCGCCGTCAGCGTGCTCTGCGAATGGGTGTACTTGGTAATTGCAGCGACGTTCGCCCTGCCGCCGGAAATGATGTTGTCGTAGCTCATGTTGAACAGCTCGCTGATGTAAACCGCGTTGGTGCCGTCGCCGGTACGCCCGCCCCAGTCAATCAGGTGTTCGTCCAAACTGGTATTGACGGTGTAATCCTGCTCGTCGTCGTAGGCAGTCGCCGCCGCAACGAGCTTGTAGCCGCCGGTCGCGCTGAAGTCCGCGTTGACCTGCATTTTCTCAAGGATTTTGATACCTGTGAGCTTGAGTTCATTTCCGTCCTTACCGCGCTGGTAATCGCCGGTGCCGGAGTCGATAACGTACAGGTAAGCGTAGTCATTCGTCTCGTCGTAGTGGTACTCGTAAATTTCGCCGGTAATGCCGTAGAAATTCCTGCCGAGTTCGCCGGTCATATCGTAGCCCATTTTGTGCTGGTCATTGAGCGCGGTGAGCATGTAGGTTGCAATGTTCGTGATTTTGTCAATGTACGACTTGCATTCGTCGATAGCGTCAAATTCTGCGCGAAGGGAGCCGTTACTCGGCAGGAAGGAAACGTTGCTTTCCCTGACAGTGATTGTGTAATCCAGAACGTTGTAGTCAACGCCGTATTCGGAGCTGGGAATACCGCGCGAAAATTCCAAATGGAGCCGGTCGACGCCGCTGACGAGGGCTACGCCGTTGCTGCTTATCTGGTAGGCGCCGTTGTCATTCTGGTGAACAACTACGTCGATGTAGCTGGACAGCCGGTCGACTAAAAGGTCGCGCTGGTCGCGCAGGTCATTCGCCATGGTCTGCCCGTCAGCCTCGCGCATGGTAATCTGCCGGTTCATTTCCGCCAAATCTTCCAGAATCTCGTTTATGTCCTTGACGTGCGTCTGAATATCGGAATACTTGTCGGCAATCTGGTTGCGGAGCTGGTCGTTGGCGGAAACCAGCACGTTGGTCATATTCTTGCCCTTTTCAACGATAGTCGTGCGGCTGCCGGAATCGGAGGCGTTGACTGAAAGATTCAGCCAGGCTTTGTAAAAATCTTCCAGCGCGTGTTCGATGCCGCTGTCGGTGGAGTCGTTGAAAATGGTTTCGAGCTTGTCGTAGTTAACGGCGGTGGTATCGTAGTAGCCCTTGCGCGCGTTTTCGTTGCGGTACTGAACGTCGGCGTAAACGTCGCGGGCGCGGGTGATTGACGCGGCTACGGCGCCGGTACCTACCGCGAAACCGCTGGTATATTCCGGCGGCGTTGCAACGGGAGTTACCGCCTGTTTGGAATAACCCTCAGTGTCCGCGTTTACGATATTGTGTCCCAGCGTATTCAGCGCCACCTGATTTATGTAAATGCCGCGAACCATTGTGTTGAGTCCAGTGAAAGTTGACATTTTATTTCCCCCTGCGCGGCTGAAGTCGTCCGCGAAGTAGTTTTCGATTTAAACGTTGGCGTCGAAAATGCGGCGCCCGCTGCGACTGCCGGTTTGAGCTTCCGCGCCGTAAGTGTTATCCGCCCGCGTGCTGGATAGCACATTCATACTAAATGCGACAAAGGCGCTGCCATTTGCCGTCAGTCGATTTGTAGCTTCAGTCAGCCGCCGGAGCTGCGTCTGAAGGTTTTTGCTCTGCTTGAGGAGATTCACTGCGACGGTACGCTGAATGCTGTCTGGCTGCGTGTCGAGGAACTTTCCGAAATTCTCAGCCTTGACGCCGGTAAGAAATTCCTGTGCCTGCGAGGAATTTTTATTCAGCTGCGCGATAATCGGCGGGAGTTTCTTCGTGGTATCGTTCATCGCCAGAGAGTTGATTTTGAGAGCTTCGGACAGTTCACCGAAAAGTTTCAGCAGTTGGCGGCAGAGTACCGTTTGTTCGCGCAGAATCGCTATCGCTTCTTCCATAGTTCACACCGCCGCTTCAGGCTTTGAAATCCAATTTTTTCTGGTGCGTAACGCTGTTGGTGCCGTTGTTGCCGTAGGTCGGGTCGACGGCGGCGTTAGTCATGCGGTTCAGGTGGAAATTGACGGCGTTCAGGGCGCTCTGCGCGAGGATCTGGTTGTTATCGCGCAGTTCCAGCGCCTGTTCGACGTTGACAGTCAAAAGCTGGTGCAGGGCATTCAGTTTCTTCTCGATAGCTGGCGTGGGCGCGCTGCGGTAAAATTCCTCCGCTCTGCCGAATTTGACTTTGACTTTGCCGGAATGAGAAAGCTCATTAAGAATAGAGCCGCGCCTTTTCTCCAGAGCCTGGATTCGGGCTGCGGCAATCTGTTCTTCGTCGAGGATTCTCGACAAGCCGTCCATATCAATCGTGACCAGGGCGGCGCGTTTTTTCTCGCCAATCTTAATCAGCCCGTCGTAGGCGCTGCAGAGCTTCGTAAGGACATCAATTAAATCTTGCCACATAACGCTGCCTCAGAAACGGGTCATAAGTAAACTCATCGCAATTTCGCCAGCGGGAACGTGATAGGTGCCGGCAGAAATTTTCTGTTCGAGGTCGGTAATTTTTTCCTGCCGAACGTCAGATTCCGCACGCAGTTTCTTAAGAATTTCGCTGAAAGACTGTGCCTCACTCGAAAGCGAAAGCTCATCGCGTTTTTGAACGTTGCGCGCGTTGCCGACGTGATTTGCGTAGCGCGTTGCGCCGAGAGAATTGGAAGTATAAACTCCCGCCATCGAATTAAGGTTGTTGACTATCATGATTTTCACCACCTGTAGTTTATCCGTCCGACCTGCCTTGAGAATCGGCGGTTGTCTTTTGTAATACATATCGAAAAAAAAAGCGGCGCACTTAAGCACCGCTCCGCATTGCATAGCGCGCCAGTACGCGCTGTAACCGTTCAGATTAAATAAGTTCGCGCAGATTATTCAGCTGCCGCCGCCTTTTTCAAATTCTTCTCGCGCGTCCTGCGAATCGTTCCGACTGCGCGGGAAATTTGCTCTTTCGTGTACGGCTTCTGTATAAAATCTATTGCGCCCATTTTCAGCGTCTGCATAAGCTTTTTCGGCGTACCCGCGCTGGACAGCATTACAATCGGTACCAGCGGGCTGATTTCGCGAATGACCTGCAGCGCCTCAATTCCGCCGACTTCCGGCATGACTATATCCAGAATAATTCCGTCCGGCTCGCACTCCAGCACCATTGTGATTGCTTCCTTGCCGTTCGTCGCCTCGATTACTTCGCAGCCGAGTTTTTCAAGTTCTTCGCGCAGTTTTTTACGCAGCAGTTTTGAATCGTCCGTTATCAGCAGCCGTAATTTTTTATCGCCGTCAGTCTGTATTTGCTCGCTCACGTTTTCTGTATTTTCCACTGCTTTACCCCTCCCCATTTTTCCTGCCAACATTCTATCATTCGCGCGAAATTTCCGCAAGGGATTTGATTGTTACTTTCTTTTGGTGCAAAAGAAAGTAACCAAAGAAAACAGCCCGCTGCATTCGCGTCCGGCGAATGGCGCGGGCGGCGCCCCGTCCTTGGGGCGCCTCTCTTATTGCTGGCGTTGCTGCCGCCGTCCATGGCAGCCTCTCTAATTGCTGATATTACTGATAAGTTAAAGCAACTTCAACAAAAATATTCGCGTCATTCATTCGGCGGCGGGGACTTTCATTTTAATCACGAACATCACCACGCACAGGCACGCAAAGCCCGTAGCAAGTCCAAGCCAGCCGTTCTGCGTAAAGCCGTCTACCAAATATCCAGCGATACAGCACGCCGAGACCGTCAGCACATACGGCACCTGCGTGGCGACGTGCTCCAAATGGTTGCACTGCGCGCCCGCTGAAGCCAGTATCGTCGTGTCGGAAATTGGCGACGCGTGGTCTCCGCCTACCGCGCCAGACAATATCGCCGCTATGCACAGCACCAGCATCTGGTAAGTTTCCGGCGTCAGCGTGATTACCGCCAGCGCGATTGGTATCAAAATCCCGAATGTTCCCCAGCTCGTGCCGGTCGCGAACGCCAGCCCTATCGCCACTAAGAAAAATATCACCGGCAGGAATACCGCAACCGCCGCGTTATCGTGGACAATCAATCCGACGTAGCCGCCAAGGTTCAGATAATCCGTGCCGCAAACTCCAGAAAGCGTCCACGCCAGGCACAAAATGAATACGGCTGGCACCATCGCCTTGAAGCCCTGCGCGAAGCATTCGCAGAACTCGCTGAACTTCACCACGCCGCGCGGCAGGTACAGCAGGAATATGAATATCAGCGAAATAAAACCGCCCATCGCCAGCGAAGTCGACGCGTCGCAGTCCGCAAACGCGTCCGCTATCGACTTGCCTTCACCAATCCCGCCGGTGTACAGCATTCCGTAAACGCACGCCGCTATTAGCACAACCAACGGCAAAATCAAATCGATAATCTTGCCGTTGCCGCCGCCACTTTCCTCAGCCGCCGCGTCTTTGTACTCGGCAGGAATTTGAACTTCGTCACGGCTGGCGTCGACTGATTTCCGCATCGTCGAATAGTCTCGCCCGCTTACCACGATAAATATCATGAAAGCCATCGTCAAAATCGCGTACAGGTTGAAAGGTATCGTCTGCAGGAACACCGCGAAACCGTCAAGACGTGATTCCTCCGGCAGGGACGAGCCTACCGCCGCCGCCCAGCTCGATACCGGCGCAATTATGCATATCGGTGCCGCCGTCGCGTCGATTATGTACGCCAGCTTTGCCCGCGCGATTTTAAATTTGTCCGTCACCGGTCGCATTACCGTGCCTACCGTCAGGCAGTTGAAATAGTCGTCGATAAATATCAGCATTCCGAGGAACGCCGTCAATCCCAGCGCGGATTTTTTGCCGGAAATTACCCGCCGCGCCCATTCGCCGTAAGCCCGCGTCGCGCCGGATTTCGTTATCGCCGCAACCAGTATCCCCAGAATTACCAGAAACGCCAGTATGTTGACGTTGTCGCCGACCTTGCCAGCCATTATCGAGAAAAATGTGTTTATCGCCTGCAGGAAATCGCCGCCCGTGAACAGCAGCGCGCCTGAGAAAATTCCTATGATTAACGAAAAATAAACTTCCTTCGTCAAAAGCGCCAGCACGATTGTGATTATCGGCGGCAGCAGTGACATTGCAGATGTTTCCATGAAAAATTGACCCGCCTTTCAGCTGAAGAAAATATGCGCCGCCGGAGCCGCAATTAAAATGCTGATAATCGTGCGCTCCAAGAACAAAATGAACAGTTCCGGCAGATTCACGGGGATTTTCGAGCCCAGAATCAAGCCGCCGACTTCCGAAAGATAAATCAGCTGCGTTACCGAAATGACCGCCACGATAAATTTCGACATTGGCACCGTGATTGTCTTCGCGGCGATTATCGACGGCGTGAACATGTCAGTAAAGCCGACGATCATCGTTTTGGAAACTTCCGCCGCCTGCGGCACGTCCAGCGCGTTGAGCAGCGGCAGGAACGGCATTCCCAGCGTTTCAAAAATCGAAGTGTGATTTGCCAGCACCAGCGCGAGCGTTCCAATGCACATGACGACCGGCAGTACGCCGAACCACATTCCCGCCGCATTTTTGAAGGCGTTTTCCATGAACTGTTCAAATCCGCGGTATTCTCCTACGCGCTGTTTCGCCAGCGCAATTCCATACTGGAACGACGAAGTGTAGCCTTCCGGCAGAGTTTCGCCCATTGCCTTGCCTGGCACCAGAAATTCGTCCTTCTTCAGCGACAGCGGTGGTATCCTCGGCAGAATCAGCGCGCATGCAACTCCTATCGCGCAGATTAACAAATAATACGCGCCGAAATATTCCATTAAGCCGACCTGCGCCAGCACGACGATTGAAAACGTTATCGACACGGCGGAAAATGTCGTTGAGATTATCGCCGCCTCGCGCTTCGAATAGTAGCCGCCTTCGTACTGGTTCGCCGTGAGCATGACGCCCAGCGTTCCGTCGCCTATCCAGCTTGTTATGCAGTCGACAGCCGCGCGCCCTGGTATTGTGAAAACAGGACGCATGATTTTTGTCAGCATTGCGCCGATAAATTCCAGCAGTCCGAAATCCAGCAGCAGCGGCAGTAACAGCCCAGCCAGCAGAAATATTACCACCAGCACCGTCAGCAAATCGTGTAGCACGAAGCCGCCGTTGTCCGGCGAAGTTATCAGCGAAATTATTCCGCCGTCTTCAGACTCCGCGTCAATTCCAAGATACGTTAGCCATATGAAAACCGCGCCGATAATTCGTATGACGACCCAGACCGCCGTCGTTGAAAACGTGTTCGCAACGATTGGGTACGTCGCTATGAAATTCGGCTTGCCTAAAAATATCACGCCAAGCGCCGCCGACGCCGTGACGATTATCACGCACAGTAGCGGCAGGAAATCGCCTATCGCCTGACTTATCATGTCCGCGACGATTTTCACCACGATTGTCCAGCTGCCGTCGTACTGCACTGGTATCATGAACAGGATTATCCCGATGATTGACGGTACCAGAAACCCCGCCAGCGAGCCTTCCTTTTTTTGTTCCAACTCAAATACTCCCTTCGACAATTTTAAGTCAACGGGCGTATTTTATATCAAAACTTTTTCAACTGCAACTAAGACGATTGATTTTGCTGGCAAGAACACCCGCGCCAAAGCCGTTATCTATATTCACCACCGAGACGCCCGCCGCGCAGCTGTTTAGCATAGCCAGAAGTGCGGCTAAGCCGTGGAAAGACGCGCCGTAGCCAATGCTGGTAGGAACTGCGATAACCGGCTTATCCGTCAAGCCGCCGACGACGCTGGCGAGAGCGCCTTCCATTCCGGCTACAACGACTAAAACATTTGCGCGCTGAATTTCATTAATGTGGGCGAAGAGCCGGTGAATGCCAGCAACGCCGCAGTCATAGGCAGTGCCGACGGAATTTCCGAGCAGGTGCGCAGTAAGGCGGGCTTCCTCGGCAACGGGCACATCGCTCGTACCGGCAGTCACGACCAGAATTTTTTTATCCGCGCGGCGTTCGATAATTTTCCTGTCGACGTAAATCATTCGCGCAGTTTCGTCGTAGGCGGCGGCTGGTACGGCTTGAGTGAGAAATTCAAATTGTTCACGGCTGGCGCGCGTTGCAATTAGGTTGCCGTCGCTGCGCTCGTACAGGGATTTGAAAATCGCGCTGAGCTGTTCCTTAGTTTTACCGGCGGCGTAGACTACTTCAGGGAAACCCTGCCGCAATTCGCGCGCGTGGTCGACGCTCGCAAAGCCGCCAATGTTCTCGACGCTGTTGACTGACAGATTTTTTAACTGAGTGAGAGCGTCCGCTTCGCTGACGGCGCCGCTTTTGTAGTCGTGCAGGAGTTTACGCATTTCTTTCAAGTTCATAGGTTTCTTCTCCTTTGGCTTCAAATTCTGAGGATTACCTCTGTTGTCAGATTTTTTTTGAGTCACTGGTTTTCGCTTATTAATATATATAGTATAGTCGTCGCTCCATTTTTTCAAACTTTGAAAGAGCGCGAGGAAATTTTCGCCGAGTTCAGTAAGCGAGTATTCGACTGTCGGCGGTATGGTGCGTTTAGCGACGCGATGAACAAGCCCTTCCTGCTGCAAAAACTTAAGGTGGCTGTTCAAAGTCGGAGCCGTTGCGTTGATATCGCTTTGAAGCTCGCCGAATCTCTTAACGCCTTTGCCGAGCTCCTGGATTATCGCGATGTTCCAGGGATTTGAGAAGATTTTCTTCCCGTCTTTTGAAAGCTCGTCGAAAGGGTTGACACTTTTGGCAATAGTACTCGCTTTTTTCATGATGGTCCTCCAAACTCATTTAAAATCTCGCTCAGCATAAAACTTAATGAAATTTTATCGGCAATTTTAATAAAATGTAAAGTCGAATTTCTGATTGACAAGCAAAGTTCAAGCGTGTAAACTAGCTAAGTGAAAAATCTACGCCTTACTTTTTCCGTTTTCGACGTTAATCTTACAGCGTAGATTTTTTTATGTCAACAATAAATGCTGGAGGTTATCAAAATGAAAATCGCAGTAATAGCCGCCAATGGCAAAGCCGGTCGCCTTATCGTCGAGGAAGCCATTTCGCGCATAATTTGCAATTCGCACTCTGAACCTGTAAAATAATAAGCCCTTCACGAATTGGCGGAGGGCTTTTAAATTTGTCAAATGGAAGTGCGGGAAGTGCCGGCGGTATGGAGAAAATTTTTCAGCGGGATTGACGAGCGCAAGCGGCAGGGAATTTACGCGGGGCTGGTTGGAATCTGCGCGAATCTGCTGCTTTTTGCGGCGAAACTTGCGGCAGGAATCTTGAGCGGCGCAGTTTCGCTAATCGCCGACGCCTTCAACAGTTTCTCGGATATGGGCACGTCGATTGTCATGCTACTGGGATTCAAAATCGCCGCTCAGCCTGCCGACGAGAATCACCCTTTCGGCTACGGCAGGGCGGAATACCTTGCCGGAGTTTTCGTGGCAGTTGCGATTATTTTCGTCAGCATCAATCTGTTCGTGAGTTCAGTCAGCGCCGCGCTCAATCCTGACTCTATCGCCGTCGACGAAATTACCTACGCCGTGCTTGCCGGTTCAATCGCTGTGAAAGTTGCGCTCACGATTTTTTATCGCGCGGTAGGCAAAAAAATTAATTCTGCGGCGATGTTCACGGCGGCGACTGACAGCCTCATGGACTGCATTTCCACCGGCGTCGTAGTTCTGACGATGATTATTTACCAGCAGTTCAGTTTCAACGCGGACGGGCTCGCCGGAATTTTCGTGGCTGTTTTTATTTTTTCCGGCGGCTTGCAGGCTTTCAAGGAAACTTCCTACCCGCTGCTGGGCGGCGCGCCGGAGCCCGAACTCGTTTCCAAAATTAAAAATATCGCGCTGCAGGCGCCAAAAATTCTCGGCGTCCACGATTTGATTATTCACAACTACGGTCCGAATCAAGGCTTCGCGTCTATGCATGTCGAAATGCCTGCCGATTTGACTTTGCTCGCTTCGCACGAAATTGTTGACAGGATTGAGCGCCGCCTCAGCACAGAATTTAATCTCAGCGCGATTGTTCATATCGACCCGATTGTCACTGATAATCCCGAAACTGCGGAACTTTTGAAAACCGCGTCGAAGATTCTGGCAGAAATTGACGCGCGGCTGACGCTGCACGATTTTCGCGTTGTCCCGTACAAAGGCGGGCGGAAACTTCTGTTCGACGTGGTTGTCCCGCAGGATTTCCCTATGATGGACAGAGACATTCGCCGCCGGTTCCAGATTTTACTAAACAAAATCAGCGCGAAAGATTTTGCCGTGATTCACTTCGACCACCAGTACTGCTAAACTAAAAAAGCCTCCGACCGTGCGCCGAAGGGCTTTTGTTGACGATTGCGACCGCTCGCCGCGTTTTCTGGTTTTACGAAATGATTTTTAGCTTACCATTTCCAGTCTGATTCTTTCATATAATGACCGGTAACTTCCATAGCGTGCTGGCGAGCCTTTTCCTGCGTGATTCCAAGCCTCACTTTGAGAAACGTAAAAACCGTCAATTATGTACTCATTACCTACTATGCTGCTGTTGCGCAATTCGACACCAAGTGATTTCCACGCTTCTATAACATCGTCTTGCACACTTGGATTAAAGAAAATTCTGGCTCTACTATAGCGGTCACACTTATGGTATTGGGTTGTGCCGTTCAACAAAACATTCAAAAATCTGCTGTCATCTGCGATTTCTCTCAAAGTGCCGCCTGCGACCTTGTCAAGTTCCTCGTCGCTCAACTGTTCGAGTTGCTCATCGTCGAGTTTTTCCAGTTCCTCATTGATTTTCTTGAGATTTTCTTCGCGTGTTGCCATTGTTATCGACCTCCAAATTGTTTTATGCCTCTTATACGCCGCAAAATCAATTTCGTTACAAGTTTAGCAGAAAAATTTTCTTTTGACAATGAAAAACCCCTCCGACACTCGCCGAAGGGAGTTTTTTTGCCGTTTTCGACCGTGAGACGCGTTTAAGCTTTACGAGACGATTTTTTTTACCATTTCCAATCGGAAGTTTTTAAATGTCTGCCGACAACGTTCATTGCGTGT
>JAGABT010000014.1 GCA_017614505.1 Selenomonadaceae bacterium | reverse complement strand
GCTATCATTACTCGAACAGCAAATCCTCCTACTCGTCGGATTTGCAGGGTTAATGGCGTGGAAACGTTCCCGTACATCATCACCAAGAACGCGCGCATCTGAGCCTGCGGCAGTTTCGGCTATCATTACTCGAACAGCAAATCCTCCTACTCGTCGGATTTGCAGGGTTAATGGCGTGGAAACGTTCACGTACATCATTACCAAGAACGCGCGTATTTAAATTTGCAGTCGGCAATTAATCAAAGTTCCTGCGTGTCGCGGGACTTTCAACTGAATAAGCAGTGATAAAAACAGAGCGGCGGATTTTTACCGGCGAGAAATATTTGGCTCGGCTGTGGAAATTCGCCGTTTCTATGATTTTGGAAACTTCGCTCGCATCATTCTCTACCTCAGGTATGCGGCGACAGATTATATTTTAAGGGAGGGTTCTTGCTTGGCAAAAGAAATCGCAAAGGCCGCAGTCAGCAAGGAATATGAGAAACTCAAGGAGAATCTGAAAAACCGGTTTATCAGTTCCGCGCATATCATGTTCGGGCGTGACATCAGCGAACTGCCCATGTCTGACATTTACAAGACCGTCGCAGCTGTGGCAAAGCAAATCATTTCCGAGAACTGGATTAAGACCAACAAGGCGTACATGGATCGCCAGGTCAAGCAGGTTTACTATTTTTCGATTGAGTTTTTGATGGGGCGGCTTTTAAAATCCAACCTGATTAACCTCGGTATCGACGAAGCTTTCCGCGAAGTCATGGAAGATTTGAATCTGAATCTTGATGACGCGATAGAGGAAGAGCCGGACGCAGGGCTTGGCAACGGCGGTCTCGGTCGGCTTGCGGCTTGCTTTATCGATTCAATGGCGGCGCACCGTCTGCCTGGTCACGGCTGCAGTATCCGCTATCAGTACGGACTTTTTGAGCAGAAAATTATTCAGGGGCAGCAGGTCGAAATTCCCGATAACTGGCTCCGTGACGGTTTCGCATGGGAATACCGCAAGCCGGATAAAGCTATCAACGTCAAGTTCAACGGTCATGCTTACATGCAGAAACAGCCCGACGGCTCGCTCAAGCTCGTACACGATGACGCCATGATCGTTATGGCTGTACCCTACGACGTGCCGATTGTCGGCTACCATAACAAAACCGTTAATACGCTCAGACTTTGGAACGCCGAAGTCAACCGCGATTTTTCCGATTACGGTATGCTTACCCACGAACAGCTTCGCGCCAAAAATGAGTACCGCGATTTCGTCGAAAGTATCACGCAGTACCTCTACCCCGACGACAGCTCCAACGAAGGCAAGCGCATGCGTCTCATTCAGGAATACTTCCTCGTTTCTGCCGGCGTTCAGAGTATCGTCCGCCACTTCGTCCGCACCGGCTTCAACATTCGCGAATTTGACAAGAAAATCGCTATCCACATCAACGATACGCACCCCGCGCTTTGCGTCGCTGAACTTATGCGCCTGTTCGTCGACGAGTACGAACTCGAATGGAACGAGGCGTGGGTTATCACGCGCAACACGCTCGGCTACACCAATCATACGATTATGCCCGAAGCCCTTGAACGCTGGCCGGTTGACATGTTCCGCACGCTCCTGCCGCGCATTTACATGATTATCGACGAAATTAACCGCCGCCACGTCGAATACGTCCGCGCGCGCTATCCCAACAACGTCGAAAAGCTCCGCGCAATGTCAATCATTGAAAACGGCGAAGTTCACATGGCACGCCTCGCTATCGTCGGTTCGCACTCAGTCAACGGCGTCGCGCGGATTCATTCCGAAATTCTCAAATCCACTACGCTCCATGACTTTTACGAATACTGGCCGCGCATGTTCAACAACAAGACCAACGGCATTACGCACCGCCGCTGGCTCATGGGCAACAATCCCGAACTGGCTGACCTTATCGACGCAACTATCGGCAGCCGCATTTGGCACCGTCACCCTGAGCAGCTCGACCTGTTCAATGAAGCCGTTGACGAGTGGAAAGTTCTTGACGCGCTCCACGAAATTAAGCACCTGCGCAAAGTCGACCTCGCCAGATACGTCAAGAAACACAACAACATTGATGTTGACCCCGACACGATTTTCGACATTCAGGTTAAGCGCATTCATTCCTATAAGCGCCAGCTCATGAACATTCTGCACATCATGTGGCAGTACGAAAAGCTGAAGACCGACCCCAGCTACAATCCGCCAGCGACAACCTATTTCTTCGGCGGCAAGGCGGCGCCTGGCTACTACATCGCTAAGGAAACTATCCGGCTGATTCTGGCGGTTGCGTCGAAAATTAATAATGACGCGTCGATTGAAGGCAGGCTGAAGGTTGTCTTTATCGAAAACTTTGGCGTTTCGATTGGCGAAATTGTTTATCCGGCGGCGGACGTTTCCGAGCAGATTTCTACCGCGTCGAAGGAAGCCAGCGGCACCGGCAATATGAAATTCATGATGAACGGCGCAATTACGCTGGGAACGCTGGACGGCGCTAACGTTGAAATTCGCGAAGCCGTTGGCGACGATAACATTGTCATTTTCGGTCTGAAGGCTGGAGAAGTTCTGCGCTACTACGAGACCGGCGAATACAACGCGTGGCAGGAATACAACAATAATCCAAATGTCAAACTCGTCGTGAACAAGCTCACTGACGGCACTTATGGAAACTTCCAGTCCCTGCGCGATTATCTGATTCAGGGCGGCGACGAATTTTTCATTCTGAAAGACTTCAACGCCTATATCGACGCGCACGCAGAAATTTACGCGCGCTACAGCGACCATTATGGCTGGCTCAAATCCGCCGCGATTAACATTGCCAATTCCGCGCGATTCTCGTCGGACCGCACGATTGACGAATACGCGGACGAAATTTGGGGTATTGTCCCCTGTAAAATTCAATAACTGAAAGGTCGTGACTTTGTGAAAACTTCAGAACTCAGCGAATATGATCTTTACTTATTCCATCAGGGAACGAACTTCCACGCGTACGAAATGCTCGGCGCGCATTTTGTGGAACGTGACGGCAAAAAGGGCGTCCGCTTCGCAGTCTGGGCGAAAAACGCCAAATCCGTAAGCGTCGTCGGCGACTTCAACAACTGGGATACCCGCGTCCACAAAATGATTCGGCTCAGCGACGGCGAAACGTGGGAAATTTTCATTGAAGGTCTCAAGTCCGGCGATACCTACAAATACGCCATCGAACCGCAGTGGGGCGGTCCGCACATTCTCAAGGCTGACCCCTACGGCTTCTACGCCGAAAAGAAACCCAACACCGCCTCGCGCCTCTACAACATGGAAAATTATCAGTGGGGCGACGGCGAATACATGGACGCTAAGTCCAAAGAATCTTCCTACACGCGCCCGATGGTTATTTACGAGGCTCACGCCGGCTCGTGGCAGCGCAAAGGCCGCGGCAACAGCGATACTGACGACGTTTATCTTTCTTACCGCGAACTGGCGGAGCGGCTGATTCCCTACGTCAAGAAAATGAACTACACGCATATCGAGTTCATGCCGCTGACTGAACACCCCTTCGACGGCTCGTGGGGATACCAGACAACCGGCTACTACGCGGTTACCAGCCGCTACGGCGAACCTGACGACTTCCGCTACTTCGTGGAGACCGCGCACAAAAACGGTATCGGCGTCATCATGGACTGGGTGCCTGGTCATTTCTGCAAAAACAACGAAGGTCTGCGCGAATTTGACGGCACGAATCTTTATGAATCCGACAACCCGCAGCTCTCCAATAACAAGGGCTGGGGCACGATTAACTTCGACTACGGCAGAACCGAAGTTCACAGCTTCCTTATTTCCAACGCGCTGTTCTGGTTCGAGGAATACCACATTGACGGCTTGAGAATCGACGGCGTTGCCAACATGCTCTACCTGAATTTCGGGCGCGAGGAAGGCGAATGGACGCCCAATAAGTACGGCGATACCGGCAACCTTGAGGCGATTGACTTCATTAAAAAGCTCAACGAGACCGTGTTCAAGTACAATCCCAACGCGCTGATGATGGCTGAAGAATCCACCGACTGGCCGCTCATTTCCAAGCCGGTTTACCTCGGCGGGCTCGGCTTCAACTACAAGTGGAACATGGGCTGGATGAACGATATGCTGAAATACGTCAGCCTCGACCCGATTTACCGCAAGTGGAACCACGACAAGGTTACCTTCAGCTTTATGTACGCGTTCAGCGAAAACTTTATCCTGCCGCTCAGCCACGACGAAGTTGTTCACGGCAAATGCTCGCTGATTGAAAAAATGCCTGGCGATTACTGGCAGAAATTCGCGGGACTTCGCGGTTTCTTCGGCTACTGGATGGCGCACCCGGGCAAAAAGCTCCTGTTCATGGGCGGCGAATACGGACAGTTTATCGAGTGGAACGAAAACGACAGCCTTGACTGGCACCTCGTCGAGCAGTACGAAAAACATACGCAGATGCAGAAATATTCCGCCGCGCTTAACAAATTCTACTGCGACAACGCCGCGTTCTGGCAGATTGACTTCGACTGGAACGGATTCCAGTGGATTGACCCGAATGACAACGATAACAGCATCGTTTCCTTTATCCGCAAGGCGAAGGACCCCAGCGATTACATCATCGCCGTCTGCAACTTCACGCCGGAAGTCCGCGTCGGCTACAGAATCGGCGTGCCGGATAAGGGCGCTTACGTCGAAGTTTTCAATTCCGACCTCGAAGAATTTGGCGGCAGCGGCGTCAAAAACGAAGGCGAACTGCTGACTCAGGATACGCCGTGGCACAATCGCGGACAGTCCATTGAAATTCGCGTCCCGCCGCTCGCTACGATTTATCTTAAGCCGGTTAAAAAAAACGCAGCTGAATGACCCGCTCGAAATGTTAGATTCACTGAACTTTGTGGCGGCAGTCGAAGTGATTGAGGCGGGCAACGTGATTGAATCGATTGAATTTGAAGAGGCGGCGGGGGCTGAGGAGCCGAAACGCAAACGCGGACGCCCTAAGCTCACCGAGGAACAGAAAGCCGCAGTGCGCGCTAAACGCGAGGCAGGTAAGACGCGGAGATTCGCGGTCGGAGAAGAACCTAACCGCCGCTCAACTGAAAATTAATATTCGCTGGCTGGAAAAATTTTCGCAGACGGTTTGAGATTCATCTGGAAATTCGCGCTGGTATCTGGCTGGAAGGGAAATTAAACTGAGACAAATTGCAAATATCTGGACAGTAAATTCTGCGCCGAGCCGGTATCGCCGTTCACGAAAATTAAATTTTGGTTGACTAAATTCAAACTACCTGCTATAGTGCTAGCGGATATGCAACTCGTATCGCCCATTTTTTTGGAAACCAAACTTAACCCGCTGATTTTACGCGGGAAAGTGTCAATTATAATGGAGGGGTAATTTATGAAAGTTCTCTATGTAGCATCGGAAGCGAATCCTTTTGTAAAAACCGGCGGTCTGGCAGACGTGGCTGGCTCGCTCCCGAAAGCGCTTAAACAGCAGGGCGTTGACGTTCGCGTTATCCTGCCGAAATTCAGCAAAATCAAGGAAGAGTACCGCAATAACATGGAACACGTTTACGACGGCACAATTCCTGTTTCGTGGCGGACGAAATACGTCGGCATCGATAAATACGAAATTGACGGCGTGACTTTTTATTTCGTCGACAACGAAGAATATTTCTACCGCGACGGGCTTTACGGCTACGATGACGACGCCGAACGCTTTTCCTTCTTCGCCCGCGCGATTCTCAACTGCCTGCCCGCGATTGACTTCTTCCCCGACGTTATCAACGCTAATGACTGGCACGCAGGTCTTGTCCCCGTCCTCCTCAAACTCGAACATCAGGGCGACGAGCGCTACGAAAAAATCAAGACAATCTACACGATTCACAATCTGAAATACCAGGGCGTTTTCTCCAAAGACGTTATGGGCGACGTGCTGGGGCTCGACTGGAAATATTTCAACAACGGCGACCTCGAATTTTACGACGCGGTAAACTTCATGAAGGGCGGAATTATCTACGCCGACTACGTTTCCACCGTCAGCAAAACCTACGCGCAGGAAATTCAGTACGAATACTTCGGCGAACACCTTGACGGTCTGCTCCGCGCCCGCAAGGACGATTTGTATGGTATCGTCAACGGCATCGACTACGACGTTTACAACCCCGCCACCGACAGAAATCTTTTCGTGCAGTATGACAATTCCAATTCGTTCAACGCCTTCGAGCGCAAGGGCGACAACAAAGTTAAGCTGCAGGAACTGCTGGGACTTCCGCAGGCACGCAAAACGCCGGTCGTTTCAATGGTAACGCGCCTCGTTGCCGCTAAGGGTCTCGACCTCGTTGTTCGCATGATGGACGAACTCCTCCAGCACGAAGACTTCCAGTTCATTCTCCTCGGCACCGGCGATAAGGTTTACGAAGACTGGTTCAAAGGTCTTGCGTGGCGTTTCCCGCAGAAAGTTTCCGCGAATATTTATTTCTCGAACGAACTCGCGCAGAGAATTTACGCTTCCTCCGACATTTTCCTTATGCCGTCGAATTACGAACCCTGCGGAATTGGTCAGCTTATCGCAATGCGTTACGGCGCGGCTCCTGTCGTTCGCGAAACCGGCGGTCTGAAAGACACCGTCCACCAGTACGACAAGTACGAGGGCAAGGGCAACGGCTTTGTTTTCTCCAACTACAACGCTCATGAAATGATGTACGCTCTCAAGCGCGCGCTCAGCACTTACGGCAATTTCGAGATCTGGCTCAATATCGTTTCCAACGCAATGAACAGCGACTACAGCTGGACGGAATCTGCCCGCGAATACAAAGAACTTTATGAAAAACTGATGCAGAAATAATTTCACGCGTCAGCGTCGTTGGTCCGGCGAGCAGATTTCTCTCGTCGGACTTTTTTTACTATATCGCAGCGGAGGTATATGTTATGGCTCTAACAGTCGAGCGCAAAGTTTGTCCACGGTGCGGAAGGACTTTCAGCGGCAGACCCAGCGACAAGCTTTGCGGAATTTGTTCTGCCGTGGCGCCCGCCGGTGCTTATCAGGACAAAAACGAGATTAACCAGCGAACCGCAGTGAGAGATTATGTCAAAGCCCATCCAGGCGCCACTGATTCGGAAATTATCAACAATCTGGGAATTTCCAAGCGAACACTCCGCGATATGTCTAAAGTTGCGCAGACTTTTAAAAATGGCGTCTACCACCCCTGCGCAAGGTGCGGTAAAAAAATTCTGGAAGGGATTTACTGTAGCGATTGTCTGACAGTTCTCAGGAATGAAGCGAAAGTTCAGGGCGAACGCAACGACTACAAGCGGCGAATCGTTCAGGAAGAAGCCGTCGCCGTCAAATCCGATAACATCATTCTCGTTGTCGACGCCGACGATTTGAATTTGAACATGACAAAGCACATTCTCGAAATGGGGATGCCGGCTTTTAAAATTTCCACCGCGAATAATCAGATACGCGCTATGAATGTTATGCACCAGCTGAAAACGCGGCTGCTGCTTTTGGACGATGCTGTTTCTCACAACTACGATGGAATGTCAATTTTGAGGAGTGTCCGCGAAGATAATCTGTGCAAGAATGTAAAAGTTATGATGACGACCGCGCAGGCGAAAAGGGAGAATGTTTCGCGCGGGATTTTGATGGGCGCGCTGGATTATATCAATAAGCCTTTTGACCCGAAGAATTTAATCGACCGCGTGAACAAGGCGCTTATGGCGGAGGCTATCGAATTTACTTCGCGTACGATTTTCAAAATTTTGCTTATCGACGATAACGTCGCTGATATGGAAATTGAAAAAAGCGTGGTTTCAAAAAATTTTTCCTGCGAAATTCTCACGGCGTCGAATGGCGTCGAAGGGCTATGGATTTTGCAGGATAATGTTGTGGATCTGGTAATGGTCAGTCTGGAAATGTCGTTCATGGACGGATTGAAAATTCTGGCGTTCATTCGTAAAGACCCGAAACTGAAGGGTCTGCCCGTGATTATCATGACGAACTCGAACGACCCGACGATAATCAACAGCGTGACAAATTCCTCAGTGCGCGGGTATATTCGTAAGCCGCTGATTGACGAAGAAGGATTGCTGCTGATAAAGAATGCGCTGAACGAGGGCAAGTACTGGAGGTAAATTCATTGTCGGTCGATAAAAATTTGTTCCTGTACGAGCTCGCCGTTGCTGCGATTATGAAAAACGAGGCGCCATACCTGCAGGAGTGGCTGGATTATCACCTGCTGGCGGGCGTTGAGCATTTTTACATTTATGATAACGAAGATTCGGACGCGCAGAAAAAAATTTTGCAGCCGTACATTGAGCGCGGCTTTGTGACGCACATTCCATACCCAGGCAGGGCGCGGCAGTACGAGGCGTATAATGACGCGGTGCAGAAGTACAGATTTTTTTGCCGGTACATGGCGTTCATAGACGGCGACGAATTTATTCTGCCGCGCGGTAACCGAAGTATTGTCGAAGTTGCGGACGAAATTTTCAGCGCGAATCCTGACGCGGCGTCGATTGGAATGAATATGTTTTACTTTGGCTCGAACGGGCAGACTGAGGCGGATTATTCGCGCGGCGTTCTGGAAAGGTTTACGCGGCGCGCTCCACGCAGTTGGAAAACTGTCAAGTGGGTGGACGCCGGTCACGTTCTGGATATTGGGAATTTTTACGTCAAGCAGATTGTGAATCCGCGCGCCGTGAATTACGTCGTGAACGGGCACACCTGCGATTTTATTTTTGGGAAGTTCAAAATCAGCGAGCACGGCGAAAGGCTTGACGCCTACGATAATCCTGCGATGACGGCGGATAGAATTTCTGTCAATCATTATTTTGTGAAGTCGCGCGAAGAATATTTGCAGAAGCTCAGGCGCGGTGCGGCGGACGGGAATGACGCAGTTTATCAGACAGACGATTTTAAGTACTTCGACCGCAACGAGGAATTTGACGACGAGATTTTGAGCTACAGAAATTTTCGCGCAGGACTGGAGCTACGGCACGAAACGGACGAGGAGCGTAATTCCCGCGCCGTTGAGTCGCTGATTAAGGCACTGACAAGTGATTTGAAAAATTTGCCGCTTGAGGGTAAAATAGAAAATTATCTGGTTTGTCTGGCGCTCAGTCGGAAATTTCAGCTGCGTTTCGGAGAAGTCTCGGCGGAGGAATTTTCGCTGCTGTGGCTCAACGGTATGCTCCGGCAGAATTTTTCGTTTGCAGATTTTGAGCTGCTGCTCAGCGAATTGCCGGAAATTCTGCGTCTGAAATATCCTGCCGCTGAAAATATCCGCCGCGCCTGCATAAAAATTATTGAGGACAGCATTTCAGATTCCTACAGAGCGTTCAACGTGAAAAAGTTCCGGCAGGTTATCAAGTGGCGGTACGCGAAAGATTTGCTGAAGGCGTTCGACAGTAAGTGAGGGAAAATTCATGGCAGTTGATAAAAATTTGTTCCTGTACGATTTAGCCGTGGTTGCGATTATGAAAAACGAGGCGCCCTACGCCAAAGAGTGGCTGGATTATCACCTGCTGGCGGAGATGCCGAAAATTCTGCCGCTGGATTACCCCGTCGTCGACGATATTCGCAGGGCGTGTACAATTCTCATTCCGCAAATCCAGAACGCCTTCCGCGTGTACGACCCCAACGCCTGGAAAGAATTTGTCAACCTGCAGTACGCGCTGAACGTGCTGAAAACTTTCGACGAGTACTCGCACGATTAAATTTTAGGAGATGGTTTTATGGACAACAGTAACGTCGAGCACAATTCGCAAAATATTTATTACCGTTCGACGGTCGGCGCGGCTGAGGCCGGCAGTCATGTTCGCCTCGGTATCCGCATTAAAACTAACGAAATTGTTCGGCAGGTTCTCTTGCACACGTGGTCGGACGGCGCCGGCGAAAAATGGTCCAACCTCACTACGCGCGACTCCGAAAAGTCCTACGAAAAATTTTATTCGCTCGAAGTTACCATGCCGGAAAAAGGCGGGCTTATCTGGTACTACTTCATAATCGTCACCGCCGACCGCACGTACTACTACGGCAACAATCCCGAACAGCTCGGCGGTATCGGGCAGCTTTACACGGATTACGCGCCGCCCGCGTTCCAGATTACCGTCTACCAGAAAGGCGCCAAAACTCCCGACTGGTTCAAGCATGCAGTCATGTACCAGATTTTCCCTGACAGATTCTGTCGCGCGGGCAATGAAATTATCGAGAAGCGCCGCGCCGTTTACCACGCCAGCTGGCAGGACGAGCCCTGCTACTACAAGGACGTTGACACCACCGAGATTGTCGCCTACGATTTTTATGGCGGGAACTTTCGCGGTATCGAGAGCAAACTGGATTATCTGAAGGAACTCGGAATTTCCGCCATTTATTTCAATCCCGTCTTCGAGTCCGAGAGCAACCACCACTACGATACCGGCGATTACCACAAGGTTGACCCGATTCTCGGCACGAACGAAGATTTCAGACACCTGCTCGACGCGGCGCACGAAAAAGGTATCAACATAATTATCGACGGCGTTTTCAGCCACACCGGCAGCAACAGCATTTATTTCAACTCGGCGGGCGAATACAATTCCGTCGGCGCGTACCAGTCCAGAGAATCGCCGTACTACGAGTGGTACAGTTTCAGAAATTATCCGCACGATTACGAGAGCTGGTGGAATTTCCCGACGCTGCCGAATGTGCGCGAAGATACGCCGTCATACATGGATTTTATAATTCGTGACAGCGACAGCGTTCTGCACCACTGGATGCGCGAAGGGATTATGGGCTGGCGGCTTGACGTGATTGATGAACTGCCGCCGGAATTTTCGCAGCTGTTTTACGCCGAGATTAAGAAAACTAATCCTGATGCCGTGCTGATTGGCGAGGTCTGGGAAGACGCGTCGAACAAAGTCGCTTACGGCGTGCAGAGGCAGTATCTTTGCGGCTGTGAAATGGACTCGGCGATGAATTATCCGTGGCGCGCGCATTTGTTCGATTTCATTCTGGGAAAAATTGACGGGCGGCTCTGCATGCGTCGAATGGAAAGCCTGCGCGAAAATTATCCGAAGGAAAATTTCTACGCCATGATGAATCTGCTGTCGAGCCATGACATTATGCGTCCGATGACAGTTTTCGGCGAGGCGCCGTACTACGACAGAATGCCGGCGATTGAGCAGGCGCGGTACCGGCTGGATGCAGAAGGCGAAAGGCTCGGCAAGGCGCGGCTGAAAATGGCGGCACTCTGGCAGATGACTTATCCTGGCGTTCCCTGCGTGTATTACGGCGACGAACTCGGAATGCAGGGCTTCAAAGACCCGACTAATCGCAGACCGTACCCGTGGGGCGGCGGCGATAAGGAACTTTTCGAGACGTACAAAAAATATATCGCGCTTCGCAACGAGAATCTGGTTTTGCAGACGGGCGAATTTCTGCCGCTGCCTTCCTACGACGACATTTTTGCCTACGCGCGGGTTATTCGCAACGGGCGGGACGTTTTCGACAACGACGCGAAGAATGACGCGTTCCTGGCGGCGTTCAATCGGTCTCGCTACGAGGCGCGGGAAGTTTCCTTCGACGTGAGCGATTTTGCCAGCGGCGTTTTTGTTGACGCCCTTGACGAGAAAAATCCTCAGCGTCAGTACCCCGTAACGCGCGGGCGGGTGAATTTCAAACTGGAGCCGCTGGAAGGAATTTTGCTGCACCATTATCCGAAGAAGCAGAATTACGACCGGCGCGCAGGAATTTTACTGCACCCGACCAGCCTGCCGTCGAAGTACGGGATTGGCGATTTCGGGCGCGAGGCATTCACGTTCATTGACTACCTCAAGGCGGCGGGGCAGACAATCTGGCAGATACTGCCGCTCAACCCCGTGGGATTCGGCTATTCGCCGTACCAGTCGCCGTCGGCGTTCGCGGGCAACCCGATGATGATCTCGCTGGACGATTTAATCGCGCAGGGCTTGCTGGCGGAGGCGGATATAAAAATCCCGAAACAGTCAGCAAATACGACGGTCATTGAATTTGAGCGCGTGATAGCGATGAAGTCGGCGACGCTGAAGGTCGCGTTCAAAAACTTCAAAGCAAAGCTGGCGGCGGACGAAAGTTTGAAGGCGGATTTTGAGCAATTCTGCGCGAAAGAATCTTACTGGCTGGAAGATTACTCGCTGTTCGCGGCGCTCAAGCAGAAAAATAACGATTCGAGCTGGACGGAATGGGACGCGGAAATTAAGCAGCGCGAGGAGAAAACGCTGGCGGATTTGCGGAAAAAGCTGGCGGATGAAATTCTGTACGTGGAGTTCGAGCAGTACATTTTCGATACGCAGTGGCAGAAACTTCACCGTTATGCGCAGGAACGCGGCGTACAGATTCTGGGCGACATGCCGATATTCGTTTCAGCAGACAGCGCGGACGCGTGGGCGAATCAGAAACTGTTCAAGCTGGACGAGGAAGGGCGGCCGGAAAAAGTTGCAGGCGTACCGCCGGATTATTTCAGCCCGACAGGACAGCTCTGGGGCAACCCGCAGTACGACTGGGACGAAATGAAGGCGGAAAAATATTCGTGGTGGAAGTTGCGGTTCCGGCGGCTGTACGAGCAGGTTGACATTGTGCGCATTGACCATTTCCGCGGGTTCGAGGCGTACTGGGAAGTTGACGCCGACGAGGAAAATGCGATTAACGGGCAGTGGCTCAAAGGTCCAGGCAAGCCGTTCTTCGACGAAATTAAAAAGGAAATTGGCGACGCGCATATCGTGGCGGAGGATTTGGGCTTTATCACGAGCGAAGTGGAACAGCTGCGGCAGGATTGCGGCTTCCCGGGAATGAAAATTCTGCAGTTCGAGCTTAAGTTCAATGAGGACGGGCGCATTGGCTTTGTGGCGCCGGAAAACAGCGTGGCTTATACCGGCACGCACGATAACAACACGGCGGTTGGCTGGTTCATGGAAGACGTGGATAACCTCAGCAAGCCGACGATAGCCGCGCTCCTCGGCGCTGACGCCCGACGCCCCGACGATGTTTGCCAGAAACTTATCGAGTTCGTTTACGCGTCCGATTCAAGATTTGCGATTGTTCCAATGCAGGACGTGCTGAAACTTGACAGCCGCGCCAGAATGAATACGCCTGGCACGGTCGGTACGAACTGGGGCTGGCGTTTGAAGCCGGATTATCAGCTGGAGGCGGACGCAGGTAAGCTCAAGGCGCTTTGCAAAAAGTATCTGCGGTAAAATCAAGGGAGTCCTTTGAATGGTCGATTATACTTTCGTGGTTGAGAAAATTTGTCCAATTTGCTACGAAAAAACGCGCGTCGTCAAAACTCGGTCGCGGCTGGTCGTCGAAAAGCGCGACGAGGATTTGTGCGTCCACTACAAAAATTTCAATCCTTACTACTACAAAATCTGGATTTGCGAAAACTGCGGCTTCGCGGCGGAAGAAAAAACTTTCACTTCGGCACTTCCGAAAAAGCAGCGGGAGGCGATTTGGAATTTCCTGCACAGCAAGAATTTCGACATAGAATTTTCCGAGACGCGCACTTTTCCAGACGCCGTAGCCTCGTACCAGCTGGCGATTGCGTATCAGGATTTGATTAACGGTTCGCCGTGCCGGCGCGCAACGCTGAATTTGAATCTGGCGTGGATGTACCGATTCAACGACGACCACGAAAAGGAACGGGAATACATGCTCAAGGCGGCGGAATTTTACGACCGCTCGCTGAGTACGGAGCGCTACCCCGTCGACGGCATGAGCGACGGCAGCGTTTTGTACGTCATCGGCGCGATTTACTACCGGCTGGGGCTTTTGGACAAGTGTACGCAGTATCTTTCGCGAATAATCAGCGATCAGGATTTGCGCAGCCGCGAGCCGCGGGTTTACGATAAGGCGCGGGATTTGTGGGGCGACGTACGCGCGTCGAAAAAGTCCCGCTAGTGGCAGGAGGAATATTTTTGAAGAAGGCGTTGAAATTTTTGGGCGTCGCGCTGAGCCTCATTGGAATTTTGGCAGCGGCGCCCGACGCCGAAGCTAAACGAAAAATTGAGCCGGTAAAAATTCTCTACATTCCGCATGACAACCGCCCCATTTCCGACGAGCAGACCGTTGCCGTCGTTGAAAAGGCGGGCTACAAAATTATCGTGCCGCCGAAGGAACTTTTGGGCAGCCGTGACGATTTCGGCAACCCCGACAGGCTCTGGGAATGGCTCGACAGGAACGTTAAAAGCGACGTGCGTGCGGCGGTAGTTTCGTCCGACGCCCTGCTCTACGGCAGTCTCGTTGCCTCGCGCAAGCACAATTACGACAGGCAGATTATCCTTGAGCGCGCGGAACTTTTCAGGGAATTTCGCCAGCGCCATAAAAAACTGCCGATTTACGTTTTCGGCTCGGTTATGCGGACGCCGCGCACTGGCGTTGCCTCCGGCTACGGCGAGCCCGATTATTACCGCAACTACGGCGCCAATATTTTCCGCTACACCGCGCTAAAGGACAAATTCGAGCTGGAAGGTCTGACGCAGCGCGAAACCAAGGAAATTAATTTCCTGCGCAAACTGATTCCTGCGCGAGCCTTCGACGACTGGAGCAGGAGGCGTGAAAAAAATTTCGCGGCAAATGAAAAACTTATCGACATGGCGAAGGAAAATGTTTTCGACTGCCTGCTGCTCGGACGTGACGATAACGCTCCATTTTCGCAGACGCACATGGAAGGCAGGAAGCTGGCAGTCTACGGCGCGGGCGTCGAAAAAAATAAATATCAGACTATCGCCGGTATCGACGAAGTCGGACTCATGCTTTTAACGCGCGCCGTCAACGACTACACGAAGAGCGCGCCGACGGTTTTCATCGAGTACAATTTTGGCACCGGCGGCGAGACAATTCCGGCTTATTCCGACGAGTCGCTGAACGATTCGATTGGCGCGGAACTGCTGGCGGTTGGCGCTAAGCGTTCCGAATTTGCCGAAGGCGCGGATTTTATTCTGGCGGTGAACACGAACCTTGAGGGCAGTACGCGCGAGGCTAACCAGAAAACTAACAGCATTCGCCCGCGCGCCGGTACTGACCTTTTCGCCAATCTCGTGGAAAGTTACGTGAGCGGCGGCAAAAAAGTTGCGGTTGCGGACGTTGCCTACGCGAACGGCGCCGATAACGCGCTCATGGAACAGCTCAAAAATCGCGGACTGCTTTTCAAACTCTACGCCTACGCCGGCTGGAATACCGCCACGAACTCTACAGGTTTTGCGCTCGGCGAAGGAATTTTGGCGCTCAAAACTTCTGAAAAAGACCGGCAGAAACTTTTGCTGACGCGCTACCTTGACGATTGGGCGTACCAGTCGAACATTCGGCAGGACGTTGCGGCGCAGCTGAAATGGCTCAATGGCGACGGTTTTTACGAATTGCTCGGCGATAAAAAATATTCTGCGGCGGATTGGAGCAGTCAGCTGCTGCTGGAGTTTTTGCATAAAAATCTGCCGGAACTCGGGATCATTCCGAAACTGCACGTCGAATTTCCGTGGAACCGCATGTTCGAGGCGCGCATAAATTTGCACTAAAACAAAAAATCCTCAGCCACGCTTTGTGACCGAGGGATTTTTTTTCGGGAACGTTATGGGTTTAAATCGCACGATTGACCTTACCAGAGCGGAGGCAGCGAGTGCAGACGTTGACGCGCTTGATTTCGCCGTCGACAACCGCGCGCACGCGCTGAATATTCGGCTTCCACTTGCGCTTCGTCTTCAAATGCGAATGGCTCACGTTCATTCCCGACATGGTACCTTTATGGCAAATCTCGCAATAAGCGGACATGAAATTTCACTCCCTTCAAAAAACAACTTAGATATTGTAGCACAGGATTTTCCAATTTGCAAATTTTTTTTTACAGGAGGAATAATTTTGCGACCAGTCAAACTGAAAATGACGGCATTCGGTCCCTACGCCAGAACAATTGAGCTGGACTTCGACAAGGGACTAGGCGGCGAAAATTTTTTTCTGATTCACGGCGAAACCGGCGCCGGTAAGACTTCGATTCTTGACGCGATTTGCTACGCGCTTTACGGCGACAGTTCCGGCGGCGAACGCAATGACAAAATGCTCCGCGCGACGCAGGCTTCACCCAGCGCCGTTACCGAAGTCGAATTTGAATTTGCCATCGACGACAGATTTTACACCGTCTGCCGCCGCCCCGCCCTTGACGCTAAGACTAAGCGCGCCGCTGAACTTTTTCTGAACGGCAGACTTTTAACCGCCAGCTACGCCGAGGTTGACGAACGCGTTAAGGATATTCTCGGCTTTGAAATTAAGCAGTTCCGCCAAGTTGTCGTACTTCCGCAGGGCAACTTCAGAAAATTTCTCACGGCGAATGCTCGTGAACGCGGCGACGTGCTCAGCACCATTTTCGACGCCGATTTTTACGCGCTGATTGAAAGCCGGCTCAAGGATAAGGCAGGCGCTGCTAAGAAAATCTGCGATGAACTTTCCGCGCAGCACAAAATTTTGGCTGACAGCTCCCGCGAATTTGGCAGCCTCGACGCGAAAATTCTGGCGGAAAATCTCGCCGCCGCTAAAAAAATTCTCGCTCAGCGTGAGACCGATTTGAACAGCGCCGTTGAAAAATTAACCGCCGGTGAACGCCTCAACGCCCAGTTCGACGCCCGCGCGACCGCTGAAAATAATCTGCGCGCCGCTCAAGCCGAACTCGAAAAAGTTTCCGCCGAGTTCAACGCCGCTAAGACCGAGTACGACGCCCGCAACGCCGAAGATTCCACCCGCCGCGCGCTCGAAGTCGAAATTGCCGAAATTCAGAAAATCAGCGACGCCCTCGCCGAACTCGACCGGCAGAAAAGTAAGCTTGCCGCCGCTGAAAAAAATGAACGCAGCGCGCAGGAAAATTTGAACCGCCTTAAAGCCGACGTTAAAAATTACGAAAAACGCCTCGAAAATTTGAAACGTCAGGAAGAAAATCTGCGCGGCGCCGATGCGGATTTTGTTACCGCAGCGCAGAAACTGAAAGATTCGCAGGCGCGGCAGGATTGTCTTGATAAAATCGCGCGGCTCGAAAGGGATTGGGCGCAGGCTCAAAAAATTTTCAACGCCGCGAAAATTAAACTCGACCGCCTCCAAACTCTGCAGAAACTTTGTACCGCCGCCAAAATGGCGCAGACACTCAAAGACGGTGAACCCTGCCCCGTTTGCGGCTCCATTCATCACCCGTCGCCCGCCTTCACCGAGGAAACTATCCCCACCGACGAAGAAATTAAAGACGCCGAGCAGGATTTCACCGCCGCCAGTAATTCCCTCGCCAAAATCAGCGCGAATCTCGAATCCCAGCGCGAAATTCTTGCAAAAATCGCCGTGACTTTGAACGTCGCCGAGGCGAAGAAAATTTTCGACGACGCTAAAAAACGCGCTGACGAATTGAAAGACTGCCGCGAAAGGCTGTTGCGCGGGCAGGAACTCACTGCGCAGCTTACAGATAACGCCGCCGCTGCCGAAAAAGATTTGCAGGCTAAAACGCGCGCCGCTGAAAATCTTCGCGGTATCGTCACAGCCACCGCCAGCCAGATTCTTCCGCAATACCTTGACAATCCGCAGAAAATTTCCGCCGACCTCCGCGCTAAACAAAATCTCAAAAAAAATCTCGACGCCAGCTGGAACGCCGCGCAGAAAAATTTCCAGCTCCTTAGCAACAGGAATGCCTCCTGCGCCGGTAAACTTCAGTCCGCTGAAAAAAATCTCCATGACGCTGCTGCCGCCGTCGCCGATAAAGTTAAGCCCGACCTCGCCGCGCTGTCACTTCAAAAAAATCTCGCGCAGGATGCCTTCAACAAAGCCGTCGCTCAAACCGCCACGCTGGAAAATAATCTCAGCCGCCTCATTGAAATTTCCCGCCGCCTCGCTGAACTTTCCGCCCAACTTTCCGCCGCCGAGAAAAATTTCCAAATCTGGAACAGGCTCTCCGAAGTTGCCAACGGTACGCGTTCAAAGCTGACTTTCCAGCGCTACTACCTCGACGCAATTTTCAGCGACGTAATTTCTGAAGCCAATGAGCGCCTCGAACGAATGAGCGGCGGACGCTACAGTTTTCGCGGCGAAAAAAATGCCATGACGCGCCGCAAACTCGAAGGGCTCAACCTTGAAATTATCGACGCCTACAACGGCACCGCCCGCGCCATAGAAACCCTGTCCGGCGGCGAATCTTTCCTGGCGTCTCTAAGCCTCGCGCTGGGACTGGCGGCGGTCGTCAAAAATACTGCCGGCGGTATCAAGCTCGACACGATTTTTATCGACGAAGGCTTTGGCTCCCTCGACAGCGAAACGCTTGACGTTGCCATGAGCGCGCTGATGGATTTGCAGGAAGGCGGCAGGCTAGTCGGTATCATTTCCCACGTCGACGCCATCAAAAATCGCGTTCCAGTGCGTCTGGAAGTCACTAAAACCAAGACCGGCAGCACCGCCCGCTTCGTCAGCTGATTAAAAATTTTTTCCTGTTGCAGAAATGCGGCAGGAATTTTTTTTTGCGCGCAGAATTACTTGATAAAATTTATCAAAAGCATTATAATTTCAATTAGAATTGATGAGCATTTCTTGAAAGGAACTGAAAGCAATGACGCTGAAAGATACACAGCCAGGAATGGTCGTGAGAATCGACGCGCTGGGCGAATCGGCGCTCAAGCAGCGGCTCATGACAATGGGATTAATTCCAGGAACGCGCGTAGAAATTTTAAATTCGGCGCCGTTCGGCGATCCAATCGCGCTGAGACTGCGCTCGTACAATCTGGCAATGCGCAGGGACGACGCCGCAAGCATTCAAGTGACGCAGCTGAAATGAGGAGTGAGATTATGGCAGCGATTTCAGTAGCTTTGACCGGCAACCCCAATACCGGCAAATCCACGATTTTTAACGAACTGACCGGCGCGCGGCAGAAAATCGGCAACTGGCCTGGCGTGACCGTCGACAAAAAAGTTGGGCTCGTCGAGTACAAGGGCAGAAAAATTTCCGTCGTCGACCTGCCTGGCACGTACTCTATCAACGCGCGTTCGCAGGAAGAACAGGTCGTCAGCGATTACTTTGCCGAGAACAAGCCGGATATTGTCGTGAACATTATCGACGCGTCGAATATTTCGCGCAACCTGTTTCTGACCGTCCAGCTCATGGAAAACGGGATTCCGCTGATTCTCAACCTGAACATGATGGACGAAGCCGAGCGCCGCGGGATTAGAATTAACGAACAGAAACTCGAAGAAATTTTTGGTATGCCCGTCACGAATACCGTCGGGCGCAGCAACAAGAGCGTTAAACTTTTGCTCGACGTTTTCACGAATACGCGCATGGCGAATTATCAGCCGAGTGAAATTTTTCAGCAGCATCTCGCGCGCGTCAACCAGATTAAAGCCAGCGGGCAGCCGCAGGAAAAAATCGACGAAGAAATTATAACGGCGCGGTATGATTTTATTGATAAGGTTATGGACGCGGCAGTCACGATTAACGCGGCGGACAAGGGCTTGACTGAAAAACTCGACTCGTACCTGGCGAACGGCGTATCGTCGCTGATAATCATGCTGGTGGCGTTCTACCTGCTGTTCCAGATTGCGTTCGAATGGATAGGACAGCCGCTGGCGGATATGCTGGGCGAATTTTTTGAAGAAACGGTAGCGCCGTGGGCGGCGGAGGCAATGGCGTCGGCGGGCGTGGCGGAATGGATGCAGTCGCTGGTTTCGGACGGAATAATCGTGGGCGTCGGCAGCGTGCTGAGTTTCGTACCGCTGATTTTTACGCTGTTTTTCTTCCTGAGCTTTCTGGACGGCACGGGTTACATGGCGCGCGTGGCGTTCGTAATGGATCCAATAATGCGGCGCGTGGGCTTGACGGGTAAAGGAATAATGCCGCTGATTATGGGCTACGGGTGCGGCGTACCGGCGATAATGGGCGCGCGGGCGCTCGACACGCACAAGGACAGAATGATTTCGATTTTAATCACGCCGTTCCTGACGTGCAGCGCGAAGGTGCCGATAATTTCGCTGTTCGCGGTAATGTTTTTCCCAGACAACGCGGCGAACGTAATTTTCGCGCTGTACTTCGTGGGAATAGCGACGGCGATACTCATGGCGAAAGTTTTGGGAGGCACGGCGTTCAAAGGGCGCCAGTCGACGTTCCTGCTGGAACTGCCGCCGTACCGCATGCCGGATATGAAAACGGTTTTGCTGGAGACGTGGGACAAGGGCAAAGGCTATCTTATCAAAGCTGGCACGATAATTTTCGCAATGTCCGTGGCGATTTGGTTCCTGAGCAATTTCAATTCCGACGGAATGACTGAAGAAATGAACGAAAGCTATCTGGCAGGAATTGGCTCGGCGGCGGCAACGATTTTTGCTCCGCAGGGCTTTGACACGTGGGAAGCCGGCGCGGCAGTCGTGACGGGCGTGCTTGCTAAGGAAGCGGTTGTTACGACGATTGGAATTTTGTACGGCGCGGACGAAGATGCGGTTGATACGGATGACGCTGAGGGAACAGCGAATGTTTTAATGGCTACGGGAATGGCTACGGCGTTCACCCCGCTGGCGGCGCTGGCGTTCATGGTCTTTACGCAGCTTTATTCGCCCTGCGTCACGGCGCTCGGCACGATTAAAAAGGAAGCGCAAAGCTGGAAATGGATGGCGTTTGCGTTCCTGTACACCTGCGCAGTGGCGTGGGTAGCGTCGATGCTCGTTTACCAGGTCGGGAGGTTGCTCGGTTTCTGATAAATCATAGAAAATCATAGATTATAGTATGTACTTTCTTTCTGGTGCAGAAAGAAAGTACCAAAGAAAGACAGCCCGCTGCATTCGCATCCAGCGAATGGCGCGGGCGGCGCGCCGTCCATGGCGCGCTTCTTAATGTGGCGCTTCTTAAGCGCGGGCGTCCATGTGACGCCTCTTTTCCTTAGGAGTGATTTATATGACGGCGACAGTTGTACTTGGAGTTTTGATAGCGCTGGCACTGGCTAACGGCTTGCGGGTAATTTACAGGGCGTTCTTCAAGAGCGAGGCGGCTTGTTGCGATTCTGGCGGCAGTTCCTGCAATAGCTGTCCGGCGCATAAATCTGAAATGCAGCGCGCTATGGAAAACAGTTACCGCGCGCGCGTCGAGAAGATTGAAAAGTTCAGCATTCGCCGCACGATTGACGTGGACGGTATGACCTGTGAACATTGCGTGGCGAATGTTGTCCGCGCGCTGGAGAAAGTTGACGGCGTGCAGGTTGCGGCTGCCAGTCTTGAAAAACAGACGGCGCTCGCCGGTCTCAGCAAAGATATTCCCGATGAAATTCTGCGCGACGCCATTAACAAAGCCGGTTATCGCGCTGGCGTTATTACAGTTTGAAAAATTTCTGCAAACTGAAAATCTCCCGCTACAGTTGCAACGGGAGACTTTTTTATTTATGTAAACACGTACCTTGCGAAATTATTGGCGCTTATAGGCGGTAACCTGCGTGTAGTGCTTGCGGAAAAATTCTTCGGCGACCTGCGGGAAAAGCGCGTAGCTGAGAACGTCCTCGTCAGTCGGATTGAGGAACCCTTTGTCGATGAGTTCCGCCTTGAACTGGTCGAAAGATTCAGCCTTGGCGTCTTCGATTGAGCAGTCTTCGATAATCTGGTCGGCGGGAATTTTCAGCGTGTTGATAATGAAATCGCGGTCGACCGGCACGGGCGTCTTACCGAATTTGCCACGGCAGAGGTCTTTAAATTCCTTCGGCGCGGCGACGTATCTGCCATAAGCGACGTTGTAAGTAGCCATGGTGCCGACAATCTGGCTGGAAGGCGTAACCAGCGGCGGATAACCGGCGTCTTTGCGAACGCGCGGCATTTCGTCGAGCAAATCCTGATATTTATCTTCCATACCGGCTTCCTTGAGCTGGTTGGTGAGGTTGGAGAGCATACCGCCCGGAATCTGGAAATCGAGGACGTTGGGATTAACGTCGAAGTAGCCTTTGAGTCCGAACTCTTTGATAAGTTCCGCCTTAACGCCGAGGAAATGTTTGGCGATAGGCGTGAGCGCCTGCCTGTCGAGCGTCTGCGATTCGTCGCGCGCATTGACAACCATAGCGGGAATGTCAACTTCTTCGTGCTTGCTTCCTTCAAACATGGCGAGAATGGTCTCGGTGCAGGGCTGGCTGGTATCGCAGGAGAACGGCGAGAGCGCGCAGTCAATAATGTCGACGCCGGCTTCAATGGCTTTGATATAAGTTGCGTGACCAAAGCCGGAGGTGCAGTGCGTGTGCAGTTCAACGGGCGTATCGCCGAGCGCGGCTTTAAGTTTCGTAACCAAATCGTAGGCAACATACGGCGCGAGCAGACCGCTCATATCCTTGATACAAATGGAATGGCAACCGAGCTTTTTGAGTTCAACGGCGAGCTCAACGAATTTATCGTTGCCGTGGACGGGGCTTATCGTGTAGACGAGGCAGCCCTGAACTTCGGGCTTTTCGGGCGCCTCCAGCGCGGCTTTAATCGCAACTTTGAGGTTGTTAATGTCATTGAGCGCGTCGAAAATGCGGAAGACGCCGATACCATGCTTAGCGGCGCAGAGCACGAATTTTTCAACCACGTCGTTGGAATAGTGGTTGTAGCCCAAAAGATTCTGTCCGCGCAGGAGCATCTGGATTGGCGTTTTCTTGAGATTAGCCTTGAGCTTATCGAGGCGTTCCCACGGGTCTTCGTCGAGGAATCTAAGACATGTATCGAAAGTTGCGCCGCCCCAGGCTTCCAGCGCCTTGTAGCCAATTTCGTCCAGCTGAGCGAGCATCGGTTCCATCTGGCGATAGCGCATACGCGTCGCGCACAGTGACTGGTGACCGTCGCGCAGGACTGTTTCCATTATCTTGACTTTCTTTTTTTCCGCCATCATTACACTCTCCTTTGAAAAAATTGTGCGAAAACTTTTCTGGCAAAATTATAAAATCAATCGCCCGCAATGTCAATCGCCGCACCGCCGTAAAATTCATATCTGCAGGAATAAATTGCGGGTTGACGAATATTTTTGCCGAAAGGACTGATAACTTTGCCAATAAAAATCCCGAACAACCTGCCGGCGACGAACGTTCTAGAAAGTGAAAACATTTTCGTGATGAACGCCGCCCGCGCCTATTCGCAGGACATTCGCCCGCTGAAAATACTGATACTGAATCTCATGCCGATAAAACACGTCACCGAAACTCAGCTTTTACGTTTACTGGGAAACACGCCGCTGCAGGTGGAAGTTGACTTCATTTACACGGCAACTTACACGCCGACGCACACGCCAAGTGAATATCTCACGGAGTTTTACGGCACGTTCAAGGACGTTAAGCATAAAAAGTATGACGGCTTCATCATAACCGGCGCGCCGCTGGAATTTCTGGAATATGAGGAAGTTGCGTACTGGTCGGAGCTTGAAGAAATTATGGAGTGGAGCAAATCGCACGTCTGGTCGACGTTTCACATTTGCTGGGGCGCGCAGGCGGGCTTGTATTACCATTACGGCGTGCCGAAAGTCATTATGGACAGGAAACTTTCCGGCGTGTACAGGCACCGGCTTTGCGTGAAGTTCGAGAAACTTTTTCGCGGGTTCGACGACGAATTTTTTGTGCCGCATTCCCGCAACACTGATAACACTCGCGCTGACATTGAAAAAGTTCCCGCGCTGACGATTCTTTCCGAGTCCGACGAAGTTGGCGTTTACATTGTGGCGAATCTTGAGCGGCGACAGTTTTTCATAACTGGGCACGCCGAGTACGACCCTTACACGTTGAAAAATGAATACGAACGCGATTTGCGCGCCGGTCTTAATCCGCACGTGCCGCAGAATTATTTTCCGAATGATAATCCTGCGCTGGAGCCGATTGTCCGCTGGCGGAGCGTAGCGCATTTGCTTTTCGCGAACTGGCTCAACTACTACGTTTATCAGGAAACGCCCTACGAAATTGACTCGATTGGCTGAGGTATCGACTATGAAAAAATTTTTAATCGTACTGCTGCTGCTGATTTTCCCCGCCGTGACTTTCGCGGCAAATCCAGTCAAGGTGCCGGATGAAATTTTCAAATGGGTGCAGTCGACGCCGCGCGGCAATTACTACTTCAACTACCAGGTTTGCGGCTATCACGTCAAGCTGGACGGCACGCTGGATTTGAACCAGCTGATTGTGCCGACGATTTGCACCTACGATGACGTTCAGATTCAGGACGTGATTCAGAAGCGGCGCTGGAACAATAAATCGACGAAGGGCTATAACATTCTCGCCGGTCGCGCGGATTATCTGAAGTTCGATTTGAAAAACAATACCGTGCAGGTTACGCGGCGCGCAGACATTGACAAAACTTTCACCGAGCTCGACAGCGATACTTCCGGCAAGCCAGTCAAACTTTCCGACTTCACCGGCACCGAGGTTGCCTGCAAATTCTACCGCGAAATTCTGATTTGGGCGAAGCAAAACAACGACTGGATGATTCGCCGGTCGCGCGGCAAACTCAGCGCGAAAGATTCTAAGCTCAAGCCGGAGGATTTTCCAATTTACAAAATTCCGCTGCCTGGCGAAGAGGAAGATTCTGCCGATGATAAGGATTAAATTTTTTTCAACGTGAACTGGTCGCGAATTTCGCCGGCTGCCGACCGGCAGGTTATTTCAAGCGAATCTGCGCGAACTTTCAGCGCGAGGTAAGACTCCGGCTCACGATTGTACCTGTGGTCGCCCGAACGCCCGCATAAGACGTAATGCGTGCCGCGTTCGGATTTTTTTTGCGCGAAAAACTTTCCAGCGTTCATGTACGTGTGCAAATGCCCCGTCAGCACCAGATCAATTTCCAGCTCGTCAAACAGCCGCATAAAATAATTTTCCGCCTCCGCGACGAATCCGCTGAGCGAGCGGTTGTAAATCGACTTGTGCATAAAAACGATTCGCCACGGGCGGTTAGTGGCGGCGTTCCAGCGAAACCATTGCGCCTGCGTTTCCTCCAGACCGGCTTTGAAACTGCCTAGCTCGTTCAGCTGCGTGTTCAAAACAAAAAAATGCGCCGCGCCGTAGTCAAACGCATAAAAGTACCCGCCGAAGTTTTTATCGCCATTCGACGGCAGCGCGAAATTTTTCAGATACCCGCTCGGCTGGCAGAGCCGCCAGTTTTCGTCGTAGCATTCGTGGTTTCCCATAACCGGCACCAGAATCCTGTCGCGCAGAATATTTTCCGCCTCCTCGTACCATTCGCGCCACTGAAAAAAATCCTGCCCGTTGTCCGTAAAATCGCCGTTTACCGCGAAAATTTCAGCGTCAGGATAATTTTTAAGCGCGTCTTCCGCAGTTCGATGCCACGTATTGTAGTCGAAACTCTGGCTGTCGCTGAACACCAGCATTTCAAATTCGCCGTCGCCCGCCGTACGCAAATTCCGCCAGCCGGTAGCCTCCTCGCCAGCAACCAAACGGTAATGGTACAAACTTTCCGGCTTGAGATTTTTCAGCGTCGAACTGTAGATAAAATTTCCGCCAAAAAAATCGGCGGTAACTTCGGCAAAACTTGCCGCGTCCTCGCCGACCATTCTGTATTCCAGCTGGACATTCTCCAGACGCGCGGGGGAGTTCCACATTACAGTCCGCGAAGTCCGAGAGTCCGCCGTGACTATCTGCCGGAAAAATTTAGCCGCGGTCAGATTTTTGTAACCGACCTGCGGCGCGTGAAATTCCTGCGCATGTTTAAAGTGCGCTAAAAATTTTTCTAAGAAACTCATGACCGATGCACGTGCTTTCTTTCGTACCACAGCGCGCCGACTATCAGCAGTATCGCGAAAATGACCGTGACGATTATTCGCGTCGGGTCTTCCTGCTGCGTAATCGCGTCGTGCCCGATTATCGCTTCAATGCCGGTTGACGGGAATTTTCCAATCAGCGACGCCAGAAAATAATCGCGCAGGCTCAGCGAACTCAGCGCGCCAACCGCGTTCAGCACGCCGCTCGGCAGGTACGGCACCATTCGCGCGATAAGCATGACGACGAAACCTTTTTTCGAGCTGTATTTGTCAATCGAGCTGAGGAATTTGCTTTTAGCAATGGTCTTTTTCGCAACGTCGCGGAAGAAAAATCTGAACAGCAGGAAACTTATCGTGACGCCGACGGTCTCCGCCGCAACCGAAATGACTATGCCCCAGAAAATCCCGAAAATCAGCGTGTTTGCCGTGGAAAAAATTATCGCCGGCGGAAAGCCCAGCGCGTTCACGAAGAGCGTCAGCAGAAAACTGAACACGACCGCCATTGAACCGTAGCTTTTGATGTACTCCGCCGTTTCCACGATGTCACCGCGTTTTAGCAGCGCGAAAATTTCCGGCAAAAATTCCGGCGCGATCAGGTGTACGGCGAGGAACAGCGCCACAATCAGCAGCGCGGCTACGATTTTTACAGTTTTCATCGGCAGTCTCCTAAATTTATTTCACGGCGCGGGCGTAACTTTCGTCGAGGCGGCGGCAAATTTCGTCGAGCTCAGCGGAGCCGTCCAGCTTAATCGTTATCCAGCTTTTCTTGTTCATGTGCCAGCCAGGAAAAATCTTCACGCCGTCAGCCAGCGTTAGAGCGTCGCCGCGCAGATTTACCACGTAGACGATTTTATCAGAATCAAGCTTGAGTTTGCGTTCGGGAATGTTCATCAGCACGCCGTACCATTTGCGCGTATCCTGCCGCCGCCAAATCGCTGTGCTCGGCAAATTTTCCCACAGAAATTCCAGCTCGCCGCTGTAAGTTTCGCGAACGTACTCAATCAGCCGCTGTGTCATTTCCCCACGGAAAATGTTCGACTCACAGCAGGTCTCGATAAAATTTGAAACAACAGCGTCATATTCCGCGCGAACGGCGCCGACGTAGCTGCCGACGGAATTTTCTACGAGGTGCAGAATGTATTCTTCGCCGGAAAAATTGTCAGTAACCGCAGAAAAAATCCTGCCGTCCTGCGCGACCGTCAGCGTCAATTTGAACTGCCCGCCACAGATATTTTTTTCGTACCGCCCGCCGCCGAAGCCGAAAAGTTTGAGTCTGTCGAATGCAACGGCTTTATTTTTGAGCTTGAGTTCCTGCAAAAAAACTTTGCCTCCAATTTTAGCTAAGATTTTCATTCTTCGCTTGAAGGATTTTATCTTGAGACCAGCCGGTCGCGCGGGCGATATATTCAAGCGGAGTGCCAGCGGATATAAGATTTTTTATTATCTCGACTGTAGCTTCTGCACGCCCTTCTTTGAGCCCTTCCACTCGTCCTTCTTCGCGCCCTTTCATTTCGCGCTCCTTCAAATACATCTCGAAAGTCATAAAATCCAGCCTCGCTTTCTTCATAGATTTTACATCACAAACGGCGGTATTCAGCTTTTCCACGAACTCGCCAGCGACGATATTTTTGTCTATGTATTCGAGCATATTTTTAATTTCAGCGCTTACGTCGTCAAGCGTGCCTTTGGTATTCAGAAAAACCTTAACAGTGCCGTCGCCCAAAGGAATCGTCGGATCCTGCGAGCAGTATTCGCGAAAAGTGTAAATGTGCCGACCTTTATGAAAATGGTCGAACGGGCAGATAAAAATTATGTACGACTCGCTCAATTCGCCGTAGTGCTGCCCGCGCTTTAGCTTGTCAACGTCAATCAAGCCCTGGTAGTAGCGTATTCTTTTCGCAAGGTGAACGCTGTCGCAAATCTGCATTTCAACATCGAACGAGCGCCTGCCGTATTCGTCTTCAACGTACACGTCGAGGCGAATACCCTTGCTGTCGAGACGGCTCTCAATGGTTTTTTCGCGCTCAGGATAATTCAGCTTGACAATTTTCACGTTCAGAATCATTTCAATCATCTGCTGGCACAAATCAGGATTTTCTTCCATGACGCGGCTGAAAATAAAATTGTCCTGTATCGTGAGCGACTGCCATTTTTGCTCCAGAAATTTTTCGTCAATAATCATCAGAAACTGCCTCCTGCACCGCCGCCACCGCGACCGCCTCCGCCTCCAAGACCACCACCGCCGCCGTTTCCACCGCTGGGTTTAGGTCTGCGCACGACGTTCGTGAAAAGGTAGGTGTCGCGGTTAATTTTGAACTTGACGGTTTCGCGCTTGAGATAATCCATAGCCGCCGCCGCGTGACGGACGTTCGTCATACCGCCGATAAGCCACGAGCGAACCATCATTCCGAAACAAATCCCGCCAATCACGGCAACAATCGCCGCCATTGGATTGAATCCGGCGCTCGAATCGTAAGCCGAGCCATTCTGCGCGTAGTAGGTCAGACTTTTGTCAACGGCGTCAATGTAGCTGGAGCAGGCGCTGAAATAATCGCCGCTGCTGAGATTTTGTTTGACGCCGCCGGTAATGTCGCTGACGCGCGGAATGAAGTTGCTCATTCGCGAATCAGTTGCAATGTACCAGTTGCGCTGCCCCATATCGACTAGGAAAACAATCCCTCCGTTTTGCGCGCCGCTGTAGTGGCGTTTTAGCAGAGATTGCGCGGCAGTTTCAATGCTGGCGTTGCCAATCGTGTCAAGAAATTCGACGCCGATTTTGACGCCGTGTTTCTGCTCAACAGCGCGAATTTTTTCTGTAAGCGCTTGAATTTCGGAAGTGCTGAGCGAGCCGGTGTTGTCGTAAACGGACGCGTCAAGAATTTTTTCGTTTGAAGGCGCGGCATCGGAAGTTCCAAAACTCGCCGCAACGATAAGAATTAAAATCGCGCAGAATTTTTTAAGCACGGGCGCGCCTCCTCACATGAACATACTGGCGAAAATATAAATAATCGGCATAGAAGCAATGGCGGCGATAGCGGGGTACTTGAACGCCTTGCCGCTGTCGTAGGGCAGGCTGCCGACGACCTTGCCGGTCTGCCCGTTCATCATGAAAGTGTAGGGCTTGTCCTGGTAGCGCGTGGTAAGAATCCAGACTGGAACCAGCGCGTAAATGACTTTGCCAACTTCCTTGACGACGGCGGCGTTCTGCATTTCGACGGTGTTGAAATTTTTGACGGTACTCTGAAGCAAGTCAATCGCGCTGTTTTCAACGCGTTTATCGGCGCGCGGCGCGCAGGTTTCGGCGGGAACGTCGTACTTGTCGGCGAGATAGCCGGTGAGGTAGGCGGTGCTGAACGGCACGAGCTCGGCGTAGTTGAAAGGCTCAATGCTTTCCATGTAGGCGTCGTCCATCTTTTTGGAGCCGTCGGCGGGGATTTTTTCAAAGCTCATTCTGGCGGCGCGCTGGCAGTTGTAAACCTGCGTTTCAGTGACGAGCATGTTGCCGGAATCGTAGCGGCGAATGCGCTCTGCGCGAAATTCGGCGTGCGCATTGATTGAAGAATCGAACATCCAGAAGGGAACGTACATTGGCTGAATCGCCTCGACGCGGTTGTTAGCGGTGAAATTATCCGGCAGGAGGCGATGACCTTCGTAAAATTTTTTGAGCGCGGCAACGGCGTCGGCTTTGGTTTTCTTGAACGGAATGACGTAATCCGGCTTGAGCTTGCCGTCGAAGCGCTTGGGAATCATGGTGGGGTTGCCGCAGTAAACGCACTCGGTCGCCATGGTATTTTCGTCGCAGACGAGTTCCGCGCCGCAGCTGGAGCAGGTAAGCGCCCTGAGATTGGAAATTTCGGCGGGCGTCCAGTTTTCACCGGCGCCGGCAATATCCCAGTTGGAATTTTGCGCCTCCTCGGTGCGGGCGGCGAGTTCGAGTTTACCAGCGAACATTTCTTCGATAGCGGAGACTTCAAATTCGGTGCCGCAGTATTCGCAGGTGACGGTTTTCTTGCCAGGAATAAAACTCAGCGGCGCGCCGCAGTTCGGGCACTTGTAACTGACGGATTCAGCCATTTAAACACCTTCAATCTAAATAATTACGAATCGCAACAGCAATTTCATGAGCGAGAGGAACGGGTACAGCGTTGCCAATCATTTTGTACGCGTCGTCGGTATCGGCGTAAATGAATTTGAACTCGTCGGGAAATCCTTGAATCCGCGCAATTTCACGAACAGTCATTCGCCGGTAGAGATTTTCCTTGCCGGAAACGAAACGGCGAACATTCTGGCTGACAAATTCCATTTTAGGAGCCTGCGGGTGAAGCTGGCAATGGCGCCCCGAAGCCTGAACGGTAAAAGCTGGCTCGTCCCACGATTTGACGCGGTTTCTGCTCATAAAAATTGTCGAGAATGAGCCGGTAAAAAATTCATTGCTGTTTTCAGCGGTAGAATTATGCTGATTATTTTTAGCGGTGGGGACTGCGGAAAATTGCAAATCCCAGATAACATCGCGCAGATTTAAATTCGGCTTATTCCCCGCAGGAAATTTAAAATCAGCATTCAAATCGTTGCGGAAACCCGTGAAAAAAATTCTCTTGCGTTCCTGCGCGACGCCATAATTTTTAGCATTGACAAGATGAATCGTCACGTCGTAGCCGCAGTCTCTGAATTGTTCCAGAATAAATTTTACCGCGCTGAAATGACGCTTGGCAAGCATACCGCTGACATTTTCAGCAAGAAAAAATTTTGGCTTAACCGTCTGCAAAATTCTGATGTAGTCGAAAAAAAGCTGCCCGCGTGAATCTTTAATTCCGCGCCCTTCACCCGCCTCTGACCATGACTGACACGGCGGTCCGCCAATTATCCCGTCAATATCGCAGGGAAAAATATCCGCAGATAATTTCCGTACATCGCTTTTAATCAGTTCAGTCGATGGATGATTAAGTTGAAAAGTTTCCCAAATCGAGGCATCAAATTCATTGGCAATGGGAATTTCAAAACCAGCGCGCTCAAAGCCTAAATCAAGTCCGCCGCAGCCGCTGAACAAACTAATCAATCGCACAGTGTCACCTCAAATTTTGTACTGAATCAGTTTCGCGCTGCTAAATCTGCAGGGATTATCGGGATCTTTTATGCGAACGTCAGAAATTTTCAGATTTGGATTCAAATCCGTTAAACTTTCGCAGTTGTCAAGTTGACGCCATTTATTTTCGCTGACGATACACATGAAGTTAAACTCCGCATTGAGGTCGCGCTGATAAACGTAGCTGAAAACTTTCTACGGATTTTCGATGTGCCACATTCCGCGAACCCTAAGATAGGTAATTCCGAGCGGGTCTACGCGATTTATCCTGCCAAGCTCGCGCGTCGGCGAAAATTCCACGCCTTCGATAGTTTCAACGCCATTCTTGATACGCTGTCGAATCCTGTCGTAACATTTCTCGGACGCGCAATAATCGCGCCCGTAAACCATGCACAAATGCTTGAGTTTATCGCCGTTCACAACGCCGACCACGTACAGAATATCTTTTTCCGTCCAGTCTTCGGCGTCACGGCAGGCGCTGGAAATCATGGGATTATCCCTGCGCAGAATTTGCTTGGGATAACTGCTGTTCAGCGCGAGCGCCGCGTCCGGCGATTCGATTTTCTTAACCTCGACAGCATCACCATTTTTCAGCATCATATCTGGCGGATTGGCGTTGTTGCCGAGGTATGAAAAAGTTTCGCTCCAGCGTTCAAGTTTTTCAGCAGGCGGCAAATCGAAACTGTCGGCGAAAAGATTTTTCACGTAGTCTTCAAGCGCGGAGCCGACAGCGTTAATTCTGTTGCGCCCGCTTTGCGCGGCGTTCAAATTAATTCGATTCTGCGTGATTAAAACTTTGACAGCGTCGATGATATTTTTCATGGTCTGGGCTTGCCGCATTCGGCGCAAAATCTTCTGCCCTTGTTGACAGTGCCGCAGTCAGGGCAGGTCCACTGGTTCGAGGGAGCCGCATCCTTAGGCGCGCCGCAGTCCGCGCAGAATTTGCCGGTATTGCCGCTGTGTCCGCATTTCAGGCAAGTCCAGCCAGCTTCGGCGGAAGGTTTCGGCTTGCCGCATTCGCTGCAGAATTTGCCGGTATTGCCTTCATGCCCGCAGGCGTCGCACTTCCAGCCAGCAGGTTTTTCAACAACTCTGGGACTGCCGCAGTTCGCGCAGAATTTGCCGGTATTGCCAGCGTGACCGCAACTTTCGCACTTCCAGCCGGTATTCTGCGCCGGAGCTGGCGGCGGAGTTTGCTGCTGTTGCTGCTGCATTTGCTGAGCCTGTTGCTGCTGCGCGATAGCGAAAAGATTATTCGCGTTAAGCCCGCCAGCGTTTTGCGCCATGTTCATTCCCATAAAGCCAATCGCCGCGCCAGCCGTATTTCCAGCCGCTGTCTGCATAGCCGCCGCCTGCGCGTTGGTAATGTGAGCCGCCGCCATCGCAGGATTTCTCAACGCGCCGGTACGCTGCATTTCCTTAATCATGGCAACGTCTTCTTCATTCGCGCTGACGTTCGAGACGCCGAAGGAAACTACCTGAATGCCGCGCAGGTCGCCCCACTTTTTGCTGAGAACTTCATTAAGCGCGTCGGCAATTTCCGTCGTATGCGCGGGCAGGGCGCTGTAACGAATGCCCTTTTCGGAAATTTTCGCGAAGGCGGGCTGGAGCGCCGTCATAAGCTCAGTCTTCAGCTGCGTGTCAATTTCCGAGCGATTGTACGTGTCGCGGACGTTGCCGCAGACGTTCGTATAGAAAAGCACGGGGTTGACGATTTTGTAGCTGTACGAGCCGAAACATTTAATCGAAATGTCAACGTCGAGCCCGATGTTGTTATCGACGACGCGGAACGGAATTGGCGTGGGCGTGCCGTACTTGTTGCCGACAATTTCCTTGGTGTTGAAGTAGTAAACGCGCTGGTCCTTGCCGGTATCGCCGCCGAATGTGAAACGCTTGCCAATCTGGAAAAAAATTTCCTGAATGTTGACCGCTAAGTCGCCGCCGGAAAAAAGCGAAGGCTCGGTGCCGCGGTCATATTTGTATTCGCCTGGCTCTGCAATGTAGTCAACGACCTTGCCGTTTTCGACGACCATCATGCACTGCCCGTTATTAACCGCCACGATTGAACCCTGCGTAATAATATTGTCGTCACCCGAATTAGAACTGCCGCGCCGCGTCCGGCGATGACCCTTTGCAACCAGAATATCCGCGCTCAGACTGTCGCAGTAAAAATATTCCTTCCACTGGTCGCCCAAAACTCCGCTGGCAGCCTCAAGCGCCGCTCTGATAAATCCCACAACGAACATCTCCTTTGCAAATTTTACAGGTTAATTCTTGACGCCGCCGGATTATTCCTGCCCTGCCCAAAAGAAAGATTTTCCGCGCAGACGGCGAATGTTCACACCGAAAGGAAGTGTTTATTTTGGAACTCAAGCCAACCGAAAAAAGCGTTCTGGAACAGATTTACGGCAAGTTCGTCGAAGATCCGAATTACAGCATGAACAAAATCACGAAGATTCGCGAGCTCACGGCGGACGAGGCGCAATTTTTTGAGCGTAAAACTTTCGCGTCGCCGCATTTCTGCGTTCAGACTCTGTACAAAGTTCGCGGCGATATTAAGCCGATACAATTTAACCGCGCCGTCAACAGTCTGATTGATGAAGATGAAAATTTCCGCGCGAATTACTGCAACGTCGGCACGCGCACGCTCAAGGTCATTTTTGGGAAGCGCAGTACTATTCCTGAAGTTGTTTTCCGCATGCTCAAGCTAAGCGGCGACGAACTCGACGAAACGCTTACGAAAATCATGGAGGCAGACCGCCGCAAGGGTTTCGACCTTCAGCGCGATTATCTGATTCGCTTTTCGGTTTTTCAGACTGCGCCGGAAGAAGCCGCCGTGCTGGTTACAATGTCCCAGCTGATTGCCGACAGATTCAGCGACACAAATTTTTTCAACGCAGTGATTATCGGCGGAAAATATAAGAAAATCAGCCCGCCGCTGTCGACTTCTCAGACGACTTATATGGAACTGCGCGTGCGGGATTACTGGGCGGAAGTACTGGAAAATTTGCCGCCGCCGCCGAAAGTTCCCTACTTGAAAGAAAGTTCCGGCGAGTATCGCGAACAGGCGTACCGCATGAAAATTCCCGCCGACGTTTTATCGGATTTGCGCGTAAGGACGCAGGGGAGCCGCGCAATGCTTATGGTCGCGCTGCAGACGGCGTGGGGTTTTATGCTGCAGGCGATGAATAATTCCAAAGATACGGTTTTCTGCCAGCTCGTCTCTAAAACCAGCGCCAGCGGGAAATTCGCGCTGAATCTTATGCCGGTGCGGCTGAAAAGCGAATGGGACACCACGCTTGAAAGTATCGTCGGGCAGCAGTTCAAGCAGCTGGTAGTTTCACAGCCGTACAGCTCGTTCGACTGGGCGGAGGAGCAAAAGCTGACTTCGCGCAGGGGCAAACTTTTCGACCACTTCCTGAGTTTTCTGGACTTCAAGGCGGAAGAAAAATTTTATTCGCAGGTGCCGTCGGCGCCGGAAGGGATAATTGTCGCGCGGAATTTCTGGGACGCTCAAAGAATGAAACTCGGCGTCTATTTCCAGTACGCGGAAAAAAGCCTGTCGGTAACGTTCCAGTATGACGCGAATCAGTTTTTCCCCGACGCGGGCGAGCGGCTGGCGGAAACTTACGCGCTGGTTTTGCGGCGAATGCTGGTTTACTGGAACGCGACGTTTGAGGAGTTCCTTGAAAATTTACTGCCGCAGATTTTTATCGGACTGGAAAGCGTGACGCAGTTTCAGAGGCAGGACGAAAAGAAAATTATTGCGGATTTCGTTTCCAAAAACAAAATTCTGCAGGGCGAGTACGTCGGCACGGCGCAATTTTTCGGCGACTCCAAAATTCTCACGCGCTTTGAAGGCGACAGAATTTCCGGCGAAACTCTCGATAAAAATCTGGTGTTCGTCGTCGAAGGAAAACTGGCGCGGAGTCTCGATACCGGCGACGGCTGGTTCAACGCGCTGGATATTGTTAAGGCTGGCGGCTGGATTAACGAAACGGTTTTCCTGCAGAAACGACGCGCGATAATCTCAGCCGAAGTGCTTACCGAAAAAGCCATGCTGATTTTAATTCCGCTGACGCGAATGCAGGAATTTCTGCGCGAGCGGCCGGATATTGCCAAATCGAAACTCCAGCACGCACTCCAGCAAATGGAAAAATATCAGACGCTGTGGCTCCAAAGCTGAGCCAAAACCTTGTAGCAGCGCCCGTCCTTGAACGGTTTAGTCAGGCTGAACGTAGCAACCGCGCTCTCCGCAACAAAAAATTCACCCTCGCCCTGTCCAGAAAATTTCTCGCGCAGGTCAATATCGCCCACGGCAAAATCTTCGTAGCGCGTACCGTTATAGTCAAAGCTGGCGCGGAATTTAACGCCGTCATCGAATGACTTGACATTAACCGAAATATTTTCAACAGGCAGAATCAGCAACGACTTTCGCCGATTAGATTTATCAATCGCCGCCGGTTCAAGCCTGCGCGAACTGTCGTAGAAAATAAAATCCGTGCTGTCGAATCCGCAATATTTTTCAAACTCGCTCAAGTTCCAGTGTCCGAATTTTTTCCACGTCGCGCTGGAGAAAAAACAATTTTCCGGCTGAATGGCGCTTCTGGCGAGAATCACGATGATTTTTTTCACAGGTGGATTATCTCCATTCCGTCAAAGACTTCGGCAAACTTTTCCGCAACAAGCCGCCGGTGACAATTTTCCGCGCTGACTTCCGTGCAAAGCAGGCAGTACCGAAATTCCGGCGAGTCAGAGTAGTTCCGCTGAATGTGCGATTCAATGTGCCGCTCCTTCATAATCTGCGCGAAAATTTTTTCGTAATCCGCCCACGTAATAATCTGCTTCTGGTAAGATTTGAACAGCTCCTCCGTCGGCGCAAATTTCAAATCGCGGCGGTACTCAATCGAGCTGACGCGCTTCAGAAAAAATTTCAAATCCGGCGCCTTCGCAAAACCGGCGAACTGCGTGTTGGCATAGAGCCGCACGTCAATAACTTCGGTGATTTGATGGAGCTCAAGCAGTTCAAAAAAAGTTTCGGCGCTCTTTCGCGTAAAACCAATCGTGAAAATTTTAGCGGGCGGCGGAATTTCTTTTTTCTTAGCCACAAAATCACCTCGCGCAGATTTTTTATTTATTGTACTACGAGCGCCGCGGCGGCGTCAATTTCAGCAAAAGTTCATTAAAAATTTTCTGGCAATTTGAAAGGAAATTTAACTGGCATGTAGAATAGTTTAACAAAATTGGAAAATGGAAGGGAGCGTGGAAAAATGGCAGTTAATACTTCGGGTTTCGGCGCATACGACATTCGCGGAATTTATCCCGAAAGCATTAACCAGGAACTTGCCTATCGCGTCGGCAGGGTTTTCCCAGAACTGTTCAGCGCGAAAAAAGTTGCCGTCGGTCACGATATTCGCCTGACTGGTCCGACAATCTGCGACGCTTTGACGCGCGGACTTACCGAGGCTGGCTGCGACGTTTACGATATTGGGCAGTGCGGCACCGAGATGATTTATTTTGCGACCGGCTTCAAGGAACTTGACGGCGGGATTATGGTCACCGCTTCGCACAATCCCAAGGAATACAACGGCATGAAATTCGTGCGGAAAAATGTCATTCCGATTGCGCCCAAAACCGGTCTGCTCGACATTAAGGCTGCCGTCGAAGTCGAAGACCGCGACTGGTCTTTCCGCAAGGCAACCGGCACGATTTACCGCCTCGATATTTTTCATGACTACATCAAGCGCCTGCTGAGCTATATCGACGTGAAAAATCTTAAGCCGCTGAAGGTCGTCATCAATACCGGCAACGGCTCGGCGGGTCCTGTTATCAACGAGCTTGAAAAATTCCTGCCGTTCGACATCATAAAAATTTACAACAACACCAACGGCTTTTTCCCGAATGGCGTCCCAAATCCGCTGCTGCAGGATTCGCGCGCGGTAACTGCCAACGCTGTCATTGAGAACGGCGCGGATTGCGGTATCGCTTTCGACGGCGACTTTGACCGCTGCTTCCTGTTCGACGAGAAAGGCGGCTTCATCGAAGGCTGTTACCTTATCGGTTTTCTGGCGGAGGCGTTCCTTAAGAAAAATCCTGGCGAGAAGATTATCTACGAGCCCCGCGCTTACCTCAGCACGCTGGAAATTGTCGAACGGCTCGGCGGCAAGGCGATTATCTGCCGGTCGGGACATTCCTACATGAAGGACGTTCTGCGCAGGGAAAATGCGATTTACGGCGGCGAAATGGCGTCGCACCACTACTTCCGCGATTTCTACTACTGCGACAGCGGAATGATTCCGTGGCTTTTAGTTCTGGAACTGCTCAGCCAGACCGATAAAACTTTGTCGCAGATTATGGCTGACAGAATCGCGCAGTTCCCAGTTTCCGGCGAAATTAACACCAAAGTTTCCGGCGTCGAAAAAGTTCAGGAACTCATGGCGAAAATCGAGGGGCTCTACGGTAAATCCGGCGTCGTTGATAAAACCGATGGCGTGAGCGTTAATTTTGAAAACTGGCGCTTCAACCTGCGCGGCTCTCAGACTGAACCCTACATTCGCCTCAACGTCGAATCGCGCGGCGATAGACAGCTTATGGAAACTAAGCGTGACGAACTGCTGGCGATTATCCGCAGCTGAATTTGTTAAGGTCGCTCGAATTTTGAGCGCGTGAATAAACTTTCTAAACCAGAGGAGGATTTTTTAATGGAGAAGAAAATCGTCGTCAATCTCCCGTCGTTAATCAGCGATTACTACACTCTCGCACCAGACCCCGAAAATAAACCGCAGGGCGTCGCATTCGGCACTTCCGGTCACCGCGGCAGTTCCAAACTCCACAGCTTCAATGAACAGCACATTCTCGCTATCGCGCAGGCTGTCGCTGAACACCGCGCCGCTGAAGGCGTAACTGGTCCGCTGTACATTGGCGCCGACACCCACGCCCTTTCCGAACCCGCGCTCCGCTCCTGCGTCGAAGTTCTCGCGGCAAACAACGTCGAAATTATTCTGCAGGAAGACTTCAAACCCGTCCCCACGCCCGTCGTTTCGCGCATTATCCTCGAACACAACTACGAGCGCAAGGAAGCCAAAAAGGCTGACGGTATCGTTATCACGCCTTCGCACAATCCGCCCACGGACGGCGGCATCAAGTACGACCCGACCACCGGCGGTCCCGCCAGCGCTGAAACTACCACCAAAATCCAGAACCGCGCCAACGAAATTATCAGGGAAGGCGTCTACAAAATCGTCAAACGCGTCCCCTTCGAGCGCGCCGTCAAAATGGACAACGTTCACTTCATGGATTACATGCTGCCCTACGTCAAGGGGCTCAGCCGCGTTATCGACATGGACGCCGTTGTCAATTCCGGCTTGAACGTCGGCGCTGACCCGCTCGGCGGCTCTGGTATTTTCTACTGGGATTTGATTAACGAATTCTACAAAATCAAAAAGCCCATCAACGTCGTCAACCCCAACATCGACTACACGTTCAGCTTTATGCCGCCCGACCACGACGGCAAGATTCGCATGGACTGCTCGTCGCCCTTCGCTATGAAAAATCTTATCGCGCTGAAAGACCAGTACGACATCGCGTTCGGCAACGACACTGACTACGACCGCCACGGTATCGTTACGCCGCAGGGTCTGATGAATCCGAATCATTATCTGGCAGTTGCAATTCGCTACCTGTTCACGAATCGCCCAGGCTGGAGCAAGGATGCCATGGTAGGCAAAACTTTGGTCTCAAGTTCGCTTATCGATAAGGTTGCCGCTGACATTGGGCGCAAGCTCTGCGAAGTTCCCGTCGGCTTCAAATGGTTCGTTGACGGCTTGTTTGACGGCTCCATGGGCTTCGGCGGCGAAGAATCTGCGGGCGCTTCCTTCCTCTGCCAGGACGCCAGCGTCTGGACGACCGACAAAGACGGTATCATTATGGATCTGCTCGCCGTCGAAATTACCGCGAAAACCGGCAAGAATCCTTCCGTCCACCATAAGGAACTCACTGACAAATTTGGCACGTTCTTCTACGCGCGCAAAGATACTCCCGCTACGCCTGAACAGAAATCTGCGCTCGGCAAACTTTCGCCCGAAAATCTCAAGGCTGACACGCTCGCCGGAGACCCCATTACCGAAAAATTCACCAAGGCTCCAGGCAACGGCGCTTCAATCGGCGGCTTGAAAGTCGTTACCAAAAACGGCTGGTTCGCTGCTCGTCCGTCCGGCACCGAGGATATGTGCAAGGTCTACGCAGAAAGTTTCGTCAGCGCCGAACACCTCGCGCAGATTCAGAAAGAGGCGCAGGATATTGTTGCGTCCGTCGTGTGATTTTACAATAATTCCTAATCCCTAAATTTCGACGAAGGAGAAATATTTATGGCACTGGTTTTGAAGTCCGGCTTTACATTCGATTACGACAACCTTTTCGGCGAAGGCAAAGTCACGCAGGCCGACCTTGACAGCTACGCGGAAGATTTGAAAAAGGCTCACGAAGCCATGAAAGTCATGCGCGAGAGCGGCATTATCAAGGCGCACCTTTCCAAAGACGGAACGCCCGAAAAAGTTTATTTCTCCAAACTGCCGTACATCACCGAGGAAAACGGCAAGCTCAATCTCAATTCGCCCGCCAGCATTAAGCGCCTGCACGAGTTCACTGAATACCTGCGCAACAATATCGACGCGGTAATTTCGCTGGGTATCGGCGGCTCATTCCTCGGCAACAAAGTTCTGTTTGACATTTTCGCCGGCGAATTCTGGAACGCTAAGACGAAGGAACAGCGCAACGGTCTGCCGAAAGTTTATTTCAGCGGGCAGAATATCGATACGCGCCGCACCCGCGACATTGTCGACCACATTAAGGCGATGGCTGGCGTCACCGAATCGCACGAAAACCGCAAGTACAAGGTCTGTCTGATTTGTATTTCCAAATCCGGCGGCACGCTCGACACGATGAGCAATTTCATGGTGATTTACGACGAACTCAAAAAATGCGCGAACATTGAAATTGAAATTGTCGCCGTCACCGACCCGAATATGGAAAAGAAAACCATTCTGAAGCAGCTGGCGGTTGACAACGGCTGGCAGCAGTTCGCCGTTCCCGACGGAGTTGGCGGGCGTTTCAGCATTTTCTGCGAAGTCGGTCTGGTTACCGCCGCCGTTATCGGGATTGACATTGAGAAATTCCTCGAAGGCGCGCGCGATATGGACGAGGCGTGCAAGAATCCGAATCTGTTCGAGAATCCGGCTATGCTCAACGCGGCGCTTAAATTCGCGGCTTATAAGAAATACGGGCGCAATATCGAAGTCATGATGCCCTACGGCGATTATTTGAAGTCCCTGTCCGAATGGTACATTCAGCTTTTGGCGGAATCGCTCGGCAAGCAGTTCGACAAAGACGGCAAGGAAGTCTGCTACGGTCGCACGCCGCTGGTTGCAGTTGGCACCACGGATATGCACTCTCAGACGCAGCAGCACCAGGAAGGTATGCTCGATAAAGTTGTTCAGTTCATCAAGGTTGCGAAGTGGGATAACGATTACGTCATTCCGAACGCGTTCCCGCAGGCGAAAAAGCTGGCTGACATTTCCGGCGTAACCATGAGCGAGGCTTTGGAAGTTGCGCGCCAGTCCAACGCCGACGCACTCAGCTCCAACAAACGCTTCAACGCCTGCTTCGTCATGCCGGAAGTCAATGAATACCACCTCGGCGAACTTTTGTACCTTCTTGCGATGTCCGTAGCTTATGAAGGCGAACTTTCAAACGTCGACGCATTCAATCAGCCAGGCGTCGAGGCGTACAAGCGCATTATGGGACCGAAACTTCAGGAACTCAAAAACTCAAAATAAAATCCGCGCGATAAAATTTTTTCCGACCGTCAGCAATGGCGGTCTTTTTTTTTGCGAAATTGACAATGCTGAACCTCCGCGCTAAAATTTCCGAAAAAGCTTGCGGAGGTGATTTTTATGCTGAAGAAACTCAAACAGCGCGGGCAGATTCTGGTTTTCTACGCGTTCATGATACCGACGATATTCCTGTTAATCGGAGCGGCGGCAGATTTAGGCTGGTATTACCTGAACGTATCGCGGCTGCAAAATGCGGCGGACGCGGCAGTCCTTGCAGGCTCGCAGGCGCTTGTTTCATCGGGGCAGGCTTTTGACAACTATTACCTCGTTTCCCTTGCGAATAACAGCCTTCCTGCGGATTTTGACGACTACAGGGACGTTTTTAAAAATACTTTCGACTCCTCCACCAGTTCTACCGGCAAGCTTAACAACTACAAGAGTGAAAAGGAAATTTCCAGTACTCTTAACGCCGGACGCTACCTCGCTGAGCAGTACACGCGGAAAAATTTGTCCGACGACACTCAACAGACAGGCGCCAGCAACTTGTATTCCCTGAGCGCGAAAGACGGCTGGAACGTTCCCTCAAATGACAGTGCAAATGACAGCGAAAGAAAAGTTACCGGCAAGCTTGAACTCAAGTATAAAATTGTTGACGGCAAGAATAACGTTTATGGACCGCTTTATTATGTTGTCAATCTTGAAAAACAAATCCGGCATTTCCTGCTGTCTGGCTGGTTCGACCCAATGAAAGCCAAAGTCAAAGCCGTTGCACTTCTGAAGCCCCGTTACATTAGTTTGCTGGAGCCGATTCAGCAGCTGGAACGCACGAAGGTCATTGACAACTGGGAATACACGAATAAGTACCAGGGCACTACTGGCGCTTACGACGGCAAATGGGGTCACTATCAGGCGGGTAAAAAGAGCGACAAGAATTACGGCATAAGGTACACGAGCGGCAATTCCTACCGACAGGAAAGCGTAATTGTCAAGGCTACCAAGTCTCCTACTGATAATAAGGACGTCACCACAAGCGCCGGAGGCACTAGCCTAAAGACAACCAAAGCAAATGGCGACTGGGTATTGGATGTAAACGAAGTTGATTCGATAAACATTGACTTCCGCGCCGAGGTTGGTGGCAAATTTACTTCGGACTGGGATCTCGGTTATGCGTTTAAAGAAAAAGGACATTCATACTATTTCACGAACAACAACAGCTGGAGCGCAACCGACGGCGCGGATAAGCGAATCCTTTTCAACACGGAATTTGACGAAGCTTTTCCGACGCGTGACGATTCCCTGCAGGCAGATCCCCTTTGGGTCAGAATTGAAAGCGACCCGATAAAAAATCCCTATACCGGCGCGGGCGTCGGCGTCTTTAACTCCGTGCGCCAGATTACGCTAAACTTCAACGACGATAACACCAGCGTCGCAGGGAGCGGCAGCAACCAATATTATGAGTACCGCCCCTACTTCATTTTTTACACTGGACCGGAAAATATCGACTCCGCCACGGACGAAAACGGCGTGCTTATCCGCCACTCCCAGCCCGTCATTCTCAATCTGAACGAGAACCTGAACGCGATAATTTACATGCCCAACAGCCCCGTCATTATCAACGGCAACGGCAATGAGCTGCACGGCTTCGTTATCGCCAAATGCTTTCTGAAGACCGTGACGAGCGAAGATATGAGAAATGGCGTCATTCTCTGGGACGGTTTCAACGCGCCGGAAAACTTCAGATTGGATAATTTCACCGAAGGCACCGACGCCAGCGGCAGTACCGTTTACTTTAATCTGAATGAACTCGTTACGCGCGGAGACATCAACGCGCATTACTCCGGCGACGAATACACCATAACCGACGATGGAGCGTCGAAGATACTCACTGTCAAGAAAATGCTGCAGGCGACCAAATATATCCTGCTGAATTACACCAAAGCCGACAGCCAGACCTATGAAGTTAAGACGAACGGTCAGCATGACGAAAATAAAACCTTCGCCGCGTATGTCAACGCCACGTACAAAGAGACGTTCAAAAATTTCAGCGGCTTAAGCGATTCTCAAATCACGGCGGTTACTTTCCCGAACGAAAATTATAACGAAACTACCGCAACGTATTACGTCGACACTACCGACCTCAGCCCGACTAAGGTAGACGACAATTACGTCAAGGTTAAGGCTGGCAGCGCAACTAAGTACGTCGACAAAAAAAATCTGCCTTACGTAAAAGTTCGCACCAATGACCAATATTTCTACGTTTGCGTCGCCGACCTCCAGCTGCTGAAGGATTCTAACGGCAACTCGAATGGAAACAAGGGTATCCGAATGGTTGATGCCGTTGACGAAAAAGATATATACGTAAATCCCACTAGTATTGATAAGTACGGTGACAGCTGGAAAATCGACAGACCCTGGTTTGAAAAGGCTAAAGAATACATAAACTGGAAAAAGGATAAGGTTGAGTTTGGCGAGAAAAACGGCGTTGCGTATTTCATGCTCAAGGCGGAAATGAGCAGCGAGGCGCAGATTATTGCCAAATATTACCAGATGACAACTAAAAGCGGCGGCGTCTATTACGCCAAAGACGGCGATAATCTCTACTTCACGAAATTTGACAACAACAACCAGTATCCTGAAAATGACAAGAACAAAGACAACTACATTATCGTCGACGAGCACGGCAACGTACTGACAAAGCCCGTCACGGCGCCCGAAGTCTTCACTGTCAAAACTAAAGACGATAACGACAGTCTGGATATTTCAACACCGACGTTGGGCACCTACTGGAGCAATTACACGCGCGATCCTAAAGACCCCGAGGAAATTCCCAGCGACAGAGGCACCGTTACTTCCAGTGGCAAATACGTCGGGAGTTCATATCGCGCGCGGGCTGATTACCGCATACCGGCGCTGGAGCGCGTCTATAACAGATCCACGTTCAACCTGAGCGAGGATTCCTGCTACAGCTTCTTCTACATTGACGAGCTGTGGCGCGTTAATTACACTTATATGAACGTGGACGAATTTGGGCTTACCGTCAACAGAGTGGTGCCTGACAATGACAGCCAGCTGAAGGTCGAGGATATGTTCTTCGTATATAACCGCGCGGCGTGGATTGACTGAAGTCATTTGCCGAGCGTCTTAATCAGCGTGATAACCGACGGCATTAAAAGCACGACGAAAATTGCTGGGAATATGAACATAACCATTGGGAACAGCATTTTTACCGGCGCCTTCATTGCCTCGGCGCGGACGAACTGGCGATGCCGGTCGCGCATGTTATCAGCCTGCAGCGTCAGCGTCTGTGTCATGCTGGTGCCGAGTTTTTCCGCCTGTATTATCGAAGTTGTGAACAGATAAACTTCCTCAATGTCGCAGCGCTTCGCCATTTGAGTCAGCGCGTATTGTTTCGTCATTCCAAATCTTACGTCGTCCTGCATGCGCTTAAATTCGTCCGAGAGCGTGTTCCGTAGTCTCACGGTGATTTTCGCTACGGCGCCGTCGAACGAAAGTCCCGCCTGTACGCTCACGCATAATAAATCCATAAAATCCGGCAGTTGACGCCTCAGCATTTTTTGTCGACTCCGGATTTTATTTTTCAGCACGAAAAATGGGAACAGCCCGCCGATTACTCCGCCAAGCAGTACAATCAGAATTTCCTGCGTCAGCAAATAATTCGTGTACTGCACAGCGATGAACGTCAGCCAAAGCCCCGCCGCTACCGACAAAATCCAGAGCGCCGCTACTCTTTCTACGCTCCATTTGCCATGCACTCCTGCGCGAAAAACGTACTGCTCCAGCGAGGATATTATTGCGGGCGGCGTCATGGCGTTAAGCGTGTTTACTATCCCCGAAATTATCGGCTGAATGATTCGCGCGTAGAAAGTTCTGTGCAGAGAGATTTTTTTTACCGGCTTCGGCTCAGATTTCTTTTTCTGTTCCGCAACTTTTTCGCGCTCAGATTCCGCCTGCTCAATCATGGTGAGTATGCGCCGCCGCACCTGCGCGCGCGGCGTATGCTTCACGTAAAGAATTCCAAATATCAGCGCGCCCCAGATTAGCGCGCCAATCGCCGCCAATGCAAAGACCATTTCCGTCACCTACTGCAAATCCGGCATGTCGATACCGTTCATTTTGAATTTGTCCACGAACAGCGGCTGCAAGCCGGAGCCTTCGTAATGTCCGACGGATTTGCCGTTCTCGTCAATGTAATCCTGCACGTAGCGGAACAAATCCTGCAGAATAATCGTGTCGCCTTCCATTCCCTGCACTTCGGTAATGTAGGTAATTTTCCGGCTGCCGTCACGAATGCGCGACTGCTGAATAATCAAATCAATCGCCGAGGAAACCTGCGTCCGCACTGCGCGAACAGGCAGTTCCATTCCCGCCATCAAAACCATCGTCTCAAGGCGCGAAAGAACGTCACGCGGACTGTTGGCGTGCGCCGTTGTCAGCGAACCGTCGTGTCCAGTGTTCATCGCCTGCAGCATATCCAGCGCCTCGCCGGAACGAACTTCCCCGACGATTATCCTGTCTGGTCTCATTCGCAGTGCGTTTCGTACCAGATCCCGAATTGTAATTGCGCCCTTGCCTTCCAGGTTCGCCGGACGAGCTTCCAGCGTGACAACGTGCCTCTGCTGCAAGCGCAGTTCCGCCGCGTCTTCAATCGTTACGATTCTGTCCGTCGACGGTATGAATGACGACAGCACGTTCAGCGTCGTGGTTTTGCCGGAACCCGTGCCGCCGCTGACCAGAATATTCAGCCTCGCCCTTACGCACGCTTCAAGGAATTTCGCCATGTTATTGCTGAGCGTGCCGAAACTTACCAAATCTTTAGCGCTCAGCGCGTTCTTCGAGAATTTACGAATCGTGACGGCAGGACCTACCAGCGACAGCGGCGGAATGATTATGTTGACGCGGGAACCGTCCGAAAGGCGCGCGTCTACCAGCGGCGAAGATTCGTCCACGCGCCTGCCAAGCGGCGTCAGTATCCGCTCAATTATGCTCATCAAATGCGCGTCATCGTGGAAATAAGTGTCCGTCAAAAGCAGTTTGCCCTTCTGCTCCACGAAAATATTTTTCGGACCGTTAATCATAATTTCCGTAATTTCGTCATCTTTAAGCAGCGGCTCCAGTGGTCCCAGCCCTAAAAGTTCGTCCGCAATATCGTCAATCAGCTGAAACCGCTCTCCGCGCGTCAGGTTAGCGACAGGATTTTCTGTAATTTCGCGATCGCTGTAAGCCGAAATGATATTTTTAATCTGGTCGCGAGCCGGCTCGCCCTGCGTTATGAGCGCCTGTTCCTCCGGCGTCATTTCGTCGACAATTCGCCGGTGTATCGACATCTTCAAATCCTGCATTTTGCCTTCTGTCGAAGTTATTGCCGTGCGCCGCCCCGCGAATGCTGACGCTTCCAGCGGTTTTTCAAAGCTCATCGCCGTCTGCAGGCGGCTGTTGTACGTCGGCATTGGTTTTTCTGCTTCCGGCTTTCTTTCTTCAACCTCTTTTTTCCCGCCCAGCCGCTCGAATAACGATAAAGACCTTGCCATATATTCCACCTCCAGTTATTTCTGCAGTTCCATTCTCATTTTGTACCTTATCGGCTTGAGTTCCCGCGGCAGCAGGTGCAGTTTCTCAATCGCCAGCGGCAAATCTCCGCGCTCAAAGGATATTGTAACCTGAACTTCGACGCCGTTAGCCGACTCGCTGGTTTCAGTGCCGTCCGCTTTCAAAAACATTACGTCCCAGTACGCGGAATAAAGTTTTGTCATCGGGCTTGCGTAGTTTTTAATAGCTGTTGAATCCTGATTATTGATTTTGGTCGCGAGTGCGTCCCTTGATTTTGAAGGATTCGTAGTTGTAGCGTCGACCTGAATTGAAAGGTCGCGCGCGGCGGCGCGGGCTGCGTTGCTGTACTGTATGTAGTCCATGAACGTTATACCGAGGTACAAAACAGCCAGTAACAGAAATATCAGCATTGGCGCCACAAATGCAAATTCAACTGCTGCCTGACCTTTTTGTTTCATCTCCGGCACCTCCTTACCAAAAAAGCCCCCTACGAAAACCATAGGGAGCTTGCTCTTTGCGGAATAAATTTCAGAACGCGGGAATAACGCTATTAATTGCCCGCGTCATCTCTCATTGTGTTAATATCCTCTGTAGTAGATTCAATCTGTTCGCCCGCACTTTCAAATGCGCCTGTAATAGCGTTTCTGAGGTTGGTATTCAAAACCAGCACAGCGATAACGGCGACGACCGCGATAATCAGCGCGTATTCAACCATGCCCTGACCTTTTTCCGAAAGTTTTTCGCGTATCTTTTCCGTGAGTTTATCGATCCATTTGAACAAGATAATCATCCCCATTCAAAAATTTTCAGTGATTAAAATATTTCAAAAGTCTTTGGGAACCATCAAACTTCAATGTTGACAATGCGGCGGATTATGATGTATCCAAGAATTTCGCATACCACTGCGACGACCATTGCCATTTGACCCATTGGATCTTCAAGCATCTGAACAAAATTGTCGTGGTTGAAGAAAAACATTGCGGTGCCGGCTGCAAACGGCAGGAGTACCAGAACTATCGAAGACAATCTTCCCTGAGCGGTTATCGCCAGAATTTCGCGGCGCATTCTGATTCGCTCCGCTATAGTATAGCTTATGTTGTCAAGTACCTGCGCCAGATTTCCGCCGACTTCGCGCTGAATCAAAACCGCCGTCATTACCAGTTCGAAATCCGAACTGCCGATTCGCGTGTTGGCACTTTCCAGCGCTTCTTCCAGCGGCACGCCCATGATTACGTCGTGGTTCATTCGTGAAAATTCCTCGCCGATTGGCGGCTCCATCTCTTTTGAAATAATTTCGATTGTCTGCTGAAAACTGTAGCCAGCACGCAGCGCGTTGGAAATTGTTATCAGACAGTCGCTCAGCTGTTCCGTGAACGCCTCCAGCCGCCGACCTTTCAGCGTCAAAATTATCATCCACAGCGCCAGCGGCACCATCGCCATTCCAATTACCGCGTAAACCGCTTTCATCGTAAGCATCAAAGTCAAAAATCCAACCAGCGCCACGAGGAGCAAGTTTATGACCACATATTCGCCGCCGTACAGCGGAATTCCTGCACGACTCAGATTTTTTTCAAGAAACTGTGCAAAATTTCTCTCGACCAGCGGCTTTGAAATTTTTTTTATGAACTCGTACAGCCGCATTAGCCATTCTTCGGAGGAGTTTTCCTTTTTCATTATCGGCTTAACCTTATGGCGGCGCATTCGGTAAAAAATATTTATGCTGAGCGTGTTTTTAACGTAAATCACCACGACTATGACCAGGAAAAACACTGCCAGCGCTGTAGTCAGCGATAAGAGAAAAATCATGGCGTTACAGTTTCTCCGCGATAATTTCTTCGGACAGCTTGTTAATCGTCTTCATCATCAGCGTATCGTGCGGCAGTCCGTAGAGAATGCGCCCGCTGTTCGCGACGGAAACCAGATTGTACTCGTTGGGGAAAATCGCCGTGACGGGAAATCCCAGCTGTTCCTCAAGTTTAGCTTTCTGCTCGCCGTTGCAGGGGTTGACGCGCGTAAAAATTGGACAATGGTTTTCCTTGCGATTTTCGCCGGATCTGAGCAAATCCAGACTGCGCTTCATGTGCAGTACCTCAAGACCAGTGTTAATCATCGCCACGACGAAATTCGTGTTGGCGAAGTTGCTGACGGCGATTGACAGCGGGTTGAAACCGGCGGGCAGGTCGATAAATAAATACCTGAAAATATGCCCCGCCATTCGGATAACTTCAACCAGCCCATTGGCGTCAACAAGCTCGGCGTATTCTGGTCTATCAGGACTGCTCAGCAGGTACAGGTTTTCCGTAATTTCATGGAAGTACGGCGCGAAAGATAGTGGCGTCAGAAGTTTCACGTCGTGCACCGCGTCAACTACCGTGCGGCGCGGCTCAAGGTCGAAAAATATCGGCAGGTCTCCGAACTGTAAATCCGCATCAATCAGCGCGACGGACTCTTTGCTTTTCTTAGCCACTTCCAGCGCCAGCAATGCCGCAAGCGTCGTCCTGCCGGAGCGTCCTTTCGGGCTGAAGAATGTTATGATTTGCGAAGGTTTGGATTTCCCCCGCTGTTCGTACAGCTGAATTGAATCTAAAACTTCCTGCGCCTTGAACGGCTTGATAATGCAGCCGGTGACGCCCATTTTCTGCGCCTTGTACGCAGTGCGCGCGTCCCATTCTGACATCGTGCCGAGAATTATCGCTTCGGGGAAAATGTCCACGAACGCCGGCAGATTTTCCAAAAAGTCCGCATTGTCAATGTCCATCAGAAAAAGATTCGGATTGTAAATTCCGCTCTGCCACAGCGCAGCATTGAAACTGGTGTACGTCGACAACAGCACGAAATCCCTCGACTGCTTGAGCGTGGCGGATAAATTTTCCAGCATCGGCGGCGAACTTTCTACCAGAATTACTCGGTAAGCCAATAATTTTCACCCCTTCATCAGCCGAAAAATGCATTGAAGACCCTGGGAATTATGCCCTGATTATGCTTCTCCGGCGTCACAATCTCCTGTGGAGCATGTTCCTGGTGCCGCGTGTACTTGCGCGCGAGCTCCGTGAAACTTTTCGTGAGCGCGGAATTTGGCGCTGCGAACATCAGTGGACGACCTTCGCGGACGGATTTGCTGACCGAAGGAAAGTCGTTGGGCAGCCTGTGGAAAAATTTTTCGCCAATCAGCCGCTCTACGTCCTGTCCGCTGATAAGTTTCTGGGAATTTGCGCGGTTCTCTACCAGCCGGATTTTACTTCCCTCGTACTCGAAACGAATCAGCGTGTCGTAGCCGACCTTGAAATTCTTGACAGACGGCAGAAAATCCACAACGCCGACGTAGTTGATAATCGTGCTCATGTCCAGCATTGCGAGGTTAAGCGAACTGAAAACCGCGCTCAAATCCAGAATGATAAAGTCGAAGTAATTCATCTGGCGAATTAACTTTTCAACGAAGCCAACTTCAATGTTGTACGCGTCGAAAACCTTGCTCGGCGGCGCCATGACAGAAAACTCAACCGAATCGCCGTTTTCATTTACGTTTACGTATTCTGTAAGGTAATCGATGACGTTGATCTTCCCGTTGTTTTCGATAAAATCCAGCTGCGCTTCGCCGATAGAATGTTTCGGATTGAGTTTCAGGTACGTCACGATGTCGCCGAACTGCAAATCCAGATCTATAAGGCAGACCGCGTAGCCTTCACGGTTCAGACCTGCCGCAAGATTAATGGCTGTGATTGTTTTACCGTTCCCAGAACTCGTGCTGAACACGCTGATGATAATGCTGTTTCTTTCGCTCGCCATAAAAATTCCGCCTCCTTTTTACTTTCTATCGATTCATGTTTAAGATTCGTTTAATTTTTTTAAGTTCTAAAAGGCGTCGCCGAAAATTCCAATCCCGACGCTCCAGCCGCCGGTTTTTTTGGTACCATTATTATCGTCATTTTTTTCGGGGTTCATAACTTTTTCCGAATTTGCTTTGGTCTTAGCCGTTTCATTTTTCTTTTTGGAAGGAATTACCGGCGGCGGTTCGTTCAAGTCAACGTCGCGCAGGTGATTTTTTTCGCGCTGACCTTTGTGGTAATAGTCGCGCATTTCGTCGCTCATACCGGCGCGGGAACTTTCGTAGCCGCTGACAATGTACGGCGTCACGAGAATTATCAGTTCCTGCCTGTCTTTAGTTTTGGACGTGTACTTGAAAAATTCGCCGAGGATTGGAATATCGCCCAGCAGCGGAATTTTGGTTACAACTTTGCGCTCCGAAGAATCCATAAGCCCGCCGATAATTATTGTCGAGCCGGAGTCCATTGTTACGACGGAATCTGCGCGACGCGTTGCAATAATCGGCTGTCCGTCCACGCTTTGCCCGCTCAAATTGCTGACTTCCGTGGAAATTGTCGAAACGATACGATTCTGCGCGTCGACGATTGGTTTGAACTGCAGAATAATCCCGTAGTTTCTGAAATTCACCGTGGTGCCGTTGGAATTGGAAACTGAATAGGGAATTTCGCCGCCAATCTGAATCGTCGCCTGTTCGCCGCTCATCGTCATAACGCTCGGACGGGATAAAATTTTCGCCTTAGTCTTAGTAATCAGCGCGTTAATGGAAAGATTTATGTCGGCGTGCCGTTCCATAAGCCAGCTCCACGGATTATTTCTGAAACTATTGCCACTGCCGCGGTAATTCGCTTCGCCGAGGTAGAAAATTCCAGGATTAGCGGGCGTGCGCGTGTCATTGCTGTATGCGCTGGCGCCGTACAAAATCCCGATATTTTTCGCGTCTTCTGGATTAATCGAGATAATCTGCGCCTCAAGGCGAATCTGCGTCGGATTCAGCATCTGCAGAAGGTCAATGACGCTGCCGCTGTCTTCAACTTTGTTATCATTGGAGAGCGTCGTACTTGAACTGCTGGATTTAGCGCCCTGCGTGTGCAGAGAGGGGCTGACGTTGCTGCCAAAACTCAGGCTGGAGTCGCTGCCGGAGCCGACGTACAGCCGCGCGATTTGCACTGCGTAATTCCGCTCGTACTGATTTTGAACGGTGCCCGTCAGCAAAATTCTTTTGTCAACCATTTTAACATGAACGTCCGGCAAGCCAATCGCCTGTTCAATTTGCAATTCGATTATCGACTGCGGGTTGAGAACTTCAATTCGGTCGATAACAGCATCATCTTTGAAACCGAAAGCCTTTGCAACCTGCAAAGCATATTCGTGCTCTTTTTCATCTGCTACCGTACCTTCAAAAAATATGCTGTCACCGATTTTTTTAACGTGAACATTCGGCAGCTCAAGGTTATCCTCAATGCGCATTTCAACTGGAAGTTCAATATCCGGCTTACGGATACGGGGGTTGAGTATCTCAATTTCGTCTACTATCTTACTGCCTTTTTCTTCTTTTGTTTCCGCGTGATATTCGCCAGTATCATTCAGATTAGAATCTCGGATAGTTCTTGCTTCCTTAGTAAACAACGACACTATCCGTAAAACATGCGCATGTTCAGTTTCGTTTTCAACGGTACCCTGGAGTAAAAAATTATCGCCGAACTTTTTCACCCTGACATTCGGCAAATTAATTTCCTGCTCTATGAGTTGAGCCTCGCTCATTTTTTTATCGAAAACGGTCACTTCGTATTCGTAGCGCGCGCCGTCCGCCGTCCAGATAAAAACATTCGTCGAGCCGGCTTTTTCCAGCGCGGTAATCAGAACTTCATTCATGGAAGTTGTCGGCTGCTTGACCTTGACGATATTGCCATTACTGATATAAATTCTCGTGATAGTTTGCGGCAGTCTGAGGTACTTCGACGAATTGAAATTCAGGTTAATCGTTTCGGGCGCGGCAATGCAAACGGAACTCAGTGCCACAAGAACAGCGCTGATAACTAAAAATAAATTAAGCCTTTTCATGGCATATTCTCGCTTTTTAATCAGTTAATCGTTACCGTAAATAATTTCAATCTGGCGCGGCGTTTCTTCGACGGGCGGCGTCTTAATTGAATCGAAGGTATATTCAGTATCGTAGGAGTAAGTGTCGAACGCGCCGACAGGACGGAGCATGAGATAAATTTCGCCGAGCTTGGACGCGGAGACGAGCTTCAGAACTTCATCGGCTCTGAGCGCCAGCGTCGCCAGCGCGGGATTGTTAATCGCAACAGTATCGTGATTAACATTTTCCTCGTCAGTTTTATTTTTGCCTTTGGGGTTATCGTAAATCCCCATGTTCTGGTTAATGCTGAGCAGAAGAACGTTTTGCAGGATAAGCGTGCTGGTCGCGCTGGTGTCATTTTTCTCAACGAGAATCACGTCAACATAATCGCCTGGCTTGGCAAAACCGGCAACGCCAGTCACGTCGTTAATACCGACAGAAACTGCGCGGCAGTCCGGCGGAATGGTGTAGACGAAACCAGCCTGCGATGGGTCGCGGTAAACTTTCTGCGAAGTGATCATATCGCCCTTGAAAATCTTTGCACGCGCCGGTTTGTTCAGGACGCTTTCAAGTTCAGTTACCGCGTCGGAGGGAATTGTATCTTCGCGAAACTCTTTGAGTTCCAGCATTTCGTCCGTGAGCATAACCCGCGGGTCAATGTTCCTTTTTGCCACGACGACATTTTTCATTTTGACTTCGACTTCCTGCGTCGGAGGCGTATCTTCCGGCTCGGTGGGAACTGGTGCGTCATTTTTTGAAAATGATGACAGCGCAAAAAACATCAGCGCGAAAACCAAAACTGCCAATCCGCCCGCCAAGGCAAGGAGGCGGCGCGGCGTCAATCTGCTCATCCAGTCAAAAAGTCGCGAAAGCAAATCCAGTTTCCTTTCCGCAAGTCAAATTTGACCTGCAAGGTTTGTTTCTGCTAATATCGTTAGAGGCAATTTTAAGGCGTAGAAAAATCTTTGTCAACCATTAACAGAAAAAGCAGGTGACGATTTTAAAAATGCTCAGGAAGTGCACAGTAGAAAATTCGCGCGGGAAAAAATTTTTACAGCTGGAAGTTGCGGACGGATTTTTTCAGCGGCTGCGTGGACTCATGGGAAGAAAAAAACTGCCGCAGGGACAGGGGCTTTTGCTTCTGCCGTGCAACAGCATTCACATGCTTTTTATGCGGTTTCCAATCGACGCGGTGTACGTCGACGAAAATTTTGTAGTGAAAAAAATCGTGCGGAACCTGCGCCCGTGGCTGGGAATTTCAGTCTGCCTCGGCGCTCGCGCAGTGATTGAACTGAATGCTGGTGACGCAGAATTTTTCAGTCTGGAAACAGGGAGCAAAATTATTTTCAGCCAATAGATTCGGCTCCGGCGTAGTAAAAGCCGTTGCGCCCGTTCTGCTTGACGTGGTAAAGCGCTCTGTCTGCCGCCTTGAAAACCAGGTCGTAATCCGTGCCGTCCTGCGGAACAATCGCGACGCCAATGCTGGCGGTAATTCCGGCGTTCTTGCCGTCGATAACCAGCTCGCTGGCAACCCTTTTAATATCGCGCGCCTTGCGCGTTACAATTTCCATGCCAGGCAGATTGTCAATGATAACCACAAATTCATCGCCGCCGAATCTGCCAATGCAGTCGTTCGGGCGAAATTTCTTGCGAAGGTTCCGCGCAAATTCCATAAGCACTTTGTCGCCGAACTGGTGTCCGAAATTATCATTCGCCTCTTTGAAGTGGTCCAGGTCAATCACGTAGAGCGCCATGATAGTTTCGGGAGAATCCTGCTCTCTGAAAGTTTTAATTTTCATCTTGCCGATATTTTCAGTCGTGGACTTGTTATAGAGTTTAGTGAGCTTGTCAAGTTCAGATTCAAGGCGGTAGGCATCACGCGAAGAGCGGATTTTGTTAAACGCCGCCGCCATTTTTCCAAGCTCGTCGTCCGAATTAATTTCCAGCTCTTCGACATTTTTGCCGCCTTTGATAATATTGTCCGCCGCGTTGGTAATTTCAATTATTGGCTTAGTTGCGCGCTCGGATAAAAAGTAAGCCGTCACGAAAACGCACGTCAGCATAAAAAATCCAATAACTGCCAGCGTGATAAATTTATCGTGAACTTTTTCCATAATAAAATGGTATGGCTGAACCGTAACAACCGCCCAGTCCGTCAGCCAGTTCCGCGAATAACTGACAATCGCATCTTCGCCGTCAACGTTCGTGCGGAATATACCTGAAGAATCGCTCATTCTGTCCGCAATGTATTTGTACCGCCCGTCAATGCTTTGCTCAAATTCAAAATCCAGATGCTTGTCCGAATGCGCAATGGTCTTGCCTTCCCTGTCCATTACTATCACGGAAATTTCGCGCGTGTCCTGCTCCCTGATAAATTGCTGCAGACTAATCAGATCCAGATTCCGCTGCACCATGCCAATGGGTCTGTTCAGCCGGTCTTTCACAGGAACTTCAACGACAACGATACTCCTGCCTGTGGAGCGGCTGACGATTATGTCAGAAATAAAATCCCGACCGTGCATCGCCTCATAAAAATGCTGGCGTCCAATAAGACTGACCAGCTTTGCACCGTCTGTCCGCATAAGCTGATTTGTATCCGACGCAGTCATCGCCGCAATATTTTTATCGCCCAGAATCGTATTCGTGTCGTGCAGCAGATTTATCGTCGCGCGGTAATCAGATGTTTCCGGCGAAGTCAGATACTGCACAATCATCGGATTCAGCGCCAGTTCGTGAAGTATGTTAAAATTTTTTTCAAATAGCTCCGTCATGTGTTCAGAAACAATGGAATTTCTCAACTGCCCGTCCTGTTCCGCGCTCTTCTCCAGCTGTGTCGCCATTGTCCTTGCGGAAACTATCGTCACGATTATGAACGGCAGCGCGCCCATGATTAGCAGCAGCATAAATAGCTTGTTTCTGACACCCTTTGTAATGTTCATCAAATTTGTACGGCAAAGGCAACCGCACGCTCCACATCCTCCCTGGCAAAAATAAAACCGAGCGAAAAATCGTTCGGTCAAAAAATAAAAGCGTAAGTGAACGAAAAAGTTTAGACGTTGACGCCGTAATTTCTGCCGAGCGCCGCAAGCCCGCCGCTGAAGCCGGAGCCAATAGCATTGAACTTCCATTCGCCCTTGTTGCGGTAAATTTCGCCGACGACAACCGCCGTCTCAACGGAAAAATCCTCGCCCAAATCGAAGCGGACAAGTTCCTCATTAGTCTCGGCGTTCACCACGCGAATATAGGCGTTTTCAACCTGCCCGAAAGTCTGGCTGCGCTGTTCGGCGTCGTAAATCGTAACCGTGAAGTCAATTTTTTCGACGTTAGCAGGAACCTTGTCAAGGTCGATTTTAATTTCTTCGTCGTCGCCTTCGCCCGCGCCGGTAAGGTTGTCGCCCATGTGTTCCACGGAGCCGCTGACGTGCTTAAGGTTGTTGTAGAAAACAAAATCGTCGTCGGAATTGACTTTGCCGCTTGCACCGAGCAGAAATGCCGCCGCGTCAAGGTCGAAATCAAAACCGCCGTCATAGCGTTTAACGTCCCAGCCGAGCCCAATCAGAACTTTTTTCAAATTAGGGTTGCCCTTAGTGAGGTCGACTTTCTGACCCTTTCTCAAACTGATAGCCATAAAAAATTCCTCCCTAAAAATTTAATCTTTACGCCCGACAGTCCAGCGCAAGCCCCAGTCGAAGTCTTCATCCATCTCCTGAGAATCGCGGTAGAAGCGGACGATTTTTTCTACGCTGAAAGTATCGCCGACATTTTCGAGGAGCGCAATCGCGCAGGTGCCCTTGTTTGAGCCGTATTCGTCCATGCGCACGATAAGTTCGGGGCTGCCTGGGCATTTGACGGTAACGACGCCCTTCGCCTCTTCCCAGTTGGCGGCGCCCTCGTAAATAAAAGTAAAAACAAGAATGCGGCGGATTTTGTTTAGAAATTTGCCGTTGACGCGCAGGGTTTCGCCTTCAGCCACGCTGCCGGTGCGGTCGTCGCCGTCAAGGGAAATGTACGGCGGAGCTGTCAGAGTTCCGAAGAGGTTACCCAGCGCCTGAATAGCGCCAATGCTGCCGTTTTTGAGTTCGTACAGGCAGGCGAGGTCAAGGTCAATGCCGCGATTGGTGAAGCGGCTGAAAAATCCGGTCTTCTGCGGCGGCTGGCTCCAGTTAAGGTTGATAACAATTTCGCCGAGGCTGGAACCTTTTTTGGTAAGATTAATTTTCTGCCCCTTGCGCAGTTCGACTTTTTTAGGCGGCGGCGGAATATCGATTTTGACGGGCTGAGGCGGCGGCGCAGTCATTTCGTCGCTGACTTCGATACCGAAATTGTTGCACAGAGCCGCAAGCCCGCCGCTGAATCCGGCGCCGGTTGCATTGAACTTCCAGGCGCCCTTGTGCCGGTAAATTTCGCCAAGCACAATCGCAGTTTCGACGGTGAAATTTTCCAGCCGGAAGGTGGCAATTTCTGCGCCAGCGGAATTTTTGAGATACAGGACGGCACCGGTAACCTTGCTGAAATTCTGGCGGCGATTATCGGCGTCGTAAATCGTGGCGGTGACTGCAATTTTCTCAACGTAGCGCGGAATTTTCGTCAAATCGAGTTCAACCGAATCATCGTCCCTGTGAATGACGCTGCCGGAATTGTGGCGCGCGTTGCCGTAGAAAACAAAATCTTCGTCGCCGGCAACCTTGCCGCTGGCGCTGAGCAGAAAAGCCGCCGTGTCGATGTCAATAGCTCCTGCGTTCCGCGCGAACTGAACTTTTATGAAAGTTTCGTTCAGCGGAATTTTCTGTCCCTTGCGAAGTTCCATAGCTTTACTCCTAAACTCTCTGCTTGTCACGGAGCGCGCGCTCAATGTCGCGTTTGGCGGATTTTTCAGCCAGCGCCTCGCGTTTATCGTAGTTGTGCTTGCCGCTCGCCAGCGCTAGTTCCATTTTAGCGCGCCCGTTTTTGAAATAAATTTTCAGCGGAACGAGCGTAAACCCTTTTTCGCGGGTCTTACCGAAAAGCTTGAGAATTTCCTTTTTATGCATAAGCAGACGGCGGCGCCGGAGCGGGTCGTGATTGAAAATATTCCCCTGCTCGTAGGGACTGATGTGCATATGCTCAACCCAAATTTCGCCGTCCTTGACTTCGGCGTAGCTGTCTTTGAGATTCGCCTTGCCGCCGCGCAGACTTTTAACTTCGGTGCCGCGCAGCTCGATACCGGCCTCATAAGTTTCATGAATGAAATAATCGTGGCGAGCCTTGCGGTTTTCGCAGGCAATTTTTACCGCGTCAGTTTTAGCCAAAATGTTTCACCTACCCAAAACAATGAGCTTGAAAATTAATATGCATTTGAAATTAATACGCATTTGAGAGGCGCCCCATGGATGGGGCGCGGGCCGTCACAGGTCGCCGGAAGCGACCTATGCGGCCCAGCTTTCTTTGGTTACTTTCTTTCTCGAAAGAAAGTGACAAATAAAAGAAATGCTGAATGAAAGAAATGCTGAAACAGATTTTAAAACGAAGACTGAATAATCAGCGCGAGGTACTTATCCATATCGTCATCCCAGCGGATATTGTACGCGCGCGCGGGCGTTTCGACGCCCCAGTTATTAATCCTAACATCAATGTACTCGTTGCCGTTTTTGGAAAGTTTAGCGATAGGACAGCCTTCGCACGGCGCGTCGAGGTTGTGGAAGCGCCTGTAGCAGGTCTGCTCAACCGCAGTGCTGATAAGCGTCTGGCGAATCGTGTTATTGAAGTAAATCGGCTCAAAAGTTTCCTTGTCGACGACGTAAATAAATTCCTGCATGTGGTCGAGAATATTCTGGAGGTGCTTGCTGATTTTTTCGGAAACGCTATCCTGCTGGCGGGAAAGGAGAACATTACCGAGCAGGACGGAAAAAATGCTGAGCCTGGTATATTCTTCCTTGGAGAATTCATGTTCGAGATTGGAAGTTTCAAAGCCGACGCTGCCGACAATTTCGCTGCCGTGCGCAATCATGGAGTGAACGAAAGAGCCGAGGCGGAGCGTCTCAAAAACTTCAATATCCTGCGGGAATTTTTTAATGGTATCTTCGCAGATTGACATTACGCCGTAGGGAGTTGGGCGGTAATTGGCGTCGATAATCTGATAGCGGCGTTCAAGCAGGTCGGCGTATTTCTGAACATTTTCGCCGGACGTGATAGAAATTCCGTTCGGGCTGAGCCATTCAAATTCGTTGACGTAGCGGTTGGAACTTTGATTATAGCGTGCGACGGACACGCGATCCAGATTGAACTGCTTGCCTAACATTCCAATGCAGACGGAAATCGTCATTTCGTGATTCTGCGTTTCGTAGAGCATGTTCAGAATAAATTCGAGCATGTTATCTTCAAAGGCTTTCTGGCGAATATCCTCAGCGTGCTGGGGGTCGCGAGCCGAATCGACGGAAAAACTGCGCCCGATTAAACTTGAACGGTAAACCGAGTACTGATTTTTCCCGTGGGATTTGGAATCGTACAGGGCGCGGTCGGCGCGGGTAAAAAGCTCGGTGTAGGTTGTGCCGTGTTCAGGGTACAGCGCGATACCAATGCTGACGGAAAAAGGCAGGCTGGTGCCGTTGTTTTCGTAGTGCCGGTCAAGATTTTTCAGAAGTTCATTGCAGCGCCTTTCAAGAACGTCAAGCGACGGCATTTCGGTGAAGAGCACGATAAATTCATCGCCGCCGATACGCCCGACAATATCTTTCTGCCGGAAAACGCCGCGAATCGCCAAGCCCATGTCCGCGAGAACGCCGTCGCCGAAAAGGTGTCCGAAAGAATCGTTAATCGCCTTGAAGCCGTCCGCGTCGATAATTAAAAGCGCCGGCGGTAAATCGTCCGGCGAAAGTTGGGACAGGTATTCTTCAATGTGGCGCTGAGTTGCAATTTTGTTGAAAAAGCCGGTCAGAACGTCGTGCTCGGCGGAATGCTGAAGTTCCAGCTGCCAGAGCTGTTTGACGTTGATATTACAGATACAGCCAAAGCCCCTGACAGGACCGTTATCGTCGAAGTAAAGCAGCAGGCGCAGTTCCGCCCAAAGGTAGCCGCGGTCTTCCTTTCCGAGCAGGCGGATTTTATTGCTGAAAAATTTGGAGTCATTGGTCGTTTTCTGGAGCCAGAACATTTCATCGAAGAACTTTGCAAACTTTTCGCCGTCGTCGGGGTGAACGACATTTCCGCCGAAAAAAACCGTCGAGGCTGGCATTGCAGACTGTGGTAAAGCGTAATCGGAATTTTCAACTGGCGTCACAAATTCCAGCTTATCTGTACCAATTTCCCACGTGAAATAAATTATATTCTCTACGTCGTTCAAAGTGCGGTAAATTTCTGTGTCAAATTCAGCTGGAATTTCAAAGTTCGAGCCGGTCATAGAAAACGCGACAGAAAAATTCCTGCCGCATTCACCTCCTCGCGTTTCATTTTCACTGCGTATTTTACCAAATCCCGCGAAATATATGCAACTGCTTTTGGAATTTTTTCCGGCAAAATTTATCGCGTTGACATTTTTTTTGTTCGTAGATATAATATTTTCTACCGCTTTATAATTATCTGGGATTTTTTTGCCTAAAGCTTTTTTTATTCATAGATGCGAGGTTTTGTTTCATAGGAGTGAAGTCGTTAATGTTTAGTCCTGTTCAAGTTGGTAAACGAACCAGGTACAGCTACGCGCGCATCAAGGAAGTCATGGAGATTCCGCATCTTCTCGACATTCAGCGCAACTCTTACAAGTGGTTTTTAAACGAAGGGCTCAGAGAAATTCTGGAGGATATTTCGCCAATCAGCATTTCCACCGGCAACCTGAAACTTTTTTTTAAAGACCCAATAATCGGCAAGCCCAAGTACACGCTTGCGGAATGCAAGGAACGCGACGGCACATATTCCGCGCCAATTCGCGTTAAAGTCCAGCTGGTCAACCACGAACTCGGCGACGTAAAAGAGCAGGAAGTTTTCATGGGCGATTTCCCGCTGATGACGGAAACCGGCACGTTTATCATAAACGGCGCCGAACGCGTTATCGTCAGCCAGCTCGTCCGCTCGCCAGGCGTCTACTACGATAAGACCATTGACCAGACCGGCAAGCCGATTTTTACCGCAACCGTCATTCCGAACCGCGGCGCGTGGATTGAACTCGAAACTGAACCAGGCGATAAAGTCCGCGTCCGCATTGACCGTACCCGCAAAATGCCCGTCACGTATTTCCTGCGCGCGCTCGGCTTTGAAAGCGACGAAGAAATTCTCGCGCTGTTCGACAACAACAAATTTATCCGCGACGAACTCGAACGCGACGACCCTGACATTCGCACTGAAGCCCGCGCGCTCGAAGAAGTTTACCGGCACATTCGCCCTAACGAACCCGCTACCAGTACCGAAAACGCTCAGCAGCTTTTGAACTCGCTGTTCTTCGACCCGAAACGCTACGACCTTGCCTCCGTCGGGCGCTACAAAATTGGCAAGAAACTCGGTCTCAAGCGCCGCCTGCTTAACAAAGTCCTCGCTGAAGACCTCGTGGATAATTCTACGGGCGAAATTCTAATTCCTGCCGATACGCTCATAACCGAGGAACACCTCAGGGTTATCGAAGACGACCGCGAAGAAGAAATTTTCGGGCTCGTTCCTGACGAACTCCACCACGGATATCTCAACCCCATTCCCGTCAAAATCAAAATCAAAAACGCCAGCGACGAAGATGAAGTTATTACGATGCTCTGCGCGCCGACCCTGCCAATTCACGAGTTCCGCACCATTACCATTGCTGATATTATCAGCTCAATCGGCTACCTGCTTGACCTTATGGCGGGCGTCGGTAACATTGACGATATTGACCACCTCGGCAACCGCCGCGTCCGCAGCGTCGGTGAACTTCTGCAGAATCAGTTCAGAATCGGTCTTGCGCGCATGGAACGCGTCGTCCGCGACAGAATGACCACGCAGGATTCCGAAATTATCACGCCGCAGGCGCTGATTAATATCAAGCCGGTTATCGCCGCCATGAAGGAATTTTTCGGCAGTTCCCAGCTGTCGCAGTTCATGGATCAGCACAATCCCCTTTCGGAACTCACGCACAAGCGCAGATTATCCGCACTGGGTCCAGGCGGTCTCAGCAGGGAACGCGCCGGCTTTGAAGTCCGTGACGTGCACAATTCCCACTACGGCAGAATGTGTCCTATCGAGACGCCGGAAGGTCCGAATATCGGCTTAATCGGCTCGCTTTCAAACTACGCGCGAATCGACCAGTACGGTTTCGTTGAGACGCCCTACCGCAAAGTTGACGCCGCCAATCACAAGGTGACCAATGAAGTCCGCTACCTTACCGCTGACGAGGAAGATGTTCTGACAATCGCGCAGGCTAACGAGCCGCTTGACGACAGCGACTGGTTTGTAAACGAACGCGTTACCGCCCGCCACCACGAAGAAACTACGCTCGTGCGCCGTGAACGCGTCGACTACATGGACGTTTCGCCTAAGCAGGTCGTTTCAATTGCTACCGCCATGATTCCCTTCCTCGAAAACGACGACGCTAACCGCGCGCTTATGGGTGCCAACATGCAGCGTCAGGCAGTTCCTCTGCTCAAAACTCAGGCGCCGCTCGTCGGTACGGGTATGGAATTTAAAGCCGCCTGCGACTCCGGCGTTATGGTGCTGGCTCGCCGCGCCGGTACTGTTACTTACGTCGACTCCAGCCAGATTACCATTCAGACGGACGACGGCGCTAAGGACAATTACAAACTTCAGAAATTCGTGCGCTCCAACCAGGGCACCTGCATTAACCAGACGCCGCTCGTTGACTACGGCGAATACGTCGAAGCCAATCAGCCAATCGCTGACGGTCCCGCCACGGATAACGGCGAACTCGCGCTGGGCTATAACATAATCGTTGCCTACATGCCGTGGGAAGGCTACAACTACGAAGACGCTATTCTTATCAGCGAAAATTTAATCAAGCAGGATATTTACACTTCGATTCATATCGAGGAACACCAGTGCGACGCCCGCGATACCAAGCTCGGTCCCGAAGAAGTTACCCGCGACATTCCCAACGTTTCCGAAGACGCGCTGACTTACCTTGACGATGAAGGAATTATCGCTATCGGCGCGGACGTTCGTCCAGGCGATATTCTCGTTGGCAAGGTCACGCCTAAGGGTGAAACTGAACTTACGGCGGAAGAACGTTTGCTCCGCGCAATTTTCGGCGAAAAAGCCCGCGAAGTCCGTGACACCTCACTTAGAGTTCCGCACGGCGAATCCGGCAAAATCGTCGACGTCAAGATTTTTACCCGTGACAACAATGACGAAATGGCGCCTGGCGTCAACAAGCAGGTTCGCGTTTACATCGCGCAGAAACGTAAAATTTCCGTCGGCGATAAAATGTCTGGTCGCCACGGTAACAAAGGCGTTGTCTCGCAGATTATGCGTCAGGAAGATATGCCGTTCCTGCCGGACGGTACGCCGGTTGACATTGTGCTGAATCCGCTGGGCGTGCCTTCGCGCATGAATATCGGGCAGATTCTCGAAACGCACCTTGGAATGGCAGTCCGCACTCTCGGTATGAAAATCAGAAAAGACCCCAACGGTTTTCTTGCGAAACTCCGTACCATCGGCTACGATGCGGATAAATACGGCGTGCCGAAAGTTGAAGATGTTGGCTTGCACATTTCCACGCCCGTTTTCGACGGCGCCCGAGAATCCGACGTTATCCGCACGATTAAACTCGCCGGTCTCGATGAAGACGGCAAAACCATTCTCTACGACGGGCGCACCGGCGAGCCCTTTGAAAACCGCGTAACCGTTGGCTGCGTTTACATGCTCAAACTTCACCACCTCGTTGACGATAAAATCCACGCGCGTTCAACAGGTCCCTACAGCCTCGTTACGCAGCAGCCGCTCGGCGGTAAGGCGCAGTTCGGCGGTCAGCGTTTCGGCGAAATGGAAGTCTGGGCGCTCGAAGCTTACGGCGCGTCTTATACCCTGCAGGAAATTCTTACCGTCAAATCCGACGACGTTGTTGGGCGCGTCAAGGCTTATGAATCAATCGTCAAGGGGCAGAATATCCCTGAGCCAGGCGTTCCCGAATCGTTCAAGGTTCTGATTAAGGAACTGCAGTCCATTGGTCTCGACATTACGGTTTTGAGCCCCGACGGCAAGGAAATTGTTATCCGCGACGAAGAAGAAGACGAAATTCGCGCTATGCGTGCCAGACTTGAAAAGAGCGGCATCGCTGAAAATCTCGATGCAGTCCCGCCCGCGCCGGAGGAACCTGAACCCGAAGAACCCGAAATTGACATTGAGCCGACTGCCGACGATATGGAATCTATCAACAAGGAGTACGGCAATATAAATCCCGAACTTGAGGATAGTTGGGTCGACATTCCCAGCGGCGAAGATGAAAGTTACAGCGACCACATGCATTACGACGGCTACGACAATAACGACGATAACTACGACAGAAATGACGATGAGGTTTAAGCAGGGGGAAGTAGTATGCTTGACGTTAATGTTTTTGATTCAATGCGCGTAGGGCTGGCGTCACCCGAAAAAATCCGCGAATGGTCTCACGGTGAAGTTAAGAAGCCCGAAACGATAAATTACCGCACGCTCAAGCCGGAACGCGACGGCTTATTCTGCGAACGCATTTTTGGACCGACGCGCGACTGGGAATGCCACTGCGGAAAATATAAGCGCGTCCGCTACAAGGGAATTATCTGCGACCGCTGCGGCGTCGAAGTAACCCGCGCGAAAGTCCGCCGCGAACGCATGGGTCATATCGAACTGGCGGCGCCCGTTTCGCATATCTGGTACTTCAAGGGTATTCCCAGCCGCATGGGTCTCATTCTCGGTATGACGCCAAAAAATCTTGAGCGCGTCCTTTACTTCGCGTCGTACATCGTTCTTGAGCCGCCGAGAAATGTTGACACAGAAGAATTTCCGCTCAAAAAACAGGATTTGCTGACTGAAGGCGAATACCGGCGCGCCCGCGAAAAGTACGGCGACAATTTTAAAGTCGGTATCGGCGCAGAGGCAATTCAGTACCTGCTCAAGGAACTCGACCTCGACAAAATGAGCGAGGAACTCCGGCAGGAAATTCATTCTCCCAGCGCCCAGAAAAGGTTCCGCGCAATTCGCCGCCTTGAAGTCGTCGAGGCTTTCCGCAAATCCGGCAACAAACCCGAATGGATGATTCTGAACGTTATCCCCGTCATTCCGCCGGAACTGCGCCCAATGGTTCAGCTCGACGGCGGCAGATTCGCTACCTCCGACCTCAACGACCTCTACCGCCGCGTTATCAACCGCAACAACCGCCTGAAAAAAATGCTCACCATCAACATTCCTGATTTGATTCTGCGCAACGAAAAACGCATGCTCCAGGAAGCCGTTGACGCGCTGATAGATAACGGCAGGCGCGGGCGTCCTGTTACCGGCTCCGGCAACCGCGCGCTCAAATCTTTAAGCGATATGCTCAAGGGCAAGCAGGGGCGTTTCCGCCAGAATCTTCTCGGCAAACGCGTCGACTACAGCGGACGCTCGGTTATCGTTGTCGGTCCTGAACTCAAACTTCACCAGTGCGGTCTGCCTAAAGAAATGGCGCTGGAACTTTTCAAGCCCTTCGTTATGAAAAAACTTTCCGCCAACAACAACACCACGATTAAAGCGGCGAAACGGCAGGTTGAACGCGCAACGCCGGAAGTCTGGGCTGTCCTCGAAGAAGTTATCAAGGAACACCCAGTGCTTTTGAACCGCGCGCCGACTTTGCACCGCCTCGGTATTCAGGCTTTTGAACCAGTGCTGACTGAAGGCCGCGCGATAAAACTTCACCCGCTCGCCTGTACCGCTTACAACGCTGACTTCGACGGTGACCAGATGGCTATCCACCTGCCGCTAAGCGCCGAAGCTCAGGCTGAAGCCCGCGTCCTTATGCTCGCCGCCAACCACATTCTTGCGCCGAAAGACGGCAAGCCAATTATCGTCCCGACTCAGGACATGGTTCTCGGCACGTACTATCTGACAATCCTCCAGCGGAAAAAGGAAGGCGAACGCCCGAAAATCGTCACCGGCATTAACGAAGCGCTCATGGCTTACAGGCAGGGCGATTTGAAACTGCAGGAAGAAATTATCGCGCGGGTTGGTCTAAAAGACTTGCCCAAATCCATGCGCGCTGAATGTCCCGACGGCTATCTGATTGTCAAAACTTCCGTCGGGCGTATGATTTTCAACGAAATTCTTCCTCCCAGCCTGCGCTACTTCCATAAAAATTCCGACGGCGAATGGGAACTCGGTATCGTCATGAATAAAAAGGAGCTCGGCAAACTCGTCGCCGCCTGCTTCGACGGATTCGGCGCAACCAAGACCGCTGAAGTTATCGACCAGGTGAAAAATCTCGGCTACCACTACGCCTGCGTTGCCGGTATGACCGTTGCAATTTCTGACGTTATCGTTCCGCCCAAAAAGCAGGAAATTATCGCTGAAACCCGCAAGAAAGTTGCCAAGGTTGAGGGGCAGTTCAATATCGGGCTTATCACCGACGGCGAGCGCTACAAAAAAGTTGTCGACCTTTGGACGAAGGCTACCGAAGACGTTGCGGACGCGATGATGAGCAACCTCGGCGAAAACAGCCCGTTCAATCCAATTTTCATGATGGCGGACAGCGGCGCGCGCGGTAACAAGCAGCAAATGCGCCAGCTCGCCGGTATGCGCGGGCTTATGGCTGACCCGTCCGGCAAAATTATCGACCTGCCTATCACCGCCAATTTCCGCGAAGGTCTCAGCGTTTCCGACTACTTCATTTCCAGCCACGGCGCCCGCAAGGGTCTGGCTGATACCGCTCTGCGTACCGCCGACTCAGGCTACCTCACCCGCCGCCTCGTTGACGTTGCGCAGGACGTTATCGTCCGCGAGGAAGACTGCGACGTTTCGATTATCAATCTCAAACTCGAACGCGCAATTCTCGCCGAGGAAACTTTCGACGCCATTGCCATTCTGAATGACGAACTTCTGGGACGCGTGCTGGCCTCCGATATTCACAACCCCACGACCAAAGACGTTGAAATTCGCCGCGATACAATTCTTGACGATGAAGCGCTGGAAAAAATCGGCAAGCTCGGCGTTGATGAAATTTCCATTCGCGGCAGGAGTCTCACCGCGCCAAATTCCGCCAGCCATTCCCTCGTTCAGGAAACTATCACGCTCGGCACCCGCGACGAGGCTAAACGCGATGAACGCCGCCACTCCTTCATTCATGAAATTATCGGCAAGGAACTCGCTAAGCCCGTCCAATGCGGCGACGAATTTTATGACGAAGGCGACCACCTCACGCACGAAATGCTTGACGCGCTCCTCGACAGCGACGCGCCGGAAATTTTCGTCCGCAACAACAACGTTCGCGGTATCGAAGTCGAAGCCATAACCGAAGGCACCGGCACTATCGAATCGCTTGAAGACAGAATCGTCGGGCGCGTGCTTGCCGAGGATATTTACGATGAAAACGGCGTCAAAATCGCCTCGGTTAATGACGACATCAATTCCCGCCTCGCGAAAAAAATCGCCGCCGTCAAGAACAAGTCCAATAACAAAAAAGTCAAAATCCGCAGCGTGCTTACCTGCAAATCCCAGTTCGGCGTCTGCATTAAATGTTACGGCAGCGACCTCGCGAATCAGACGCCCGTTGAAGTCGGCGAAGCCGTTGGAATTATCGCCGCGCAGTCGATTGGCGAACCTGGCACCCAGCTCACGATGCGCACGTTCCATACCGGCGGCGTGGCGGGCGATGACATTACTCAGGGTCTGCCGCGCGTCGAGGAACTTTTTGAAGCGCGCAAGCCCAAGCACAACGCCATTATTTCCGAAGTCGAAGGCGAAGTTACTTTCGGCAAAAACGAGAAAAACGATTTGACGCAGATTACCGTTACGCCGTCCGTCGGAACGCCGCGCGACTACACAATTCCTTTCGGCTCCAGAATTTGCGTTAACCCAGGTGACTGGATTGAAGCCGGTACGAAACTTACTGAAGGCTCAATCAATCCGCACGACATTCTCCGCGTCAACGGGCTCAAGGAAACTCAGCGCTACCTCGTCTACGAAGTCCAGAAAGTTTACAAATCGCAGGGCGTCGAAATTAACGATAAGCACATTGAAGTTATGGTGCGGCAAATGCTCCACAAGGTCAAAATCGAGGAAAGCGGCACGACGGATTTTCTGCCTGGCGAATTTGTCGACATCAACGTTTTCGAGGCGGCGAACACCAAAGCTATCGAAGAGGGCGGCGAGCCTGCCGTTGCCAAATCCATTCTGCTCGGTATCACTAAGGCTTCGCTGGCGACGGATTCTTTCCTCAGCGCCGCAAGTTTTCAGGAAACTACGCGCGTGCTGACTGACGCCGCTATCAAGGGCAAAATCGACCCGCTGATTGGCTTGAAGGAAAACGTTATCATCGGCAAGCTCATTCCGGCTGGCACGGGTATGCCGCGCTATCGCGACCTGCAGGTTGTCGATATTGCGGCGGAAGAATCGGCGGAAGAAGATATTATCGCGAACGTCGAATAAAATTTGGGAAGGAGCTGGGCGAATGGCACTGCGAGGAATACGTGGCGCGGCGACCGTCGAAGAAAATTCGCGGGAAGAAATTTCCAAGGCGGCGCAATTGCTCGTAACACAAATTTTATCACTGAACGAAATTTTACTGGAAAACGTGGGCGCGATAATTTTTACGTCGACGAACGATTTAACCGCCTCGTTCCCTACCGCCGGCTTGAGACAGCTGCCTGGCTTTAATCTGGTGCCGCTGTTCGACGCGCAGGAAACTTTTGTCGAAGGCTCAATGCCAATGTGCGTGCGCGTGCTGGTGCTGGCGGACGTGGATAAAAAACCGGCGGAAATTCACCACGTTTACCTCGGCGGCGCCAAAAAACTTCGTCCGGATTTGACATGAAATATATTAGCCAACACGTTGAAATTCAGCGTGCTGGCTTTTTTTTATTATAAAAATCGAATCGAATTTAAGAAGCGGCACATGGACGTGCCGCCTGCGCAGCTTGCGTAGCAAGGAGTGCTTTCCGCAGCGGGCTGCTTTCTCGCAGAAGGAAAGTTAATCTTTTAAACGACCCATTCGGCGGCTTTCTTGAGGAAAATATTCGTAAGCACGTCGGCGCTGGCAATTTCAATATCGTCGGGGACGCTCTGCCCCGTGGTGACGTAGGACAGCGCCAGTTTCTCATCGCGCAGGAGATTGATAACCATACCGAGCCCGCCGGTTTCGTCAATCTTCGTGATAATAATTTTTTCGGGTTCGACGGCGGAAAAGCGCTTGATAATTTCCTTCGCGTCGGCGAGTTTGGTAGTCGAGCTGATAACCAAATGTTTTTCAATCTGCGGATTGGCGCTGAAAAAATCTACCAGCTCCTGCATCTGGAAATCGTTGTGCTGACTGCGACCGGCGGTATCGATTAAAATCAAATCCTTGTTCTGGTGACGCTCAAGCGCGGCGGTGAGTTCCTGCGGATTGTAAACCACTTCGAGCGGCAGACCGAGAATGTCAGAATAAGTTCGCAGCTGGTCGACGGCGGAAATGCGGTAGGTGTCGGCGGTAATCATGGCGGCGGTGACGTTCTGCTCAAGCACGAATTTGGCGGCGATTTTGGCAAGCGTAGTAGTTTTGCCGACGCCGGTCGTACCCAGCAGCGCGATAGCCTTGCAGCCGCGCCGGTTGAGCTTAATTCCGTCGGAAAAATTTATGTGTTCGCTGAGGTAGGAAGAAAACATCCAGCGGGCGGCGTTGGACTGGCTGTCTATGAAAACGTCGCCAACGCCGGCGGAAATTTCGCTGAGAATATTTTCGTCAATTTCCTGCAGTTTCAAAGCGTCATGAAGGCTAAGCCCGCTTTTCTTGCTGTCCTTGCCCAAAACTCCTGCGAGCAGTGCCTTCATCTGCGCGAGTTCATCTTCGAGCCTGCGGATTTTCGACTGTTCCAGCGTTTCGGTGACCGCTTCGGATTTGGAAGGCGGCGGCGGTTCCGGCGGTTTTTCTTCGACGGGCGGCGGCTGTGGAATTTGCAACTGCGCGAGCACCATTGCCTTGACCTGCGCGAATTGTTCCGGCGTGAGTTCCGGCATTGCGGTTGCACTTTCGTTCGACGCAGGCGGGAGCGTTTCGGTTACCTGTTCGACTGGCTTAGGCGGCGCGGGTTTTTCTTCGTGAAGGTTTAAAATTTCTGCGTCGGACGGCGATTCAATTTCGACCGGCGCTGGTTCTTCCTGCACAACTGGCGCGGGTTCGACTGGCTTAGGCGGAGGCGGCGCCGGTTTTTTTATCTGCCGGACTGGCGGCGGCGCTGGCTGAGCGGGCGGCGGAGTATCTTCAACGGCGGCGGTAATTTCAACAATTTCGCGGTTGCGGAATCCGAACAGCCCGCTTTCCTTGTACTTTTTGCTGTGGAGAATCACGGCGTTTGGACCGAGTTCCGCCTTCATCGCCGCCATTGCTTCCTTCATGCTGCCGGCTTTGAAAACTTTTATATGCACTTAATTCACCTCACAATCTGACGACGCCAAGGATTTGAATTTCGACGTTGGGCGTAATTTCGGCGTGCGAAACGATAACAATTCCAGGCGCGGAACGGGCGACGAGTTTGCGGAAGTAGAGGCGAACGGCGGGGCTTGTCAGCACGATTGGCGGATAGCCCATGTTGTTAATTTTTTCGAGTTCAGCGTTGAGCGAATTAATCATGCGGCGCATTGAATCTGGGTCGAAATTGACGTAGGAGCCGTGGTCTGTGCGCTGAACGCTGCCTGCGATTCGATTTTCCAGCGTCGGGTCGAGCGTAATGCACGGCAGAATATTATCCTGCGTGACAAGCTGGGTAATCTGGCGCGCCATTGCGTGTCGGACGTACTCGGTAAGAATTTCGGGGTCTTTGGTAACCCGCGCGTAATCCGCCAGCACTTCCATAATCGTCGCCATATCGCGGATTGAGATTCTTTCGTCAAGCAGGTACGACAGCACTTTTTGCACTTCGCCAATTCCCAGTAAATCTGGAATGACTTCGTTGACAAGCGACTGGTGCGTTTTGGCGAGGTTGTCGACGAGATTTTGAGTTTCCTGCCGCCCCAGAATTTCCGACGCGTGCTGCTTGATAACTTCCGTCAAATGCGTTGCCAGCACCGATACCGCGTCAACTACCGTGTAGCCGTTGAGCTCCGCCTGTTCGCGTTCGCTTTCTGGTATCCACAGCGCGGGCAGTCCGAATGCCGGTTCGGTAGTTTCAATTCCTGGGACTTCTTCGAAAACTGTGCCGGAGTTCATCGCCAGAAAATGGTCGAGCATGAGTTCACCGCGCGCAATTTCCATTCCCTTGAGCTTGATTATGTACGAATTCGGCTTAATCTGAATGTTATCGCGGATACGAATTGTCGGCACAACCAGACCGAGTTCCAGCGCGCATTGCCGCCGAATCATAACAATTCTGTCAAGCAAATCGCCGCCCTGTACCGTGTCGACAAGCGGGATTAACGAATAACCAATTTCCAGTTCCATTGGGTCAACCTGCAGGAGCGAAACGATATTTTCTGGACGCGTCGCCTCAGTTTTAGCCTGCGCCTCTTTTTCGTCAACCTTAGTTTCCTCGGTCACGGAAGTTTTCCTGTGCAGGCTGTAGCCGATAAACGCGCAGACGCAAGCCAGTGTAAAGAACGGAATACCAGGCAAGCCAGGCACGATTGAAAGCAGAGCCAGAACGCCGGCGTTGATAAAGAAAATGCGCTCGTTGTTGAAAAGCTGGTTTACAATGTCGCTGCCGAGGTTGCCTTCGGACGCCGCGCGCGTGACGATAATACCGGTTGCCGTGGAAATTAACAGCGCGGGAATCTGGCTGACAAGACCTTCACCGACGGTTAAAAGCGTGTAGGTATTGAGCGCGGTCGTGGCGTCCATATCGCGCTGAACCATACCGATAAGAAAGCCGCCGCCGATATTAATCAGCATAATGATAATCGCGGCAATGGCATCGCCCTTGACGAACTTCGACGCGCCGTCCATCGCGCCGAAGAAATCCGCCTCGCGCTGAATTTTCTCACGGCGGACTTTAGCCTCGGCGTCAGTTATCGCGCCCTGATTCAAATCCGCGTCGATAGCCATCTGCTTGCCAGGCATAGCGTCCAGCGTGAAACGGGCGGAAACTTCAGCCACGCGCTCGGAACCTTTGGTAATGACGATAAAATTTATGATAACAAGAATGATAAACATGATGAAGCCGACGACGGGGTTGCCGCCTACGACGAAATTTCCGAACGCGTGGATAACTTCACCGGCGTTGGCGTTAATCAGAATCAGCCGCGTCGCCGAAATGTTCAGCGCCAGTCGAAACAGCGTCGTCACCAGCAGCAGCGACGGGAATACCGATAAATCCAGCGCCTCTTCGTTGTAAATGGCGCTCATGATGACTACCAGCGCGATTGTGATATTCAGACAGATTAGCACGTCGAGGAGCGCCGTCGGCAGCGGAATTATCATCATTATGACGATCATGACGAGCGTCACGGCGATTATTACGTCGCTGTATCGCTGAATGAACGAGCCCAGAACAGACGATTCGCCCTGCAAACTTCCTTCGGGTGCAGCCATAAACTTCGCTCCTCTCGTTTCCGTTAAGTTTCAAATTTTAAAAGAGTTTATTCAAATGCGCGGTGGAGTTAATCACGACGGCTTTCCACGCGCCGTCCTTGTATTCCAGCACGTTAATGCAGGTGTTGCTCTGCGTGAACTTGCGGAAATTTTCCTGCCCGATATTCAGCACGTCGCAAAGGAGAGAAATATTCGTGTGACCGTGAGCGCCAATGAAAATCGTTTTGCCCGGGTAGCGTGCAACGGCGTCATTGAGTGCGGCGCGGGCGCGGTTAGCCAAATCCTGCAGACTTTCGCCGTTGGGATTAATCACGAGCCAGGTTTTTTTCTTCCACATTGCAAACTGTTCGGGATTCTTTTTCTTCCATTCGTCAGCGGATTTGCCTTCCCAGTCGCCGTAGTTAATTTCGCGGAGGCGCGGGTCAGTATAATCAATCTGCATACCGTGGAGCTCGGCAACTTTCTGCGTGGTGACGTAAGCGCGCTTGAGCGGACTGCAAATGAAAACGTCAATCGGCACATCCTTCAGATATTCCGCGAGCGCTTCAGCCTGACGAATGCCATTTTCGTTGAGCGGCGTATCGAGCCAACCCTGATAAATATTTTTCACATTGCTTGCGGTTTCGCCGTGCCGCACGAGAATTACGCGCGTGACTTCGCCTGCAGCAGAAACCTGCACCGGCGCGAAAATTATCGCCGCCAGTACCAGTGCTAAAAATCTCAAACAAATTTTCATAGTTCCAACTCCTTAAAATTTTTTCTTTTTGAGGCGGTAGACGTAAGCCAGAACTTCCGCCACTGCCTGATAGAGTTCCTCCGGCACGAATCCGCCAATTTCTACCGTGTCGTAGAGCGCCCGCGCCAGCGGTTTGTTCTCAACGATAGCTATTCGATTTTCGCGCGCAATTTCCTTGATTTTCTGCGCGACTAAATCCTGACCCTTCGCCAGAACTTTCGGCGCCGACATTCCCTTTTCGTAGACCAGCGCAACTGCGAAATGCGTCGGGTTCGTAACGATAACGTCCGCCTTCGGCACTTCCTGCATCATTCGTGACATTGCCATTTGCCGCTGTTTCTGCTTGATTCTGCTCTTAATCTGCGGGTCGCCTTCTGTCTGCTTGTACTCGTCCTTGACTTCCTGTTTCGTCATCATCAAATCCTGCGTCGTCTGCCATGACTGGTACGCATAGTCGGCAACCGCCATGACCATTATCACGCCGATTACCTGAAACGCCATTGTGAAAATTTTGTCCGCAATTTCAGCCAGACTGTGTCCCAAATCGTAATAGATGAAATACGGCATGAACGGAATTTCGTCCTTGAGGTACAGGTACAGGAAAAATCCGATGATTAAAATTTTGAACAGCGACTTCGCCAGTTCGACCAGCGAGCGCTTGGAAAAAATTCGCCCGAAGCCGTTGATTGGATTTATGTTGTCGAGTTTCGGCTCCAGTTTTTCCGTCGATATGACGAATCCTACCTGAAAAAAATTCACCGCCAGTGCCAGAATCATGATTCCGAGCATGACGGGAAACGCCGTCTTCCCCATGAGTACGACCATTTCCAGAAATAATTGCATGACTGATTCTGTCGAAAAACTTACGCTGGCGAGGTTTGAAAAGATATACGCGGTATATCCGGCGATGCTGGTGTAAATGTATTCCCAGAGGAGCCGGAGTACGAAAAAGCCGGCGAGCAGTACAAACGCCGCGTTGAGTTCCTGACTGCGCGCAACCTGCCCTTTTTTACGGGCGTCGCGCCGCTTTTTATCGGTAGGCTCTTCGGTTTTTTCGCCGCCACCGCCGCCCTCGGCAAACCGCTGTAAATCAAAAAACCGCTCGGCGTCATACTCCACTAAGCACCACCTCCAAAAATATTTCGGGAAATTCGCGCTGGCATTTCAGCTGAAAAATTCGCGAATCACGGCGCAATTAATCTGACTGCCGTGGAAATGTGCGCGTACATGTCGCTGAACAGCGAGTCCAGAAATATCACGTAGAACGGCAGCAGCATTGCCAGCATGAACATTCCAATCGTCAGGTGCAGCGGGATACCCACCACGAAAATATTCATCTGCGGCATAGTTCGCGCCAGTATTCCCATTCCGACGTTGGTTATCAGTATCGCGAAAGTTACCGGCATTGCGATTTTCATTCCTGTCATCAAAACTCCGGCAGTTATATCACCAATGAAACTTGTCAGCGCCTCGTTCCAGACAAGACCGTCAAGCGGCACGCGCCGGAAACTTTCAACCAGACCGGCTAAAATCATGTGGTGCCCGTTCACAATCAGCAGGTAAATCACGCTCAGATTATAAAGAAAACTTCCGATAAGCGGAGCCTGCTGACCGGAAGTCGGATCCATGACGTTTGCTACGGAAAAACCAACCTGCATATCCATAATTTTTCCGGACATATTAATTGCGGCGAAGGCAATGTACGCGATAAAGCCAATCAGCCAGCCGATAAAAAGTTCCTGAACAACGGTGCCGCCGAACATCAAAATTGTCTCCGGCGCCGTCACCACGGTTTCCCTTACGATAACGGGAAAAATTATCAGCGTCATTGCAAGTGCCGTCACCGTGCGAATCTGGACTGGAATGTTAAGACTGCCGAAAAACGGCGAAATCAAAAATATCCCGCTCATTCGCGTCAGCACCAGCAGGAACGCCGCCGCCTGTCCCTGAACTATGTCAAAAAAATCTATCTCAGTCAAAGCTCAGCCCGCCCGTCAGCTGATTCTCATTGGCAGATTCACAAAAATCCCTGTGAAAAATTCCACCATGATTCGCAGCATCCACGGTCCGAAAATTAAAATCGCCACGAATACCGCTATGATTTTCGGGATAAACGCCAGCGTCTGCTCCTGTATCGAGGTCGTCGCCTGAAAGACGCTGACCAGCAAGCCGACTGAAAGTCCTAAGCCCAGCATTGGCGCGCAAACTAAAAGCACGACCATCAGCGCTTCCTGCCCGATTTGTATGACTAAATCTCCCGACATTTTTCAACCTCAGCGAAAACTCACAATCAGCGAACTAATCAGCAGGTGCCAGCCGTCAATCATGACGAACAGCAGAATTTTGAACGGCAGCGAAATCATGACCGGCGGCAGCATCATCATACCCATTGACATGAGCGTCGTCGCCACAATCATATCGATGACTATAAACGGCACGTATAGCATGAAGCCAATTTCAAAGCCGGTTTTCAGCTCGCTTATGACGAAAGCCGGTATCAGCACGAACGTTGAAACTTCTTCCTGCGATTCTGGTCTCTCGGCGTCGGACAGGTTCACGAACAGCGCCAAATCTGATTCGCGCGTCTGCCGGAACATAAATTCGCGGATTGGCTCGACAGTTCGCGTGAGCGCCTCCTCCTGCGAAATTTGCCCCGCAAGGTACGGCTGTATTCCCTGCTCGTTCGCTACGCTCCAGTACGGCGCCATTATATAAAACGTCATGAACATCGCCAGACCCAGAATTACCTGATTCGGCGGGACGTTCTGCGTGGCAAGCGCGTTGCGCAGGAAGCCCAGCACCACGACGATTCGGATAAACGAAGTCGTCATGATTAAAATTCCAGGCGCTATCGTCACGATTGTCAAAAGCGCGATGACCTGCAGCGTCGAGGAAACTTTTTCCGGCGAATCTGCCTCGCCAATGTCGACGTTTACGCTGGGAATTGGCGGCGCGGCTTCCGCGAAATTCGAGAGTACCAGCAAAATTAACGCGGCGGGTACTGCTATTCTGAAAAATTTCACAGCGTCACTTCTCTTGCAGAGTTGTCAGTTGCCAGCTGCCAGAAATTTTTTAACTAAAAACCAGCAACTAATAACTAACTACTTCTTCCTAAAGATTGGCGGGATTTTCTGAATCAGTTCGGATACGGAGCCGAAATCGTTGTAGAAAATATCATTGGCGGCGCGGTTTTTCTCGCGCAGGCTGCGAATGGTTTCTTCGTCGGTAATTTCGTCGAGGAAGGTGATATTTTCGCCCACACCTAACAAAAATACTCTGCCGGCCATTTCAACTATGCAGACAGAGCGATTGGGAGCCAGCGGCAAATTTTCCAGCACCCTGCCGCCGCCTGTCGACATGCGTGCGTTGAAACGACCGCCGATAAATTTTGCCGTGAAATACGCCATGACCACGACTACTGCAAAAACGGCAAGCAGGCTCAAAAGGTAAGCCAGCGTTGACCACCATGAGACTGCGGTGGGTTTCGGCTCAACTTCCTCGTAACCCGAAAGATAGCCTCCGCCGACCGCCTCCGCAGTCCCAGCGTCGAAACTCAAAATCAGCGCGAATATTAGCGGCAGGAATATTTTCCAGCTGTGATTCATCAGCCGACGGCTTTGCGAACTGCTTCGAGAACGCGGTCTGCCTGAAACGGCTTGACGATAAAGTCGCGGGCGCCGGCCTGAATTGCCTCGATAACCATCGCCTGCTGCCCCATAGCGCTGCACATAATAATTTTCGCGTTCGGGTCGATTTTTCTGATAGCCTTGACGGCGCTAATTCCGTCCATTTCCGGCATCGTAATATCCATCGTTGTCAGGTCGGGGTGCAGTTCGTTGTATTTTTCGACGGCCTTCATACCGTTTTCCGCCTCACCGACAACCTCATATCCGTTTTTGGTCAGAATGTCCCTAACCATCATTCTCATAAATGCTGCGTCGTCAACGACCAACACGCGTGTTGCCATAATTCATCTCTCCTCATTTCCAAATGAAACTTCCCCTGCATTATAACGCATACGCCGAAAATCAGCAAGGGCAAAATTCAATTATTTTAAGCGGGCGGCGCGTTCTTCGGGCGTGGCAATTTCGGTAATTCTGACGCCGAAATTTTCATCAATAACGACGACTTCACCCTTCGCCAGATAGTGCCCGTTGACCTGAATTTCAACCGGCTCGCCAGCAAGCTTGTCCAGTTCGACGATTGAGCCGTTGGAAAGCTCCAGAATTTCCTTGATAGATTTGTGAGTCCGTCCGAGCTCGACAGTGATTTGGAGCGGCACGTCCAGAATCAAGCCGATATTCGCCTCGTTGACCTGTACCGGCGCGGTAGAAAGCGGCGTGAACTGCGCGGGCGCAACCGGCATATTCGCAACGATATTCTGCTGCCCCTGCACGTAGCCTGGCTGCGGCGGATAGCCATAGCCTGGCGGCGGATAGCCGTAACCTGGGGGCGGATAACCCTGCGGTGGCGGATAACCCTGCGGCGGCGCCTGAGAATAATCCGGCGGTGGCGGATAACCCTGCGGCGGTGCCTGCGAATAGTCCGGCGGGGGCGGATAACCCTGCTGCGGAGGCGGATACCCCTGCGGCGGCGGCGCCTGGTGCGGCGGAGGAGCTGGCGCTGGTTCCGGCGGAGGCGGCGGTGCAGGTTCCGGCGCGGGTTCGGAGCCTCCCATTGCTCCGCCCATAAGAGCTGATACCAATTCCTGCGCGACCGGCAGCGGCAGTATCTGCATAATTTCGCTGTCGATAAGCTCGTCAACTTCCATGCGGAAGGAAATGCTGACGACCGGCTCGGTATCCTTCGCCATTTCGGTAACAATGTCGTCATTGCCGAAATCAATCAGGTTGACGATTGGCGGCGAAATGTCGATTTTCATGTTGAACATCGTCGAAAGGCTGGTTGCGACGGCGCCCATCATCTGGTTCATGGATTCGCCGACGGCGCTCATCTGAATTTCGCCGAGATTCGGGTCGGGATTCAGACCGTCGCCACCCATCATCAAATCAGCGATAATCGCGGCGTCGCGGGACTGAATCGCAAGGATATTACTGCCGTTTATACCGACGGTGTAGCCGACTTCGACGATAAGATAGGGCATCGGGTAACTGTCCTTGATAATGCTCATCGTCACGACGGAAACCGTGGGCGTAGTGATATTAACTTTATGATTCAGGAGCATGGAAAGCGTGGTTGCGGCGCTGCCCATTGAAATGTTGCCGATTTCGCCGAGCGCGTCTTTTTCCATTTCGTTAAGCACGTCGTCGGTATTCGGCGGAGCGCCTGCCGCTGGGGGAGGAGTAAAAGTTTCTTCCTCGCCGCCGCCGCCAGAATCGTCATTGCTCCCGCCTGCCGCTGCCAACAGCGCGTCTATTTCCGCCTGTGATAATTCACTGTACATCATTCTCGTTCTCGTCTCCTTCCGGATTTACGACGCGCGTTATCTGCACCGCCATTTTCTTGCCAAAAGTACCTGGTCGGCAATAAAATTTCGCATTGGTGCCAATTTTGCACGGCAAGTCTTCTTTCACCTTTGTATTGAGCTGCAAAACGTCGCCGAAGCCCAGCGTCAGAAATTCCTTCACTGTGATTTGCACTCCGCCAATTTCGACGATGAACGGAACTTCCGTCCGCTCCAGTTTTTCCTGAATGATTGCAACCTGATTTTCGATGTCACTGCGCGAAATTGACGAGGCTACCCAGAAAGTCGTCGTCAGCTTCGACATTATCGGTTCCAAAACCAGATAGGGGATACAGATATTCATCATGCCTTCGATTTCGCCGATTCGGATTTGAATCGTGACGATAACGACCATATCGCTGGGCGGGACAATCTGCGTGAACTGCGGGTTCGATTCGGTAGCTTCGAGGAACGGATTAATCGGCGTGACGTTCGACCAGGCTTCCTTGAAATGCGTCATGGCAGCGTTGACGAACCGGCGCATAACCGCATCTTCAATTTCCGTCAGCACGCGCGTCTTGACCGTCGTAGTGCCGTCGCCGCCGAAAACCCTGTCGATATACGCGAACGCAATTTCCGTACCGAACTCCAGAACGATATTCCCCTTAAGCGGCGGAACACCGAGAATACTGATGACGCTGGGATTTGCTACAGACTGGACAAATTCCTGATACGTCAGCTGTTCGACCGACGCCACGTCCACACTTATGAGCGTCCGCAAATGAGTGCTGAGGTACGTGTTCAAAAGGCGCGCAAAACTTTCGTGCAGCATGTACAGCGTGCGAATCTGGTCTTTGGAAAATTTATCCGGACGCTTGAAGTCGTAGACCTTGACTTTCTTGGTATCGGCGGCCTCCTTAACTTCCTCGGCGTTCACGTCGCCACTCATAACGCCAGCCAGCAGCGCGTCTATCTCGGCTTGACTTAATACATCACCAGGCAATTTATACTCACCTCTCTTTTATCAGCGAATTTTGAATTTGCAGCAGGAAAATCCCTGCGTCAAAATTTTCAGCGGGATTTTAAGTTACTGCAGGAGGAAACTTGTAACGTAAACGTCGTAGACGGAGCCGGAGCCGAGTTCGGCATTGAGCGCGTCCTTGAGCTGTTTTTTAAGTTCATCCTGCTTGAGCGCGTCAAAATCGTCAATCTTCACGGAGCGCAGGAACTGCGTAGTAATATCCATTATTCTAATTTCGGCGTCGGGCAGGAAGGCGTGAGTTTCTTCGTTGATAACGGTTTTCCTGCCAGGGTTCATTTCGAGCACAATACCGGCTTTGAGGAATTTTCCGGCGCGAGGTCCGCCAACGTTCACGAGTATTCCTTCCTTAGGATCGCCCAGCTTCATAAAGAGCCCGGGGTCATGGTGACGCCCTTCGCCGCCGTCGTCAATCTGTGCGTCCGCCATGATTTTCGTCGTCACGAATATAGAAATTCCGGCTGCCAGCGCCAGTCCCAGTATGACAAGCACCACGATTAAAATTATCGGCGATTTTTTCTTTAATGCGGAAACCGGCGATGTTTGCTCTGTGGCACCTGCGCCCTCGACTTCCTTTTCTTCTTCAGCCATTTATGATTCCTCCAAACTTAGTACTGGCGGAGCGCGCGGCGATATTTCATGACGCGACGCACAACTTCGTCCGCCGGCTCTTCGACTATCAATTTTTTATCATTCATCAAGGTTATAACTGTATCCGGCGTCTCTTCGATAGTTTGAATAACTTCCGCATTGAGAATAAATTCGCCTTTTTTACTGGACTCGGAATTGAATCTCGTCAACTTAATCACTGTTCGCCCTCCTGACGCTATAATTTCTTTTTCACTTTCGCCACAAAAGCCCAAATTCCTTTTAATTCGACGCGCAAATTTTTTTATAATAATTTTACACACCGCCGCCGCTTTGTCAACTGCCGCCCAATTCTGTCCGAGGAAAAATTTTTCTGAACGCAAAAAAGCCGCTTCTCCAGCGACTTTCCTACTTGATTTTGCTCTTATACTTGATTTTATTTTTGTGTTCCGCTATAATTACCGTAACCCCAGTGGCAACTGCTGCGAAACAGGGCATAAGCTGATTTAATTACAGCTAAATTATACCTTTCTCGCGGCGGGTTGTCAACTTTTTGTCAATTTACCGTAAGGAGGGTATTTTTATATGGAGCCTAAAATTCAAATTTTCGAGGACGCCCAATTCAGGGTTCGATGCTACCTCGATGCAAACGACGTTGCTCGTCTGCATGTTGAGGACGTGGCGCGCAGTCTCGGTTGGATAATGACGCGTAAAGAACGTGTCACCACGATTGGTGACAATATTGCCGAAAGTGGTGACAATATTGCCGAAAGTGGTGACAATATTGCCGAAAGTGGTGACAATATCTACACGGCAATTCGTTGGGAACGCGTTAATAAGTACATCGCTGAAATCAAAGAGCACGCGGAATCCGAGCTTATAAAGGCTGTATCTGTTCCCGTCGACAAAAACGCGTATATTCCCGAAAATCTCGTTTATCGTCTCGCTATGAAGGCAAACAACGAATGCGCCGAAAAATTCCAGGCATTACTTGCAGATGTAATTCTTCCGTCGATTCGCAAAACGGGAAAATACGTTTCACCGAACGCCGTCGCTATTTTTGACGCCGCTGCCGACACGCTTTCGCTCGAAAAGAAAATCGAGTTCCTTTTGAGAGGCGCTGCGCTTACCAATCTCGACCGTCTGCGTAATCAACTCATTCGCGAAGCCGCGTTAATCGCAACCGGCAAGAACTTGGTCTGATAAAAATTTTTCTTCCCCCCTTTCGCTTGACGCATAGCCGTGATATAATTACGGAAATTTTTGGGGGAGTGATTTTTAATGTCGTTTGAAGAAGGAAAATTTCAGGAAGTGCTTTCGGAGTTCGCGGCAACGCCGGAATTTATTCGTGAAGTAGCGGCGAATTTCCGGCAGGATTTGCAAATTGGTCTGCGCGACCCGAAAAGCTCGTCAATGCGTATGCTCAAATCTTACGTCGGGCTTCCTACCGGCAAGGAAACTGGCGAATATCTCGCGCTGGATTTCGGCGGCACCAATGTCCGCGTTCTGCGCATCAAACTTGAAGGCGAAGGGCGCTACGAAATTACCAAGCGCGTCGGCGAGCCGCTGGTTGTTCCTGGCGAGTACGATTATATCTGCAAAAATTCTACCGTCGACCAGATGTTCGGATTCCTCGCGCGGCTTATCGACGAGGCGATTGACGGCGACCACGAAACGAAATTTTACCTCGGTCACACGTTCAGTTTCCCGTCCAGTCAGGACGATTTGAACAACGCGAAACTTATCATCTGGACGAAAGAATTTGCCACGCCAGGCGTCGAAGGCAAAGTTGTCAACGACCTGCTGCTTGACGCGCTCAAAAAACGCGGCATTGAAAACGTCGTGCCCGTCGCCGTCATTAACGATACCGTTGCCGTTCTGCTGAGCGCCGCCTACAAGCAGTCCGACGTTTACACCGGCTCGATTTACGCCACGGGGCACAATACCTGCTATCTCGAAGGCAGCATTCACGACCCGAAAGGTTTCGGCGTTGGCGGCATGATTCTCAACCTTGAGTGCGGCAACTTCATGAAACTCACGCCCAACCGCTTTGACGTGGAACTCGACCAGAAATCCGAAAAGCCAGGCGAACAGCGCTTTGAAAAAATGGTTTCCGGTAGATACATGGGCGAACTCTTCAGCATGGCGGTTGCGGAACTCCTCGGCGAAAAGAAATGCGACTTCAGCGCGATTGACATGTCCGGCATCGTTTCCGACGAAAGCCCGCAGCTCGACAAGGCGTCAGAAATTATCGCTGAAAAAGTCGGGCGCAAACTCGAACTGGCTGACGTTGCCCGTATCCGCGAACTTGACGCCGCGATTATCATTCGTTCCGCGCGGCTGGTTACCGCGTCTTACGTCGGTATCGTCTGGCAGCGCGCCGGTAACGGCAAAATTCAGAAACAGCACGTCGCAGTTGACGGTTCAGTCTACGAGAAAATGCCGCTCGTCAAGGAAAATATCAACCGCGCGCTCAGTGAACTTCTCGGCGAAGATGCGGCGAATGTCGACACGATTCTTGATAACGGCGGCTCTGGTCTCGGCGCGGCTATTGCGGCGGCTATGGCTGTAGAATGAATGTCCGATTTTACGAAACTGCCGACGGAAAATTTCCGGCGCTGGAATTTATCGAGTCGCAAAGTAATAAAATGCAGTCAAAAATTGCCAGAGCGATGGATATGCTGGAACTATTTGGCGTTCAATTAAAAATGCCACACTCCGAATATTTGGGCGACGGGATATTTCAACTGCGGGCGCAATCTGAAGGAAACGCGGCACGCGTGCTGTATTTCTTCGTGTTCGGAGACGAGGCGATTTTAACCAACGGCTTTATTAAAAAAACGCCGAAAACTCCGACAAGCGAATTAGAATTGACAAAGCGCTATTACGCGGATTTTCTCAAAAGAAAGGAGGGATCTGAGTAATGTACTTCAGAGATTTTCTCAATGAAAAATTAAAAGATCCCGAATTCAAACGTGAATGGGACGCGACAGAAGAGGAATATCAGGCTGAGGTTGCGCGAATCCGTGCGGAGATTGAATCGAAAAAAAATGTTCCAGTACTCAAAAAATACGACGCCAATCGTGACGTTATGCGCGTTTATTTCAGCTGGTACTGCGATTATCTTCGCGTATCTTCGGAAGAGCCGGTGCACAACATTTACGTGATTTACGACGACGACACCGACGAAATTGTTGGCTTCAAGATTCTGGACTACAGGCGCAACGTCGAAAAAGCGCGGGAAATGTACCCGCAGTACGACTTCAGCCTCCCGCAGTAAAATGTTTCCAGTTAAAAAATACGACGCCCGCCACGACGTTTTGCACGTGTACCTTAGTCCGCGCTGCAACGATTTTCACGCGTCGGCGGAGGCGCGCGTTCACAATATTTATGTGATTTACGACGACGATACCGATGAAATTGTTGGCTTCAAGATTCTGAATTACAGGCGCAATGTAGAAAAAGCGCGGGAAATGTACCCGCAGTACGATTTCAGCCTCCCGCAGTAACAGCGAAAAAATTTTTTCAGCCGCGAAAGTTGCGGCTATTTTTTTTGACAAGGCGCGCCGTATGTGATAAATTCTTACTGGTTTAAATCTTCACGGAGGAATTATTATGACGCAGTTTGACAAACGCAACATCAGCATGATGATGGACTTTTACGAAATGACGATGGCGAACGGCTACTTTGAAACCGGCGGGGAAAAAGCGCGCGTTGCCTTCGACGTTTTCTATCGGCGCAACCCCGACGGTGGCGGCTTTTCGATTTTCGCCGGTCTTGAGCAGATTATCGAGTACGTCGAGAACATGCATTTCAGCGCGGAGGACGTAGAATATTTCCGCGCGCAAAATATTTTCAGCGACGGCTTTCTGAATTACCTGCGCGATTTTCATTTCCACGGCGACATTTACGCTTTCCCCGAAGGCACGATTATGTATCCCAACGAGCCGTTCATGACGGTTATCGCTGACTTAATCGACGCGCAGCTGATTGAAACGGCGATTCTCACGCAGGTCAATCACCAGTCGCTTATCGCTACGAAGGCGCGCAGGATTGTCCGTTCGGCGGAAGGCAGATTCGTTTCGGATTTCGGCGCGCGGCGGGCGCATAACATGGACGCGGCAACTTTGGGCGCGCGGGCGGCTTTTATCGGCGGCGTCAACGGCACTGCCACGGTTTCCGCCGGTCAGCTCTTCGGCATTCCCGTCAACGGCACAATGGCGCACAGCTGGATTATGTATTTCCGCGACGAGTTCGAGGCGTTCAAGCGCTACGCCGAAATTTATCCAAAGTCCACGACCCTGCTCATCGATACCTACGACGTGATTCACAGCGGCGTTCCTAACGCGATTCGCGTCGCTAAGGAAGTGCTGGAACCGGCTGGCAACCGTCTTAAAGGCGTGCGCATTGACTCCGGCGACTTAGCTTACCTTTCCAAGCGCGTGCGGAAAATGCTCGACGACGCCGGTCTCAACGACTGCAAAATCATCGTGTCCAACAGCCTTGACGAATTTACGATAACTTCGCTTTTAAGCCAGGGCGCGGCGATTGACAGTTTCGGCGTCGGCGAAAGGCTGATAACTGCGAAATCTGAGCCGGTTTTCGGCGCGGTTTACAAAATCGTTGCCGTCGAGGAAGGCGGAATTTTCACGCCGCGTATCAAAGTCAGCGAGAACGTTGAAAAAATTACCAACCCTGGCTTGAAAAACGTCTACCGCATCTACGACGAGAACGGGCACGCCGTCGCCGATATGCTGGCGCTCATGGACGAGAAAATTGATTTGTCTACGCCGTTTCGGTACATCGACCCAGTCAAGCCGTGGAAACAGCGCGCCTTTGCAAACTGTACCGCGCGACAGCTTTTAAAGCTTTACGTGAAAGACGGCAAGCGCGTTGAAGCTCTGCCGCCGCTGCAGGAAATTCGCGAGTACGTCAAAAATCAGCTCGACAACGAAATCTGGCAGGAGGAGCAGCGCTTTGAAAATCCGCACCGCCACTACCTCGATATGTCGCCGAATTACTACGAAATGAAAATGAATTTACTCTACAAAACGCGTTCGCAAATGAACGGCTAGGAGGATTTATTTTGGCTTCAAATGAAATAAAAAATTTTGGAATACTTGGCTGGCCGGTAGGACACTCGCTTTCGCCGAAAATGCACATGGCGGCATTCAAGGCGGCGGGCTACGACAACTACAACTACATCGCAATTCCCGTGCAGTCAGGGCGCCTTATGCTGGCTGTCGACGGGCTCAAGGGCTTAAACTTTCGCGGCGCCAACGTCACAATTCCGCATAAGACGATGATTATGAAGTACCTTGACGCGATTGACGCCGACGCGCTGATTATCGGCGCGGTGAATACAATCGTGAACGACGGCGGGATTATGACCGGCTACAATACGGACGTAAGCGGATTTCTGGCGGCGCTGGCTGAGGCTGAATTTATGCCGGACGACTGCAACGCGGTTATCCTCGGCGCCGGCGGAGCGGCTCGCGCAGTTTTGTGGGGCTTGTGCAAAAGAAAAGCCGCCAGCGTCACGATTGGCGTGCGAAATCCGCTCAAAGCCAGACCGCTCGCTGACGACTTCAGCATTTATGGCAGCATCGAAGTCATGGACTGGACGAGCGACGAGTTCAAGGAAGTCCTGCAAGCTGCCGACATGCTGATTAATACGACACCGCTGGGAATGTACCCGAAGGTTGACGAAATGCCGCCGATCGACTTGAAACTCCTGCCTGAAGGCGCGCTGGTTTACGACATCGTTTACAATCCGGCTAAGACGAAATTTTTACAGACGGCGGAATCGCTCGGCTACCCGACGCTCAATGGACTTTCGATGCTCCTGCTGCAGGGCAAAGAATCCTACCGACTGTTCACCGGCGAACTGCCAGACCTCGACGTTATGCGCAACGTCCTCGAACAGGAATTTTCCAGCTGATTATTCGTACCTCAGCGCGTCAATCGGGTCTAAGCGCGCGGCTTTTCTGGCTGGCAGCATTCCGAAAAATACTCCCACGAGCAGCGAAAATCCAAAGCTCGCCACGATACTCGCGCTGCTTATCACCGTCGTAAAGCCGCCGAATTTTGAAATCGCCTGCGCGAGACCAATCCCAAGGAAAATCCCGACAATCCCGCCGAGGATACTAATCATCGTCGACTCAATCAGAAACTGAATCATAATGCTGTTGTACGTCGCGCCAATCGCCTTGCGTATTCCAATTTCGCGCGTGCGTTCCGTGACGGAAACCATCATGATATTCATAATCCCAATGCCGCCGACGACCAGCGAAATTCCGGCGATTGAGCCGAGCAGCAGCGTTATCATCGTGGTAGTTTCAGTCATCGTTTCCATAAGGCTTGTCAAGTTGCGGACATTAAAATCGTCGTCAGCGTCGGCGCGTATCCTGTGACGCTGGCGGAGAAGTTTTTCGATATTCGCCTGAACTTCGTCCATCTTGTCGGCGTCAGCAACCTGAACGTTGATACTGCGGACGTAGGTTATACCGAGCAGGCGTTCCTGCGCAGTCGTGAGCGGAATTAAAACTACGTCGTCCTGGTCCTGCCCGACGCTGGATTGACCTTTGCTGGCGATAAGACCGATAACCGTGTAGGGCGCGTTCCCTATGCGGATTTTTTTTCCAACGGGATTGACGCTGCCGAAAAGATTCGTGGCGACGGTCGTACCAATCACGGCGACGCGGTTGCGAACGTCAACGTCGTGTTCGCTGAAAAAAATCCCGCTCTGCATAGTCAGCGACTGAATCGCCACGTATTCGGGAATGACGCCGGTAACGGTCGTGCTCCAGTTTTCGTGCCCGTAGACAACCTGCGAACTGGTCTGCGCCGTTGGCGAAACGTAGGCAACGTCCTTGATTTTCGCCTTGATAGCTTTGGCGTCGTCGTAAGTCAGAGTCTGAATGGAACCGGCTCCGCCGCGCACGCCGCCACGATTAGCACTGCCCGCCATAACCATCAGCAAATTCGAGCCCAGCCGCGAAATTGAATCCGTCACGTTTTTCCGCACGCCCATTCCCACGCTGACCATGGCTATGACTGCGCTGACGCCGATTATTATTCCCAGCATCGTCAAGATTGTCCGCAGTTTGTTTGCAACGAGACTCAAGCCCGCCATTTTCAAAAGTTCGGTGAATAGCATTTCCAAGCCCTCAAACAACGTCAATTTTTTCATCAGAATGCGCGGTGATAATATCCTTTTCAATTTTTCCGTCGCGGACGAGAATCTGGCGGTCAGCCGCCTGCGCGATGTCCGGCTCGTGCGTCACCAGAATAATCGTCGAGCCGCCCGCGTGCAGGTCTCGGAAAATTTGCATGATTTCTTTGGTTGATTTTGTGTCCAGATTTCCCGTGGGTTCGTCCGCCATGATTATCGAAGGCTTCATGGCTATCGCCCGCGCTATCGCTACGCGCTGCCTCTGTCCGCCGCTCAGTTCCGACGGCAGGTGCTCTGCTCTATCCGCCAGCGATACTTTTTTCAGCGCGTCAAGTGCCATTTCCAGCCGCGTCGAAGTTTTAAAACCGGCGTAAACTGCGGGCAGTGCAACATTTTCCAGACTCGTAAGTTTCGGCAGAAGATTGAAGTTCTGGAATACAAAGCCGATAGTTTTGTTGCGAATCGCGGCAAGTTCGTCGTCTGAAAGCTTGCTGACTTCCTGCCCCAGAAGTTTGTAGGAACCTTCAGTCGGGCGGTCGAGACAGCCAAGAATATTCATCAGCGTCGATTTGCCACTGCCGCTCGGTCCCATCAGCGCGACAAATTCGCCCTCGTCAATGCGCAAATCTACGCCGTTCAGCGCCGCAACAATCTCACTGCCCATCTTGTAGAGTTTCTTCACGCCGGTTATCGTCACGACATTCGCCATAAAATCACCCGCTCAAATATTTTTTTCCAGCAGCTTCAGACAGTCTTTCAGCCGCGCCTGCACCTGCGTCTGATTAAAATGCGTGGCGTGCGCCCAATGATACAGCAGCGCCAGATAAACCGCGTCGTCGCCGAAATGTTTCCTGAACACATTCTCAATCGAGCCATAAAGTTCAACGTATTTCGCGTCGCCGTAACCTCCGCCCGCGTCGAAGTTCAAATCCTCGTACACGCCGAAAATCCGCGCCTTAATCTTGTACTGCAACTCTGGCTTGTCTTTGAAAAATTCCACGCGCGAAATAATTTCGTCAAGCCGCCGGAATACTTCAAGCCGCTTTTCAATCGCCTGCGAAAAATCTCCCGCCGAAAATTTACCCGCGCCAGACTGCGATGCCGCATTTTCCCGCCGCACGTAAAATACCTCCGGCGTCCGCACCAGTACCCGCGCCTTCATTATCCACAGCAGCGAAACTATCAGCGGGTCAACTCCAGTCACGTCTGCGAAAATTCCTTCACGCAAGGCAAATTCCCGCGCGAATAAATTGTACTGCACGTCTCGGAAAATCCCGCCGCTAAACCATTCGTTAAACCTGTCAAGCGGCTCCGCTGAAACAATCCCGCCGCCCGCATTTTTATCCAGTCGAGTTTTTTGCAGAGCGCTTCCTTTGCGAATAAAAATGATTGACGCGTGAACCACGTCCGCACTAAATTTCTCAGCCGCCGCATAAAGATTTTCCAGCGCGTTCGGCAGGTACATATCGTCATTGTGCAGAATCGCCAGATATTTCCCAGCCGCGTCATGAACCAGCAGATTAATCGTCGCCGCCTCGCCGAGATTTTTTTCATTGCGGTAAAGCCTAATCCGCGCGTCAGAAAAATTCTGCGCGACAAATTCGTAAACGCCATCCGTCGAGCAATCGTCACGAATCACCAGCTCAAAATCGCTGAAACTCTGCGCCAGCACGCTCTGAATGCAGTCGCGGGCAAATTCCCTGCGATTGTAAAGCGGAACCAGCACGGAAATTTTCGGCGCCATAAAATCACCTCGCGCGGAAATTATACCACAAAAAATGTTTGGAATAAACCGGCGGACGTGATATAATTCGGCGGCGAAAGGATTGGTGACAATGTTCGGAATCGGAATGGGCGAATTTATTTTGATACTAATCGTGGGGCTGATAGTTTTCGGACCAGGCAAGCTGCCGGAAGTCGGGCGCGCGCTCGGAAAAGGTCTGCGAGAATTTCGTAAGGCGCAGGCGGCACTTACCGCCACGCTCGAAGAATCTGCAGACGAACCGCCTAAAAAATCCGCGCCGCCGGAAAATAAACCTGTGACGCTCGAAAAAAAATCTGAGCCGGAGCCGGAACCTGCGCGAACCACCGTTGAAGACGTTATCGCCACCGCTAAACAAAATCCAATCGTCAAGGAGCAGAAAATTGATTAAGCTTTCACGCATTGAAAAAATTTACGACACGCCCAGCGGTAAAGTTCACGCGCTAAAGGGTATCGATTTGCACATCGCGCGCGGCGAAATTTACGGCATTATCGGCTTGAGCGGCGCCGGTAAATCCACGCTCGTCCGCTGTATCAACATGCTCGAACGCCCGACCGCCGGTGAAGTTATCGTCGACGGGCAGGATATGATGAAGCTCAACGAAGCCGAACTGCGCGCCGCCAGAAAAAATATCGGCATGATTTTCCAGCACTTCAATCTTTTGAGTTCCGCCACTGTCTACGAAAATATCGCCTTCCCGCTCACGCTGTCCAATACGCCCGCCGCTGAAATCAACAAAAAAGTTGCGCCGCTGCTGGAACTCGTCGGCTTGAAAGACAAAGCCAGCCAGTATCCCGCGCAGCTTTCCGGCGGACAGAAACAGCGCGTTGGTATCGCCCGCGCCCTCGCCAGCAATCCGAAAATCCTGCTCTGCGACGAGGCAACTTCCGCGCTCGACCCGCAAACTACCAAATCCATTCTCGACCTTATCAAGGTTATCAATCAAAACCTCGCGCTGACCGTCGTCGTCATCACGCACGAAATGCAGGTTATCAAGGAAATTTGCGACAAGGTTGCCGTAATTTCTGACGGCGTTATCGCTGAACGCGGCTCCGTGCTCGAAGTTTTCACCAATCCCCAGCACGCAATTACCAAAGAATTTATCAGCGTGCTTTTGTCGAATCAGCTGCCAGCCGCCTTTCGCGGTAACGAAATTTCGCCGGTTAAGACCGAAGGCAGTCTGCTTTTGCTCAGATTAATTTTCCTCGGCGAACGCGCGGACGACCCAGTTTTGGCGCAGATGATTCGCAACTGTACCGGCGTCGAATGCACGATGCTTTTCGGTAACCTTGACGAAATTCACGGCGTGCCATTCGGGCGGTTCATTATCGGCTTGAGCGGCGAGGAAACTGCAATTCAAGGCGCGCTGAATTTTCTGGGCGGCAAAGATGTGCGCGTTGAGATTATCGGTTATGTTAAAAGAAATTCCGTTTAGGAGGTTATTACCGTGAAAAAATTTTTCTTGGCATTGGTCGCCGTGTTTGTGTTGGCAATTCCGCAAATCGTTTCTGCGGCGGACGTGCCCGACATCAGACAAATTTCGTCAAACATTGTGCTCGTGAAGGCAGTTCACGCCGACGAAAATTCTGCGGGTTTTTACGAATACACTTGCAAAGACGGCAACGCAACGCGTTATTTCAATCAATACTCTCAGTTGATGATTGATAGCGGCTTTGAGATTATTGACGGCAGGCAACAAGGCGACGACGTGATGATCTGGGGGCTTATTCACCCCGACAAAGATGTTCCCGTTTTTCAATTTGAACTTGATACGCCCGTTCACGTTTTGATTAAACAAACGGGCTCGGAACTTAAAATTCAGACGGCTCCTGGTATCACATACGGCGAAGAATAAAATTTTCGGCAGGTGAATTTTGTTGGCAGAAATAATTCCTCTGTTAACCAAAGCTCTCGGCGAAACGGTTTACATGGTCGTCGTCTCAATGGCGATAGCGTCGGCGGTCGGCGTGCCGCTGGGCGTTTTGCTCCACACGACGGAAAAAGGAAAAATCCTGGAAAACGCGCCGCTCAACAAAACAATCGGCTCAGTCGTCAACGCCGTGCGCTCAATCCCATTCATAATTTTAATGGTAGCGATAATCCCGCTGACAAGATTTCTCGTCGGCAGCGCGATAGGAACGACGGCGGCGATAGTCCCGCTGGTCGTGGCGTCGATACCGTTTATCGGGCGGCAGGTCGAAACTTCGCTGAAGGAAGTACCGGCTGGCTTAGTCGAAGCGGCTTTATCCATGGGCGCAACGCCCGCGCAGATTATCACAAAAGTTTTACTGCCAGAAGCCTTGCCGTCAATCGTGGCGCAGCTGACAACGGTCATAATCGCGCTGGTTGGCGAATCGGCAATGGCGGGAGCGATAGGCGGCGGCGGACTGGGAGATTTGGCGATACGCTACGGCTATCAAAGATTCAGACCGGAAGTCATGCTGGCGACGGTCGTCGTGCTGATAGTTTTGGTGCAGGCGGTACAGTTTTGCGGCAACGCACTCGCTCGGAGGCTGAACAAACGATGAACAGGCGGAATTTTATCAAAACTGCGGCGGCGGTGACTGCCGGTTTTTATCTCAATCCTGTTGAAATTTTTGGAGGCAAAGTTATGGCGGCGGAAAATTTGAAGTGGTGGCAGAGGACGATTGTCTACCAGATTTACCCGAAAAGTTTTGCGGACACGACGGGCAGCGGCACCGGCGATTTGAACGGCATTACCGCGCACCTTGACTATCTGAAAAAGCTGGGCGTTGGCGCGATTTGGCTTACGCCGGTTTACCCTTCGCCCATGGTCGACAACGGCTACGACATTTCGGATTACACGGCGATTGACCCCGCTTACGGCACGATGGCGGATTTCGACAGACTGATTTCCGAAGGCAAAAAGCGCGGGATTAAAATCGTCATGGATTTGGTTTACAATCACAGCTCGGACAAGCACGCGTGGTTTCTGGAGTCGAAGTCCAGCCGGAATAATCCTAAGGCGGACTGGTATATCTGGCGTGACGCTAAGGCGGACGGCTCGGCGCCTACGAACTGGCGGAGCATTTTCGGCGGCAGTGCGTGGACGTGGTGCGAGGAGCGCGGGCAATTTTATCTGCACACTTTCGCGAAGGAACAGCCGGATTTGAACTGGGAAAATCCAGCCGTGCGGCAGGCGCTGTACGACGCGGCGAATTTCTGGCTGGATAAAGGCGTTGGCGGCTTCAGAATCGACGCGATAACCTACATTAAAAAGCCGGCGGAATTTGTGGACGGCGCGCCGGACGGCAAGGATGGTTTATCGCACATTCACCCGCTGACTGCGAATACGCGCGGGATTCTGGATTTTCTGCACGAGTTCAAGCGCAAGGTTTTCGACGGGCACGATATTTTCACGGTCGGCGAGGCTAACGGCGTGGCGGCGGACGAGCTGAATCAGTGGGTTGGGGCAAACGGCGTTTTCGACATGCTGTTTGAGTTCAGCCACGTGCTTTTACCGCTGAAGAATGGCGAAATTTTTTGCCGCCCGACTCCGTGGAAACTTACCGAGCTGAAAAAGGCTTTGAGCGACAGTCAGGCGGCGACGCGAACTAACGGCTGGTGTCCTGTCTTTTTCGAGAATCACGACCGCCCTCGCTGCGTGAATTATTTTTTCCCGAAAGACGCCAATCCCGTCGACGCGGCAAAGGCTATGGCGGCGATTCTGCTGACGCTTAGAGGGACGCCGTTCATTTACGAGGGGCAGGAGCTCGGCTGTACAAACGTCGCGTGGGATTCGATTGACGCGTACAACGATATTTCTTCGCACGCGCAGTACGAGTTCGCGCTGAATGAAGGCTACACGCCGGAACAGGCGCTGGAGTTCGTGCACTTTTTCAGCCGCGACAACGCCCGCACGCCAATGCAGTGGAACGATAAGAAGAACGCCGGATTTTCCAGCGGTACGCCGTGGCTGCCAGTCAATGAAAATTTTAAAACGCTCAACGCCGCCGCTGAGGAAAAAAATTCCGATTCGGTGCTGGCGTGGTACAGGAAGCTGGCAAAATTCCGCGCGACGCACGAAGAATTAATTTCCGGCGATTTTGAACTTCTGCTGCCGGACGACGAAAATATTTTTGCATTTTCGCGCACTCTCGGCAGCAAATCCATTACCACTGTGGTAAATTTCTCGACGAAAAATATTCCGCTGCCTGCGGAGTTCCACGGCAAAAAGATTTTAATCGGCAGAAAGTCAGAGGATTTGAAGCCGCTTGAAATAAAATTTTTTGGCTAACAGGAGGTTTTACTCATGAAAAAAAGTTTTTGGGCAATGTTAGGACTGGCGGCGACGCTTTTGCTCAGCGGCTGCGGCGGCGGAGGCGGCGATACTCCGGCTCCGAGCGGCGGCGACAAACTCAACGCCACTATAAAAATTGGTGCAACGCCCGTCCCGCATTCTGAAATTCTCGCAGAAATTAAGCCCGACCTTGCTGAAAAAGGCGTCACGCTCGAAATTGTGGAGTTCAATGACTACGTTCAGCCGAATATCGCGCTCAACGATAAGGAACTGGACGCCAACTTCTTCCAGCACGAGCCCTACCTGAACGATTTCGTCAAGGAACATACCGAGATGAAACTCAAAAACGCGGGCGGCGTCCACGTCGAACCAATGGGGATTTACTCCACGAAAATTAAAAAACTGGACGAAATTCCTTTCGGCGGCACCGTTTCCATTCCGAATGACGCCACTAACGGCGGACGTGCGCTGCTGCTCCTGCACAAAGCCGGCGTTATCACCCTGCGCGACGGCGTCAGCGAAATGGCGACAGTTCAGGACATTATCAGCAACCACAACGATTTGACGATTCAGGAAATTGAAGCCGCGCAGCTCCCTCGCACGCTCGACGACGTTGACATTTCCGTTATCAACACAAATTTCGCCATGAACGCCAATCTGAACCCGATAAATGACGCGCTGTTCATGGAGGACAAAACTTCGCCGTACGTCAACATTATCACCGTGCGTGACGGCGACGAGAACCGCCCCGAAATTAAGGCGCTGCTCGAAACCATTCGCTCCGACAAGGTTAAAAATTTCATCAACGAAAAATACAAGGGCGCTATCGTTCCGGCGTTCTAAGCTGAAATTTTCCCCGCAAATAAAAATGGCGCGGCAGTTCGTACCGCGCTTTATTTTTTTGCAAGCGTTAAGCTTTAAAATTTTTCGTCGTGAATTTTTCCGAAGTTGAGCTTGTCGAGTTCGCGCGGACGCGGCGGTTTCGCCGGTACGCCTAAAGATAAAACTGACTGGCACGCAAAGTTCTCTGGGAAGTTCAAAATTTCGCGCAGATATTCTTCGCTCGTCGAACCGTTTTCCGCCTCGCGCCCGCGTATCTGAATCCAGCAGTTGCCAATTCCGAGGCTCCACGCCATGAGTTCCATGTTCATCATAGCAACCGAGCAATCTTCGATAATCGTGTCAGATTTTTCGCGGTCAGCAACCACTACAACAGCCGCCGCCGCTCCCGCCAGCATTTTCGCTACGCCAACGCGGCAGTGCGACATTTTTTCCAGCGTCTCAGAATCCTGCACGACGATAAATTCGCACGGGTACTTTGAATGCCCCGAAGGCGCCAGTAACGCCGCGCTCACGATTTTTTTCAGCGATTCGGCGGGAATTTTTTCGCCCGTGTACTGCCGCACGCTCCGCCGCGTAAGCATAAGTTCCAGTAAATTTTCCATTAGCAACCACCCCAAATCAATCTTCGCTGTCCGTGGCGTAAATCACGAAGCCCACAACGGCTTTTTCCATGCCAGAAATAACGTGGACGCATTTTTTATGCGCGCTGTCCCAGTGGCTCCACTTGCCGGCGGACGGATTTGTCATGAAAGCCACCGCCATTTCCTGCAGTTCAGTTTCAGTCAGACCAAAATAAGCTGTCATGGCGAAAGAAAAAGTAATCAGCGCCTCAGCCAGATTTTCATTGCTGCTCGCCGCATCAAGCTTGCTGACAACCATAATGCTGACAACGCGGTCGTTCTCGTTTGTGACCAAGGCGATTTTCGCGTCGGAATTTCCCGTGGATTTTTCAACGAAGTCACACACCCAGGTTTTTGAAACTGGATCGGTTGAGTCCATTGAAGTCTCCCTGCGGAAATTTTTCACGGTGAACCGCGTTTTATCGCTTCTCGTGCCAGTTTCCAAATCAGAATAAATTCCGGCGGCATCGAAGTCCTCAACCGGAAATTCCGCCGCACTGCTGACCGAAAATCCCAGTGCCATTGCCAGGCAAACTACCGCCGCTAAAATTTTTTTCACACTCATAAAACTCACTCCTCATAAAAATCTTTAAGCCCATCGCTGACTTCCGGCAGCCGCAGCTTTTTCAGCGCGCCAAATTCAATCTGCCGAATGCGCTCCCGCGTCAAGCCAAATTTTTTTCCAACTTCGTCCAGCGTGCGGAACGTATCATCTTCCAGCCCGTAGCGCAAAGTTAAAACCTGCTTTTCGCGCGGCGTCAGCGGTACCAGCGCATTTGCAATTTGCTCTTTCAAAATCTGCGTCTCGACCAGCTCTTCCGTCGACGGCGAATCATCATCCATGACAAAATCCGCCAGCTCCGAATCTTCGCCAATCGCCGTCTCCAGCGAAATTGAGTCCGCCGATAATCGCATCAAATCCCGCACTTTTTCGACAGGTACGCGCATTCGCTCCGCAATTTCTTCAACCGTCGGCTCGCGCAGGTGTTCCTGAAAAAGCTGGTGCTGCACCCGCGACATTTCATTCATGTTTTCAACCTGCTCCTTCGGCAGACGAATCAGCCGCGAATGCCCGTACACAATGTTCATCACCGCCTGCCGTATCCACCACGTCGCATACGTCGAAAATTTATATCCCCGCCGATAATCAAACTTATCCACCGCCCGTATCAGCCCCAAATTCCCTTCCTGTATCATGTCCAAAAAATCTACGCCGCGCCCCATGTACTTTTTCGCAATGCTCACCACGAGGCGCAGATTGGCTTCAATCAATTTTTGTCTGGCGTCGGCGTCGCCTTCCAGCATACTCTTTGCGAGCGCCCGTTCCTGCTGCGCCGTCAACAGTGGTATGCTTCGGATTTCCTGCATGTATATTCGCACTGTGTCGCTGTTTTGCACTTTTTCCGCCATTCAAATCACCTCTACCAGTTAAATTATATTCGCCGCCGATATTTCCTGCAGAAATTTTTCCGCCCGCTTTAAAAATCTTGACGCCTGTGGTAAGATACAAAAAAATTCAGAGGTGATTTTTAAAATGGTCTCCGCCAAAATGTACGAGCTCGGTACAAAAAAGTCTACAATTCGTACGATTTTTGAATTTGGCAGAATGCGCGCGGCTCAGGTCGGCGAAGAAAATATTTTCGATTTCAGCCTTGGCAACCCCAACGTTCCAACGCCCGATTTCGTCCGCGACGCCGCCATAGAAATTCTGCAAACTTACGAACCTTCCGCAGTTCACGGCTACACCGTTGCGCCAGGCAACCCGCAAGTTCGCGAAACTTTAGCGCAGAGCCTCAACGCGCGTTTCGGTACGAATTTCGCCGGAAAAAATCTTTTCATAACCGCCGGTGCCGCCGCCGCTATCACAATCTGTTTCAAGGCGCTCGCTGAGGAAGGCGACGAGTTCATAACCTTCGCGCCGTACTTTCCCGAATACAAAGTTTTCGTCGAATCTGTCGGCGCTAAACTGAACGTCGTTCCCGCCCAGCCCGCTGACTGGCAGATTAATTTCGACGCCTTCAGAAAAATGCTCACGCCTGCGACTAAAGCCGTCATCATAAATTCGCCGAACAATCCCAGCGGCGCGGTTTATTCCGAGGCTACGATTAAAACCCTCGCGCAGATTCTCAGCGAAAAGTCCAGCGAGTTCGATCACGAAATTTTTATAATTTCTGACGAGCCATACCGCGAAATTGCTTACGGCGTCGACGTGCCTTACGTGCCGAATTTCTACGCAAATACGCTGGTCTGCTATTCCTACAGCAAATCTTTTTCCCTGCCAGGCGAACGCATTGGTTATATCGTCGTGCCTGATTCTGTTGCTGATTTCGGGAAAATTTTTGGCGCGATTGCAGGCGCCGCCAGAGTTCTGACGCACGTTAACGCTCCGAGCTTGTGGCAGCTGGTCGTTGCCAAATGCGCCGGTAAGCCGTCCGACATTTCGATTTACGAGCGCAACGCGAAACTCCTGTATGAAGGTTTAATCGACGCCGGCTTTGAATGCGTCAAGCCTCAGGGCGCCTTTTACCTTTTCCCGAAGGCGCTGGAAGACGACGATTACGCTTTCTGCGAACGCGCTAAGAAATACGATTTGCTCTTAGTGCCAGGCGCGGATTTCGGCTGCGCAGGATATTTCCGCGCGGCGTACTGCATTAAAACCGAAACGATTGAACGTTCCCTGCCGCTGTTCAAAAAACTGGCGGCGGAGTACAAAAAATAATTGGAGTGATTTACCATGATGGCATTAAATTTTCAGGCGAAAAAGCATCGCGAAATGCTGATGGCGCGCAGTAAGAACTGCACCGTCCGGCTCGGCGACGTTTCTGCGCTCTACCCCGAAAGCTCCGTCGTGTGGATAACCGTCGGCAAGCTCGGCGAAGCCAAGGAATTTCTGTACCGCGCCTTCATCGACAAGGTTCGCGTCAAGACCATGGGCACGCTCAGCTCAATCGACCTCGACCACCAGAATCCCGACATCAACAGCAAGGAGGAGCTCATTCAGGATTTCGAGGAAATTTACAAGCGCCGCATTACGCCCGAAGACGTTGTGACCGTGATTTATTTCAGCGAAGTGCAGTGGGATACGCTCGGCAGATAAATCGTATTAAAGACCGCCCATGGACGGGCGGTCGCCCGCGCCATTCGCCGGATGCGAATGCAGCGGGCTGGCTTTCTTTGTAACTTTCTTTCTCCACAGAAAGAAAGTTAGTTAATCTGAAAACGTAATTTCGCATTCGAACATTCTGTTCCACGGGTTGGAAACTTTCAAGCCGCTCAGATAATCAAAGGGCGGCAAATTTTTTTGCGCAAATTCACGCATGAGCCGCGTTTCCTCCGACTCAACCCACGCGCGTTCGCCGTCGAACTGATAGTAATGCACGGGGTCAAGCTGGCAGCCGACGATTGTGCGAATGTTCGCCTGGTACGCCCAGTCGTCAAGGTATCGCCGCGTCAAAAGTCTGTCCTTAGCGTCAGAATCCATATGAATCGCCAAAATTCCAGTCGCCAGCGCGAAACCGGTGGAGTTCGTAGCGGTATTCCAGCCGGAGTAGGATTTGAGTTTGTACAAAAGATTTTCATCGTGCAGAATTTTCATGAGCGCGTTGTCAGAGCCGTTGCAGTAATTTATATCCGCCACGCCGACCGCGTAGCCTTGAGCCACGTAGCGTTCAACCATGTCAGCGAAAAATTTCGTTCCGGCGTTTGGCGTATAGTTTGGAACCATTTTCGTGCCGTCGGGCTTGCGGTTATGCGCCCAGAGAGTTGCGCCGTTAGGGTCGGTGTTCACCAGAAGGATAAAATCCGCGCGGCTGGGGCTGTCAACCAGCTGGCTGCCGGTGATAGCTGCGGCGTCGGCAATGGAATTTTCAATCGGCTCGCTGGAAAAGAACGGCACCATTCCGCCGCCAGCGCCAGTGTTGTAGCCCACGAAAATTTTCGGGGTATCTCCGCGCATATCATTGACGGCGCGCGTCAGTAACAGCAGGTTAAATTCGTCGATACCGGCGAGCGACTGGAATTTATTTTTCGTCAAATCGTCCCTTTCAGCGCGGACGAGCAGTTTGCGATTTTCCATATGCGTCTGACTGAGCGCGGAATTATCGTCGCGCCCGACAACAAGGTAATCGATAATCCCGTCGTAAGTCATGTCAATCAGCTTTTTCGTAGCGGTAAAATTTTTCGCGCGGCGTCCCAGCCAGTTGTTGAGAATTTCGCTGGGAATGGAATCTCTGCAATATTTGAGCTGCGTCCTTTCGGCGTCGGTTAGGCCGGAAATTTCGGATTTGTCGACGAGCGCGGTGTAATTGTGAATGTTCGCGCCGTGTTCAGCGTAGTATTCGGGCTCTTCGATATCGCCTTTTGTGCCGGTGTAGGGCGTGCGCATAAGCGAGGCGAAAACGTACAGCCGGAGACTGGGATTTTTTTCGCGCAGGGTTTTGAAATTTTCGACGCGGGCGGCGATAATTTTGGAAGGAAATTCGTGCTTGCGTGAAGGTATCAGGCCGCCGTAAAGCAGAGAATCCGCCGAGATAACCGCGGCATTCGCTGAAGGCGCATTTTTCTCCAGCCAGCGCCAGAGTTTGTCGGGGTGCTTATCGGCGCCTTTCAGTCCGAGCAGTTCTTTTGGCGGCATTAAAATTTCGTAGCCTGCCTGCCTGATAACTTCAGCTGTCTGCTGGCAGGAAATTGGGCGGTCGTCATGCGGCACGAACAGAATTTTTTCTGCCTCCGCCTTCGAGAAGTTCGCCAGCATTATCAAAATCATAAATGCCGTCAAAAAAATTCTCGCTGCCAAAATTTTTCCTCCTAGCGAAAAAAGCGGCTAAGCTGCCAGCTCAACCGCTGAAAAATATTCTAGTGCCGAAGGCCGGACTCGAACCGGCACGTAGTCGCCTACGGCAGATTTTGAGTCTGCTGCGTCTGCCAATTCCGCCACTTCGGCGATTGATACACGCAATATTATCACCGGCTCCAGAAATTGTCAAGCTGAAAAATTCGCCCGCTGAATTAACAGAAAATTTTTGCGCGGCGGCAGGATAAATTTTCGACGCGCCGAATGTATTTAAAAAGTTGATTTTTGTTGTAGTACAGGAGGGTTTTTGGATGTCGAAAAAATATTACAGCACGAAGATTGTCGGCGTCGGCGGCGACGTGCCGAAGTTCCTGAACGTCGTAAAAATGCTCGTCATGTTCGACGATTCGATGGTTCTGCCGGAACTCCGCGAATTTTCGGTTCTGCACAGCGGTAACCGCCTCGAAGGAATTATCAGACCTGGCGACATTCTCAAGGTTGCGGACAGCGAATTTAAAATCATCAAGGTCGGCGAGGACGTTCACAGCAACATTCGCACGCTCGGTCATATCATCATCAAATTCGACGGCGGCACCGGCGACCTGCTGGCTGGCAGCGTTCACGTCGAAGACAAGCCCATTCCGCAGATTCGCGTTGGCGACGAAATTTCGATAAGCGAGGCTGGCGCGGCGGCGCTCAAAGGCAAGAAAGTTTCCATTACCGGCGCGGGCGGCGAACTCAGCAAGACCGTCACTCAAATCATGCTCGACAGCGGCGCGGAAATTACCGGCGAAGCTGCCGCTGACATTATCGTCAACGTCAAATAATTCGGCGTCATTAACTTCAAAAATTTCAGCCGTCGTCAGACTCTGGCGGCGGTTTTTTCGTGGCAAAAAAAATCGACGCGGTAGAAACCGCGCCGACCGAAAATTGTACAGCCGAAAATTTTAGTATCTGAACATTTTAAGCGAATCCTGCAAATCCTGCGCGAGTCTTGAAAGTTCGTCGCTGGCGGAGGCAATTTCTTCAGCGGAGGCAGATTGTTCCTGAGACGCGGCGGAAACATTTTCCATTTCCCGCGAAACGCCGCCGCTCTTATCGGAAATAGCCTGCGAATTGTCGCGAATCTTCATGGTAGCCTTGGCGATAGCGTCAAGCTCGCGCACCATGTTCTTAGCCTCGACAGCAACGTTATCCGTGGCGCCGCGAATATCTTCAAACGTGTCGCGCAGTTTTTCAACTGACTGCGTGCCCGCGCGGACGGCAGCATTACCTTTCTGCATCGATTCAACGGCGTTGGTAGTTTCAGCCTGAATATCGCCAATGAGCGTAGCAATTTTCTGCGCGGCTTCCTGAGACTCTTCAGCGAGCTTGCGAACTTCTTCAGAAACGACGGCGAATCCGCGACCATGTTCACCGGCGCGCGCCGCCTCGATAGCCGCGTTCAGCGCCAGCAGGTTAGTTTGTTCAGCGATACCAGAAATTGCCTCGACAATCTGCCCAATTTCCTGCGAACGTTTACCGAGCTTGTCAACGGTCGCGGCGGAGTCATTAACGATTTTTTCAACGCTGATAATCTGTTCAACCGCCATATTGACGGCGCTGCCGCCTTCGGTTGCCTCATTGTTGGCTTTTGTGGCGTGGCTGGAAACCGTGTCCGCAGTCTTGCCGAGGTTGTCAATCGACTTCATAGAGGCGTTAATAGCGTCAAGCGATTCGCCAACGCTCTGCTGCTGTTCGACGACGGAACCGGCTGAAACCGTGACGGACTGCGAAACCTGCTCCGACGCTCTTGCAGACTGGTGGGCGCTGGCTGTCAATTCGTGCGAAGACGACGCCAGCCGCTCGGAAGAATTACTGGTTTTCTGCAGAAGTTTGCTGATTGTCTGGCGCATATCGCGAATAGCCACAGACATTTTGCCAAATTCATCGCCGCGATTCGGGTCGATAAGGTCGCTTTCGCGGAAATCGCCGTCACGGAGGTGGTGGAAAAGTTCAATCATCTTGTAAAGCGGCGTCGTGATAGCCCTCATGATAATGCTGCTGACGACAATCAGGATAACAATCATAACGGCGACGGTGATAAAAATGTTGCGAACGATACCGTGAACAGCTTCCTGACTTCTGTCCCAGGTTTGAGCGGACTGCTCGCCAACGCCGACGTAAAGGTTGGAAATGGCGCCGCCGAGGTCAACGGCGTAGGGCATGGTATCATGTTCGTAGAAATCCATGGACTCTTTGATATGGTTGTAAATTGCCATGTCGTCCGCACCGATAGGCGCGCGCATACCCACGAGCTGCTTGGAAGAATCGCGGAACTTGTTCCATTTGCGGCGAATTTCTTCAGCCTCAGTAGCGAGCGCCTTGTTTGAATCCGTAGCAACTATCGCCTCGTATTCCTGCAGAGCCTCTTCAAAAGTTTTAACTGAAGTATCGTACTTGTCACTGCGCGATTTGATAAGGTCTGGATTTTGCGTAAGCGGCGCCAAAATCGCCTGAATCTGCGCGTATCTCATGGCGTAAAGCGCGTTGCCGATTTTGCGGTTGGACATCAGATAGCGGTTGTACATCTGATCCATTTCGCCCTCGGCGGTCGTGGCAGCGAAATAACCAATCGCGCCGATGACTATCATACCTATAGCCGCAACGACATTCAAGACAATCAGCTTCGCGGTAACAGACATGTTGTCCATCATGATAAAATTCACCTTCCAAAAGAATTCTTTCGTGTAGAAAAAGAGCCGACGCAGCAGTCGCCACGCCGGCCAGGTGGAATTTGAGCTATCAGCTGTCAGTTTTTTTCTGCCAACTAACAACTGCCAACTAACAAATCCTTAGTCATACTTGAAGGCTTGCAGGGAGTTCTGCAAATCCTGCGCGAGTTTTGAGAGTTCGTCACTGGCGGAGGCAATTTCTTCAGCGGATGCCGACTGCTGTTCGGACGCGGCGGAAACGCTCTCCATTTCGCGTGAAACGTGACCACTCTTATCGGAAATAGCCTGCGAATTATCGCGAATCTTCACAGTAGCCTTGGCGATAGCGTCAAGCTCGCGAACCATGTTCTTAGCCTCGACAGCAACGTTATCCGTAGCGCTGCGAATATCGTCGAAGGTCTCGCGCAGTTTTTCAACTGACTGCGTGCCCGCGCGGACAGCGGCGTTACCTTTCTGCATCGAATCAACGGCATTGGTAGTTTCAGCCTGAATGTCGCCAATGAGCGTAGCAATTTTCTGCGCGGCTTCCTGAGACTCTTCAGCGAGCTTACGAACTTCTTCAGAAACGACGGCGAATCCACGACCATGTTCACCGGCACGCGCAGCCTCGATAGCGGCGTTCAGAGCGAGCAGGTTGGTTTGTTCAGCGATACCAGAAATTGCTTCAACGATTTGACCGATTTCCTGCGAACGTTTGCCGAGTTTGTCAACGGTCGCGGCGGAGTCATTAACGATTTTTTCAACGCTGATAATCTGTTCAACAGCCATATTGACGGCGCTGCCGCCTTCGGTTGCCTGGTTGTTAGCTTTGGTGGCGTGGCTGGAAACGGTGTCCGCAGTCTTGCCGAGGTTGTCAATCGACTTCATTGAGGCATTGATAGCGTCAAGCGATTCGCCAACGCTCTGCTGCTGTTCGACGACTGCGCTTGCGGAATTGGTAACGGACTGCGCAACCTGTTCGGACGCCTGCGCGGACTGGTGAGCGCTTGCCGTCAATTCCTCGGAAGAGGCGGCGAGCTGTTCGGAAGAACGGCTGGTTTTCTGAATAAGATTGCTGACTGTTTCGCGCATGTCACGAATTGCCTGGGACATTACGCCAAATTCGTCGCCACGACTCGGGTCGATAAGGTCGCTGCGGCGGAAGTCGCCTCTTCTGAGCAGGTCGAAGAGCTGCACCATTTTGTTAAGCGGGGTAGTGACAGACTTCATGACGACGGAGCTGAAGAACAGCAGAATGACAATCATGGCGCCGGTAATAATAAAAGTGCGCATGACAATCTGGTTGACGGACTCGATGCTCTTTTCCATCATGGTGTCGGCTTTGACGCGGACTTTGTTCATAATCTCGTCAGAAATATCGCCGACAGCGACAGCGCTCGGAATGCCTTCCTGTTCGTAGAATCTCATAGCGGCATCTCTGTGGTTAGCGAGAACGATTTGGTCATGCAGCGCTTCGGGAGGCGGAGCCATTTTCATGAGGGAGTCGCCGGTTTTTTTGAAATGGTCCCATTCAGATTTCAAGGGCGCGAGGTCTGCGATAAGTTCGTTGTCGCCGGCGATAATTTGCTCGTAGCTGACCATACTTTCTTCAAAGCCTTTGATAGCCTCGTTGTACTTCTTGATACGAGAATCGCCCAGCGCGATGTCAGTAGACAGCGGATAGACCGACATTTGAACCTGCGCGTAGCGCATGTTGTAGCGGAACATCGCTACTTCGTAAATTGAGTTGAGGTAGGTCTTGTACATAGTCTCCATGTCGTCCTTGGCAGTGTTCACGGCGAAATATCCGACGAAGCCGAGAACGATAATGCCAACGGCAGCCACAATGTTAAGTACGACCAACTTCATGGTAACCGATAAATTATCCATACACCAGAATCCCCTTTCTTTGGCGGCCTAAAAAATATCGTCGACCGCCCTTTAAAATTTCAAAGCGATTGTACATATCTTACCACAAACAGTCAAGTCTTACACCGTTTTTTTTGAAAAATTGACGCGCCGCATAATTTTTGCTAAACTTGCGCCGTTAATTGAATGGAGGGAATTTTTATGGCGAAAGAAAAAGTTTCAAAGGTTGTGCTGGCGTATTCCGGCGGGCTGGATACGAGCGTTATCATTCCGTGGCTGAAGGAAAATTACGGCTGCGAAGTTATTGCTGTCTGCGCGGACGTTGGGCAGGGCGACGAGCTTAACGTTGTTCATGACAAGGCGCTCAAGTCCGGCGCGTCGAAAGTTTTTATCGAAGACCTCACGAAGGATTTCATCGAGAATTACATTTTCCCGACGCTTAAGGCTGGCGCGGTTTACGAAGAAAAATATCTGCTCGGCACGAGTTTCGCGCGCCCGATTATCGCTAAAAAGCTGGTTGAAATTGCGCTGGCTGAAGGCGCGGACGCAGTTGCTCACGGCGCGACCGGCAAGGGCAATGACCAGGTTCGCTTTGAACTCACTGTCAAGGCGCTGGCTCCCGAACTGAAAATTATTGCTCCGTGGCGCGAATGGGAACTTGACAGCCGCGAATCCGAAATTGCCTACGCCAAGGCGCATGATATTCCCATCGCCACTGAAAATAAAAAATACAGCATGGACAGGAACATCTGGCACCTTTCGCACGAAGGCTCCGACCTTGAAGACCCGTGGAACGCGCCGGATAATTCCATGTTCCTCATTTCCAAGGCGCCGGAAAATGCGCCGGATAAGCCGGAAGAAATTACCGTCGACTTTGAGCAGGGCGTTCCCGTGGCGATTAACGGCGTCAAAAAAGATTCCGTCGCGCTGGTTACCGAGCTGAATGAGATTGGCGCGCGCAACGGCATTGGTATCGTCGACATCTGCGAAAACCGCCTTGTCGGTATGAAGAGCCGCGGCGTCTACGAAAATCCCGCCGGTTCGATTCTGTACTACGCGCACCGCGAACTGGAATATCTTTGCCTTGACCGCGCGACTTTCCATTTCAAGCAGCACGTTGGCGTTAAGTACGGCGAGCTGGTTTATGACGGAATGTGGTTTGCTCCCCTGCGCGAGGCGCTGGCGGCGTTCGTTGACGAAACTCAGAAAACCGTCACCGGCACTGTCCGGCTCAAGCTTTACAAGGGCAATATCATTTCCGCCGGCGCGAAGTCTCCGCATTCGCTTTACAGCAAGGAATTTGTGACGTTCGAGCATGACGACGTTTACAATCAGGCGGACGCCACGGGCTTTATCAATCTGTTCGGTCTGCCGCTGAAAGTTCGCGCACTGGTGAATAAAAAATGAGCGAAAAACTTTGGGGCGGCAGGTTCGAGCGCTCGACCGACGAAATGATTAACGATTTTCAGGCGTCGATAAGTTTCGATAAGCGGCTTTACCGCGAAGATATTCAGGGCTCAATCGCCCATGCGAAAATGCTGGCGCGGTGCGAAATTATCAGCGTCGACGATTCGGAAAAGATTATCGCCGGTCTGAAAAAAATTCTCGCGCAGATTGAGGCTGGCGAATTTGAATTTAAAACGGCGCTGGAAGATATTCACATGAACATTGAGGCGGCGCTGACTGCGGAAATTGGTGAAGCTGGCGGGCGTCTGCATACGGCGCGGAGCCGGAATGACCAGGTCGCGCTGGATATGCATTTGTACGTAAGGCGGCAGGCGTGCGAAATTCGGCGGCTGCTGATTGAACTTCAAAAGGCGCTGGTTGACGCGGCGGAAAAAAATCTGGGCGTGATAATGCCAGGCTACACGCATTTGCAGCGAGCGCAGCCGATATTGTTTTCGCACCATTTGCTGGCGTATTTTGAAATGCTGACGCGGGACGGCGAAAGATTTGCGGGCGTGTACGACCGCGCGAATATAATGCCGCTGGGAGCGGGCGCGCTGGCGGGTACGACTTTCCCGATTGACAGAAACTTTGTGGCAGATGAATTAGACTTCGACGCGGTGTATCAGAACAGTCTGGACGCGGTTTCAGACAGGGACTACGTGCTGGAATTTCTGGCGGCGGCGTCGATTTTAATGGTGCATTTGTCGCGGCTGAGCGAAGAAATAATTTTGTGGTGCAGTCGAGAATTTTCATTCGTGGAGCTGGACGACGCGCATTGCACGGGTTCTTCGATGATGCCGCAGAAAAAAAATCCCGACGTGCCGGAGCTGGTACGCGGCAAGGCGGGGCGCGTCATTGGACATTTAATGGCGATGCTGACGACGGTAAAATCGCTGCCGCTGGCGTACAACAAAGACCTGCAGGAAGACAAGGAAGGGCTGTTCGACGCGATAGACACGGTGAAATTTTCGCTGGCGGTCTTCGCTCAGATAATCGCCGGAATGAAGGTGCGGGCTGAAAATATGCGGCGCGCCGTCGAGGAAGATTTTTCCAACGCGACGGATTTGGCGGATTATCTTGTCAGAAAAAATATTCCGTTCCGGCAGGCGCACGAAATTTCCGGCAAACTGGTACATGAATGCATTTCGCGCGGAATTTATCTGAAGGACTTGACGCTGGACGAATTCAAGAGTTTCAGTGACAGGTTTGACGCGGATATTTACGAGGCGCTCAAGCCGGAGACCTGCGTTGACGCCAGAAATTCGCTGGGCGGTACAGCAACTGAGCAGGTTAAGCGGCAGATTTCAAATGCGCGCGAATGGCTGAAGGAGGCGGCGCAATGATTTTGGTTTTGGATTTCGGCGGGCAGTATAATCAGCTAATCGCAAGGCGCGTCCGCGAAAATCACGTTTACTGCGAAGTTCACACGCTCACGACCGGCGATGCGGCGGCGGACAAAAACGTCAAGAGCGGCTTGGGGACTGCGATAAATCTGGCGGCGGTTAAAAATCTCAAGCCGGACGGGATTATTCTTACCGGCGGACCGCAGAGCGTCTACGAAGAAAATTCCAGCCTCCCGCCTGCAGAAATTTTCAGCCTTGGCGTGCCGGTTTTAGGAATTTGCTACGGCGCGCAGGCTATGGTTCACGTGCTCGGCGGCAGCGTCAAAAAATCTGAAGTCAGCGAGTACGGCAAGACCGAAATTAAGATTGGCGGCGCGTCGAAACTTTTTGCTGGCGTCGAAAAAAATACTGTCGTCTGGATGAGCCACACCGACCGCATTTGCGAACTGCCAGCCAATTTCAGCGCGACGGCGGATAGCGAAAACTGCCCCGTGGCGGCGGCTGAAAATCCTGCGCGAAACCTCTATGCCGTGCAGTTCCACCCCGAAGTTTTGCATACCGTCGAAGGCAAAAAGATTCTGTCGAACTTCGTGGACATTTGCGGCAGTGCGCGCGATTGGACGATGGACACTTTCGTCAGCGATACCATTTCCGAGCTGAAAAATAAAATTGGCGGCGGCAAAGTTCTCTGCGCGCTGAGCGGCGGCGTCGATTCGAGCGTGGCGGCGGTTATGCTGAGCAAGGCTGTCGGAAAAAATCTGACGTGCGTTTTCGTCGACCACGGACTCCTTCGCAAGAACGAGGCGGCTGAAGTCGAAGCGGCGTTCGCGAATTACGACCTGAACTTTATCAAGATTGACGCGGGCGCAAGATTTCTGGCTAAGCTGAGCGGCGTTACTGAGCCTGAGCGCAAGCGCAAGATTATCGGCGAAGAATTTATTCGCGTGTTCGAGGAAGTTGCGAAACAGATTGGCGCGGTTGACTTCCTCGCGCAGGGCACGATTTACCCCGACGTTATCGAGAGCGGTCTGGGCAAATCCGCCGTGATTAAATCGCACCATAACGTTGGCGGCTTGCCCAGCGTGATTGACTTCAAGGAAATTGTCGAGCCGCTGCGCCTTTTGTTCAAGGACGAAGTGCGGCAGGCGGGGCGTGAACTCGGTCTGCCGGAAAATATTGTCAGCCGCCAGCCCTTCCCTGGACCTGGTCTCGGTATCAGAATCATCGGCGAGGTTACCGCTGAAAAAGTTCAAATCGTGCAGGACGCCGACGCCATTTTCCGCGCGGAAGTCGCCCGCAATAAAATCGAGCTCAGCCAGTATTTCGCCGCGCTGACGAACATGCGCTCGGTCGGCGTTATGGGCGACGGTCGCACCTACGATTATGCCGTAGTTTTGCGCGCGGTTCTTACCAGCGATTTCATGACTGCCGAGGCGGCGCAGATTGACTGGAACGTTTTGAACACCGTGGCAAATCGCATTGTCAACGAAGTTAAGGGCGTCAACCGCGTGCTTTATGACTGCACGTCCAAGCCGCCCGCCACGATTGAGCTTGAATAAATGCTGCGCGAAATTTTAGCCGCGAATGCAAATCTTAGCGCGCGCCAGCTTGACCAGTTTGAAATTTTCTACCGCGCCGTTATCGACTGGAACGAAAAAATTAATCTCACCGCCATAACCGGCGCCGAGGATTTTGCCATTAAGCACGTTATCGATTCGCTGACTGTCTGGGACGAAAATAAATTTGCCGGCGTTCGGAAAATTATCGACGTGGGTACCGGCGCCGGTTTCCCAGGCATTCCGCTGAAAATTTTCAAGCCGGAAGTTGAAATTGTGCTGCTCGATTCCCTTGACAAGCGCGTTAAGTTTCTGAAAAGCGTCGTCGAAGAATTGAACTTGAGCGGCGTCGAATGCGTCCACGGTCGCGCTGAAGATTTGGCACACGATAAAAATTACCGTGAGCGTTTCGATTTGGTGACGGCGCGCGCTGTCGCTCGGCTGAACGTTATCGCTGAATACTGCCTGCCATTTGCTAAGACTGGCGGAATTTTCGCGGCGATGAAGGGCAAAAATTTTCGCGAAGAAATTGCTGAAGCTGGAGTGGCAGTTAAAATCCTCGGCGGCGGCGAAATTCTCAGCGTCGAAAAAAATCTGCCGAATCTGCCGGATATTCGCGCGGTGATTTACGTCGACAAGGTAAAATCCACGCCGAAAAATTTTCCGCGCAAGGCTGGCGTTCCTGCGAAAAATCCGCTGCGTTAAAGGAATTTTTTCCTGCAGGTCGAATGTAAACTGGGGTGATTCCTTTGAACGCGAAAAATTATTTTGCCGGTGCCGCAACGCTCCTGGCTTTAATCATAAACGCTCCGGCGGTTAGCGCGGACGAGCCTGAACTTACCGGCGAGGAATACGACGCGCCGTTCACCGACAAGCCAGTTATTATCGTACCCGACGAGGAAATTATTCCTCCGCCAAATTACTCGAAGGACGAACGAATTACGCCGTCAAGCCGGATTAGAAAATCGTATTCGACTTCGACTGAAAAAGGCAAGACGCAAAAGGCGCGGTTCGTCAAACTGGCGGCTGACGATTTGTACACGTACTACCTTGACAGGGAAAGCGTCACGTGGCGGCGCGTGCCGTACCTGGCGAATGAGTACATGGCGGACGTCTGGATTCGCATGGTGGAACACAACGTCGATACCTCGGATTTGCCGCCCGATTTGGCGAATTACATCAACGATACCTATAACGCTGAAATTTCTCTCGCGCGGGAAAAAGGCAAGCCGCTAAATCCCGTCGACGTTGACGTTCTGCAGCACAAAAAATATTTTCTGGAGCATTATTACCTCCGCCCAAAAACCAAACAGATTCAATTCCTGTGCGAACTGGAAGTTGTCGGACACCCGCAGAATACCGTTTCCGAGCGTGAGTACGAATACAAAAACTGGGAAAATCTTATTCCTGGTAGCGTCGAATCGATAATTTACAGAACCGTGCTCAAGGAAATTGGTACCGGCAAGGCGACTGAGCGCGGACACATGACTTTCGTCGACATGGTTGAAGAATACGCGAGAATTTCTCTTCGCTAAAATATTTTCAAGGGAGATGTTTTAAATGATACCTGTGCTTGTACTTGGCGCGCTGGTCGGCGGCTTGGTGGTCTACAACAACTGGGAAGAAGTCACCAAATGGCTGTCGGATTTCCTGCCGAAACTGAAGGAGACCATGAACAGCCTCGGCATAGGCGAATACGCGGCGAAACTTTTTTCCAGCGTCGAAAACGGCACGCTTAGCCTCGTGCACCGCCTCTACTACAGGGAAAACGGCAAGTGGATTGAAAAAACTACCACGCGCGAAATTGACGAGTCCCAGGTTCCCGAATGGGCGAAGGCAGGTCTTTCCAACACGGAAACCGACGTTACCAGCCGCTACGAAAAAGAACTTGAGCTCACCGTTTAAGCGAGGTGTATTGAAATGCCGATTACCAAAAAATCTCTCGAAATGGTCGTCGAAAACGTCAAGAATTTTTTCAACGACCTGCTGAGCCCGAACATGACGATTGAAGACGTTGCTGACGTTGCGTCCATGCGCCTCGATGAAATTATCCGCAAAAACGTGGAGAACGGTCTCACCTACAGCGCCGGAAAGTTCCGCGTAAATTTCGTCGACGACGAACACTTCAACCTCGAATTTGAAATGTACTTCCAGGACGCCGATAAAAAATGGCACAAGCTCGCCAATGCCAGCGAGCCGCGCGACATTAAACTCCTCGAAATTGGCGCTCAGAAAACCGTCAAAGCCCTTCAGACTATCGAGTTCCCAGTCAACGCGCCGGACATTAAGCCTCCCGAAAAGGCTGCCGAGCCCACTGAAACTGAACCGGCTGAAAAAAAATCTGACGCCGAGCCCGTTACGATTGACATTACGCCTTCGGAACCGGCAGCAGAAAAATCCGACGCAGTTAATCTTAAAAAATAAGTTTGACCGCAAAATTTATTCCGTGGAAAGTGCAACGCTTTCCATTTTTTATTTGACGCCAAAACCGGAAGTGGTGTATAATTTGCGTTTGAAGGGAGATGTTTGTTAATGATAGGCGATGCTTTGCGACGGGAACGCGAGCGACAGAATCTGACCATTCATGACATTGAAAGAGAGACCAGCATTCGCGCGCTTTACATCGAGGCACTTGAGCAGGGCGAGTACGACAAGCTCCCTGGCGAAGTTTACGCGAAAGGTTTTATCAAGAACTACGCCAATTTCCTTGAACTCGACGGCGAAGACATGGTTAAAAAATTCATCATGGAAATTTCGCCGACTACCATCGCTCCCGAAGAAGCTAAGCCTGCAGTTGAAAAACCCGCGGCGGTTGCAGAAAAAAAATCTGATGCCGAAACTTCAACTGTTGCGAAAACCCGCGCTCAGCACCGCGCTGAAACTAACGCCGATTCCGAAGACGATAAGAAAAAATATCTCGTCGCGGCGGCAGCTGCACTTATTTTTTTAATTGGAGGACTTATTTTCGCATTCAGCGGCGGCGATGAAAATTCTGTAGCTCAGCAGGAAGTTACTCAGCCTGTCGAAACTGCGCAGGAAGTTGCTCAGCCCGCTGAACCTCAGCCTCAGCAAATCGCGCAGGTTGTTCCGCCCAGCGGCGTCAATCTTCAGGCGACTTTTTCCGGCGACTGCTGGACTCGGGTTGCAGTTGACGGCGTGGTTGTCTTCGAGGGAATGGCTAATGCCGGTCAGGTTTTCGACTGGAACGGCACGCAGAACGTCAACGTCATTTTGGGCAACGCCGGAGCGGCGAATTTCATCATGAACGGGCAGGATATTGGTGCGATTGGCGCGATTGGCGCCGTCGTCGAAAGGACTTTCACGCGATAAAATGCGGCAAAACTTACGAATTGCAAAAGAATCTGGGTACACGATACATTCGGGCGGACGGCTGCGATTTGCGCTGGTCTACCCGAATTTTTATTACGTCGGAATGTCGAATCTGGGCTTGCACATAATCTACGCGCTGATAAATTCGCGGCGGGATTCAGCGTGCGAGCGATTTTTTCTGGACGAGCCGCTGAGCGTCGAAACTCAGACGCCGCTCAACAAATTCAACGCGGTGGGATTCGCGGTATCGTTCGAGCAGGATTATTTCAACGTGGTAAAAATTCTGCGGGCGGCGAAAATAAATCCGCTGGCGTCGGCGCGCACAAAGTTCGACCCGCTGATAATTGCGGGCGGACCCTGCGCGACATTCAATCCAATTCCGCTGGCAGAAATTTTCGACGCGTTCATAATTGGCGAAGGCGAAGTCATCATGCCGCCGGTAATGGACGTGCTGGCTGAAAGGCTGCCGCGCGAAGAAACTTTGTCAGCGCTGGCAAAAATTCCAGGCGTGTACGTACCGGCTCTCCCGAAAAAAGTTTCGCGGCAGTGGATGAAGAATCTGGACGAGTTCCCAGCGCATTCGGAAATTATCACGGACGATACCGAGTTCAACATGTACCTGATTGAGACGGCGCGCGGCTGCGGACATCACTGCCGGTTTTGCATGGCGGGCTACTGCTTCAGAAAACCGCGCAACCGTTCGCTGGAAGTTCTGAAATCTGAAGTTGACGCGGCGGTAAAGTTCGGCAAGAAAATCGGATTGATGGGCGCGGCAATTTCCGACTACCCGCAGATTGACGAGCTGTGCAAATACATTCTGGACGCGGGCTTGAGAATGTCGGTGGCGTCATTTCGCGCAGATTCGGTGACGAAAAATTTAGTCGAGGCGCTGGCTGAAAGCGGCTTGAAAACCTTGACAGTAGCGCCGGAAGTCGGCAGCGAAAAAATGCGCGCAGTCATCAACAAAAATCTGACAGAGGCGGATATTTTCAACGCGGTGGAGCTGGGAATAGCGGCGGGGCTGAAAAATTTCCGGCTGTACTTCATGACAGGGCTGCCGTTCGAGAAGCTGGCGGACGTAGAGGCGATAGCGGATTTGTCGGCGCGGCTGAAAAAATTCGTGGGCACGGGCAAATTAACTTTGAGCGTCAACCCGTTCGTGCCGAAACCGTTCACGCCGTTCCAGTGGGCGCCTTTCGCCGAGAAAAAATATCTGAACGCGGCGCTGAAACTCCTGCGCGAGCGGCTGAAAAAATTGCGGGGCGTGGAAATAATCTCGGAGTCGGTAAAATCTGCGGAAGTGCAGGCGATTTTGGCGCGGGGCGATAGACGAATTGCGGAGCTGGTGGTACAATCTGAATCGCCGCAAGAATTTCTGGCTCTATTGCGAGAGTCGGGCGTCGATGAAAAATTTTACCTTGGAGCGCGGGCGGCGGACGAAATTTTCCCGTGGGATATTCTGGACATGGGTTTCAGCAAAAAATATCTTCGCGCGGAATTTGAGCGGGCGGCTGAATTTAAATCTACGCGCGCCTGTTTCGACGGCTGTAAACGATGCGGGGTTTGTAAATAAAAGCTGAATTGATTGGATAGAGGAGAACTGACTGTAAACTACCCCACGACTAACGGTGGGGCTTTCAGCGTCGAAACACTGGGGCTGGTTTACGCAGCCTCTATCCGGTAGATTTCTCATCCCTTTTCAAAGAGCTAGTTTAATTTTAGCAACTATATTCTATTATGTAAAGAAAGGAAGTGAAAAGTGCGGCAGGGGTATCCGCCGCACGAGTCCCGATGAGTTATTTTTTGAGGCGCGTTGACGGGAATATCTGGCACGGGCAATTTTCCAGCTTCCCTGAGGATTTGGTTACGCACGCCGTTTCGACGCGGCTGGGAGGGCATAGCGCAAAACCTTTCGACAGTCTGAATCTGGGCTTGCACGTGGGCGACAGCGAGGAAAATGTTCTGGCGAATCGCAGGATTTTTATGCGCTCGCTGGGATTTCGCGTCGAAGATATTGTCACGCCGAATCAGATTCACGGCGATAAAATTTTTGTAGTGGACGAAAGTCACCGAGGGCGCGGCAGTCAAAATTATTCCGACGCCATTCCCGAAACTGACGCGCTGATTACGAATACGCCGAGCCTGCCGCTTATGCTCTGCTTTGCTGACTGCGTGCCGATTTTTCTGATTGACGTGGAAAACCGCGCGATTGGTCTGGCGCACGGCGGCTGGAAGGGTACGCTTAACAGAATCGCGGCGAAAACTTTTCACGCAATGGCTGAGAATTTCGGTACGCGCGCTGAAGACTGCCTCGCCGGAATTGCGCCGTCGATTGGCGCCTGCTGCTACGAAATTGGCGAGAGCGTCCGCGAAGCCTGCGCGAATGCTTTCCCGAATAATCCTGAGCTGATTGTCGAACGTGACGGGAAAAAATTTTTAGACTTGTGGAGCGCGAATAAAGTTCAGCTGCTCGAAGCCGGCTTGCCGGAAGAAAATATCGACGTGGCGGGCGAATGCACCTGCTGCAACGCGAATTTTTATTTTTCGTACAGGGCGGCTGGCGGCACGACCGGCAGGATTGCGGCGGTTATCGCGCTGAAGGAGGATTGACATGGCGGGAATTTTGGAGACGCCTTACGGCACGCGGGATTTCTTACCGCAGGAAGCGGCGGCGAAACGTGCGATAGAAATGCGGCTGGCAAAACTCTTCGCGGAATTTGGCTACGAGGAAGTTGTCACGCCGACAATGGAATTTCTGGAAACGCTGACGGTCTCGGACAGGGCGCTGGAACCGAATCTGTTCAAAATGTTCGACCTGCAAAATCGGACGCTGGCACTACATCACGAAATGACAACGCCAATCGCGCGGCTGGCAGTGAGCAGGCTGAAAGATTCGCCGCTGCCGCTGAAACTTTCGTACAACACCAGCGTTTTCCGATTCAGACAGAATCAGCCTGGGCGCCAGTGCGAATTTTATCAGTCGGGCGTCGAACTCCTCGGCGTGTCGAATGCCTTTGCCGACGCTGAGATTATCGCCCTCGCCGCTAACGGTCTGAAAATTTCCGGCTTGAAAGATTTCATGATTTGCCTTGGGCAGGTTGAGTTCGCCAACGGCTTAATGGAGCAGAATAATCTGCCGCCGGACGTTCAGTCTAAAATTAAATCTGCGATTGAGCGCCACGATATTGTTGGGCTGGAAAAAATTGTCGACGCGCTCAGCCTTGACAAAACCGCCGCCAGTTCGCTCAAAAAAATTCCAAAGCTCCACGGCGGTATTGAAATTCTGGAAACTGCGCGCGCTCTCGCTGAAAATGAAAAATCCCAGCGCGCGCTTGACAATCTGGCGGAAATTTACGCGCTGGCGAAAACTTACGGCGTGGCTGACAAAATCGCCTTCGACCTCGGAATTATCCGCGACTTTGAGTATTACACCGGCATGGTCTTCGAGGCTTACGCGCCGAACGTTGGCTATTCGCTGGCTGGCGGCGGCAGGTATGACCATATGCTTAAAGATTTCGGTCTGGCGTGTCCTGCGACTGGTTTTGCGCTCGGTATCGAAAGAATTTTGACGGCGTGCGAGCGGCAGGGAATTTCCAACGACGCCCGCGCGAAAGATATTTATCTGAGCTACGCCGAGGGAAATGTTGACGCGGCGATTAAAAAGGCGCTGGAACTTCGCACAGCCGGAAAGATTGTCGAACTGGCGCTGTTTTCTCAGACGAAGGACGCCGCCGAAAAATCCAGGACTGCGAAAGGCTACGCAGAATTAATCTATCTGGAATGAGCTGGATTTTCAAACGCGTGAAACAATTTTACCGCGCGCTGACCGCTGAAATTTCGGTTGACGACGAAAAATATGTCATGACGCACCTGAACGCGAAGGAGCAGAAATTATTTTTCGCGCTGAGCGAGATCGACCAGTACCACAGCCTGCGCGTCGCTTACACGATTGAGCGGCTTGTTATCGTCGGCAAGCAGGGTATCGACCGCGAATTTTTAATCCGCTGCGCGCTGCTTCACGATATTGGCAAGGCGGATTACAAGCTCACGATTCGCAAGAAAATTTTCACGGTGCTGGTTACGACTTTCGCGCCGAAACTTGCTGATGAACTGGAACTCAAGGGCGACCGCTCGATTTACATTTACCGCAACCACGCCGGAATTGGCGCGCAGAAACTTCAGCGGATCGGACTTTTCGAGGAGGCTAAGGTTATCGCGCGGCACCATTCTCCGCCGCGGGAAGACGATTCTCGCGAATTGAAACTCCTGCGGCTGGCTGACGACGAAAATTAGAAATGAGGTTACCATGAACGATTTTATAACAATCGCCCTGCCGAAGGGCAAACTTTTCGGCTTGTCGACGGAACTTTTTGCCAAGGTTGGCTGGACGGCTGAGGGCTTGCACGAAAAATCCCGCAAGCTCGTCATTACCAACGACGCCGCCAAATTGAAATTCATAATCACGAAAACCGCCGACGTGCCGACCTACGTCGAATACGGCGCCGCCGACATTGGCATTATCGGCAAGGACGTTATCCTCGAATCCGGCAAGGACGTTTATGAACTGCTTGACCTGGGCTTCGGCAAATGTCATTTGATGATGGCTGTGCCTAAGGATAAAAAGCGCGCCCGCCTCGAAGATTACGCCCACACGCGCGTTGCGACGAAGTTCCCGCGCATTGCTGAAAAATTTTTCGCCGAACGCGGTATGCAAATGGAGTATATCAAACTCAACGGCTCGATTGAACTCGGTCCGATTATCGGCTTGAGCGAAAGCATTGTTGACATCGTTGAGACAGGCACGACCCTGCGCGAAAATAATCTGGAGGAATTTGTCCACATCTGCGACGCCACCGCCCGCCTTATCGCCAACCGCGTCAGCTACCGCCTCAAGTTCGACCGCATTAACAGTCTCGTTAGCGAATTGGAGAAATTTTTATGAGAATCCTTGACAGTCAGAAAATCCCGCGCGCGGAAATTGAGCGGCTCCTCACTAAAAAAGCCTTCGACGAAATTGAACTGCCGGAAAAAATTCGCGCGGCTAATAGAAAAATCTTCGGCGCGGATTTAACCGCCGCTGAACTCGTTCGCAAAATCGTCGGCGACGTTCGCAGGCTCGGTGACGCCGCTGTTATCGACTACACTAAAAAATTCGACGGCGCTGAACTTTCCGCTGATGATTTTCTCGTTACGCCGGAGGAAACTGCCGCCGCTGAAAAAATTGCTGATACCAAAATCGTCGACGCCCTGAAGCGCGCGGCTGAAAATATTCGCAGTTACCACGTTGAACAGCTGCCCAAATCCTGGCTGACTTATCGCGGCGAAAATTCCATTCTCGGTCAGGCGGTTATCCCGCTCGAACGCGTCGGCGTCTACGTGCCTGGCGGACTGGCGGCGTATCCTTCCAGCGTTTTGATGAACGTCATCCCTGCGAAAGTCGCTGGCGTCGGCGAAATTATCATGTGCGTTCCTGCGAAAAATGGGCAGATTAATCCCTACGTGCTGGCCGCGGCGAAAATTGCCGGCGCGGATAAAATTTACAAGATTGGCGGCGCGCAGGCGATAGCAGCTATGGCGTTCGGCACCGAGACAGTTCCGCGCGTCAGCAAAATCACGGGACCTGGCAATATTTTCGTGACGCTCGCTAAGAAGGAAGTTTTTGGACACTGCGATATTGATATGCTCGCCGGTCCCAGCGAAATTCTGATTATCGCCGACGAAACTGCCAATCCCGTCTACGCCGCCGCCGATATGCTCAGTCAGGCGGAACACGACCCGCTCGCTTGCAGTATCGTCATAACTACGAATCAGATTCTGGCTGAAAGAATCGCCGCCGAAGTCGAAGTTCAGCTTGACAAACTTCCTCGCAGGGAAATTGCCGCCGCGTCGATTAATTCCAACGGCTTGATTATCGTCGCGCAGGATTTGAACGAGGCGGCTGACTTCGCAAATATTTCGGCGCCGGAACATCTGGAACTGCTGACTGATTCGCCGTTCAGCCTGCTGCCGAAAATAAAAAATGCCGGAGCGGTATTCCTCGGCGCATATTCGCCTGAACCGCTCGGCGATTATTTTGCCGGTCCAAATCACGTACTGCCGACCGGCGGCACTGCCAGATATTTTTCCGTGCTCAACGTCGAAACTTTTTTAAAGCGCACCAGTTTAATTTCCTACACGCGCGGCGATTTGCTCAACGTCGCTGAAGATATTATCCGCCTTGCCAACGCTGAAGGTCTGGACGCGCACGCTGAGGCGATAAAAAAGCGCCAATGAAACATAATTAATTAGCGCCGCCGCTTGAGTTGCCACGCTAAAACCGCCGCGAAAATCGCCACGCCCGCAATGTCCGTCAGCAAGCCTGGCTTTATCATCATCAAGCCGCCCGCGCCTAAAATCAGCCGCTCAGCCGCACTCATTGGCGCCGCCAGAAATCCTATCAGTGAGGAACTCAGCGCGACCATTCCAACCAGCGCCGTCAAGAGCGCCAGCGCCAGACTGCTCGTCACGCCGTTTATCAGCAGCAGTTCTGGATTCAGTACGAACATGTAGGGGATTATGAACGCCGCTATTGCCAGCTTCGACGCGTTCACGCCCGTTTTCAGCGCGTTGCCGCCAGAAATTCCTGCGCCCGCGTAGGCAGCCAGCGCGACCGGCGGCGTCACGTCCGCTATTATCCCGAAGTAAAATACAAACATATGCGCCGCCAGAACGGGTACGCCCAGCTGGAGCAAAGCCGGCGCCGCTATCGTCGAGGTTATGACGTAGTTCGCCGTCGTCGGCACGCCCATTCCCAGAATTATCGCCGTGATCATCGTGAAGAACATGCTCGGCAGCATCATTCCGCCGGATAAATTCAGCAAGCCCGACGCCAGCTTCAATCCCACGCCAGTTTTCGTAACCACGCCGATTATTATTCCAGCCGCCGCGCAGGCTACTAAAACTCCCAGCACGTTTCGCGCGCCGTTTTCCAATCCCCTGACAATTTCCGCCGGTGTCATTCTGGTGGATTTTTTTATTGCCGAAACCAGGATTGATAAAATTATCGCGTAGAGCGCCGCGCGCATTGGCGTGTAACCGCTCACCAGCAGGTAGACGATAACGATCAGCGGTATCGCCAGATGTCCGCGTTCGCGCAGAATTTCCACAAATTTTGGCAGTTCCTCGCGCGGTATCCCTTTCAGGTTGCCGCGCTTCGCCTCGAAGTGGACGCCCAGCCACACGCCGATAAAGTACAGGAACGCCGGTATCAGCGCCGCCTTGACGATTTCTATGTACGGCACGCCCACAAATTCCGTCATTAAAAACGCCGCCGCGCCCATGACAGGCGGCATGAGCTGTCCGCCCGTCGACGCCGCCGCTTCAACTGCGCCCGCAAAATTTTTGTGGTAGCCCAGCTTTTTCATCATCGGTATCGTCAGCGAGCCCGTTCCTACGACGTTTGCAACCGAGCTGCCGGAAACCGTTCCCATTAAGCCGCTGGATAAAACTGCAACCTTCGCAGGTCCGCCGCTCGCCCAGCCCGCTATCGAGTTCGCCACGTCGATAAAAAATTTTCCTAAGCCCGTTCCTTCCAGATACGCGCCGAATAAAATAAACAGAAATATGAACGTCGACGAGACGCCCAGCGGTATTCCGAAAATTCCTTCCGTCGTGAAGAAAACATGGCTGACGAACTGGTCAATCGTCAAGCCCCTGTGCGCCAGAAATCCAGGCATGTACGGTCCCAGAAACGCGTAGGCGGTGAAAGTTAAAACCACGCAGACCATTGGTATTCCTACCACGCGCCGCGCCGCCTCAATCACCAGCAAAATTCCAATCGCGCCAACCAGCGTATCCGTCGGCGTCGGCAGGGCTGAGCGCAAAACCAGTTCGCGGTAGAATATGACGATATACGCCGGAGCCGCCGCGCCCAGTATTGCCAGCAAGGCGTTCAGCGGGTGCAGTTTGTCGCGCCTGCAGGATTTTCGCGCAGGGTAAAGCAGATACGACAGCGCCAGCCCGAAGCCTAAATGTACCGCCCGCTGGAGCTGCGCGTCCAGTACGCCGAAGGCCGCCGTGTACAGCTGAAAGACTGAAAAAGTTATCGCCAGCGCCGAGACGACCTTCGCCATGACTCCGCGATATTCCATTGTATTCGATTCGGTGTCGTATTTTTTCAGAACTTCGTCGCCCGTCAGGATTTTTTCTTCAGCCATTTCAGCACCTCGCTAAGATTTATAAAAGTTAAGGGAAAACCATTCGATCGTCGTGCGGCGGCGCAGCAGATTTCTCCTGAAATTAAGCAAAAAAATACCGCCGACAAAGTGCTTTTTGATTATACACCAGTCAGCGGCTATTTGCCAAATTTTTTTACTGCTGAAGATTTAATTCTTCGTTGAAAGTATCAATGTACGATCTTAACATTCCAATCGAATCATGGTCGGGATTTTCGCACTGGCTTTCCGCCTCTATCGATTTCTGATAGTATTCCATCGCCTCGTCCTTCCTGCCCAATTTTATTAGCACGGTTCCCATATCCATGTACACCGTGCTTAAAATGCTAAAGTCATCTGCAATAAACTTTTCAACCACTTCCATAGCTTTTTGCGAATACTTCAAGGCGGTCTCGAAATCTCCCTGGTCGAAGTAAATCGTGGAGGCGTTGGCATAATTCAGCCATTCGTAATCCGGTGCGTCATGTTTACTGCCGAGAGTTTCAATCGCCAGCTCAATGTATTTTTCCGCATTTTTGTAGTCGCGCAGAACCCGCAGGGAATTAGCTGCCTTGCAATACGCACCGACCAGATAAATCGGATCGCTCAAACCCCGCGCGATTGATTTTTTTTCGCCTTCAATCTGCCGGAGCGTTGCCTCAAGAAGTTTCACATGCAATTCCATGTAGTTTTTCTCTAATAATTTTGTCGTTTCGTCAGCATAAAAATCGCTTTCCACCTTTTGCCCAGCCAGTTCACAAATCTCGCTGAGAAGTCCAAAAGATGCCGCGACATTTCTGGCGTCATCGTTTTTCTGATAAATCTCTTTCGATTTTTTCATGTACTCCATGGCGTCGGCGAAATTTCCGGAATTGGCATAAGCAAGCGCGAGGTTGCTGTAAACTGCCGCCAAATCCTGCTCGTCAACCGCGTTAAATTTTTCCATGAGATTCAGCGCAGTCTTCAGATGTTCAACGGCTTCCAGCGGGCGCCCGCCGCTGTTGAGCGCCGTACCCAGAGCGTTGTGCGCCTTCGACAACTCGGCGGAATTTCTGGGCGGAACCTTTTCAAAAAATTTCATGGCGTCAGAGGAATATTCAATCGCCGCGCTGAAATTTCCAAGCTGCATGTAAACGGAACTGATGTTCATTAGGACGCCCGCAATATCGGGACTTTCCGGCGCGACTTTCTCCAAAATTTCAAGCGCCCTTTTGAAATGTTTCATCGCTTTATCGGTATCGTAAAGCCGAAGCTCCGCAAAGCCGGCGTCACTGTGCATTCTGGCAAGCTCGTAATCCTCCGGCGTATCTTCGCGCCGCTTAAGCGCCATGTTCATATTCAGCAGCCCGTCGATATTTTTTCCCGAAACAAGGAAGCAGTACCCCGCCCGCGCCGCATAAATTCCCTGCGCGTCAGGCAAATTATTTGTGGCATTTTCGTACAGTTCCGCCGCCTGCCTGTGGTGCGGAATGTCCGGCGGGTACTGCTCTTCGAAGTACCGCCACAGCGCCGAAAGAAATTCATCGCAGTCTTCCTCGACTGGTCGCAGCTCATTTTTTATCACGCTCCGAATCAGCGAATGAATCAGCAGCCGGTTATCTTCCTTCCGCCGCCGCACAAATCCGCGCCGCTCAATCCTCCGCAGCTGATTTTTTTTTGCGCCGTCCTCACTGCTCAGAATAAGCGCCGCGTCCATTCCTTCCTCCGGCAAAAGCGTCATGTGCGCCAGAATCTGCCGGTACGTTTCGTCAAAGCTGTAGACCCTGAACAGCAGCTTAATCTGGTCGTAAACTTTTTCTGTGCGGTTGTCCTGCCGAATAATTTCATGTCTGAAACGATTCAGCAAATCCCGCGGCGTAACTGTGTTCCAGCTGTCGCAAACCGCCTTCGCCGCAAGTTCGACGGTCAGCGGGTGGTACTCAATTTCGCTGAGCAGTTTCCGAATAATCTGTTCTTCCTCGGCGTCAATCGAAATTTTTTTCCCGCCGCCGGAATCGTCATAAACAATTTGGGTGAACAGCTCGAAGGCAGATTTTTCGCTGAACGCGACAAGTTCCGGCGTAATTTCGTCAGGACGTGAACGCGTCGTGAACAAAACATGCATTCCAATCCCCACAATGTCTTTGAACGCCGGCTCCTGCTGAAGTCTGGAAATATCCTCGGTCTCGCTGTCAAAATTGTCGACGATTAAAAGGCAGTCCGCGTAATCCGTTTTCAAAATGGCGAGCCGCTCGCAGTATTCCTGCTCCTGCCGGTCTCCTGTGCCGTTGTATCGAAATTTGTAATTCGCAAAATCCAGCTGCAAAACGGTTTCGCGCATCGTACCTCGAAAGGTTACCAGATACGCCCGCACCGACTGCTTTCTGGCAAATTCCATTGCAAGTTCCGTTTTTCCGACGCCGCCAATTCCCCAGATGTACAGCGGCTGCTGACCTTCCGCCAGCTGCTTTTGCAGCCGCGCCAGTTCCTCGTCACGGCTCCGAGCAACCCAGTAAGGACTGCGCGATAAATTCGCAGCAAGCTTAAACCTCAGCGGCATCGACAATTTTTTCAGCTCTAAAATTTTTTCAAGCATTTCACCGCCATTCTGATAGCGCTTCTCCGGCTCAAGACTCAGCGCCGTCTCTAAAATTTCTTCCAGCAAAAACGCCGCGTCACGACCGTACCCGCGCTTCAGCGCATTCTTTACGGAAAAAATTCTGCCGTTGCCCAGCAAATTTATCAAATCGCCGCCCCAGTTATCGCGGTAATCCATTCCCCTGAGCAGGTACAAAAAAAGACAGCCCGCGGAAAAAATATCCGCCGCCGGAGTAAGCCGGAGCGTGCCGTCGTTGTCGTAAATAATTTCCGGCGCACAATATCCGAGCGTGGCAAAAATTTCTCTGTCAGCAAATTCTGCCGTTTTGCCGTCCTCCAGCAGCTTGCGCGCATTTCCGAAATCCAGCAGCATTCCTACGCCAATATCGCCGGTTTTCAAATCGTTGCCCATAAGGAAAAAATTCGCGTCCTGAATATCGCCGTGAATGTACCCCGCCCTGTGCACGTCGCGCAGAGACTTCAAAACTTCCTCCATAATGCAGACAACGACATACGGCGCGGGCAGCCCGCCGGTACGCAGCGGATAATTTTTACTGGCGGGGTGCGCGCATTCTTCAAGCAAATCGCTCAGAAACCAGCCGTTCTCCTTCTCCCTGCTCATACATTCCATGACGATAAAAAAACTGCCGGTCGCGTCGTAATGCGTTTCGTCCACGATAATTTCTCTGGCGTTCAAATCCTCCCATGACGCAACGATTCGTTTCGTCGACGCCGCAATAGTCTGCCCGACTTCATTTTCAAGCGCCATGTTGCTTTTGTAAAACTCCAGCCGCTCAATGGCTAGCTCGTTCCCGCTTTCTTCGGGGCAAACCACGTAATTTTCCCGAACGAATTTATACAGGTTCGCCACGGGATAGCACTCCTTGACGACGAAGAGGCGCCGACTGTTGCTCTTTGTCGCACGGTAAATCAATGCACTGCCGCCGCCGCCGACTGCCTCCTGAAGAGTGTACCTTTCGCCGCCCGCGCCAACTATCACGGCGCCCGCAGGCAGCGGAACCCTTCCGTCTTTAGTTTTATTCTGGGACATTTTGCCTCCCTCCATTTGCCCTGTTAAAGTTAATTTGCAGACCGTAGTGCCTTTCGATGACGAGCTGCATGAGAAACTGCAGAGAATTGCCGCGAAGATTCACTGACAACGGGTCTGCCAAAAGGCAAAGCATGACGAATCTGTCCAGCACGAACGGCGGGTAGAAATTCGTGAAGTGGAAATACGTCAAAATCCAGTTCAGCGCCGCCTTGAAATTTTCAATGGGCTTTTCCGAATCTGCGATGCCGTCCAGAGAATCAGTGACCTTGCTCAGCATTTGGATTAATTTCGTTTCTTTCGGGTCCTCCGCATTTTTTTCTGCCTGCTGGAATCTTTCCGCAAAATCGTTCGCTATAGTTGCGTCCGCGTACAAATAGCCGGTTATGAAAAAGTACGCCAAAATCATAATCGTGCTGCGGCTGATGTCCTGCGCATTCGCCGGATAGCTCGCCGCTCTGATCATCGCCCGCAACGTATTGGGAAGAGTTCTAAGCCGAAGAATTACGTCTCTGTTGAACGGAATTCTGTTGTACTCGTTCAGCGCGGCGCCCCTTGCCGGAAGATTAAGCTGCTGGTGATCCCTGAACTCAATGCCCTGATCTTCGTACATCGCATTTACCAAATCGTTCAGCGTCGCGAATCTTCTTTCAATCCTTTCGCCCCGCTCATTCTCGATAATTTCTACGCCGCTGTAATCCATCATGGGGTAAAGTATGGCGAGATACTTCGTGAACCGCTTAAGCTGTTCGATATTGCTCCGCGAAAAGCCGGACGGGTATTCCATTTCGCGCTCGCCTTCAGCCCTGTCGCGCTGATTTTTCTTCGGCACCTTGCGGACAAATTCGGCGGACTTTTTCTTCATGTACTCAAGCAGTTTCGCCTTTTTCGCCTTTTTCTCCTCAGGGCTAATATTACTACCTCTTGCGATAAGGGCTATTTCATTTGTCATTTCCTGGGTCGCGTCGGACGGGGCGTTTTCAGGGGCGGCAGCTGGAATTTCCTTCGGCAGATTTTTTTCAAATTCGCTGAGCATTTCGCAGGCTTCGGCGTAAGTAAAGCGCGGATCGCACGTCAGGCAGAAATTGCAAATGTAGTCGAAGGGATTTCTGACGCTGAACAGATTGTAGTCGGCGCTGATAAGAAATTTTGCGGCGGTCGCGTCGTCCATTTTCAGCGCGAAAATTAATTTTATCGCCATTTCGCGCTGAGGGCGCGTCTTGTCCTGCATGTACTTGAACCACTGCCGCGCTTCCAGAATTTTTTTCTGCGCGTCGTAGCCGCTGAATGCTTCGCATGCCTTTTCGCTCGCCAGAACATTCGCCAGCGCCTTTGTGAATTTTAAGTCCCACGGCACGTTTCCAGTCTTTGACAAGTCCGTGCAGGCTGACAGCGGAATTTTCGAATTCTCCGCCGCCTTTTCCATGAAGGCTGGAAAATGCTGCTGTATCTGCTGCCGGAGCAAAAAACCAGTCGTGCAGATTAAATCCGGCTGGTTCATCGAATCAATTATTTCCTGCTGCGTAGCACCATCGAGCCATTTGTTTGACTTCAGAAGTTCCCTCGCCCACGAGTTTACGTTCTGGTACGCCATACCTGTAAAGCTGTCTTCAAACGTCATAATAAATTCACCTCTTACAATTTTGTTATAGCCTGTTTCAGCAAGCCCGAAACCCTTATTCCTCCAAAATTTTTGCCTGCACGTAGATAGCGGCTTCGAGTCGCTTTTTTTGAATTTCACAGCCGAGGTCGTAGGGCTGGCGAATATCGCCGTGAAACAAATCGGCGTTGGCGTGGCAGCCGCCGGAGCAGAAATATTTCGCCCAGCATTTCTGGCACTTCGGCTTATTGAGAATGTGCGATTCGCGGAAATACTGCGTCAAGTTTCGCGCAGATTCTTCGACGCCGGTAAAGACGTTGCCGAGCTTGTACTTGCCGCGCCCAACGAACTGGTGGCAGGGGTACAAATCGCCGTTTTCCGCCACGGCAAAATATTCGTGACCGGCGCCGCAGCCAGCCAGCCTTTTGGCAACGCAGGGACCGTTGTTCAAGTCAACGTTGAAGTGGAAAAAGTTAAAGCCCCTGCCTACGCGACGGCGTTCGAGGTAAATTTCAGCCAGCCGGTCATATTCAGCGGAAATGCGCGGCAAATCTTTTTCGGTAAGAGCGAGCGGCGAATCTTTCAGCACGACGGGTTCCACGGAGAGAATGTCAAATCCGGCGTCGTACATGCTCAGAACGTCGCTGGCGAAGTCAAGGTTGCGGTTGGTGTAGGTGCCGCGAATGTAGTAATTTTCATCGTGGCGGCTGTCGACGAGCTTTCTGAAATTTTTCACCACGCGCTGATAACTGCCGCCGCCGGAAATATCTGGGCGCATCGCGTCATGAACATTCTGCCGCCCGTCAAGGCTCAGCACGACGGAAATATTATTTTCGTTCAGCCAGCTGATTTTTCTATCGTCAAGCAGAACGCCGTTGGTAGTCAGCGTGAGCTTGAAAATTTTGCCGGTCTCTTTTTCGCGCTGGCGGACGTACTCGGTAACCGCGCGAACAGTTTTGAAATTGAGCAGCGGTTCGCCGCCGAAAAAGTCAATCTCGTAGTGCTTGCGGAACCTGGAATTTTTGAGCAGAAAATCTACAGCGGCGCGCCCGACTTCCTCAGACATAACCGCGCGGTGACCGTAAGTGCCTTCGTCGCCGAAACAGTACTTGCAGCGGAGGTTGCAGTCCTGCGCGACCATAAGGCAGAGGCTTTTGACGATACCGACGCTTTGAAAAACTGGCGGGACGCTGTTATCCGGCGCGAAAAGCTGACCGGCGTCAATGAGCGCGTGGAGTTCAGCAAGCGCCTCGGAAATTTCAGCTGGCGGATATTTTTCACTGAGCGCGGAAAAAGTTTCGGCGTCATTTGTGCCGGTGAAAGTTTCGAGAATGTCAAAAATCATCTCGTCGATAATGTGAACGGCGCCGCTCTCCACGTCCAGCAGAATAAAATCGGCGCCCTGTTTGAATTTGTGAATCAAAATTTACTCATCTTCCTTGTCAGTTTCAGCGATAAATTTTTTAGCGACGGCGACGACCTGATTTTTCAAGTCGATAATGTTGGAATTTTTGACCTGCGCGCCTGCAACGGTCTGGTGCCCGCCGCCGCCGAATTGCTCCATGATAACCTGAACGTTGAAAGTGCCGTTGGAACGCGCGCTGATTCCGACGGTATCATTTTTCATCTGGAAAAGGACAATCGTCATGCGGACATTTTCAATCGTGAGGAGGCTGTCCGCTGCCTGACCGGCGACCGCCTGAATATTCGTCATGAGCGTGGGCATGGTCGCAACGATTAGCCCGCCTTCAAAGTATTCGGACTGCGCCTTAGCTTTAGCGAGGGCAACGGTGGTTTCGTAGTCGGACATAAAAAGTTCGCGGACGATGACGGGATCCGCGCCGTTGCGCCGGAGGTAAGCCGCCGCGTCGAAAGTGCGAATACCAGTCTGCACGACAAAACTTTTCGTGTCGACGACGATGCCGGAATAAAGCGCAGTCGCCGCCAGCTTGCCAATGGAAACTTTTTCGTCGAAGTACATCAAAAGCTCGGTGACGAGTTCGCAGGCGGAACTTGAACTGGGTTCGTGGTAGAAAACGATTGGATTTTGAATGACGTTATCGCTCTTGCGGTGGTGGTCGATAATAATCACGTCCTGAATGCGTTCCAGCAGATTCGGCGCGGCGGTCATGTAGGGAATGTGCGTATCGACGACGAACAGCAGCGGGTTAATCGAACTGGGAACGGATAAATCACTGCCACGGACGAAAAGATTTTTGTAGGCGCCGGATTTATCCTTGCTGAACTGGTCGAGGATTTTTTCAATGCTGTCGACGGAATTGCTGAGCACGACGTGGGTGGGGCGTTTCAAATGCATAGCCATGACAGCGATACCCATAGAGGCGCCGAATGCGTCAAAATCTTCGCGGACGTGCCCCATAATGAAAATTTCGTCGGCGGCTTCCATGTGTTCGCGAATCGAATTGGACATGACGCGCGCCCTAACGCGGTTGTGTTTTTCGACAGCCTTAGCGCGTCCGCCGAAGTACTGAGCTTTGCCGTCGAGATTTATAGCGACCTGGTCACCGCCGCGCGCCAGTGCCGCGTTCAAGCGTTCCTGCGCCTGCTTACCGAGTTCGGTCAGGGATTGTGATTCGGGGTCTTTATCAGCGACGGCGGCGCCGATTGACAGCGTAGCGGGGATACCGTTCTTGCTGACGATTTGCCGGATTTTATCGAGTACGGCAAATTTTTCTTCGACGGATTTCTGGAGCGCGAGCTGTTCAAGTACGACGATAAATAAATCGTTGGAGACGCGCTGGATAAATCCTTTGAGTTCTGTCAGCCATTTTTCGAGTTCCTCATTAACCGCCAGCATCAGCGAAGTTTTTTCCGCCTCGTTCAAGCCCTGCATAAGTTCATCGTAGTTGTCGATTTGCACGTACATTAAAACGGTGCGGCTGTTTTTGTAGTTGAGCTTGAGATTTTCGTAGACGGTAATTTCCTGCGCGAAAAGGACAATCAGCCTGGGATAATCGCCCTTGTTAATCATCTGCCGGTAACGAACGAGAAAGTAGCGCGTAATTTCAACGACTTCGCCTTCCTCGGTAACCGCCTTGTGGGTATTCTTAGCGATGTACTTGCCGCTTTTAATTGTCGCGCTGCTGCCTTCAGGAACCGGCTCCAAAACTTCTTCCTTCAAAATTCCGTTCCAAAAATCGTCGATAAGCGCGCCCTGCTCCGGCTCGTACTCGGAATATTGCGCCGTGAGTTCGTTGAACCATTCAAGCCGCCCCTGCTCATTGACAACCATAATCGCCTGCGGAATATTCGTCACGGCGTAGCGCATAAGTTCGTTGCCGCTGCCCACGACGTTTTCAAAGTACTCCCTGAATTTATCCCGCCGGTGCTTGTACCTGTCCCACGAAAAAATAGCCAGTGTCCCCAGGACTACGAACGATATTGCCGCCAGATACAGGTTGTAGTGCGATAAAAATACTATCATCAGCAGAATTACCGAGAGCTGTATCAGAATTTCCGGCAATGCCGAGAAATGTTTCGGCACAACGTCACCGCCCTTCGTCTGAAAATTTTTTCCTGTAGTCGAAAATCATGTCGAACATTCCAGTTACCGCCACAATCTGAATCGTGAGCATGTTCAAAATCAGAATGACGAAAATCACGCGCCGGAGCCACGCAGAAAGGTTGTAGTGCTCGGCGACGCATGAAAGTACCGCCAGACCCTGCAGAAATCCCACGCTCATCGAGAAGAATGCCGCGTTGACTGACACGGTGTAAATCAGTTCCCAGCCGCGCGTCGAACCCCAGTACGTTCCCAGAATCGCGAAGGAAGCAAGGTACAGGAACGTTATCGGGAAGCGCCATTCGCGGAAGGGCGGCAGCGGCTCAAGGAATTTCATGCGCAGTTTTCGGAAAATCCATTTTGCCGTAAGGTAGCACGCCGCCGCGTTCATGACCGCCATTATCAGCAAAATCGTCGGCAGCAGATATTTTATCAGCTCAATCGACGGCGCAACCTGTTCGCGCAGCTGGCTTATTGTCTGCTGGTCGACGCCCATTTCCTCGTACATTTTGAACGATTCGTCGAACGCCTCCTGCACCGCCGTCAGCTCCACGTCCAGCGGCTTAACGTCCAGCGCCAGCATTAAAATTCCCATGGCGAAAATCTGCGCGATAAATGCCGCGCTCAGCGTCGCCAGAAAACTTTTTACCGTGCCGAATCCGCGTACCATGCAAATTCCCAGCACCAGTCCGCAAATTCCGAAACTCAGCGCGATTCGCATTGAAAGCAGCGGTCCCACGAACATCGTCAGCAGCAGGAGCGACGCCGCCAGCGAAATTGCGCCGCGATTTACGCCCTGTCGCACGGTAAGCAGGACGATTGGCACGCCGCAGAAAAATTCTACGAACGCGCCGAAAATTGGCAGGTACACCGCCGCCAGTCCGAGAATCACTGTTATCGCCGTCAGCAGACCGCCTTCGACGGTTGGCGTAACTTTGCTCATTGCAGCACGTACTTTTCAACAGCCGCCGCAAATCCGTCATCTTCGCAGTTCGCCGTAACGTAAGTGCAGGCGCGCTTAACTTCGTCGGTGCCGTTGCCCATAGCCACGGAAATTCCCGCCGCCTTGAGCATTGGCAAATCGTTATCGCTGTCGCCAATCGCCATGACTTCCGCACGGTCGACGCCAAATTTCTGCGCGAGAATTTTAATTGCGGACGCCTTTGAAACGCCAGGGCAGCTAATTTCCGTGAACTGCGGGTGGGATTTCGTAACGTCAATCCGCGCGCCAAATTCAGCCTTAACCGCCGCCATTCGCGCAGCAGTTTCCTCGGCGTTGGCGGAAATGCTCAGCAGTTTGTAAACGTCGGCAGTTTTTTCGCGCAGACCGTCCCAGCCGGTTTCGACGCCGGAAATTTTTTGCGCCGTTTCGTAAAGCTCGGTGTACTCATTGCGGACGGGATAAAATAAATTATCGCCGCTGTAATTCTGCAGGTACCAGCCGCGCGCCTCGAAAAAGTTGGTGAGCTCAATTACCAGCGCCGCCGGAATGCTCTGCGCGTGAATAATTTTCCCGTCGGTGGATTTAATCAGCGCGCCGTTGTAGGTGATAATCGGCACGTCGACGCCCAGCTCCTGCGCGATTGGCAAAGCCGCGCGGTACATTCTGCCGGTCGCAATCGTCACGATAATTCCGGCGTCAGCCATTTTTTTTATCGCCGAAATGTTTCGCGCGGAAATTTTTTTGCCGGATACCAAAATCGTGCCGTCAATATCGCTCACAAAAAGTTTCACAGCCATTTTAATCATCCTTTCAGTCATACGCCCTTGGCAAGGTCATCGCCAGGCGACGGCGCGTCATCGTAGTACGAATCGTCGTAGGAATCGTTGTAGCTCGGCTCGTCGTAGCTGGGTTCCTCGTAGCGTGGCTCGTCATAATAATTCTGGTCATTGTAGCTCGGTTCCTCGTAGCGTGGCTCGCTGTAGCTCGGCTCGTCATAATAATTCTGGTCATTGTAGCGGGGCTCGTCGTAGCGCGGTTCGTCATAATAATTCTGGTCACTGTAGCTGGGTTCGTCGTAGCGCGGCTCGTCATAAGTCGGCTCGCTGTAGGAAGGCTCGTCGTAGCGCGGTTCTTCGTAAGCCGGTTCGCTGTAGGAAGGCTCAGGCTCCGGCTCTTCGTAATAATCCGAACGGTAGCGCGGTTCCGGCTGATAGGATTCGTCTTCGTATGAGCGGCGGGGAGGAGGCGCAGGTTCAGCAACGGGGTCTGGTTCCTGAATAAGTTCCGGCTGAGGCGGGCGAACAACTGGACGGCGCTCAACAACAATTTCGCTGAAATCGTGAGCCGGCGTATTGGCAAGGGCGCGGCTCATGAAATCGCCCCAGGTTGTAGCTGGCGTCATACCGCCCATAATGCCGTTGGTGGTGGTGCTGTCGTCATTTCCAACCCAGACGGCGGCGACCAGATCCGGCGTGTAGCCAACAAACCACGCGTCTTTGTAATCGGTGGTTGTGCCGGTTTTACCGGCGGCGGGACGACCAATCGCGGCGGCTCTGCCGGAACCCTTGCTGATAACGTCCTGCAGCATACTCGTCAAAGCGGCGGCGCTTTCGGGCGTGATAACGGCGACGCCTTCGGGAACTGCCTCAAAAATGACGCTGCCTTTGCGGTCGAGAACTTTGGTAACGGAGGTATGCGGAATGTGAATGCCGCCGTTCGCAAAAGTGCAGTAGGCGCTGGCAATTTCCAGCGGAGTAACGCCGCGCGTCAGGCCGCCGAGAGAAGTCGCCAGATTCCTGTCATTCGTGTCGCCGTCCATAACGAAAGTGGTAATGCCCATCTGCTGGGCGTAGTAAATGATATTGTCGACGCCAATTTTCTGCGCGATTTTGACGGTCGGCACGTTCATTGAAAAAGTTGCCACGGTACGCATTGAAACGTTGCCGCTGAATCTCATGCTGGAATTTTGCGGCTGCCAGCCGTTGATATTAATCGGGCTGTCGTTTATCATCGTATCCGGCGTGAAACCGTTTTCAAGTGCGGCGGCGAATACAAAGGGCTTGAATGAAGAGCCAGGCTGACGTTCCGCCTGCGCCGCGCGGTTGAACTGGTCGGTACCGCGTCCGCCAACCATAACGCGAACGTAGCCGGTAGTCGGCTCAATCGCCACGATAGCGCACTGGGGCTGCTGAATACCGTTGGCGTCGGTGTAGTCCGTCGGCAGATTGTCAGCAATCGCCTGTTCAGCCATGCGCTGCATTTCCAAATCAATCGTCGTGTAAATCTTCAAGCCTTCCTTGTACACAGCGTCCTCGCCGAATTTCTCAATCATCTGCTGCGTGACGTAGGAAATGAAGTACTCGGCGTCTTTCTGCTCCTCAGGGCGGTCGGGCTGCGCTAAGACAATCTCAGTATTTTTCGCCTCGGTAGCGGCGTCGCGCGTGATGTAGTGGTACTTAACCATCTGGTCGAGTACCAAATTTCTGCGCTCAATCGCCGCCTGCATGTCATTGAACGGCGAATAGTAATTCGGACTCTTTGGAATACCGGCGAGGAGCGCGCATTCGGACAGGTTCAAATCTTCAACGTTCTTGTTGAAGTAAGTTTTAGCCGCCGCCTGCACGCCGTAAGCGCCGCGCCCAAAGTAAATCTGGTTCAGATAAAATTCCAGAATTTCCTGCTTGGTATACTGCTTCTCCAGCTGGAGCGCGAGGAAAACTTCCTGAATCTTGCGCTTGATTGTGCGTTCCTGCGTGAGGTACGCATTTTTCGCCAGCTGCTGGGTGATAGTGGAGCCGCCCTCGGCAATTTCGTGCTTGGAAATATTTGAGTAGACGGCACGGGCTAAACCGCGCGGGTCAATGCCGTTGTGCTCGTAAAAGCGGTTGTCCTCGATAGCAATGAAGGCGCGCTGAAGTGCTGTCGGAATCTGCTCAATCTTGACCGGCATACGATTTTCCGCCGCGTGAATGTTGGCAATTTCATTTCCGGCAGAGTCGTAAATCTGCGACGACGCCTGCGGGACAATTTCGCCCGCAATGTCAGGACGCGCGTTCATGTTCGCCGTCACAAATCCAATTCCAATGCCGGCAGCCATGACTACTATAAAAATTAAAATTCCAAGAATGATTTTCAGAAAGGTTTTAATCCCGCGCCAGACGGAACTGCCACCGCCGCGCGAAGAATTTCCGTTATCATCCGCCATTGAAAATTCACCTCCAAAATAAAACGCATATATCTTATCACAAACACCCTTGCCGCGTCGATATTTTTTTTGAAAAATAGGCACGTTCCCGTTGAATATTTCGGCAGGATTTTTACGGCGTGCATAGAAAATGAATTTGGCAGGTGATTTGCTTTGATTAAAAAAATTCTGGTTCCAGTGGACGGCTCCGAAACTTCCGATAAAGCCGTTGCCGAAGCGATAACCCTGGCTGAAATTTACGGCGCTGAACTGCATTTTCTGTACGTCGCCAATATCAATCAGGTTGCGATAAACGCGGCGCTCTCTCACGCGATTATGGACGCCGTTCGCAAAGCCGGTCGAACAATTTTAAATCGCGCAGGAAATTCCGTGCCGGAGGGTATTTCTCACGAAGAAATTCTGGAAACCGGCGCGCCAGCCGTTACGATTCTGGACTACGAAGAAACGCTTGAAGCCGACTTGATTGTTATGGGAAGTCGCGGCTTGAGCTTTGTCAAGGGCGTTTTAATGGGTTCGGTTAGTCAATATATAATTGAACGAGCAAATTGTCCCGTTCTGGTTGTTAAATAGGAGTCGGGCGTCGGTGAAAGGCACTGAAGGCTGAAATCGGCGTTCAAAGGGAGGTCGATGCAACTGTGATGTTTTTACTTGCGCTTTCGCCAATTTTGTGGCTGGTGCTTGCGCTCAGCGTGATAAAAATGGCGCCGTGGAAGGCGTGTATCGTCGCGCTGATAATTTCGCTGGGAGCCGGAATGGGCGTCTGGGGAATGCAGAGCAACTACGCAATAGAGGCGTGTCTGGAAGGTCTGGCACTGGCGTGCTGGCCAATCTTACTGGTTATCGTAGCAGCAATTTTCACTTATAATTTAACGCTCCACACGAAGGCAATGGACACAATCAAGGACATGCTGACGAGCGTCAGCCACGACAAGCGCGTTCTGATATTGCTTATCGCGTGGGGCTTCGGCGGCTTTCTGGAAGGCATGGCTGGCTTTGGCACGGCGGTTGCGGTTCCCGCAGGTATGCTCGCCGGTATCGGGATCAATCCAATTCTTTCAGTCTCAGTCTGCTTAATCGCGAACTCGGTGCCGACGGCTTACGGCTCAATCGGAATACCGCTGGTAACTTTGGGCAACGTCACAGCGATTGACACGGTACAGCTGGCAACGTTCACTTCGATTCAGCTGGGCGTTTTAACTTTGCTCTGCCCGTGGCTGATAACGATAGTCAGCGGCGGCGGAATGAAAGGTCTGCGCGGAATGACGATGTTTTGCCTCGGCGCGGGCTTAGCGTTTTTACTGCCGGAACTGGCGCTGTCGATGTTCGTAGGACCGGAACTGGCGGTCGTGGCGGGCGCAATCCTGACAATGGGGACAATCGTTTTCCTTGCGAAGAAATTCCCAGTTGACGACCCAGAATTTGCAATGCCTTCGCAGGCGGCAACAACGGTCACTGCGGCGAAGGGAATAAACGCGTGCCTGCCGTTCATACTGATTTTTATTTTCCTGCTGTTCACGAGCAAGCTGGTGCCGCCGATAAATTCGTTTTTAATGCAGTTCAAGTCAGCGGTGCCGATTTACACGGGCGAGGGCGGCGCGCCGTACACGTTCGTCTGGATTAACACGCCTGGCGTTCTGATTTTGCTGGCGGCGTTCATAGCGGGCGGAAAACAGGGCGCAGGTTTCGGCGAAATGTTAGCGCTGCTGGGACGCACTGTCAACGACTTGAAGTTCACAATGGTTACAATTATCGCGGTTATCGCCACGGCGAAGGTTATGGGCTACAGCGGAATGACGAATCAGATAGCGGACACGGCGGTTGCGGCGACGGGCTCGGCGTATCCGGCGATAGCGGCGTTCCTTGGCTCGGTAGGCACGTACATTACTGGTTCGGCAACTTCCAGCTGCGTTTTGTTCGGCAAACTGCAGGTTATGGCGAGTCAGGCGATTGGCGCTACGGAAACGGGACAGGCGTGGGTTGCGGCGGCTAACGCTACTGGCGCCTGCGCGGGCAAGATGATTTCGCCGCTGACTATTGCGATTGGTTCAGCCGCGATTGGCGTCAAGGGCGCTGACGCTCAGCTACTGGCGTTTGCTGTTAAAATTTACGTGCCGTTCGTCATTTTCATGGGCGCGGTTGTTTACTTCGGACTGTCAATCGTTGGATAAGGATCTACTTTCTTTGTGCCGACAAAGAAAGTAGCAAAGAAAACTCGTCCGCTTCGGTCGCATCCATGCGACCTGGCGGACAAGGGCGCCCGTCCATGGGCGCCTCTTTTTTCTTGCCTAAATTAGAGCGGTGAATTATAATTTGGGCGTTGAAAGCGAGTGATAAAAATGGCAGTAAAAATTGGAACGATGCCGACGCCGACTTCACCGTTCGAGATAATGCACGAGACCGGCGGGCGCGTTCACGAAAAGGATAACACTTTCGCGGAGGAACTTTTCGACCAGCAGAACGAAGGCATTTCCCATGAAGAAATGGAGGCAATGCTCAAGAAAATCGACGAGCAGGCTGGACGCTTGAGCAGGACGCCG